>CBIHRS010000038.1:0-48194 GCA_966212505.1 uncultured bacterium
CGAACGAGGTGTGCCGGCCGCCGGACGAATCGAACGGGCTCTTGCGCACCAGGCGATGCACGCCGGTCTCGGTGCGCAGCAGGCCGAAGGCGTATTCGCCTTCCACCTTGATCGTCGCCGAGCGGATGCCGGCCACGTCGCCCTCGGTCTCTTCCATCACCTCGGCCTTGAAGCCCTTGCGCTCGCAGTACTTGAGGTACTGGCGCAGCAGCATGCTGGCCCAGTCGCAGGCCTCGGTGCCGCCGGCGCCGGCCTGGATGTCGATGAAGCAGTTGGACGGATCGGCCGGGTTGTTGAACATTCGGCGGAACTCGAGCTGCTCGACCGTCTCGCGCAGCTTGTCGGCCTCGGCCTCGATGGCCGCGAGCCCGTCGAAGTCCTGGTCGGCCTTCGACATCTCGTAGAGCTCGGTGTTGTCGTTCAGGTTGCTGGTGAGGTGGTCGATCGTTTCGACCACGGTGTCCAGCGTCTTCTTCTCGCGGCCCAGTTCCTGGGCGCGCTTGGGATCGTTCCAGACGCTCGGGTTCTCGAGCGCGGCATTGACTTCATTCAACCGCAGGGCTTTGCGGTCGTAGTCAAAGATACCCCCTTAGCGCTTCGGTACGCGCTTTCAGATCGGCGAGGGTGGTACCGATCGCGTTGATGCGTTCGATGTCCATGTGAAATCTTCCTTGTGGCTCGCCCGCCTTAGGCGCGGGCAAGCTCGGGATTTTCGCATGGCACGCCTGCCGGTGGGCTCAGCCGGCGCCGAGCCGCCTCAAGGCGGCTGAGCACCCCCTCGGGGGGCAGGAGCGAAGCGACGTGGGGGGCGACATCTCTAGCGCAGGAAGTTCTCCAGGTGCGCCGCCAGCGCTTCCGGCTGGTCGTGGTGCAGCATGTGGCCGCAGCGGGTGAGCCGGTGGCGCTCCAGCCGGGGCACCACGGCGAGGCGCGACTCGAAATCCGCGCGCGGATAGCGGTCGCCCCACCACTTGGTGACGTCGGTCTCGTCGCCCTCGACCCACATCACCGGCGCGGTGATGCTGCGCCAGCAGGCGAGCACCTCCTCCTTGCGGTAGAGGATGGGGTTGGCCCGCTTGTGGGCGGGGTCGGCCAGCAGGTGCCAGCGGCCGTCGTCGCGCCGGCGCGACCAGTGGCTAGCGAGCCACGCCGCCTTGTCGGTTGGCAGGCGCGGGTTGGTCTTCTGCAGGCGCTGCGCGACCGCGGCCAGGCTGTCGTAGGGCTTCAGCTCGGGCGGTGTCTTCAGTTCCTCCAGCCATTGCAGGTAGCGCCGCGGCGCCTGCTCCGGCTTGGTCTCGGGCATGCCGAAACCCTCGAGGTTGACCAGCCGGCGGATGCGCGCCGGGCGGATGCCGGCATACAGCATCACCACGTTGCCGCCCATGCTGTGCCCCACCAGGTCGATGGCCTGGCCGGAGACCAGCGTGTCGAGCAGGCCATCGAGGTCGGCCAGGTAGTCGGCGAACCAGTAGGTGTCGGTTGCGGGCGTGTCGGTCAGGCCGAAGCCGCGCCAGTCGGGCGCGATCACGTAGCGGTCGGTGTGCATCGCGTCGACCACGAACTGGAACGACGCGCCCACGTCCATCCAGCCGTGCACCATCACCACCGGCGGGCGTTCGGGCGTCACCAGCGACGGGTCGCCCCAGGTGGTGACGTGGGTGCGCAGGCCGCGCACGGTCAGGAACTGGCTGCGCCCCTGGCGGCGCGGGGCATACACGGCTTCGCTCATGCGCCGATCGTAGGGGAACGAGGGATTTTCCGCTGTCGACGCGGTGACAGAATCGGCCGCATGACCACTGCCCATGCCCTGAGACCCGCCGAGCCGCGCGACGTGCCGGCCATCGTCGGCCTGATCACCGAACTGGCCGAATTCGAGAAGCTGACCCACCTGCTGCGCGTCACGCCCGAAACGCTGCATCCGCACCTGTTCGGCGAGCGGCCGGTGGTCGAGGCCATCGTCGGCGAGGTGGGCGGTGAGGTCGTGGCCTTCGCGCTGTTCTTCACCAACTTCTCGACCTTCCTGTCCAAACCCGGGCTCTACCTCGAAGACCTGTACGTGCGGCCTGCGCACCGCGGCTCGGGCCTGGGCAAGGCGCTGCTCACGCGGCTGGGGCAGATCGCGGTCGAGCGCGGCTACGGCCGCTTCGAATGGAGCGTGCTCGACTGGAACGAGAACGCGATCCGCTTCTACGAGAAGATGGGCGCCACCGTGATGCCCGACTGGCGTATCTGCCGCGTGACCGGCGAGGCGCTCGCCGCGTTCGGCAGGAACGACTGACGCTTCATGCGGCAGGGCCTCGCCACCGTTGTCATTGCACTCAGCCTGGGAGGGCCGGCCATGGCCGCTGCCGTCGATGTCGATGCCTTGTGGAACTACAACCAGCCCGCCGAGAGCGAGGCGCGTTTCCGTGCCGCGCTGAAGGAGGCCCAGGGCGACGAAGCGCTGGTGCTGCGCACGCAGATCGCGCGCACCTACTCGCTGCGCGGCCGGTTCGACGATGCCCATCGCGAGCTCGATGCGCTGGCGCCGGCGCTGGCCAAGGCCGGCCCCGAGCCGAAGGTGCGGGCACTGCTGGAGCGCGGCCGCACGCTGCGCTCGGCCAAGCAGCCGGCCGAGGCACGCCCGCTGTTCCTGCGTGCCTTCGACGAGGCGCAGGCCGCCGGCCTGCAGGCACTGGCCGGCGATGCACTGCACATGGTGGCGCTGGTCGAGCCGGATGTGGCCGGCCAGATCGAATGGAACCGCCGCACCGCCGACTATGCGCGCGCCGCCTCCGACCCCAAGGCGCGCCGCTGGGAGGCGCCGGCGCTGGCCAACCTGGTGGTCGCGCTCAACGAGGCCGGCCGCCATGACGAGGCGCTGCCGGTGGCGCGCGAGGCCGAGGCGGCCTACGAGCGACGCGGCCAGCCCGACGACATCGCCTATGCACGCTGGATGGTGGCCCACACGCTGCGCCTGCTGAAGCGCCACGACGAGGCGCTGGCGATCCTGCTGCGGATGGAGCGCGACGCCGATGCGCGGCATGCGCCCGATGCCGACACCTACGAGGAGCTGGCCGCGGTGTACGAGGCCAAGGGCGATGCGGCGCAGGCCGCGCGCTACCAGGCGTTGCAGGCCCGGCTCGCCGCCCAGTCCGCTGCAAAGTGAGCCCCATGCCCCGCGCCGACGACCGCTACGAGCAGATCTACCGCGATTTCCGCTGGCACGTTCCGCCCGACTTCAACATCGCCGAGGTGTGCTGCGCCCGCTGGGCGCGCGAAACGCCCGATGCGGTGGCCATCGTCCACGAGCGCGAAGACGGCACGGTCTCGCTTCATCGCTATGGCGAGCTGCAGCGCGAAGCCAACCGCCTCGCCCATGCATTGCGGCGCCTGGGCGTCGCGCGCGGCGACCGCGTCGCGATCGTGATGCCGCAGCGCTTCGAGACGGCGGTCGCGCACATCGCGCTGTACCAGCTCGGCGCCGTGGCCATGCCGCTGTCGATGCTGTTCGGCCCCGATGCGCTCGAATACCGGCTGCAGCACAGCGAGGCCCGGCTCGCCATCGTCGACGAGAGCGCGATCGCCAACCTGCGCACCGCACGGGCCGCCTGCCCGGGCCTGCAGACCGTGATGGCCGTCGGCGGCGCGAGCGGGCAGGGCGACATCGACTGGGACGCCGCGCTGCAGCGCGAGTCGGCGGAGTTCAGCGCGCTGCAGACGCAGGCCGACGACGCGGCGGTGCTCATCTACACCAGCGGCACCACCGGCCCGCCCAAGGGCGCGCTGATCCCGCACCGGGCGCTGATCGGCAACCTGAGCGGCTTCGTCGCGAGCCAGAACTGGTTTCCCCAGCATGACGCGGTGTTCTGGTCGCCGGCCGATTGGGCCTGGACCGGCGGGCTGTGGGATGCGCTGATGCCCACGCTCTACTTCGGCCGCACCATCGTGGCCTACCAGGGCCGCTTCGGCGCCGAGAAGGCCTTCGAACTGATGGCGCGCCACGGGGTCACGCACACCTTCCTGTTTCCCACCGCGTTGAAGGCGATGATGAAGGCGGTGCCGCATCCCCGGCAGCACTACGCGCTGAAGCTGCGCGCGATCATGAGCGCCGGCGAGGCGGTGGGCGATGCGGTGTTCGCCTATGGCCAGCGCGAGCTGGGCATCACGATCAACGAGATGTTCGGCCAGACCGAGATCAACTACTTCGTCGGCAACTGCGCGCTGCACTGGCCGGCGCGGCCGGGCAGCATGGGCCGGGCCTATCCCGGCCATCGCGTGGCGGTGATCGACGACGACGGCAACGAATGCCCGCGCGGCACGCCGGGCGACGTGGCGGTGCACCGGCGCGACATCCATGGCCATCCCGATCCGGTGTTCTTCCTCGGCTACTGGAAGAGCCCGGAGGCCACGCGCGCCAAGTTCACCGGCGATCCTCACGACTCATGGTGCCGCACCGGCGACACCGCGACGATGGACGATGACGGCTACCTCTGGTACCAGGGCCGCAGCGACGACGTGTTCAAGGCCGCCGGCTACCGCATCGGCCCGAGCGAGATCGAGAACTGCCTGGTCAAGCACGAGGCGGTGGCCAACGCGGCGGTGGTGCCCAAGCCCGATGCCGAGCGCGGCGCGGTGGTCAAGGCCTACGTGGTGCTGGCCACGGGCTACGAGGGTTCGGCCGCACTGGTGGCGCAGCTGCAGCAGCACGTGAAGGGCCAGCTCGCGCCTTACGAGTACCCGAAGGAGATCGAGTTCATCGAGGCGCTCCCGATGACCACCACCGGCAAGGTGCAGCGCCGGGTGCTGCGGCTGCAGGAAGAAGAGCGCGCGCGGAACCGGGCAAATTCCACGCCGCCGGCCTGATTTCGGCGCGGGCAGGTGCCGGCCCGTGGCATAAGGCAGGTCTGGATCGATACAGATCCGCCAGCCCACGAAGTCAGGGGTTCGTTCCGAATGCAGCGCACGACGGCCACGGGGAGTGTGTGGACCGAGGACCGGGGTGGCAGCCCGCGCGCTGCCCCCGGCGTGCGGCCGTTCCGCGGCATCGGACGCCGGCTGCTGCTGTACATCCTGCTGTTCAGCTCGCTGGTCACGCTGCTGCTCACCGGCGTGCAGCTCTACCTCGAATACGAGCGCGACCGCGTCGCGATCGACAGCCGCCTGCACGAGATCGGCAGCAGCTACCGCGACAGCCTGGCCCGCAGCCTGTGGAACATGGATGCCGAGCAGATCGGCGTGCAGCTCGAGGGCGTGATGCGCCTGCCCGACATGCGGGCCGCCGTGGTGCGCGAGACGGTGACGGGCAGCAAGAAGCCATTGGAAGTGGCGCTCGGCGAGCCGGGTCCGCAGAACGCGCTGCACTGGAGCGCGCCGCTGGTGTACCTGGACCGCAGCGGTGTCCGCCCCGTCGGCACCCTGACCCTGGAAGCCTCGCTCGACGACGTGTACCGGCGCCTGAGCGAGAAGGCGCTGGTCATCCTCGTGAGCCAGGGCGTGAAGACCTTCCTGGTGTCGATGTTCATCCTGTTCCTCGTGCACCGGCTGGTCACGCGGCACCTCACCGCGCTGTCGCGTTACTTCGCCCGCTACGACGTGGCCCGGCCGCCGCAGCCGCTCGCGCTGCAGCGGCCCCCGGCGGCCCATGCCGACGAGCTCGACCGCGTGGTGCGCTCGGTCAACGACCTGGGCGCGCACCTGCAGGACAGCTACGAACGCCTGCGCACCGCCAACGCCGAGCTCGAACGAGACATCGCGGCCCGCCGCAGCGCCGAAGCCGAGGCCGCGCGCCTCGCCTTCCACGACGCGCTGACCGACCTGCCGAACCGGCGCGCGCTGCTGCAGCGGCTGCAGCACGAGGCCACGGTCGCACAGCGGCTCGACCTGCACGGCGCGCTGATGTTCATCGACCTCGACCACTTCAAGCACCTGAACGATGCGCTGGGCCACAGCGTGGGCGATGCGCTGCTGGTCAACGCGACGCACCGGCTCCTGGCCACCGTGCGCCAGACCGACATGGTGGCGCGGCTGGGCGGCGACGAGTTCGTCGTGATGCTGCTCGGCCTGGGCCACGATGCGCGCCGCGCCGCGCACGATGCGCTCGAGATGGCCGGCAAGCTGCGCAGCGCGTTGGGCCAGCCCTATGTCATCGAGGGGCAGCCGCTGCACGTGACGGCCAGCATCGGCGTCACGCTGTTCCCCGGCGATGGCCATGACACCGAAAGCCTGCTGCGCAACGCCGACACCGCGCTGCATCACGCCAAGAGCGAGGGCCGCAACTGCGTGCATTTCTTCCAGCCCGCGATGCAGGCCGCAGTGCAGGAGCGCCATGCGATGCAGACGCAGCTGCGCGAGGCGCTGGCCGGGCAGCAGTTCTCGCTGGTGTACCAGCCGCTGGTCGATGCCCAGGGCCGGCTGTTCGGCGCCGAGGCGCTGATCCGCTGGCACCATCCGGTGCGCGGCTCGATGCCGCCCTCGGAGTTCATTCCGGTGGCCGAGGATTCGGGCCTGATCGTCGAGATCGGCGACTGGGTGCTGGCCGAGGCCGCGCGCCAGATGCGGGCCTGGCATGAGGCCGGCCTGTTCGGCGACGACTGCTGCCTCTCGGTGAACATCAGTCCGCGGCAGTTCCTGCTGCCGGATTTCGGTGCCCGGCTGCGCCGCATCTTCAGCGCCGCCGGGGCCGACACGCACCGGCTCGTGCTCGAGGTGACCGAGGGCGTGCTGGTCACCGATGCGGCGCAGACCGTGATCACGATGCAGGGGCTGCGCGAGGCGGGCGTGCGCTTCCACATCGACGATTTCGGCACCGGCTATTCATCGCTCAGCTACCTGAAGCAGCTGCCGGTCGACGGCATCAAGATCGACCAGAGCTTCGTGCGCGACGTGGTCGAGAACCCGAACGACGCGGCGATCGTCGAGGCCATCATCGCGATCGCGCGGCGCTTCCAGCTGCATGTCGTGGCCGAGGGTGTCGAGACGGCCGAACAGGCCGAGTACCTGCGGCGCCAGCGCTGCGCGCTGTTCCAGGGCTATTACTTCAGCCGGCCCTTGCCGGCGGCCGAGTTCGAGCAGCGCTTCCTGCGCGTGGCCGAGGACGCGGCGCAGGGCTGATCGCGCCGGCGCTTCTGTCTCAGTGCCGGCATTTGTCGCGCACCACGGCCGCGGCCAGGAAGGGCAGGCTCAGCAGGCCGGCACCACCGCCGAAGTATTCGCCCTTGAGGCAGTCGCCGCGCGCCGAGTGCTCGATCTGCTGGCCCAGTTGCTCCTCGGGCCGCAACTGGCGCGGCTCGGCGCTGGCGACGGCCGCGCGTTCGCCGATCGATGGGGCGCGCGCTGCCTGGCGGATCGCACGGCGCGTGGCCTCGGTGTCGAGCAGCAGCGGTGGGGGCGGTGCGCTGGCCGAGGCCAGTGGCGGCGCGGCGATGGCGGGCTCGGCTGCTGGGGCCGCCTCGGAGGTGGAGGGTGCAATGGACGGACGTTCGGTCCTCGCCGCAGGCTCGGAGCGAGGCTGCCGGATTCGGGACGCGGCATCCGGCGGGCGTTCGGAGCGCACTACGGCCGGGGCGGGCGCCGCTACCCGCGGCGCCGGCTCGGGCCAGCCCAGGCGCACGCTCAGCACCCGCTCGGCCACGCCGCGCTCCGGCAGCGGCGCCCAGCGCGCCTGCCACAGCCAGGCCACCAGCAGCGCATGCAGCGCCAGCACCACGAGGCCGGGCAGCAGCGGGCGCCGGCGGCGCGGCCACGGCGAGGGCAGGGCGCTGCCAGGAGCGTTCATCCGCACATCCTCAGCCCGGCTCGCCTTCGTGGGGCCCGGGCCGGTATTCGAGCAGGTCGCCAGGCTGGCATTCGAGCACCTCGCAGATGCGCTCCAGCGTGTCGAAGCGCACCCCGCGCACCTTGCCCGACTTCAGCAGCGAGATGTTCTGCTCGGTGATGCCCACGCGCTCGGCCAGCTCGCGCGAGCGCATCTTGCGCTTCGCGAGCATCACGTCGAGGTTGACGACGATGGGCATCAGACGAAGCCCGCGTGGTCTTCGGCGACGCGCACCGCCTCGGCCATCACGGTGGCGATGGCCAGCAGCACCGCACCGAACAGCACGCGCATGTAGTCGTCGGACGAGATGTTGATCAGCAGCTGGCGCTGCCCCGGCGCGTTGCCCAGTGTCAGCATCAGGATGCTGGCGGTGCGCGTCAGCGGCGCCAGCACGCCCAGCACCACCACGCCGAGCGCGAGGCGCCGCAGATGCCGCAGCGCGCTGCGGCCGAAGACATGGCCGCGCGCATATTCGCCGAACAGCCGCCACAGCTGCCACAGCAGGAAGAAGCCGGTGGCCAGCGACGGCAGGCTCACGGCCGCGTTGAGCCACAGCGCGCGCCGGTCGATCGTGACCGGCTGGCCGGCCATGCCCATCGTGCTCATCGCCTCGGCGTGCACCCATTCGGGCGACGACCACAGCCACACCGGCACCGACAGCAGGGCCAGCGCTCCCAGCAGCACCAGCACCCGCACCACCGTGGCAAGCCGCTTCAGCGACGGTGAGAGCAGCGGCGCGCCCGAAGGCTGGGCGAGGGCGGGGTTGAATTCATCCATGGGTGTTGGGTATTGCCAAGCGTGCAAAACTTAATGTAAAACAATAAAAAATGAACGTCAACGAATCAACCCCTTCTCTCCATCGCAGCCCCGGCCGGGGCGCCGGCTGGTGTGTGCTCTGCCTGTTGCTGCTGGCGCTGGCCCTGATGCTCAGCGGCTGCGGGCAGATCCCGCTCAGCTCGCTGTGGGCACTGCGCAAGTTCGATTTCGAGCACTTCGATCCGGCGCAGCTGCGCGCCGCGGTCTACCTGCCGCCGGGCCTGCAGTTCCCGCCGGAGGCGCTGGTGATCGACATCAAGCTCACGCGCGGCGCCACTGGCGAGGTGCTGCACGAGCGCCTGCCAATGCGCCCGAGCGCGCAGCCGCCTGCGGGCGAGCGCTGGCCCGCCGCCGTGAACCACCCGGGCCAATGGGTGCTGCTCAAGCTCGACGAGCAGGCCCAGGCCCGCATCGCCGCCTTGCGCGAGCGCGCCGGCCTGTGGAAGGTGGCCGACAACGGCAAGGGCAAGAAGAACGACCTCACGATGGGCGTGGAGCCGGCGCTGTGCCGCAGCGGTGCCGGCGCGGCCGAGCCGCCGGACTCGTGGCGCGCCAGCCTCTGGCTGCGCTGGAGCGCCGAGCCCGGCTACGTGGTGATGCTCGACGACAAGGCATTGCGTGAGGTGTGGCCCGAGCTGCCCCATCCGCTGCCGGCCTGCCAGCCGGTCTGATCCATCGGGATTGGCGATGCAATCTGCGGCCGCTAGAGTCCCGCCGCATGACGACGACCCATGACGAGGCTTCGCTGCACGCGCTGGCCGACGAGGTGCTCGCGCACTACGTCCGCCTCTACGAGCAGCTGCACACGCGCTGGGGCAAGCCCGAGCGCCGCCTGTCGCCGGAAGCGGTGGCGCTGCTCACGCATCTGTCGCGCAGCGGCCCGCTGACGGTGGCCGAGGCCTGCCGGCATTTCGACCGCGCTCAATCAGCCACCAGCGAGCTGTTCGACCGGCTCGAGGAGCGCGGCCTGCTGGTGCGCTTCAAGGACAGCCGCGACCGCCGCCGCACGCTGGTCTGGCTCAGCGACGAGGGCGCCGAGCTGCTGCGCAAGGCGCTGTCGCCGCTCGATCCCGCACGGCTGCGGCAAGCCCTGCAGCGCCTGCCCGCCGTCGACCGCGACGCGCTGCTGCGCGGTATGGCCGCGCTGGTGCGCGCATCGGCCACCCCGCACGATCACACCCTGGAGGACCACCCATGACCACCCCATCCACCCACGCCTGCCAGAGCTGCGGCATGTCGATCTCCAGCGGGCTGTACTGCCAGTACTGCACCACCGGGGATGGCGCGCTGCAGCCCTTCGACGAGCGCTTCGAGCGCATGCTGCAATGGTCGCTGCGGCGCAACCCCGACCTCTCGCGCGAGGAGGCCGAGCGCCAGACCCGTGCCTACATGCGCACCATGCCGGCCTGGCGCGACCATCCGCGCTTGCGCGAAACTTGAGGGCATGGCCAAGAAGAACGCCCACGTCAGCGAAACCCCCGCCACGCAGATGCTGCGCCAGCATGGCGTGGCCTTCACCGAACACGTCTACGACTACGTGGACCACGGCGGCACCGCCGAGTCGTCGCGCCAGCTCGGCGTGCCCGAGCACGAGGTCGTCAAGACCCTGGTGATGCAGGACGACAAGGCCCAGCCGCTGATCGTGCTGATGCACGGCGACCGGCAGGTCAGCACCAAGAACCTCGCCCGCGCGATCGGCGCCAAGAGCGTGGAGCCCTGCAAGCCCGAGGTCGCGCAGCGCCACAGCGGCTACCTCGTCGGCGGCACCTCGCCGTTCGGCACCAAGAAGGCGATGCCGGTCTATGTGGAGGCCAGCGTGCTCGAGCTGCCGCGCATCTGCATCAACGGCGGGCGGCGCGGCTTTCTCGTGGGCATCGAGCCTTCGGTGCTGACGCGGCTGCTCGAGGCGAAGCCGGTGAACTGCGCATTGGCTTGATGAACCCGTCGCATCCGTTGGTCGGCCTGTGGCGCAGCGCGGCGGGCACGTTCGGCGCCGTGATGTCCGACACCCTCTGGTTCGGCGGCGATGGCCGGGGCTGGCTCGAATCGCACAGCGGGTTCGGCGCGGCCCCGCGCCTCGGCTTTGCCTGGCGGCCCGCGGGCGATCACGTGATCGAGATCCTCGATGACGAGGCCGAGCGCGATGCCGACGAGCCGCCCGAATGGTGGCACGTGCGATGGGAGCGCTGCGAAGTGCAGACCGACGCGGGCACCCTGCAGGCGGTGCGCGAGTGCGGCAGCCCGGGGTTCTGGCATGCCACCCACCCGCTGACGCGGATCGGCTCCGGCGAAGGCGGTTGACCAGCCGCTCGGTATGTCGATTGCTGCCCACAAGGGACAACCCCTTGCGTAGCGAGACTGCCATGCCCGAGATCCCCGACTCCGACCTGCAACGCCTTCAACAACAGCTGATCGAGCGCGAGGCCGAACTGCGCGAAGAGCTGAAGACCGTGCGCACCGAGAAAGACCAGCTCGTCAAGCGCATGACGCACGAGGAGGTGGAAGACATGGGCGAGCAGGGCGAGGAGCGCATCCGCAGCGCTCTGCGCCATGCCGAGGAAGAGCGCGACATCGAGGAGCTGCGCGACATCGACGATGCGCGCGAGCGCATGCGCGAAGGGCGGTACGGCGAATGCGAGGACTGCGGCCGCGAGATCGGCCTGCAGCGGCTGTTCGCGCAGCCCACCGCACGGCGCTGCATCGCGTGCCAGCAGCTCTACGAGCGCGCCCACCCGGCATCGCCGCGCTTTCCTGCCAGCCTGTGAGCCGCTATTCGCTGCCCAGGTGCTTGTGCAGTCGCTGCAGGAACAGCTTGACCCCGATCACCACCGGCAGCACCGCCAGGCCCACCACCACGTCGGGCTGCAGGTGCAGCGGCTCCAGCGCCGGCACGTTCTTGGCGGCCTTGGCCAGGTAGCCCACCAGCCCCAGCAGGTAGTAGCTGATCGCCACGACCGACAGGCCCTCGACCGTCTGCTGGAGCCGCAGCTGCAGCGCCTGCCGGTGCGCCAGCGCCTTGAACAGCTGCTGGTTGTTGGCCTCGCGGTGCATCTCGACCCGCACGCGGGCCAGGCTCACCGCACGGTTGATGCGGTCGGCCACGTCGGTGAGCCGAGCATCGGTGCTCTCGCAGAACGCGATCGCCGGCGCGAAGCGGCGGCTCAGGAAGCCCGACAGCGTCTGCACCCCATCGAGCCGCGATTCGCGCAGGTCGGCCAGCCGGCGCTGCACGATCTGGTGATAGGCCCGGGTGGCCGAGAAGCGGTAGCGCGTGCGCGAGGCGCTGTGCTCCACCTCGGCCGCCAGCCGCGTCAGCGTGTCGAAGGCCTGCGCATCGTCGTGGCCGGCGCGCTCGTTGGCCATCGCGTCGACCGTCTGCTGCAGCGTGCGCTCCAGCGCACCCAGCGATTGCGCCTCGCGCTGCGCGACCGGAAAGCCCAGCATCGCCAGCATGCGGTAGGCCTCGATCTCGCAGAGCCGCTGCGCCTCGCGCGCGGCCTGGTCGGCTTCGAGGCCGAAGTCGAGCAGCATCATCCGCGTGAAGCCGTCGTCGCGCAGGCGCAGGTCGGTCAGCACCGCGGCCTTGCCGTCGGCGATCCATGAGCCGAGCAGCGGTGCGCTGTCGTCGGCCACCTTGCCGCCCACGCCGAGCTGCGAGCTCATCAAGGTGCGCGCCCGCGGCAGCAGTGCCTCGTCGTGGCAGCGCAAGAGCACCACGTGCGTGGCCGCCAGCATCTGGCCGCAGCCTTCGCCGCGCAGCGCCTGCGCAAAGCTCGCCGGCAGCGCGTCGAGGGCGCGCACCTCGTGCAGCAGCGTCTTCAGTGCCGGGTTGCCGATGGCCTCGCCATCGTCGGGCAGCGGCCGGTTGACCTGCCAGCTGATGAACTCGCCGTGGCGCTCGTACTTGAGCGCGAAGTCGCCGGTCTTCAGCACCAGGTGGCGCGTGCCGGCGGGTGGCATCGGCTCGCCGGCTGCCGCGCAGGCGGCGCACAGGGCCTGCTCCGAGCGCGCCGGGTCCATGCCCCACTGCACCCAGTACGACACCACGCTCGGCCGCTGCACCGCGAGCGCGGGGCGGGCATGCAGCTCGTCGTGCAGCTCGAGGTGGGTGCGCTCGGGCCACTGCGGCGGCGCGGACAGCGTGGAAGAGGAAACGGGCGACAAGGTGTCCATGGCGGTGCGTCGGGGAAGGCCAAGCGATAGACATGCCAGCCGATGCGCACGGGGCCGCGCCGGTGCGGCGCGGAGCGAAAGGCGGCGTCGCCCTGAGGGTGGGGCGCGGGAGGAGGGCGCGAGCCGCGGGTGGGGCTCGCGCCGGGCGGGTCAGCTTATCACCGCGGGTGCGGCGCGCTGTGCCCGCATGTGTCAGGCCGCCAGACTTGTGGATTCCACGGTCGAAACCGGTGCCGGCTCATCGGCCGGCACGGGCTTCAGGTGCCGGGCCGCGGCCTGCTCGGCGCGGACCTGGCGCAGGCCATCCTGCACGAGCGAGAAGGCGACGGTCCAGCCCACCGCCCCGAGGATCAGGTGCTTGAGGAACGGGATGAACAGATCGAAGCCCGCGTTCCAGATGAAGTGGCAGGCCACGCTGAAGAAGAACAGCCGAAGGAAGCGGCCGTCGGCCAGCATCTCGGAGCTGAAAGGGCGCGCGCCTTTCACCCGCCACAGCGCCGCCGCGGTGATGCCCGTCCACAGCGGATGCCCGAAGGGCGACAGGATCCCGCGCAGGATGATCGAGAACGTCATGTCGCTGACATGGCCGTTGATCAGCCCGTGGAAGGCATAGCCGGCGGACTCGAAGGCCGAGAAGCCGGTGCCTATGGCGGCGCCGAGCAGCAGGCCGTTGAGCGTGTAGCGGAAGCGCACCGGGCTCAGCTTGCGCGCGGCGAACACCACCGCGGCCAGCTTGCCGGTCTCTTCGATGAACCCGGCCGCCGAGGCGCTGAACAGCCGGGTCAGGTCGCTGCCGAGGCGGAACAGCACCAGCGACATCAGCAGCGAGGCAGCGCCGCCGACGAAGACCAGCCGCAACACCACCAGCATCGAGACGTTGCGCGGCGTGTTCAGCTCATAGAAGAGGATCACCGCCGACATCGGCACCACGAAGGCGCCCGTGACGAGCAGGCCCGGCAGCAGGTTGGTGTTGGAAAACGCGAACCAGCCGAGCTGGAACAGCAGGTACAGCAGCAGCGCGGCGCCGAAGGTCCGTCCGAACAGCCACGGGCGAGGCCAGTCGGTCTCGATCTCCATCACCGGCGGTGTGTTCTTGCGCGTGCCGGCGAGCAGCCGGTCTTCGAGCTCGTCGATGCTGCGGCGCTTGAACACCTCGGAGAACAGCAGGCCGAGGCTGAAGCGCTGCACGCCCTCCAGGCCCACCATGCCGCTGACGCCATCGGCGGTGCGCTTGAGCAGGCCGGTGCTGCGCTGGGCCGAGGGCGGCAGCGCGCGGGCGGGGCCCAGCGTGACGCCGCATTGCGCGCAGAAGCGTGCGCCGGCGGCGTTGGTCGTCTGGCAGGCGTTGCACGTGAGCGGGCGCGCGGCGGGCTGCAGGGCGGTCATTCGGCGGTCTCCTTGTAGTGCACGCTGTGCAGCCGGCCGTTGACGAACAGCATCAGCGTCGCCTTGTCGGTGGCGCCGGTGGCGGGGTTCATCGTCAGGTCGAGGTAGGCGTAGACGAGGATGCCCTGGCGCGTTTCCTTGTAGTTGGGCGGGCCGAACGCGGCTTCCACATCGGCCGGGGCCGCGCCGCGGATGCCGGCCTCCAGTTGGTCGCGCGCGACGGGTCGGCCGCCTGCGCCGCCCTGGGGCGCTTGCGGAGCCGGTTCATCGGCGGCCGGCGGCTGCTGCCGGGCCTCGGGTTCGCCCTGCGGCTGCTGGGCGGGTGCCTGGCCGCGCGGTGCCTGCGGGCGGGCTGCCGGCTCGCCGCCCTGCGGGGCGGGGCGCTGCGCCGGCGCGCGCTCGGCCGGGGCTGCACCGCCCCGCTCGGCGAGCTTCTGCTGCGCCAGCATGACCAGCGGAATGGCGGCGGCGATCATCGCCCCCAGCACGATGGCGCCGATGATGCTCCAGCGCCGCTGCACGCGGTTGAAGTGGTCCACGCTCTGCCAGCCGCCCTTGGCCCAGGCCAGCTGGCGGCCGCGGAAGCCGAGCCAGAACGTGACCAAGATGCCCAGCCCGGGCAGCAGCGACAGCAGCCCCGGCCACACCCGGTTGCCGATCGACCAGATCGGCGTCATGCAGAACGCGCCCCAGCAGAAGCCCTTCACCGCCGGTGGCGTGTCGTCGCGCAGCGCGAGGTCGGTGAAGACCGGCGCGGCATCGTTGGCCGCCTCGGTGTCGAGCCGCGGCAGCACACGGTGCAGCGGCTCCCAGTCGACCAGGCCTTCGGTCCAGGCGGCATCGTCGGCGGCGAGCTCGCCGTCGTCGACGAAGGCCTGCACTTCGGCAGGCGCGTAGGGCCCGAAGACCGTGCCTTCGTGGCGGATCAGAAGATTGGCCATGCGCCCCCCTGGCGTCTGCGTGTCGTCATCGGCGCGCGATTGTGGGGAGCCTGGGCGGTCTCGCCCATCCCCAGAACGGAAGTCCTGCCGGGCGTGCCAAGTAAACTCTGCGGCTTCGTCTCGAAACCGTCCCCCCTGACCTATGGACATGCTGTGGAGCGCCGCGGCGGTGCTGGCCGCCTACCTGATCGGCTCGCTGTCGTTCGCCGTCATCGTCAGCCGCACGATGGGTCTGGCCGATCCGCGCAGCTACGGCTCGAAGAACCCCGGCGCCACCAACGTGCTGCGCTCGGGCAACCGCAAGGCGGCCATCCTGACGCTGGTGTTCGATGCGCTCAAGGGCTATGTGCCGGTGCTGGTGGTGTCGCTCTTCGGCGCGCGCTGGGGCCTGGGCGAGGGCACGGTGGCGCTGGTCGGGCTGGCGGCTTTTCTCGGCCACCTGTGGCCGGTGTTCTTCCGCTTCCAGGGCGGCAAGGGCGTGGCCACCGCGGCAGGCGTGCTGCTGGCGTTCAACCCGGCGCTGGGCGGCCTGGTGCTGCTGACCTGGCTGGCGGTCGCCTACCTCACGCGCTACTCGTCGCTGGCCGCGATCATCGCGGCGCTGGCGGCACCCTTGTATCAACTGACCATCTGGGAAAGCGGCCCGATCGCCAACGCGACGATCGTGATGACGCTGCTGCTGCTGTGGCGCCACTTCGGCAACATCCAGAAGCTGATGGCCGGCACCGAATCCAAGATCGGGCAGAAGGCGAGCGCTCCCGCGGCGCCGGCGGCTGCCCACCCCCACCATCCGAAAAAAGGAGCGAAATGATGGTTCAACGATTCGACGTGGGCCCCCGCCTGTCGGAAATGACGGTCCACAACGGCACGGTCTACCTCGCCGGCCAGGTGGCCACGGACGGCAGCGCCGACATGGCCGGCCAGACGAAGCAGGTGCTCGACCAGATCGACGCGCTGCTGGCCCGCGCCGGCACCGACAAGAGCAAGATCCTGATGGCCCAGATCTACGTGACCGACCTGGCCGAGTTCGGCGCGCTCAACGAGGTGTGGGAGCGCTGGGTGGTGCCGGGCAACACGCCCTGCCGCGCGACGGTGCAGGCCAAGCTGGCCAAGCCGGAGTGGAAGGTCGAGATCGTCGTTACAGCGGCAGTCTGATCTTGGCGCCCCCGTCAGGGGGCTTCGGTGAGCAGGCGATAGGGCACGCGCCCATCGCTGCCCAGCTTGAACGCCGGCACCACCATCACCAGGTCCGGCGTCCCCTTCGCCAGCGCTTCCAGCGCCGAGCCCTGCGCCTCGTCGCGCACGCAGCCCTGCAGGAACAGGATGCGCCGCTGCACGAAGGCCCATACGCTGCTGCCCTTCAAGGCCTCGGGGTTCTGCAGCTTCGGAAACAGCGCCTGCGCCAGCCCCGCGTCGTAGCGGTAGGCGTTGGAGTCGGCGCACTTGCCGGCCAGCCAGCAGCTGGTGCCGGTCTCGATGCGCCAGTGCGCTTCGGCCTTCCAGTCCTTCTCGTTCATCAGCGGGCCCTTGGGCACCGGGCAGTCGGCCACGTCATGGCTCAGCTGCACGAAGGGGTCATCGGCCCAGTTGCGCAGTTCGTCGGCTGCGGCCCATGGGGCATGCAGCGCGAGGCCGAGCAGGGCGGCAGGCAGGAGGCGGCGGCGTGAGCGCATGGAAGCTTGTCTCCGGGGGGTGTTTGTCTTCTAATGCTCAAAACGCAGTTTAAGCATTTCAACGGGTCATGAGCAACAGGCTTCCCTCCTGGCCGCATCACAACGTGGGCGGCGCGCTCGCGCTCGACATGGTCAACACCGTGTGCTGGCGTGGCCGGGCGCAGCCCGAAGACCGGCTGAGCGGCATGGAGGCGCTGCTGTCGTGGAGCCTCTCGGCCGGCGCGGTCGACAAGGCCGAGGCGCGCGAGCTGTCCGACGAGGCGGTGCAGCATCCGCGGCTGGCGGCGCAGGCAGTGGCGCGTGCGCAGGCGCTGCGCGAGGCGGGCTACCGGGTGCTGTCGGCCATCGCGCTGCAGCAGGCCGCGGACGAAGCCGACCTGCATGCATTGCATGCTGCACAGGCCGAGGCGCTGTCAGCCGCGCAGTGGCGGCTGCACGACGGCCGCTACCAGCCCGACCTGCGCGCCTGCCGTTCGCTCGACAAGCCGATGCTGCGCTGCGCACTCTCGTTCTGCCACTTGCTCGGCACGGCCGACTACAGCCGCATCCGGCGCTGCGGCGATGCTGAATGCGGCTGGATGTTCCTCGACACCAGCAAGGGCGGCCGGCGCCAGTGGTGCATCGCCGAGCTGTGCGGCAACAAGAACCGGCTGCGGCGCTTCCATGCGGCGCGCGGGTGATTGCGGGGCGCCGAGGCGGGCGCTATCCTTGCAGGCCAACCCCTCCCCAACTGCCATGGCCGCTTCACGTCGCTCGCTGTTCGGTCTCGTCCTGCTCGTGCTGGCCATCAGCGGCGGCAGCCAGTGGCTCTACGGCCACCACGAGGCGCAGCTGGGCGAAGCCTTGGCTGCCAAGGCGATGCCCGGCGACATCCGCGTGCTGTCGTCCGAAAGCTGCGACTACTGCACCATTGCCAGCTCGTGGCTCAGGCAGCACCGCGTGCCCTACGAGGAATGCGTGGTCGAGCACGATGCCAAGTGCGCCGCCACCTTCAATGCGCTGCAGGCGCCCGGCACGCCGGTGATCCTGGTGCGCGGCCAGCCTCAGCTGGGTTTCGACCCGGCGCGCATCCTCGGCGCTTTGGGTTGAGGGCTCAAGCTTCTTCGTCCTCGAACGCGAAACCCAGCCGCTCCGGATCGCCGCGTCCCCGGCGCACGAGGCGCGGTTCGTCGGCGCTGAAGTCGATCACCGTGGTCGGCGCCATCGGGCAGGCGCCGCTGTCGATCACCACCTGCACCTGCTTCTGGAAGCGATCGCGGATCTCCTGCGGGTCGTTCAGCGGCTCGTCTTCGCCGGGCGGGATCAGCGTGGTGGCCAGCAGCGGCTGGCCCAGCTCGGCCAGCAGCAGCTGTGTGACGCGGTGGTCGGGCACGCGCAGGCCGATGGTGCGGCGCGACGGATGCGACACGCGGCGCGGCACTTCCTTGGTGGCCTCGAGGATGAAGGTGAAGGGCCCGGGCGTGCCCATCTTCAGCAGCCGGTACTGCCGGTTGTCCACGCGCGCATAGGTGGCCAGCTCGCTCAGGTCGCGGCACAGCAGCGTGAGGTGGTGCTTGTCGTCCACCTGGCGAATGCGGCGCAGCTGCTCGGCGGCGGCCTTGTCGTCGAGGTGGCACACCAGCGCATAGCTGGAGTCGGTGGGCACGGCCGCGATGCCGCCCTGGTGCAGGATCTGCGCGGCCTGCTTCAGCAGGCGCTGCTGCGGGTTGTCGGGATGGACCTCGAAGTATTGCGACATGGTCAGTCGGTGATCGTATCCGCGGTCAGCGCGGCAACCCGCATGCGTGCCTCGGTCTCGCGGAAATTCAGCCACACGGAGGCCGCGCCGCAAGCTGCGATCACGCCCATGCCGGCGAAGCTGACACCATCGGGCGACTGGCCCAGCCACAGGAAGCCGATGGCGGTGGCGAAGGCTATCTGGCTGTAGAGAAACGGCATCAGCGTGGCCGGCCGGCCCATGCCGAGCGCCAGGATCAGCAGCAGGTGGCCCGCGGTGCCGAGCGCACCGACCATCGCCACCAGCACCAGGTGCGAAGCCGGCTGCGCGGCCAGCGTGTGCCAGATCGGCATCGGGTGCGCGGCCAGCACCAGCGTCAGCAGCAGCGTGCCGGTGGCGCCGGTGAAGAAGTGGGTGCTGTACGGATCCTCGATGCCGGCCAGCCGCCGTGTCAGCAGCTGGAAGGCCGCATAGGCGCAGGCGCCGATCAGCGGCAGCAGCACGGCCCAGCCGAACAGCCCGCTGCCGGGCCGGATGATGACCAGCGCACCGACGAAGCCACCGATCACCAGCAGCCAGCGCGGCCGCGACACCGGCTCATGCAGCAGCCAGCCCGAGAGCATCGTGACGATCACCGGCGTGAGCATCGTGATCGCGGTGTATTCGGCCACCGGCAGGTACTGCACGCTGAAGAAGCTCATCGCGCTGGTGGTCAGCAGCAGCAGGCCGCGCAGCAACTGGAAGCGCGGATGCGCGGTGCGGAAGCCCTCGCGCCCGCGCCGCACCACCAGCCAGCCCAGCATCACCAGCATCTGGAACGCATAGCGCAGCCACAGCATCAGCAGCACCGGCAGGTAGTGGCCGAGGTACTTGATCGTGGTGTCCATCGTCGCGAAGCACGCGGCCATCACGACGATCAGCGAGACGCCCAGCACCGGGCGGGCGGCAGCGTCCCGCGCGGCCGCGGCGCTCTGGCTCACCGCACGATCCGGTCGGCCAGCGCGCGCCACACCGGCGTGAGCTTCGCGGGCAGCGGTGGCAGCGTGCCGAGATCGGTGTGGCTTTCGTCGGGCGAATGGAAGTCGCTGCCGCGCGAGGCCTGCAGGCCGAACTCCAGCGCCATGTCGGCATACTTCACGTAGTCGGATGGGTTGTGGCTGCCGGTGACGACCTCCACGCCGGTGCCGCCGTGCTCCTTGAAGTCGGAGAACAGCGCGTATTCCTCGTTGGCGCTGAACTTGTAGCGGCCCGGGTGCGCGATCACCGCCACGCCGCCGGCGCCGGTGATCCAGCGCACCGCGTCGCCCAGCGCGGCCCAGCGGTGCGGCACGTAGCCCGGCTTGCCGTCGGTGAGGAAGCGGCGGAAGACCTCGGAGGTCTCGCTGCAGACGCCGGTCTCGACCAGGTAGCGCGCGAAGTGCGTGCGCGAGATCAGGTCGGGATTGCTCACGTACTTGCGCGCACCTTCGTAGGCGCCGGGGATGCCGGCCTTGGCCAGGCCTTCGGCCATCTCGCGTGCGCGGCGCTCGCGCCCGCCGCGGGTGGCGGCCAGGCCGGCACGCAGCGCCTCGTCGGTGGCGTCGAAACCGAGGCCGACGATGTGCACCGTTTCGCCGGCGAAGGTGACCGAGATCTCGACGCCGGTGAGGTACGGCAGCCCAAGGGCTTGCGCGGCGGCGGCGGCACGGGCCTGGCCGCCCACCTCGTCGTGGTCGGTCAGGGCCCACAGCTGCACGCCGTTGGCCTGTGCGCGCCCGGCCAGGGCCTCGGGGGTCAGCGTGCCGTCGGAAATGCAGGAGTGGCAGTGGAGGTCGGCGTTGAGCGCCAGGGTGTCGGAAGTCACTCGCCCATTGTAGAAAGCGCCACACCCGGCATGCCGCCGAAGGGTTGCTCTGCGAACTTGTACCGGGTAACCGGCATTCAGGTGACGGAGAGGCTGCCGAAAGAGACATGATCGGCGACCGTGGAGAACTGCATGCAACCGCCCTCTCGACACCCGGCCTGGGTGGCGAGCCTGTCCCTGTGCTGCGCCCTGATGGCGGCACCCGCTGCCGTGGCCGTCGAAGCCCGGCCCGAGAGCGTGGCCGACCTGGCCAGCCTCTCGCTCGATGCGCTGCTCGACCTGCAGGTCAGCGGCGCGTCGAAGTTCAGCCAGCGCATGAGCGAGACCGCGGCCTCGGTCACGGTGATCGGCTCGGCCGAGATCCGTGCGCTCGGCTACCGCACGCTGGCCGACGTGCTGCGCTCGGTGCGCGGGTTGACGGTGACCGACGACCGCTCGTACAGCTACCTCGGCGTGCGCGGCTTCTTCGTGCCCGGCGACTACACCACCCGCGTGCTGCTGCTGATCGACGGCAACCGCGTCAACGACAACGTCTACGACCAGGCCTACCTCGGCAGCGAGTTTCCGGTCGACCTCGACCTCGTCGACCGGGTCGAGTTCATTCCCGGGCAAGGCTCGGCGGTGTACGGCGCCAATGCGCTGTTCGGCGTGGTCAACGTGATCACGCGGCAGGGCGCTGCGGCGGGGGCGGCCAACCTGTCGCTGACGATGGAGTCGGCCTCCGGCGCGCGCCAGCTGCGCATCGGCGACGCGCGCCGGTGGGCCGATGGCACCGCGCTGCGCTGGTCGGCCTCGCGCCGGCTCGCGCCGGGCGAGGCGATCGGCGGCGCGGAGCGGGCAGTCGATCGCGAACGGCGCAGCAGCCTCTACCTGCGGGCCGAGCACGGCGCCTGGACCGCGAGCGTGGTCCATGCCGAGCGGCTCAAGGGCACGCCGTTCCTGTTCGAGTCGATGGAAGGCGACACGCGCCAGTACAACCGCGACGAGCATTCGATGCTCGACGTGTCGTGGCGCCAGCCCGTGGGCGCGCATGACGAGCTCTCGGCGCGCTGGTTCATCGGCCATTACCTGTTCCAGGGCCAGTATGTGTTCGACTATCCGCCGCCCACCGCCAACCAGGACGTGGTCACCGGCCAGTGGTGGGGCCTGGAGGCGCGCTGGTTCACCACGCGCTGGAGCGGCCACAAGCTGGTGGCGGGCACCGAGCTGCAGCAGTCGACCCACCTGCGGCAGAAGAACGTCGACATCGAGCCGGCGGCGGCCACCTACCTCGACGATTCGCGCCGTGCGCACCGCATGGGCGTGTTCGCCGAAGACCAGTGGGAGCTTTCGCCGCGCTGGAGCCTCACCGCGGGCGCGCGCTGGGACCACGTGAGCCAGTTCGCCACCCAGTTCAGCCCGCGCCTCGCGCTGCACTGGCGTGCGCAGGACGACCTGGTGTTCAAGCTGATCCACGGCAGCGCCTACCGCCCGCCCAACGCCTACGAGGCCTACTACCAGGTCGATACGGTAGGCGGCTACAAGCTCAACCCGGCGCTGCGCGGCGAAGCGGTGCGCGGCACCGAGCTGGCGATGGAGTGGCACCCGGGCGCGCGCGACCGCGTCAGCGCCTCGCTGTACCGCAACGATGCGCGGCGCCTGATCGAGCTCACGCGCGATCCGGCCGACGACCTCTTCGTGTTCCAGAACATCGGCAGCGTGCGCACGCAGGGCCTGGAGCTGGAGTACGAGGTGCTGTCGCACGGCGGCGCGCGGCTGCGCGGCAACCTGAGCCTGGCGCGGGCGAGCGACAGCGGCGCGACCCAGCCGGTGGCGGTGTATGCGCCGCACCAGATGGTCAAGCTGATGGGCATCCAGCCGCTCGGAGCGCGCTGGAACCTGGGCGCCGAATGGCAGGGCGTCGCGCGGCGCGGCGCGGCACCGGGCTGCGGCGTGGCCAACCTCACGCTGTCGAAGGACCTCGCGGCCCGAGGCCTGTCGTTTGCCGCCAGCGTGTACGACCTGTTCGACCGCCGCCGCCTCGACCCCGGCGTCGACGTGGTCGCCCAGCCGACGATCCCGCAGACCGGCCGTTCGCTGCTGCTGCGGCTCGACTACGTGCTCTGAGGAAGGCACCGGCCCGAGTCATGCGTTGGTCCGCCGGTCTGGGATTGTGGAACGCCGCGCTGCTCGCGGTGCTGGGCTGTTGCGGCCCGGCGGCGCAGGCGGTCGAGCGCGATGACCTCAAGGCAGCGATCGTGTACAACATTCTGCTGTTCGTCGACTGGCCCACCGATGCCGCCCCGGTCGCGGGCGGCAACCTTGTTCTCTGCATCGACCCCGCTAGCCCCTTGAACACGCCGTTGAAGTCCCTGGTCGGGCGCCCGGTCCATGCCCACCGGCTCGAGCTGCACGAACTCGCCGCCGGTGAATCGCCGCGCCGCTGCCATGCGCTCTTCCTCGACGCGGGCGGCCGCGGCCCGGCGCCGGTGCTGCGGCGCCAGCTCAGGGGCCTGCCGGTGCTGGTGATCGGCGACGAACCCGGCAGCGGCGACAACCCGGTTGCGATCCACCTCGACGAGGCCGAGGGCCGCATGGCCTTCGATGTGGACATGCCCACCGTGAAGCAGGCCCGCCTGCAGCTCAGCTCGCGGCTGCTGCGGCTGGCGCGCCGGGTGAACGAATGAGATCGACGCACCGCCCTCTGCCGCTGATTCCCGGCCAGCCGCGCCGGGGCCTGGGGCTGCGGCTCACGCGCGCGGCGATCGCCGCGGCCGGCGTGGCGCTGCTGGTGGCCGGCCTGATCCTCAACGTGTTCCTGTATTTCTGGTCGCGCGGCACGCTGGTGGAGGACATGCTGGTGCAGGCCCGCGTCGCGGCCGACAACAGCGTGGCGCCGCTGCTGTTCAGCGACCTCAGCGCGGCCGGCGAAACGCTGGGCTCGCTGCAGGCTTCGCGGGCCGTGGTGAGCGCCCGGCTGTTCGATGCGCGCGGCGGCGTGTTCGCCGTGTACCACCGCTCGAAGAACGAGGCGCCGCCGCCGCTGCCCGCCACTGCCTCCGGCGCGCTGCCGGAGCCCGCGCTGTTCCATGGCGGCTGGCTCTACGTCAATGCGCCGGTGCGGCAGGACACGCGGCTGCTCGGCCGTGTGGAGCTCGTGGTGTCGCTGCGGCCGCTGTTCGACCGCGCGCTCAACTTCGCCGCCATCACCGCCGGCTCCGGCCTGGCGGCGCTGGGCATCGCCTACCTGCTGGCGGTGGGCATCCGGCGCGACATCGACCGCACCGAGGCGCGGCTCGACGAGCTGGCCTACATCGACCCGGTGACGCGGCTGTACAACCGGCATGCGGCCAACGAGCACCTGCAGGCGCTGGTCGAGCGGGCCCGCAGCGAGGGCACCGGTTTCTCGCTGATGCTGCTCGACCTCGACGACTTCAAGCTGATCAACGACACGCTGGGCCATGCGGTGGGCGACGACGTGCTGCGCCTGCTGGCCGAGCGGCTGCACGACGGGCTGCGCACCGGCGACCTCGTGTTCCGCTTCGGCGGCGACGAGTTCGTGATCGTCGGCGAAGGGCCGGTGCGCGAGGGCGCGAGCCAGCGCCTGGGGCAGGCGGCGATGCGCTCGCTGCAGGCGCCGCTGCATGTGGGGCCGCACGAGATCTATGTGCGCGGCAGCGCCGGCATCGCGCAGTTCCCCGGCGATGCCGACGATGCCCATGCGCTGCTGCGCGCGGCCGACATGGCGATGTATGGCGCCAAGGCCGCGGGCAAGAACACCTTCGCGGTGTTCCAGCCCGAGATGGGCCAGTCGTCGCATGCGCGGCTGCGCATCGACACCGAGCTGCGCCATGCGATCCAGCGCGGCGAGCTGCGGCTGCACTACCAGCCCATCGTCGAGCTGGGCAGCGGCGGCATCATCGGCGTGGAGGCCGTGGTGCGCTGGCAGCATCCGCAGCGCGGCCTGCTGCAGCCGGTGGAGTTCATCGACGTGGCCGAGCACACCGGCCTGGTCGTCGAGCTGGGCGGCTGGGTACTGGAGGCCGCCGCGCAGCAGCTCGCGCGCTGGCATGCGGCCGGCTTCTCCGAGCTCTATGTGGCGGTCAATGTCTCGGGCCGGCAGATCAAGCGGCAGGTGCTGCTGCAGCAGGTGGAGCATGTGCTCGAGGTCACCGGCGTGAACCCGGCACGGCTGGAGATCGAGATCACCGAGCACACGCTGGTCGAGGATGTGAACGTCAACGTGCAGACGCTGAGCGCGCTGCGCGACAAGGGCATGCGCATCGCGGTCGACGACTTCGGCACCGGCCTGTCGTCGCTGGCCTACCTGAAGCGGCTGCCGATCGACAAGTTCAAGATCGACCGCAGCTTCGTGCACGAGCTGCCCGATGCGGCCGGCGACGTGGCTATCGTCACCGCCATCATCTCGATGGCGCGCGCGCTCGGCCTGCACGTGATCGCCGAGGGCGTGGAAACCGAAGCTCAGCGCGAGCTGCTGACGCGGCTGGGCTGCGAATACGCGCAGGGCTTCCTGTTCAGCAGGCCGGTGCCGCCGGAGCGGCTAACCGAGCTGCTGATGTCGAGCAGCGCGTCAGCGGCGCACGCACCGGTCCCTCACTGAGCCGCGGCCGAGGCCGGCGCCGAAGCCGCCTCTGCTGAAGGCTCGGCAGCCTTCAACTGCAGCAGCCGCCGCGCCTCGATCGTCGCGCCGAGATCGATGACGGCCAGCGCGTAGTAGGCCGACCAGTTGTAGCGCGTCACCGCATAGAAGTTCTGCGTGCCGGCGATGTAGTCGGGCGCGGCCTCGCCGTTCTGCAGTTCCACCAGCGCCAGCGGGCCTTCGTGGCGACGGCCGGCTTCCGACAGCACGGCGCCGTGCTCGGCGAACTGCTGGGCCGTGAAGCTGGGCAGGATGTCGGGCTCGAGCAGCCTGGCCCGCTCGGCCTGGTCGGTGGGCGGCGCCACTTCGTAGTGCGTGGGCATGCCGCGCTGCCAGCCGGCATCGGCGAGGAAATGCGCGACGCTGCCGATCACGTCGGCCGGGCTGTTGAGCAGGTCGATGCGGCCGTCGCCGTCGAAGTCGACCGCCTTGGCGTTGATGCTGCTGGGCATGAACTGCGGCAGCCCCATCGCGCCGGCATACGAGCCCTTGATGCCCGCGCAATCCACGCCCTGGCGCCGGCACATCAGCAGGAACTGCTCGAGCTCGCCGCGGAAGAACGCGCTGCGGTCCTTGCGGCCGGGCGGGAAATCGAAGCTCAGCGTGGCCAGTGCATCCAGCACGCGGAAGTTGCCGGTCATGCGGCCGTAGAAGGTCTCGACGCCAACGATGCCGACGATCACCGAGGCCGGCACGCCGTATTGCGCCTCCGCGCGCGCCAGCGTGTCGGCATTGGCCTGCCAGAAGGCCAGGCCGGCCTGCACACGCTGCGGCTCGATGAAGCGGGCGCGATAGGCCATCCAGCTCTTCGCGGTGCCGGCCGGCGGCGGCATGATCAGCTTGGCCACCACCGGCAGGTAGCGCGCCTTCTCCAGCTGCGCCTCGACCCAGTCGCGCGGCAGGCCCTGGTGCTCGGCCGCCTCGGCGGCAAAGCGCATCACGTCGTCGCGGCGGCCGTAGGTGACGATGTCGGGCGCGTTGTCGTTCTGCGCCTTGTGGGCCTTGGCGGCCTGGGGCTTCTTGCGCGCGGCTTCGGCATCGATGGCGGTGGCGGCGCAGGCGGCGAGTGAGAGGGCGAGCGCGATGAGGCGGATGCTTGTTGTTCGTGTCATGCGCCGATTATCCCGAGCCGAGGCGGCGCAACCTTGAGGCCTCGGCCGCGAAGCCGCGCCACCAGGCAGGCTGCGGCTTCGCGATGGCGCCGTGGCCATAGCGCAGGCGATCGAGCGCCTCGAGCTGGTCGGCCAGCGCGTGGCCTGCTTCGCCGAGCCGGCGCCGCACCGCCGCGGCCAAGGTGCGCGGCGGCTCATGCGGTTTGGCTTCGATGCCGAGCGCGTTCAGCCGCTCGCGCACGCGGCCCATCAGCCGCTGCCACGGATCCTGCCGGTGGCGGTCCCACCAGGCCCAGCCGGCGCCCAGCAGCGCGCCGGTGCTCAGCAGGCCGATCAGCATCAGGCTCAGGTCTTCCCAGTTGGGCGACTGCACACCCAGGCGCTCGAGCAGGCCGAGCTGCTGCTTCTGCGAGTAGCCCAGCACCCACTGGTTCCAGCGGTTGTTGATCGCCTCCCACCCCTTGCGCATCTGCGTCAGCAGCTCGGGGCTCCAACTGCCCAGTGCCTGGGCGACGATGCCTGGCCGCGGTGCGAGGTGGCGGCTGCGCTCGATGCGATCGGGCGCGACGGCGGCGGTGGGGTCGGCGCGCACCCAGCCGCGCCCCGGCTGCCAGTATTCGGCCCAGGCATGCGCGTGGCTCTGGCGCACGACCCAGTAGCCGTCGGCCGGCGTCAGGTCGGTGCCCTGGTAGCCGGTGACGATGCGTGCCGGCACGTCGAGC
This sequence comes from uncultured bacterium, assembly GCA_966212505.1. Taxonomy (GTDB): domain Bacteria; phylum Pseudomonadota; class Gammaproteobacteria; order Burkholderiales; family Burkholderiaceae_C; genus CAMLIZ01. The sequence continues at coordinate 26,818 of CBIHRS010000038.1, forward strand.
GCGCGCATCACGACGACGAAGCTGGCCGCGAAGTGCTCGCAGAAGCCGCGCTTGCGGTCGAGCCAGAACTCGTCGATCGCATGGGTGCCGTATTCGCCGGGGGCCAGCGTGTAGGTGAAGCCGTTATCGCGGATGTGCTGCAGCACCGCACCGGCCAGCACCTCGGGCGAGGCACTGGCGTAGCGCGGGTCCTGCCGCAGCTGCGCCGCCCAGGCCAGCGTGCGCGGGTTGTAGCCCGGCGGCAGCTCGAGGTCGCTGCGCAGCGCCATCTCGCCGCGGCGCGGGCCGTGCTCGAACTGCGTCCACGCGAGCACATGGAAGCGCAGCCGGTCGTTCAGCGGGCGATCGGTGACCCAGTGCAGGTCGGGCCACTGCAGTGCCCGCACGCCGTCGATGCGCGGCGCCGCCTCGGCGGTGTCGGGCGTGGCATCGAGCAACGGCAGCAGCGCGAGGCGCGAGGGCTCCAGCGTCATCTCGTAGCCGGTGGGCGTGCCCCGCGGCCGCAGCTCGGCCGTCGGCGGCGGAAAGCCCTGGGCGAACAGCTCGCGCTGGCGCCACTCGACGCCGTCGAAGCGCTCGAGCACCGGCCCGCGGAAATACATCGCCTGTGCCGGCGGTACCGCGCCGTCGAACTTGAGGCGGAAGGCGATGCTTTCGTCGATGGCCAGCTCGGCGATGTTGCCCATGCGCAGCTCGCCCGAGAGGCCGGTCTTGGCGCCAGCATCCTGCGGCAGGCCCCACAGCGGCCCGATGCGCGGGAACAGCAGGAACAGCACCACCATCACCGGCGCGCCGAGCAGCGCGGCGCGCGCGGCCAGCCCGCCCGCCTGCCGGATGGTCGGCTGGCCCACCGGCATGTGCGCCAGCACCAGCGCGGTGAGCAGGCCCCACACCGACACCAGCATCGCGGCGGCCACCAGCAGCGTCTGCGAATACAGGAAGTTGGTGAGCACCAGGAAGAAGCCGAGGAAGAAGATCACCAGCGCATCGCGGCGGGCGCGCAGCTCCAGCGTCTTCAGCACCATCAGCAGCACCAGCATCGTGACGCCGGCCTCCTTGCCGAGCAGCGTGTGCTCGGTCATCACCGTGAGCGCCGAGGCAGCGAGCACCACGACGACGACCAGCCAGCGCGAGGGCAGCGGCGCATTGGCCAGCGCGATGCGGCCGCGCCACAGCATCACGATGCCGGTGAGCGCAGTGCACCAGCCGGGCAGGTGCGACAGGTGCGGCATCACGGTCCAGCCGATCACCGCGAGCAGGAACAGCGTGTCGCGCGCCTCGCGCGGCAGGTGCTTCCAGCCGGGCCAGCGAAGCCCCTGGGTTGCGGCGGCGGTGCGCGTCATCGGGCGTGCCTCATCGAGCCGGCGCCCACAGCGCGAGCGCGCGCAGCGCCTCGCGGCGATGCGCCTCGCCCTGGTCGGGGTTCAGTTCCACGCCGGGCAGCCGCAGGCCATGGGCGATGCCGGCGCGGTCGGCCGCCAGCACCCAGGCGGTCAGGCGCGACAGCCGCGCCTCGGCCTCGGGCAGCTGCGTGGCCTGGTAGTCGAGCCACAGCTCCTGCTGGGTCGCGATGCGGGTGTCGCGGCTGACCAGCTCGCCGGTGCGCGCCACCTTCTTCCAGACGATGCGCTTGAGCGTGTCGCCGCGCTGGTAGGCACGCACGCCCTCGAGCTCGCCGCCTTCGCTGGCGCGGCTCTGCAGCGCCTCGCCGCCCACCGCATGGGCCGGCGGCAGCGGCACCGCGGGCCGCTCGGGTGCGGGATAGGCCAGCACCTGCGCGGCGGGCCGCCACACCGTCCATGCGCGGAACAGGCCGAAGGGGTAGCGCGTCTCGGCGCGCAGCACCGGCACCGCATGCAGCCCGCGCGCGGTCGGCACGAAGCTCAGGTGCGCGGTGGCCTGGCCGGCGGCCGGCACGTCGATCCATACCCAGGGCACGTCGTCGTACGACACGCCTTCGTCCTGCATGCACAAGCCAATGCCGTGACTCAGCCGGCCCGCACCACGCACGACGATCTCCAGCGGCGCCGGCTCGCCGGCGAACACCGCCTGCGGCGGCCGCAGGTGCAGCGTGAGGCCGCGCAGCGTGCGGTGCGTGAGGTGCATCGACATCAACCCGCTGCCGGCGAGCAGGAAGGTGAGGATGTAGCCGAGGTTGAGCTGGTAGTTGATCGAGGCCAACAGCATCACCGCCAGCGTGATCGCATAGACGAAGCCGGCCCGCGTGGGAACGATGTAGATGTTGCCCTGCGTCAGCGTCCAGCTGTCGGTGAGCGGAAGGCGCGCGAGCCACCAGGCGCGCCAGCGGCGGGCGATCGGGTTCACGGGAGGGTGACGGCCTGCATCATCGCCCTGACTTGCTCGACGCGCCCGCGGCCGGCGCCGGCCACCGGCACCAGCCGGTGCGCGATGCTCTGCGCCAGGATGGCCTGCACGTCGTCGGGCGCCACGTAGTCGCGCCGGTCGAGCAGCGCCCGCGCCTTGGCTGCGCGCAGCACCGCGATGCCGGCACGCGGGCTCAGGCCTTCGAGGAACCACTGCCCCGAGCGCGTGGCGGCGATCAGTGCCTGCAGGTAGTCCAGCAGCGCCTCGGAGGCATGCACCTGCAGCACCGTCTGCTGCACCTGGCTCAGCTCCTCGGGCGTCATCACCGGCTGCAGCCTTGCGATCACAGAGCGGCGATCCTCGCCCATCAGCAGCGCGCGCTCGGAGGCACGGTCGGGGTAGCCGAGCGTGATGCACATCAGGAAGCGGTCGAGCTGCGACTCGGGCAGCGGGTAGGTGCCGAGCTGGTCGCTCGGGTTCTGCGTGGCGATCACGAAGAACGGGCGGGGCAGCGCACGGGTCTCGTTCTCGACCGTGACCTGCTGCTCTTCCATCGCCTCGAGCAGCGCGCTCTGCGTCTTGGGGCCGGCGCGGTTGATCTCGTCGGCCAGCAGCACCTGGGTGAACACCGGGCCGGGATGGAACACGAAGGCCTCGGTCGAGCGCTCGTAGACGCTCACGCCGATCAGGTCCGACGGCATCAGGTCGGCGGTGAACTGCACGCGCGAGAAGCGCAGCCCCAGCGACACCGCCAGCGCATGCGCCAGCGTGGTCTTGCCGACGCCGGGCACGTCTTCGATCAGCAGGTGGCCACCGGCCAGCAGGCAGGCCACGCAGTCTTCGATCTGCGGTCGTTTGCCGACGATGATCGTGCTAATCTGGTCCACAAGGCGGGCGAGCTGGCCCGCATGCCGGCTGGCGATGTTGTTCGAATCCATCCGCCGGACATTAACCGAAATGAAGACCGCATGGCCACCGCCTTCTACAGCCATCCCGCCTGCCGTGCGCACGACATGGGCCGCGGCCATCCCGAGTGCCCGCAGCGCCTGGATGCGATCACCGATCACCTGCGCGCCACCGGCCTCGACGTGGGCCTGGAGGAGCGCGAAGCGCCCGAGGCCGCGCTTGAGCAGCTCGAGCGTGCGCATGACGCCCGCTACGTCAATGAACTGAAAGATCTGCTGCAGCAGATCGAGCGCGACGGCGAATCGCGTGCGCTCGATCCCGACACCGCCGCCTGCCCCGGCACCTGGCGCGCCGCGTTGCGCGCCGCCGGCGCCGCGGTGGCGGCCACCGATGCGGTGCTGGCCGGCGAGATCGAGAACGCCTTCTGCGCGGTTCGGCCGCCGGGCCACCATGCCACGCGCAGCGAGGCCATGGGCTTCTGCTTCTTCAACAACGTGGCGGTGGCGGCGCGCCATGCGCTCGACGTGCATGGCCTGCAGCGCGTGGCGATCGTCGACTTCGACGTGCACCACGGCAACGGCACCGAAGACATCATCGCCGGCGACGAGCGGGTGCTGATGGTCAGCATCTTCCAGCATCCGCTGTACCCCTACAGCGGCGCGGTGCCGCTGGGCACCAACATGGTCAACGTGCCGATCCCGCCCTACACCAAGGGCCTGGAGGTGCGCGAGATGATCGAGGCGATGTGGATGCCGCGGCTGGAGGAGTTCAGGCCGCAGATGCTGTTCGTCTCGGCCGGCTTCGATGCCCACCGCGAGGACGACCTCGGCCAGCTCGGCCTGGTGGAGGCCGACTACGAGTGGATCACCCGCCGCATCAAGGACGTGGCCGATCGCCATGCCCAGGGCCGCATCGTCTCGTGCCTCGAAGGCGGCTATGCGCTGAGCGCGCTGGCCCGCAGCGTGGCCGCGCACCTGCGCGTGCTCGCCGACCTGTAATTCCCCGACCCGAACCGAATGCTTCCCCAGAACGACGACCTGCGCGCGCTGCTCTCGGCGCTGGCGCATTCCTCCTCCTTCACCGAGCTCGGCGTGCTGGCCGGCTGCCTGCTGGTGGCCTATGCGCTGGTGCGGCTGATGCGCGGCGCGGCGCCCACGCCCGGCAGCATCTGGTTCGGCGAGCGCATCGTCGATGGCGTGCTGTTTCCGGTGCTGGCGCTGGCCATCGCATCCGGGGCGCGCCAGGCGATGGTGGCGCTGGGCGTGCCGATCGCGGTGTTCAAGATCGCGCTGCCGATTCTGGCTTCGCTGCTGGTCATCCGGCTCGGCGTGCGCGTGCTGCGCGTGGCCTTCCCGAACTCGCAGCTGGTGCGGGTGCTGGAACGCACGCTGTCGTGGCTGGTGTGGATCTGGCTGGTGCTGTGGATCACCGGGCTGCTGCCGGCGGTGATGCAGGAGCTGGAGGACGTGCAGTGGAAGGTGGGCAATGCCCACGTCACGCTGCGCAGCCTGGTCGAAGGCGCGTTCAACGGCGCGCTGGTGCTGGTGGTGGTGCTGTGGATCTCGGCGGCCATCGAGGCCCGATTGCTCAAGGGCGCCGGGATCGGCAACCTCTCGCTGCGCAAGATCGCGGCCAACGCGGTGCGCGCGATCCTGCTCTTCGTCGGGCTGCTGATCGCGCTGTCGTCGGCCGGCATCGACCTCACCGCGCTCAGCGTGCTGGGCGGTGCGGTCGGCGTGGGCCTGGGCTTCGGCCTGCAGAAGCTGGCGGCCAACTACGTGTCAGGCTTCGTGATCCTGGCCGAGCGCTCGCTGCGCATCGGCGACATGGTCAAGGCCGACAGCTTCGAAGGCCGCATCACCGACATCAACACCCGCTACACCGTGATCCGCGCGCTCAACGGCCGCGAGTCGATCGTGCCCAACGAGCTGCTGATCACGCAGCGCATCGAGAACCTGTCGCTCAGCGATCCGCGCGTGCTGCTGAGCACGACGGTGCAGGTGGCCTACGGCACCGACATCGACCGGCTGTTTCCGCAGCTGGAGGCCGCGGTGCGCGAGGTGCCGCGCGTGCTGTCCGACCCTGGGCCGGCGGTGCAGCTGGCCGGCTTCGGCGCCGACGGGCTGGACCTGGCGATCCAGTTCTGGATCGGCGATCCGGAGAACGGGCAGGGCGGGGCGCGCTCCGACGTCAACCGGGCCGTGCTGCGCACGCTGAACTCGCTGGGCATCGAGATTCCCTATCCGCACCGGGTCGTGCAGCAGGTCACGGCGCAATGAGCGGTGGAGCTTCGGGTGTGTGGTTGTTTCGAGACGCAACTGTGCATCCGTCACACAAATATTGAGTGCGTCGGCTGCCCTCGTCCAAATGGAGGAGGACGCCAATAACCTCTGGTTCCCAGAATCGCCTCGCTCGATTCTCACTTTGAGGAAGGAACCATGAGGGATCTCATCCAGCGCACACCCAAGGCCGCCCACGGCCTGGCCCTTTCCACCGCGTTCATCCTCGCCGCCTGCGGCGGCGATGGCTCCACGACCACGACACCGACGCCCGTCGACACCTCGCTCACCGTCTCCGGCACGGCCGCCACCGGCGCTGCGCTCGCCGGGGCCTCGGTCACCGCCACCTGCGGCACCGGCACCGGCACGGCCACCACCTCGTCGACCGGCGCCTACACGATCACGCTGAGCACCGGCAGCCTGCCCTGCGTGCTCACCGCCACCAGCTTCGACGGCAGCACCACGCTGCACTCGGTGGCCGCCGGCAGCGGCGCGGGCACCGCCACTTCGAACATCACGCCGCTGAGCGAGCTGCTGGTCGCTCAGCTGGCCGGCACCGACCCGGCCACCTTTGCCGCCAACTTCTCCAGCAGCACCACGATCAGCACCAGCGCCGTCACCACCGCACAGACGGCCGTGCTGCAGACGCTCACGGCCGCTGGCGTCGACACCTCGCAGGTGAGCAACATCGTCTCCGGCAGCCTCACCGCCGGCAGCGGCACCGGTTATGACGGCGTGCTCGACGCGCTGCAGACCACGATCACCAGCGCTGGCACCAGCCTGACCGAACTGACCACCGCCGTGGCCTCGGCCAGCAGCTCGGGCACCACCACGACCGGCACCGCCACCGTCGTCACCGCGCTGAAGCCGGCCAACAGCGAATGCACCGCGCTGAAGAGCGGCGTGCACCGCGTGATCGACCTCACCGAGGGCGGCAGCACGTTGTTCACGGTCGACGCGGTGGCGCTCACGGCCACCAGCGGCGGCACCACGTACCACATGACGAAGAGCGCCACCTGCCGCTACACGCTCGACGATCCGAACCCCATCACCGTCGTCGTGGCGCAGTCGGGCATGGCGATCTGGACGCAGGGCAGCGGCACCAGCGGCGTGGTCGGCATCTCGGTGCCCGAGCAGACGCTGGACCTCGCCAGCTTGGCCGGTGTCTACAACCGCGTGTCGTACCACGGTGCGAGCAGCGGTGACTCCGGCGATTTCGGCACGGCGACGTTCAATGCCGCCGGCGCGAACACCACCTCGACCAACTGCACCGGCGGCTATGGCAGCTGCGTGACGGATTCGAACCCCGGCGCCCATCTGGTCGCCAATACCACCGACGGCGGCTTCAACTACGTGAACGACACCACCGGCACGATCGAGGCCCGGGTGTTCGCCTTCCGCAACGCCGCAGGCAAGACGCTGCTGGTGGCACAGGAAAACGACGGCCTCGGGTCCGTCTCGATCCTGAGCCCGCAATCGGCCCTGACCCTGCCGGCAGTGGGCGATGTGAGCGCGTTCTGGCAGTTCAATGTCGTGCCCTCGACCGGACTGGGTGCCCTCGCGGATGAGTCGCAGACGATCACCGCCGTCGATACCGGCACTGGCCTCGTGACCCGCAGCCAGGCGTCCGATGGTCGCATCGACAACATCACCTTCAACGACCCGTACCCGGGCATGCGCTATCGCCAGACCAATGCCTGCACCACGTCGACCGGCGGCGCGTTCACCTGCAGCGGCACCGTGCAGATGCGCCTGCAGGGCAGCGGCATCACGCTGTCGGTGAGCTCGGTCTCGACCAAGCACTTCGTCACGGTGTCGATCAACAAGCCCTGACGAGGGCTGGGAGGGGGAGGAACGCCAACTGCCAAGGGATGCAGTGTCTTCGCCAACCCCGGAGCCACTGCATGCCCCCTCCCGAACTGGCGACGCCGCGGCCGCTGCGCATCGGCCTGTCGGCACGCCTGATGCATGACCCGCCGCCCGAGCTGGGCTTCCACAACAAGCGGCTGCAGTACCTGGAGCAGTCGATCGCCCACTGGATCATCCGCCACGGTGCCCTGGCCTTCATGGTGCCGGCGGTGGATGCCGATTCGATCCGCGTCGAGCGCTCGCTGTCCATTAGCTGTTATGTCGACGTGTTCGACGGCCTCGTGATGCAGGGCGGGGCCGACGTGGCGCCCACCACCTACGGCCAGGAGCCGATCGACCCGCGCTGGCAGGGCGACCCGGTGCGCGACCGCTACGAGCTGGCGCTGCTGCGCGAGTTCATGCGCCAGGGCAAGCCGGTGATCGGCATCTGCCGCGGCCACCAGCTGCTCAACGTGGCGCTCGGCGGCACGCTCTACCAGGACATCGCGACCCAGCTGCCCAAATGCCATCCGCACGTCGACAACGAGCTCTACGATGAGCTCTACCACGATGTGACGCTGGTGCCGGGTTCCGACCTCGACCGGCTCTACCAGGCCGACCGCACGCTGCGCGTGACCAGCATCCACCATCAGGCGATCGACCGCCTGGGCGACGGGCTGGTGGTGGAGGCGCTCTCCACGCTCGACGGCGTGATCGAGGCCGTGCGCTGGACCGGGCCGAGCTATGCCCGCGGGCTGCAATGGCACCCCGAATTCCATGCCGACCGGGCGACGCTGCTGGCAAGTGCGCCGGTGATGCTCGACTTCCTGCAGGCCTGCGCCAAGCGGCTGGAGGAAGGCCCCGATACCTCGCAAGGCGGCAGCGACGAGGTGCCCGCCGCCGAGACGCACTACGCGACCTGAACCCCGCCCGCCGAGGCGGCCTTGGTGCGCGACACGTGGAAATCGATGCGCGCATCGAACACCAGCTCGCCCTGCGCATCGCGCGCCTCGACCAGCGCCTGCACCATGCCTTCGCGCACGTCCTGCGGGCTCATCAGGCAGCCGCCGGTGATGGGGCCGCGCGCCTTCTTCAGGTAGCGCACGCTCATGCCCGCGGGGATCCAGCGCAGCCCGCGCGGCATCAAAGAATCGATGGTCATGCCGCCGCACAGCTCGGCCAGGTTGCACAGCGCGATCGCATGCACCGTGCCGATGTGGTTGCGCACGCCGCGCCGGTCGGCAATGCGGATCCGGCATTCGCCCGCCTCGTACTGCAGCACCTGCGGCCGGATCGTCGAGAAGTAGGGCGCGACGAAGCCGATCGCGCGGCTGAACAGCCAGCGGCCCAGCGGCAGCCCCTGCAGCTGGCGGTAGCGTCGGAGGAAGGTGCCCATGCTCGTCTCCTGGAAGCGGTGATTAGAATTTGATTCTAGAAAACGATTCTAGAGTACGCTCCCTCGCCATGCCGGAGAAGACTTCACGCCGAGACGAGATCCTGCAGGCCGCGCTGCAATGCTTCAGCGAGGCCGGCATCGAGGCCACTTCCATCGAGATGATCCGGGCGCGCTGCGGCGCCAGCATCGGCAGCATCTACCACCACCACGGCAGCAAGGAAGGCATCGTCGCCGCGCTGTTCCTGCAGGCGATGGACGACCAGTCGGCCCGCCTGCTGCAGCGGCTGCGGCAGGCGCCCGACCTGCGGGCCGGTGTGCGCGAGCTGGTGCTCAACTACGTCGACTGGGTGGCGCAGCACAAGGAGTGGGCGCGCTTCGCCTATGCGGCGCGCGCGATGGTGGCCGCCGGCCCGCAGGCCGCGGCGCTGCAGGAGCGCAACCGGCGCTTCTATGGCGAGGTGGCGGCGTGGCTGCAGGCGCATGGCGCCGCCGAAGGCCTGCGGCCGCTGCCGGCCGAGCTGGTGCTGCCGCTGATCGTGGGGCCGGCCGAGAGCTACTGCCGCTCATGGATCGCCGGCCGTGCCAAGGCCTCGCCGGCGAAATACCGCGACGAGCTGGCCGACGCCGCCTGGCGTGCGGTGGCCGCCGAAGGCAAACCTCAGTCGAAATCCGCGTCGAGAACGACCCGGTAGCGCGCCTTGCCCGAGCGCAGGTGGTTGATCGCCTCGTTGACGCGGCTCATCGCAAAACGCTCCACCTGCGCGCCGATGCCATGCCGTGCGGCGAAGTCGAGCATGCGGGCGATGGTGCCCGGTGCGCCGGTCGGCGAGCCCGAGATGCTGCGCTGCCAATTGAGCAGCGGGCCGGAGCGCAGCGACATGCGGTCGGTCACCACGCCCACGAGGTGCAGCCGGCCCTTGGGTGCCAGCGTGCCGAGCAGCGCATCCCAGTCCAGCGTGGCGCCGGCCGTCACCATCAGGAAGTCGAGCGTGCCGGCGGCGGCCTTCAACTCGGCCGCATCGATGCTCGAGACAGTGCGGTGCGCGCCCAGCGCCAGCGCCTCGTTCCGCTTGGCCGGGCTGGATGTGAAGGCAGTGACCTCGCAGCCCCACGCACGCGCGAACTTCAGCGCCAGGTGGCCCAGGCCGCCGATGCCGACCACGCCGACGCGGTCGGTCGGCTTCACGCCATGGATCTCGAGCGGGCTGAACACCGTGATGCCGCCGCACATCAGCGGGCCGACGCTGGCCGGGTCCAGCGCGTCGGGCAGCGGCAGTGCCCAGGCCCAGTGGGCACGCACCCGGTCGGCGAAGCCGCCATGGCGGCCGACGATGGTGGGCTGGCGTTCGCGGCACAGGTGCTGCTCGCCGTCGAGGCAGGCGCGGCAGCGCATGCAGCTGCGCGCATGCCAGCCCAGCCCCACACGCTGGCCCACCTGCAGCGCCTGCACCAGCGCGCCCACCGCCACCACGCGGCCCACGGCCTCGTGGCCCGGCACGATCGGGTAGGTGCTGGCGAACCATTCGCTGTCGATCAGCGCGAGGTCGGAATGGCAGATGCCGCAGTGCTCCACCGCGATCTCCACTTCGTCGGCCGGCAGCGGGCCGGGGTCATAGTCGAAGCGCTGCAGCGGGGTGCCGGCGCCCGGCGTGGCATAGGCTCGGATGGTGTGGCTCATGCCCGCCATCGTGCCCTGTCGCGGCCGGCCCTGCAGTCGCGCGGGCGACTACAGCTTGTGGGTCGACAGCAGGATGCTGGTCTCGGTGGCGGCAATGCCGTCGATCAGCCGGATGGCGCCCAGCACGCTGTCGAAATCCTCCAGCGTGTCGGCCTGCAGCTCGGCCACGATGTCCCAGCGGCCGTTGGTGGTGTGCAGCGCCGCCACGTTGGGGTGGCCGCGCAAGTTGCGCAGCACCTCGGCGCCGCGGTTGCCTTCCACTGCCACCATCATCAGCGCGCGGATGCGGTGCGCCTCGTGCTGCGGCTTCAGCCGCACCGTGTAGCCGACGATCACGCCCTCGCGCTCCAGCCGGGCGAGGCGGTTCTGCACCGTGCCGCGCGCCACCCGCAGCTTCTTGGCCAGCGTGGCCACCGGCATGCGCGCGTCGTCGCGCAGCAGCGAGAGCAGCTCACGATCGATGTCATCGAGTCCGGTCATTTTGCTCGCCTGTATGTGCCAATGTGATCAGTTTAGCGCGCGATCTGCTCAGTCTTCTGTCTTCCTGTTGGCTTCACGGCTCTGAACAATGGCGGTACTGCGCCAGCCTTCCGGCGGCCACAAGCCCATGGAGACCCTTCGCATGACCCGCTTCATCGACGTTCCCGCGCTGTCCCGCCTCGTGCAGGACATCGGCGTGACCACCTTCCTCGAAGAACTCACCGACACGCTGCGCCAGGACTACCTGCGCTGGCCCGAGTTCGACAAGACCGCCCGCGTGGCCAGCCATTCGCCGCTCGGCGTGATCGAGCTGATGCCGGTGGCCGATGCCTCGCGCTATGCCTTCAAGTACGTCAACGGCCACCCGAAGAACACCGCCCGCGGCATGTTCACCGTGATGGCCTTCGGCGTGCTGGCCGACGTGGAAACCGGCTACCCGCTGATGCTGTCGGAGCTGACGCTGACCACCGCGCTGCGCACCGCCGCCACCTCGGCGATGGCCGCCAAGGCGCTGGCCCGCCCCGACTCCCGCCGCATGGCCCTGATCGGCAATGGTGCGCAAAGCGAGTTCCAGGCGCTTGCTTTCCACACCATCCTCGGCATCGACGAACTGCGCGTCTACGACGTCGACGGTGCGGCCACCGCCAAGCTGATGCGCAACCTCGCCGCCTATCCCGCGCTGCGTGTCATCCGTTGCGACTCCACCGCCGAGGCGGTGAAGGGCGCCGACATCGTCACCACCATCACCGCCGACAAGGCACTGGCCACCATCATCACGCCAGAGATGATCGAGCCCGGCATGCACATCAACGCGGTGGGCGGCGACTGCCCGGGCAAGACCGAGCTGCATGCCGACGTGCTGCGGCGTGCCAGCGTGTTCGTCGAGTACGAGCCGCAGACCCGCATCGAAGGCGACATCCAGCAGCTGCCGGCCGATTTCCCGGTCACCGAGCTGTGGCGCGTGCTGTCGGGCCAGCATGGCGGCCGCGTCAGCGCCAGCGAGGTCACCGTGTTCGACTCGGTAGGCTTCGCGCTCGAGGACTACACCGCGCTGCGCTACGTCTACGAGCAGGCCAAGGCCCGCAACATCGGCATCGATGCCGACCTGGTGCCGCCGGCCGACGACCCGAAGGACCTGTTCCGCCACACCGGCAAGGGCGGCCGGCGCGCCGCGCTCAAACGAGCGGCCTGACCTTTTCTCCCCGTCATGCAGACCACCGCCCATGTGTTGATGGTGCGGCCGGCCCGGTTCGTCTCGAATCCGGAGACCGCCCGCAGCAATGCCTTCCAGCAGGCCGGCCTGGCCGCCGATGCGGCGCAGCGTGCGGCGCTGGAGGAGTTCGATGCCTACGTGGCGCTGCTGCGCGCGGCCGGCGTCAACGTGCTGGTGGTGGAGGACACGCCCGAGCCGCACACGCCCGACTCGATCTTTCCGAACAACTGGGTCAGCTTCCATGCCGACGGCCGTGCGCTGCTGTATCCGATGGAGGCCGAGAACCGGCGCCTGGAGCGGCGGACCGAGGTGCTGGCGGCCGTGTCGGCCCGCTTCGCGCTGAAGGAGCGCATCGACCTCAGCGGCTTCGAGCGCACCGGCTGCTATCTCGAAGGCACCGGCTCGATGGTGCTGGATAGGCAGCACCGCATCGCCTACGTCTGCCGCTCGTCGCGCAGCCATCCGCTGGCGATGCAGGCCTTCGTCGCACAGACCGGCTACCGGGCGGTGTGGTTCGATGCGGTCGATCGCCGCGGCGTGCCGGTGTATCACACCAACGTGCTGATGGGCGTGGGCACCCGGGTGGCGGTGGTGTGCCTGGAGGCGATCGCCGACGAGGCCGAGCGCCAGCAATTGGTGCGCCTGCTCGAGGCCACCGGCAAGCGGGTGCTGGCGATCAGCCTGGGCCAGATGGACGAGTTCGCCGGCAACATGCTGGAGCTGCGCTCGCAGCGCGGGCATGCGGTGTGGGCGATGTCGCGCCGTGCGTGGGCTTCGCTCGACGTCGCGCAGCGGAGCCTGATCGCCGACCATGCCGAGCCGGTGCTGGCGCCGATCGACACCATCGAGCGGCTGGGCGGCGGCGGTGCGCGCTGCATGCTGGCCGAGATCTTCCTGCCCCTTTCAGGTGCGGCGCGCCCTGAAACAAACCGTGACTTGCCTAGTCAAGCACCGCTTCCTGCCTAGACGAGTGGGGCAAATCCCTAGTCGCGCACGCGTCAAAGCTAGGGTTTCCCTGGCGAGCTGGCGCGGAACTCGCTCCTGACAATCGCCCGGCACATCGTTGTGCGGGCCGACGTGCGGCTCAAGAAGTCGGACGTCGGCCGGCATCGCGGGTGGGGTCTATCCAACCACTTTGTCAGGAGTTGAGATGTTCAAGACAACAAGGCTCGCAAAGAGCCTGATGCTCGCATTCGGGGGTACGCTGGCCCTCGCGTCGCTGCAAGCGGCGGCCCAGGAAGCCCAGCGCGTGGAGATCACCGGCTCGTCGATCAAGCGGGTCGACAGCGAGACGGCGCTGCCTGTCACGGTCATCACCCGGCAGCAGATCGAGAAGAGCGGCGCGGTCTCGGTGGAGGACCTGCTGCATCGCGTGAGCGCCAGTGCGGCGATGGTGTCCGACACCACGCAGGGCACCGGCTACGCCACCTCCAACGCCAACATGCGCGGCCTGGGGGCCAACTCCACACTGGTGCTGCTCAACGGCCGGCGGCTGGCCAACCATCCGTTCGGCAGCATCGGCGGCACGGTGGCGGTCGACCTCAACAGCATCCCGTTCGCCGCGATCGACCGCATCGAGGTGCTGCGCGACGGCGCCTCGGCGGTGTATGGCACCGATGCGGTGGGCGGCGTGGTCAACTTCATCACCCGGCGCGACTACCGTAGCGGCGAGCTCTCGGTGCGCTATGGCGACACCGCCGACCACATCGGCGGCAAGGAAGGCGGCTTGAGCCTCGCCTGGGGCATGGGCGACCTCGCGAGCGACCGCTACAACCTGCTCGTCACCGCCAACTACCAGAACAACTGGCGCCTGCGGGCGATCGACCAGAAGTACTACAACCGCGGCGTGACCGAGATCCCGGGCTCCGATCCCCCGACCTCCGGCCGCGCCTTCCCGGGCCGCCTGGTCGACTTCGGCATCAGCCCCGGCGCCTACCTGGGCACCAACGGCTTCAACGATCCGAACTTCGCGCCCTGCGACCCCAACTTCACGGTCGTGAGCACGCCGCTCAACAACGACGGCACACCCAAGACGACGCCCAGCGGCGACCTGATGAAGCGCTGCCGCTTCATCTACGCGGCCACGCTCGACAACCTGCCCGATCAGCGCAAGGCCGACGTCTTCAGCCGCTTCACCTTCAACATCGACGCCGACAACCAGTTCTTCGCCGAGGCCTCGTTCGCGCGCAACCACAACATCGGCCGCGTCGCGCCGGTGCCGATCGACTCCACCGCCGGCCACCTCAACATGGACACCGCGAGCTACCCGAGCTTCGCGATCCCGGTGACCAGCCCGTACTACCCGGCGGCGCTGCTGGCCTCGCTGGGCTACACCGCACCGGCCAGCGGCATGGCCGAGATCGCGATGCGCGCGGTGCCGGTGGGCAACCGCATCAACGACAACGTCAACGGCCAGGCGCGGCTGCAGGCCGGCCTCAAGGGCACCTTCGCCGGCTGGGACTACGACACCGCGCTCACCTATGCGCGCGGCACCGGCAAGCTGAACTACTACGGCTACATCAACGAGCCGAAGTTCATCGCCGCGCTGGCCACCGGGCAGATCAACCCCTTCGGCCCCAACGATGCCGCCGGCGATGCGCTGCTGCGCTCCACGCTGATGGAAGGCCCGATGCGTGAATCGACCAGCACCACCACCGTGCTCGACGGCAAGGCCAGCCGCGACCTGATGCCGATGGGCGGCGGCTCGATGGCGGTGGCCGCCGGCTTCGACCTGCGGCGCGAGCAGGCGCACGACCGGCCGGTGAACGACGACTACCGCCAGGGCCTGCACATCGGCGGTGAAGGCACCGTGCCCGAGACTTCGGCCAGCCGCAACATCCTGGGCCTGTACAGCGAGCTGAGCCTGCCCTTCGCCAAGGGCTGGGAGGCCACCATCGCGGCCCGCTACGACCGCTACAGCGATTTCGGCTCCACCTTTAACCCGCGCGCCAGCCTGCGCTGGCAGCCGACCAAGGAGGTCCTGCTGCGCACCTCGGCCGGCACCGGCTTCCGCGCGCCTTCGCTGTGGGACGTGAACAGCCCGCCGTCGTTCACCAACACCGCCAACTCGCTGGTCGACCCCAACTGCCCGATCGCCGACGATGCCCGCTGCGAGAGCCAGTTCAACGAGCGCTATGCCGCGTCGTCCAACCTCAAGCCGGAGAAGTCGCGCCAGTTCACCGCGGGCATCGTGCTGGAGCCGGTGCAGTGGCTGTCGACCTCGATCGACTATTGGGCCATCACCAAGAAGGACCAGATCGACGTCCTGACGGGCGACGCGATCCTGACCGACCCGGCGCTGCTGACAAGGTTCGGCGACCGCATCCACCGCACGGCCGATGGCTTCATCAGCTACATCGACACGCCGGTCGAGAACCTGGGCGATCTCAAGACCTCGGGCTGGGACCTCGACGTGAAGACGCGCTGGAACCTGGGCACCTACGGCAAGCTGGCGGTCGAGCTCAACGGCACCTACGTGAGCGAATGGAAACGCCAGGACTACAAAGGCGGCCCCTTCCACAGCTATGCGGGCACCGCCGGCGACGGCGGCACCGTGCAGCCGCATCCGCGCTGGCAGCACACGCTGGCCTTCGACTATGGCTACGGTCCGTGGAGCGCCACGCTCGAGAACGTGTTCGTGCAGGGCTGGACAGAATCGAAGAACCTGGTGGATGCCAACGTCGGCGTGCTCACCGACTACCACGTGAAGGACTCCAGCCGCTGCAACCTTTCGGGCACCTTCACCGGCGTGAAGAACCTGACCCTGCGCCTGGGCATCAAGAACCTCTTCAACGAGGAGCCGCCGTTCACCGCGGTGTCGTCGTACGGTTCGCACGCCGCGGGCTATGCCGCATCGTTCGTCGACCCGCGCGGCCGCTTCTACTACGGGGTGATCAGCTACAAGTTCCAGTGATCGCCTGAAATGCAAAGGCCGCCGGGGCGCGAACCCCGGCGGCCTTTTTCATGGTTGCCTGCGTGTCAGGCGGCAGCTTGTGCCTGCATGCGTGCGCGGCGGTGCAGCAAGGTACCCAGCGCCACCACCAGCACGGCACCGATGGCACCGGCGGCGACCTCGACCGCATGGGGCAGCTCGCCGAACCAGTTGTGCACCGCGGGATCGGTCACCACCATCTCGCCGGCCAGGTAGCCCAGCATCGCCGCACCGAGCGTGATGATGATCGGGAAGCGCTCCATCACCTTCAGCAACAGGGTGCTGCCGAACACGATCAGCGGAACGCTGATGCCCAGGCCGACGACCAGCAGCGTGGTGTTGCCCTTGGCGGCCGCCGCCACGGCCAGCACGTTGTCCAGGCTCATCACGAGGTCGGCCACGAGGATGGTGCGCACGGCGGCCAGCATGCCCTTGGCTTCAGGCTCCTTGCCGTCCTCGACGTCTTCTTCCTCCAGCATCAGGCTGACGCCGATGTACAGCAGCAGCCCGCCGCCGATCAGCTTGAGGTAGGGCCACTTCAGCATCTGCACCGCGATCAGCGTGAGGACGATCCGCATCACGATCGCGGCGGCGCTGCCGAACACGATGGCCTGCTTCTGCTGCTTGGGCGGCAGCGAGCGGGCGGCGAGCGCGATCACCACCGCGTTGTCGCCCGAGAGCAGCACGTTGGCCAGGATGATGGAGCCGAGTGCGGCCCAGAATGCGACGGACAGGAATTCCATGGTTGTTTTCCTCCAGGAGCAGGTTGATCAGCGCTTCATCCACTCGAGCAGCTCGGGCAGCAGCAGCTCCCTGTTGAGCTCCTCGTCGGACTTGGCGACGAATTGGCGCAGGTTGCGGATGGCGATGAAGCCGGTGTTGTCGAACTCCTTGCCGATCTTCTTCAGGAACGGGAAGCGCCCGCCGTCGTTGGAGATGCCGATGAAGAGGAAGTACACCTCGTCGTGCCGCTCCTGCGAGGCGCGCAGGACTGCGCGCGTGCGATCGGGGTCGCTGTTCTCGCCGTCGGTCACCACGACCGCCAGCGAGCGCCGGCGCGACTGCGAGGTCTGTTCCTTGCGGCCGAACAGGCGCCCCAGCAGCCCGGGCTTGGGGCCAGCCAGCCAGCCGAAGTTGCGCAAGGCCTGCTCGAGCGCATAGCTGTAGTCGGTGCCGCCGCACCAGCCGGGCACGCGGCCGATGATCTCGCGCGCGACGAAGCCCTGGTAATTGCCGGCATCGACCGCGCCGGCGCTGTGCACCGACGCGGCACCATCGCTGAAGGTGATGACGTCGAGCTTCTTGTCGGGATCGAAGGTCAGGCCCCAGGGCACCAGCCGGGTGATCAGGTCATTGGTGATGCCGTCGCGGTGCTCGTCTTCGAAGGAGCCGCTCACGTCGAGCACGAAGCCCATGTCGAGCACAGGCGGCTTGGTCACGCCGGCCTTCTGCAGGCACAGCTGCAGCGTGGCCTGCGATTTCTGCAGGTTCAGGGTCAGGGCCATCTCGGGGTGTCCTCCTCTAGGGTGTGTTGGGGCTGCGGAGCTTGTCGAGCACCGTCTGAAGTTGCTGGAGCAGCAGGTAGCGCTGCGTGTCGTTGGGCGGCTCGTCGGGCAGGGCGCCCACGGTGGCGAGCCAGGCCGGCAGGCTGACCATCACCGCCTCGTGGATGCGCTCGGCCAGGCGCGCCAGCTGCAGGCCGGACTGCTGGTTCTGCAGCGCCTGCTGCTGCAGCAGCGCCAGTGTCTTGCCGAGCGACACCACGCGGTCCTGCAGCGGCTGGGCGCGCTCGGGCGGCAGGTGCTCACGCAGGATGTCGGAGGCCAGCTGCAGGGCGTGAAGCTCCTCGGTCATGCCGGTGGCCGACTGCGCCGCGTCGGCGAGCTGCTGCCGGGCCTGCGCCAGCTGCGCATCGCAGGTCTTCAGCTGCTCGCGCAGCATGTCGATCTCAGGCCGGCAGGCAGCGAGCCTCGCGCCCGGCGAGCGCCGCCGGTTCCACGGCAGTGCCGATGGCCTCAGGCTGGTGGCCACATCGTCGAGCAGTTGGAGCAGCCGGTCGAGGTGGCGTGGCGCGGCGCGCAGCGCCTCGTGGTCCATCGTGGCGAGCAACTGGTCGACCCATTGCGCATGCCGCACCTGCAGCTCGCGGCCGAAGCGCTCGGCCGCGCCGCGGTCGAAGACCTCGGGCGTGATCGTCGCGAGCACGCCGGCGGCGCGCTCGATCTGTGTGGGCGAGGCCTCGGGAAAGCGGCGCGCAAGCTGGTCGCGGTCGACCGCCAGCGTGCGGCGCTGCACACCCGGCAGCCGTGTCGGCGCCGCCGCTGCGGAGGGCGCGGGCGTGCCGCTCGCGATCACGGTGGGCCGGATCGCGGGCGGGGTGCTGCGTTCGGGATCGCCATCGCTTCCGATGACGGTCGGCCGGATTGCCATCGATGCTGCGTGCAGCGCCGATCAGGAGAAGTGGCCGAGCACGTTGTTGAAGTCGCCGTTGAAGCCCACGCCCACCGCGACGAAGTTGGCCGTGCCATTGGCCTCGATCATCACCGAGCCCATCTGCACGCCGATGAATTCGCCGAACTGGCTCGACAGGCTGGCGCGCATCAGCTCCTTGCCGGCGGCGTTGACGATGGCCACTTCGGCGTTGGTCACGTCGGCAAAGCGGCGCGAGCCCGCCTGCGGATGGATCATCGCGACCAGCGGAATCTCGATCACGCCGCTGCCCGGCGCGGGCAGCTTGGCCGGATCGACGCGGATCCATTCGTCGATGCCGTCGAGCGCGCCGTCGAGTGCATCCGGGCTGTGCCGCAGCGCGCCGCCGTGCACCTCGAACGAACCGTCGCTCTTCTTGTCGAGGATGCCCACCTCCTGGCCGTTGATGCGGCGGCGCACGTTGTAGGTGGAGAGGATGTCTTCGAGGCTTTGCGCCTTGGCGCCGCTGCCGTCGTTGACGCAGACGATGGCGTGCAGGTCGAGGTCGGTGCTGCCGTCCCACGACAGCTTGGCGGTGAAGACTTCGCCCTTGCTGAGGTTGAGTTGCAGCTTGGCGGCGGTTTCGCCGGGCTTGGTGAGATTGAGGACGAGTTTGGACATGGTGGCGTGAACGGAAACGAAAGCGTGAAGGTGCGGCGGCTCAGCGCTGCGGCGGCAGATCGGGGCGGATCACGGCGCCCAGCGACGCCATGTCCTGGCGCGCCTGCCGGAACATCTCGCGCGCCTGGTCGAACATCTGCGTGTTCTTCTCGCGGGCCTGGTCGACGATGGCAACCAGTTCGCGGGTATCGGCCACGATGGCCTGCAGCTGCTGCGCTTGCGCCAGCCGGTTCTCGCCGGGGGCGGTGGCGGCCTTGCCCACCACGTCCTTCATCAACGCGCTGCGCACGGCCAGCAGGTTCTGGTCGAGGTCGGCACCCTGCTGCGCCAGCCGCTGCACGCCCTGCGTGACCAGTGCGCCGTGGATGGTGAGCAGCGTCATCTTGATGCTGGCGAAGCGCGAGGCCGCGGTCGTCGTGGTTTCCTGCAGCGTGGAGATGCCCGCGTTCTGCAGCTGGCGGATCACCAGCTGGTCGGAGGGCAGGCGCGACAGCGTGCTCTCGATCGCCAGCGCGCGGCTTTCCAGCGCCTGCAGCTTGTCTTGCAGCTGCGTCAGCGCGCCGGCGTCGGCATCGGGCGCGGCGGCCGCCTGCTGCAGCTCGGCCCGGCCCTTCTGCACGAAGCCCAGCATGAAGGCCGCGACCTCTGCGAACTCGACGAAGCGCTCGCGGTAGCCGTCCTTCAGCTGCTCCAGCGTGCGCACCTCGGCCTCGAGCCGGTCCTGCTCGGTGCGCAGCTCCTGCTCCATGGCCTTGATCACGTCGGAGAGCTTCCTGCTCTTGCCCGACGCCGCGAGGCGCACCTCTTCGTACGCGCGAGCCATGGCGCGCGACAGCGCCTTCTTGCTGAACAGGCCCATCAGCCGCTCGACGAAGGTCGGCTTCGCGTTGAGGATGCGGTCGGCCAGCGCCGGCAGCTGCTCGCGCTCTACCGCCTCGCTGAGGCTGGACACCAGCTTGAAGATGCGCGGCTGCTCGGCTTTCTCGATGCGGTCGAGAAACTGCCCGAGCGTGCGATGCAAGGCCTGCTCGGCCTCAGCGCCCAGCTTCGCGATGTCGGACAGCGGCAGCGTCGCCAGGCTGGCATGGGCCAGCTGCGCTTCGATCTGTTGCTTTTGCTCACCACTGAGGGTGACCGGGAAATCCGCTGGCAGCGGGGCCAGCGCCGTGAGCGAGGAAGAGGATGCGGGGGGAGACGCAAGGGCCGCCGGCAGGGCGCTGGGTGAACTCACGAAGTGCGGTTCGAAGTGAAACAGGCGCGCAGCCTATCTCAGCTGCGCGCCTGCGTGGGGGCTGCCCCCCGAAGATGAGGGATGGCTCAGGCCACGGCGACCGGAATCTTGCCGATCTTGGCCTGCCATTCCTTCGGCGCGGTGTTGTGCACGCTGGTACCGGCGGCATCCACCGCCACCGTGACCGGCATGTCCTTGATCTCGAATTCGTAGATCGCTTCCATGCCGAGATCAGCGAAGCCGACCACCTTGGCGCCCTTGATCGCCTTGCTCACCAGGTAGGCCGCGCCACCCACTGCCATCAGGTAGGCCGACTGGTGGTTCTTGATGGCCTCGATGGCCACCGGGCCGCGCTCGGCCTTGCCGATCATTGCGATCAGGCCGGTCTTGGCCAGCATCATCTCGGTGAACTTGTCCATCCGCGTGGCGGTGGTGGGGCCGGCGGGCCCCACCACCTCGTCGCGCACCGGGTCGACCGGGCCGACGTAGTAGATGACGCGGTTGGTGAAGTCGACGGGCAGTGGTTCACCCTTGGCCAGCATGTCTTGAATCCGCTTGTGCGCGGCATCGCGGCCGGTGAGCATCTTGCCGCTGAGCAGCAGCGTCTGGCCCGGCTTCCAGCTCGCGACCTGCTCCTTGGTCAGCGTGTCGAGGTTGACCTGCTGGCTCTTGTTGTAGTCGGGGGCCCACTTCACGTCGGGCCACAGGTCGAGGCTGGGCGGCTCCAGGTAGGCGGGGCCGGAGCCGTCGAGCACGAAGTGCGCATGGCGCGTGGCCGCGCAGTTGGGGATCATCGCCACGGGCTTGGAGGCCGCATGCGTCGGGAAGGTCTTGATCTTCACGTCGAGCACGGTCGTCAGGCCGCCCAGGCCTTGAGCGCCGATGCCCAGCGCATTGACCTTCTCGTACAGCTCGATGCGCAGCTCTTCGAGCTTGTTCTGCGGGCCGCGCTGCAGCAGCTCGTACATGTCGATGTCGTCCATCAGCGCTTCCTTGGCCA
>CBIHRS010000039.1:0-48093 GCA_966212505.1 uncultured bacterium
GGCAGGAACTTGCCCGACATCACGATCTGCACGCGGTCGCCCTTGGGGTCGGCCTCGCGCGTGAGGTCCATGCGGAAATCGATGGCGCTCATGATGCCGTCGCCGAACTCCTCGTGGATCAGCTCCTTGAAGGTGGTGCCGTACACGCTGACCAGCTCGTAGAAGCGGTAGATCAGCGGATCGGTGGGCACCTGCGTGGGCAGCGAGCCCTTGTAGGGCACCACCATCAGCCAGCGCTTCTCTTCCGGCGTGAGGTTGAAGATCTCTGCCAGCACACCGGCCTGTTCTTCATTGAAGGTCATCTGGCCGAGGCAGCCGGCCGTGACCCACTCCTTGCTCAGGCCGACCTTGGCTGCCACGTCGGACCATGTGAGGCCCAGGGCGACCTTGGTGGCGATGATCTTCTCGGTGACGGCAAGGCGGGTCATGGGAGGCTCCTGTGAGGCGCGCGCACCCGGCCGGTGCACGCAAGAGGGGACCGGCACTCGAAGCAAGGCCCACGCCAGGAACAGGGCTTGCCCTGCAGCTTCGAGCCGGATCACGAGGAGTCGACATGTTCAAGGCCTTGCTGCGCATCTACGCCGTGGTCCATGCGCTGATCGCGGCGCTGTTCGCGCTCATCGCGCTGATGCTGCTGTACGTGTCGGCGCAGGAGGTGTGGCTGGCGTTCGCCAGCGGCTTCGACGACAAGGCCACGCAGCGGCTGATCGAGGTGATCGGCGTGGCCGCGGTGGCGGTGGTAGCGCTGCAGGTGTCGCAGACCATCGCCGAGGAAGAGGTCGTGCGCGAGGCGCACGTGAGCGCGCCCACGCGGGTGCGGCGCTTCCTGTCGCGTTTTCTCGTGGTGTTCGTCGTCGCGTTGGTGGTCGAGGGGCTGGTCGCCACGATGAAGGCGCTGCACGAGAACATGGCGCAGCTGCCGTATGCCGCCTGGAGCATCGCGGCCGCCGGCGTGCTGCTGGCGGCGTGGGGCGTGTTCGTGCGGCTCAACATCGCCTCGGAGCAGCTGGAGCCCGAGGCGATGGAGCAGGCCAAGCAGGAAGACCGCAAGCTCGAATGAGCCGCGGCCTCCCCGGCCCGCTCAATACAGAGGCTTCTCGGGCAGCGGGTTGCGGAAGCTCACGTTGAGCAGGTTCCAGGCATTGATGGTCACGATGACGAAGCCGAGCTCGGCGATCTCTTCGTCGGTGAAGTGCTGCTTGAGCTTCGCGAATTCCTCGTCGCTCGCATCGCTGTTCGGCGTGGCGGTCACGATCTCGGCCCAGCGCAGCGCGGCGCGCTCGCGCTCATCGAAGAAGGGCGCTTCGCGCCAGCCGGCCACCGCGTTGAGGTGGCGCGCGTCGACGTCCATCTTCATCAGGTCGCGCCAGTGCATGTCGATGCAGAAGGCGCAGCCGTTGATCTGCGACACGCGCAGCAGCACGAGGTCGACGAGCTTGGCGCCGAGCAGGTCGCGGCGCAGATCCTGCGAGAGCTTCAGCAGGTTCTGGAAGGCCTTGGGAGCGAGCTGGTGATAGGGCACGCGGGCTTCGTGAGACATGGTCGGGGTCCTTTCGGTGGAGGGGAGCGGCAGCCCCTTGCGGCCGCTCATACCCACTAAGACGGACCAGCCCGCGCGGCTGTGACAGCCCGTCAGCCCCTCATTGCAGCGGCGGAATGCCGGCCAGCTTGTCGGGGTTGCGCACCGCGTAGATCGCGAGGATGCGCTCGCCGTCGGTGACGAAGGCCTGGGCCGATTCGAGCTGGCCATCCACATAGCGCAGCAGCCCCGGCTCGCCGTTGATCTGCGCCGGGCGGTAGACCACGCCGTCGCCATGCTTGAGAAAGGTGGCGAGGTAGAGGTTGGCGATGCGGTCGGCGCCGCGCACGATCTCCATGAACGACCGCACCTTGCCGCCGCCATCGCCCACCACCTGAACGTCGTCGGCCAGCAGCGCCTTGATCGCCTCGCGCTCGCCGCTGCGCGCGGCCTGCATGAAGCGCTCGAGCAGCTGGCGGTGCGCATCGCGCGGCACCTCGAAACGCGGTCGCTCCTGCTGCACGCGCTCGGCCGCACGGTGCACCATCTGCCGGCAGGCGGCCTCGCTCTTGCCGAGCATCGCGGCCACGTCGGCATAGTCCTGGTCGAACACCTGCCGCATCAGGAAGGCCGCGCGCTCTTCGGGCGACAGCCGCTCCAGCACCCACAGCAGCGCCACCGAGAGATCGCTGGCCAGCTCGGCCGCCGCCTCGGGCGTGCGCTCGTCCACCTCGACCAGCGGCTCGGGCAGCCACCAGCCCACGTAGGCCTCGCGCTCGGCCTTGGCCGCGCGCAGCCGGTCGATCGCCAGCCGCGTGACCACGGTCACCAGCCAGGCCTCGGCCGACTGCAGCCCGGCTTCATCGGTCTTGTGCCAGCGCAGCCACGCATCCTGCAGCACGTCTTCGGCATCGGCGCGCGTGCCGAGCATGCGGTAGGCGATGGAGAACAGCCGCGGGCGCAGCGCGGCGAACACGTCGGGGTCGGTCATGGCGGGCAAGGATAGTGGGGACACCCTCACAAGACGGGCGGCGCCACCTCTTTGTGACAAGGGTTTGCGGCCGCCGCTTTACCGGCCGGCAACAAAGCCTTGTCGGCTGGCCGGCCCCGGGCCGCGTTATGCCGGAACACACCATCACACCCGAGGGTCCGGATGAAGAGCATCCTGAAATGGGCACTGGCCATCGCCACCGTGGCGGTCGCGAGCCAGGCGTCGGCGCAGATCACCTTCTACGAGCACAGCAACTTCGAAGGCCGGTCGTTCACCGCCAACGATGCGGTCTACAACTTCAACGACATCGGCTTCAACGACCGGGCTTCGTCCGTCGTGGTGACCCATGGCCAGTGGGAAGTATGCGAACACGCCGAGTTCCGCGGCCGCTGCATGATCCTGCGCCCGGGCTACTACCGCTCGCTGCGCGACATGGACATGAACAACAACCTGTCGTCGGCCCGGCCGGTGCACCACGAGGGCCGCCACGACGAAGGCCGCTATGCGCCGCAGCCGATGGCGCCGCAGGTCACCTTCTACGAGCACGACAACTTCCAGGGCCGCGGCTTCACCACGCTCAACGACCTGAACGACTTCCGCCAGATCGGCTTCAACGACCGCGCCTCGTCGGTCATCGTGTTCGGCGAGCGCTGGGAAGCCTGCGAAGACATCAACTACAGCGGCCGCTGCGTGATCTTGACGCCGGGCCGCTACCCCAGCCTCGGCTCGATGGGACTGAACGACCGGCTCTCGTCGGTGCGTGCCATCCACCCCGCCACCCGCATCGACGACCGCCGCTACGCCCCGCCGCCGGCGCCGGTGTACGACTGGCGCCGCCGGCCGCAGGAGCAGCTCTACAGCGTGAACGTGAACGCCGTGCGCGCGATCTACGGCGCCCCGCAGCAGCGCTGCTGGGTGGAGCGCGAGCAGGTCACCCAGAGCCAGCGCGGCGAGGCCAACGTGCCCGGCGCGGTGGTGGGCGGCGTGATCGGCGGCATCCTCGGCCACCAGATCGGCGGCGGCTCGGGCCGCGACATCGCCACCATCGGCGGCGTGATCGCCGGCGCCGCCATCGGCGCCAACGCCGGCCGCGACAACCGCAACGTCACCAGCGTGCAAGACGTGCAGCGCTGCACCGCGGTGCCGCAGCAGCGCCCCGAATTCTGGGACGTGACCTACTACTTCCGCGGCGTGGAGCACCACGTGCAGATGACCGCGCTGCCGGGCCCGACGATCACGGTGAACGAGAACGGCGAGCCGCGGATGTGAGCGGGCATCCGGTGAGGCCCTGGTAGAGCGCCAGGTCGCCTCCCTCGCGCAGCTCTGCCCCGATCGCAGCCGCCAAGGGCGCGCATGACACGCCCGCCTGCTGCAGCTGGCGCACCAGCGCGATCACGCGGGTGTCGGTGGCGGGCCGCTGCTCGAAGTAGGCGTGGTAGAGCCAGGGGTCCAGCGCATCGGCCCGCCCTGGCAGCAGGCGCAGCGCGATCTCGATGAAGGGCCATTGCGGCTGATCGGCATCGCGCTCGTAGGCCGCCTGGAACAGCGCCTCCAGCGCCGACCGGCTTTCGATCTCGTCGTGCGTCGTGCCCTTGCCCGGTTTCCACGGCAGGCTGATCTCGCGCGCTGCCACCCAGGCCGCCAGCGGCTGCGGCTCGACCACCGCGAACAGGCGCGGCATCAGCGGCGCCACGGCATCCGGCGACTGGTCGGCCGCGGCCGTCGCGCCCCGCACATCGCCCTTGAGCAGCGCCGCAGCGAGCGGGCCCAGGTGGGCCGATGGATCCTCCACCATCGGCAGCAGGCGCAGCACCGCCTCGCGATGGCCATCGACGAACAGGCGCGTGAACAGCGTGCAGCGGCGGAAGGTGCCGAGCGGCAGCGTCGGCCCGGTGAGATACCCACCACAGCCGAAGGCCTCGCTGTTCTGCTCGAGCAGTTGTGGGTCGTGGCCCACCAGCGTGGCCAGCGCCTCGGCCTGCCATTGCCGGGAGAGTCGCTGCGGCGAGCGGCCGTAGACCTGGCCCACGGGCACGAACGAGCGCAGGTCCTGCCGCACCGCGTCGCGCCAGGCGGCGGCTTCGGCCGGGGCACACGCCGCATGGCCGCGTGCCAATGCATCGACCAGCTCGACACGTCCGTAGTTGAGGGCATCGCGCAGCAGCTCGAGCCAGGGCGCCGCACCCTCGGCCTGCGCATCCCGGTGGCAATCGGCCACCATCTGCTGCAAGGCGGGCGGCGGCAGGGCCGAAGGCCCGGGAACCGCCATCAGCTCGTTGATGAAATCGAGGCGGCCTTTCACCGGATCGGCCGCGTCGATCGCCTGGCGCATCTCGTCGAAGCGGCCGGCCTGCCCGACCGCGATGGCCCTCGCCTTGGCATCGGCCCAGCGTTGCAGCCGGCTCTCTTCGAGCGCCGAAGGCAGCAGCCACGAGGCCAGGTTGGCCGCGCCGGCGATCACCAGCGCGCCGCTCTTCAACACAACGGCGCGGCGGCCGCCGCCGGCCGGGCCGGCCAGCAGGCCAAGCGCCACCAACGGCGTCACCAGCCCGAGCAGCGCCAGCCCAAGGCCGATGAGCGTGATCTGCGGATGCGTGAAGGCCATGGCGGGCGGCAGTGTAGGGGGCGGCGCGAGAATCGCCGGCTCTGCAAGGAGGACGAAGATGCAAAAGTGCACGCACACATGGCCGGCCCTGCGGGCAGCCGCGGTGTTGTGGATGGCCTGCGCCATCGGCAGCACGGCCTGGGCCCAGCCGCTGCCGCTGCGCACGCTGGTGCGCAAGGGCGATGCCGACGACACCTGGCGCTACCCCGTGGTCGATGCGCGCACGCCGGCCGCCGAGAAGATCAACGCCGGCCTCTTCCTGCAGACGATCGGCGATGCCTCCGAGCTGGTGCCGCCGGCCGACCCGATGCAGGCGCTCAAGGGCCTGGGCGACGAGGTGCGCCGGTCGCTGCCCTCGATGGACTACCAGGTGCTGGTCAACGACGGGCATGTGCTGTCCATCGTGATCAGCGGCGAAGGCTGCGGCGCCTATTGCGAAACCTACGAGAAGCCCGTGGCCTTCGACGTGAGCTCGGGCCGGCTGCTGACCCCGCAGGACCTGCTCACGCCGCAAGGCCGCGCGGCGCTGATCAAGCGCGTGGAGGCCGACGACATCCGCAGCATCCGCGAAGAGATCCGGCATCTGCGCGCCGAGCAGAAGAAGCAGGCCAGCCCCGACAACGACGAAGCGATCGCGATGTATGAAACCTGCCTGAAGGAGAAGCAGGGCCGCGAGCCGGCCTACCGCTGGCTCGGCATCCTGAGCGTGCTGCCCGACGGCCTGGCCTTCGGCCGCGGCCGCTGCAGCAACCACGCGATGCAGGGCCTCGACGAACTGGGCAACTTCTCCACCACCTTCAAGGCCGCCGAACTCGAGCGCTGGCTCACGCCCTATGGCAAGGCCATCGTCAGCCGGCAGACACCCACGGCGCAGCCCGCCTCATCGCTGGGCCAGTGGCTGCACGGCACGCTGGGCAGCGGCACCGCAGTGACGCTCTATGTGCGGCCGCCGCTGTTCGAGCGCGACAGCGTCCACGGCTTCTACGTCTACGACCGCTACCGCAAGCCCATCGCGCTGTCGGGCACCTGGCAGGGAGACATGCTGGCGCTGGTGGAGAGCAATGCCGACAACCAGCCGCAGGCCGACCTGGTGCTCAAGGCCGGCGCGCAGGGGTTGAGCGGCACGTGGAAGCGGCGCAGCGATGGCAAGGCGATGCCGCTGAAGTTCGGCTGGTAGCTTTATCGGCCGCTCAGAGCGTCTGCCCAAACGACAACCGATCCAGCAGATCCGACGTGTCGCCGACGAACTGCGTCAGGCCGGTGAGCAGGCGGGCGTCTTCCGCGTCGAAGCGCTTGCGGTCGTCGTGCAGGGCGGCCCACACGGTGCCCACGAGTTCGCCGTGGCGCTTGATGGGCGACAGCAGCACCTCGGTGATCGGGATGCCCAGGCTCGCGATGTAGGGGTAGTGCCGCGCGGGTTCGCGCATCAGCATCACGCCGCCGGTGCGCAGCGTGTCGCCGCAGGGGCTGAACCAGCGCGGCAGCGTGGTGTGCAGGTAGGGCGCAAAGCGGCCGGCGGTGGCCACCCAGCGGAACACGTCCTCGTTGTTTTCCACGTCGGCGATGCTGATGCCGGTGGAATCGGCCGAGGTGATGCGCATGGCGCAATCGACCAGCAGCTGCAGCGATTGATCGGGCTGCTCGGCGATGGTTTGCGCCAGCATCAGCAGCACCCGCGTCTCGTCGCGCGGGGGCGCGGGGCGGTGCTGCAGCTGCGGCGTGATCTCGACTTGGCGGTAGGTCTCACTGTCGTGGTGCGCAGCCATGCCGCCCTCCGAGCTTGGGGAAGGGCGGCATCTTACCCGCGCAGCCCTACTTCCCTTTGGCCGGCAGGCCCATCTTGGCCAGCGTCAGCGTTTCGTCGGCGCGGCCCCAGCCGCCATCGGACACCTCTTCGACCAGCACCATCGAATACGGGCGCACACCCTCGCCGAAGTACTCGACGAACATCGCCGTGGTGCGGTGGATGATCTCTTCCTTGCGGGCGTGGTCGACGATGCCCTCGGGGAACTTGAAGTTGGCAAATGGCATGGTGTGCTTTCTTGGTAGGTGAAAGTGAGTGATGGATGGCGGCTCAGGCAAAGCCGCCGTTGACGCGAATGACCTGGCCGTGCACCCAGGCCCCATCAGGGCCCGCGAGAAACGACGCGGCCGATGCGATGTCTTGCGGCTGGCCCAGCCGCTCCAATGGCGCCTGCTTCGCAAGCTGCTCGACCAGCTCGGCCGGCTTGCCCTTGAGGAAGAGCTCGGTCTCCACCGGCCCCGGCGCAATCGCATTCACGGTGATCTCGCGGCCGCGCAGCTCGTTGGCCAACACGCGCACCAGCCCTTCGACGCCGGCCTTGCTCGCGATGTAGGCGCCATAGCCCGGCGACGACTTGGCGATGACGCTCGACGACAGCGCGATGACGCGGCCGCCCGGCCCGAGGTGCTGCGCCGCCTGCGCCATCACCAGGAAGCTGCCGCGCAGGTTGGTGGCGATCGTGCGGTCGAAGGCCTCCACGTCGCCATCGGCAATGCGCGACATCGACATCACCCCCGCGCTGTGCGCCACTACATCCACCCGGCCGAACGCCGCCTTGGCCGCGGCGAACAGCCCGGCCACCGACGCGGCATCGGCCACATCGGCCTGCAGCGCCACCGCGCGCCCGCCGGCCGATTCGATCGCACGCACCGCCGCTTCGGCATGGGCCGCATGGCCCGCGTAGTGCACCGCCACCGCCAAGCCATCGGCCGCCAGCCGCTCGGCAATGGCGCGGCCGATGCCGCCCGATGCGCCCGTGACGATGGCCACCCGCTGAGATCCCTTGTCCATCTGTTTGACTCCTTGAATGAAGAGCAAGCGTTGATGGAACGGATTCTTTTCAACCGAGGCCGCGCGATAAAGAGCCCTAGGCGGCCAACAGAATTCAGCCCACGCCAATAATCGGCCGGCCACACCCGCCCGCCATGGACCGCCTCGACGCCCTCCGCCTCTTCACCCGCATCGTCGAGCTGCGCAGCTTCAGCCGCGCGGCCGATGGGCTGGGCATCCCCCGCGCCACGGCCACGCATGCGGTGAAGGAGCTCGAGGCCCAGCTCGGCGCGCGGCTGCTCGAGCGCAGCACGCGCCACGTGCGCCCCACGCTCGACGGCCAGGCCTACTACGAGCGCTGCGTGCAGATCCTGGGCGAGCTCGACGATGCCGACGCGGCGCTGCGCCACGTGGCCGCCAACCCGCGCGGCGTGCTGCGCGTGGACATGAGCGGCACCCACGCCACCCGCATCGTGCTGCCGCGGCTGCCGGCCTTCAGGCAGCGCTACCCGCAGATCGACATCGCCCTCAGCAGCGGCGACCGGCTGGTGGACCTGGTGCGCGAGGGCGTGGATTGCGTCATACGCGCCGGCCTGCCGCGCGATTCAACGCTGGTGGCGCGGCGGCTGGCGGCCATGCCGCAGGTCATCTGCGCCAGCCCGGCCTACCTGTCGGAATTTGGCGTGCCCCAGCGGCCCGAAGACCTGGCCTCGCACCAGGCGGTGAAGTTCTTCGCCAGCGAAGGCGGCACGGCCTACCCCTTCGAGCTGGTGATCGACGGCCAGCTGCGCGAATTCGAGGTGGGCGGCTGGCTCGCGGTGAACGATGCCGAGAACTACGCGATGGGCGCACTGCACGGCGGCGGGCTGATCCAGCTGCCGCGCTTTCATGTGGAAGACGAGCTGCGCGACGGGCGGCTGGTCGAGGTGCTGCAGGGCTGGCCCAGCCCCGACATGGTGGTGTCGGCGATGTATCCGTATCGCCGGCACCTCTCGGCCCGCGTGCGCGTGTTCGTCGACTGGCTGGGCGAGGTGTATGCCGAGCGGTTTGGGGCGGAGGAGGCGGCGTTTGCGACCTGATGACGAGGCCGCGGCCGGCTTCAAGGCCGGGGGTGCTTGAGCTCGTTCTTGGCGAGCTTGCGCTCCACCGCCGACTCGATGTCGATGCCCGTCTTGTCGGCGATCTGCAGCAGGTAGAGCAGCACATCGGCCACTTCATCGGCCGCGCGATCCTTGGCCCCGGCATCGAGCGCCATCGACTCCTCGGGCGTCATCCACTGGAACACCTCGACCAGCTCGGCCGCCTCGACGACGAGGGCCATCGCGAGGTTCTTGGGGGTGTGGTACTGGTGCCAGTTGCGGGCGTCGGCGAACTGGCGGAGGCGGGATTGGAAGGCAGCAAGGTCCATCGCAGGTTCTGAGGAGGGTCAGCCGTCCGGGCATTGTGACCTGCGAAACTCCCGCCAACAAAAACCAACAGCAAGGACCACACTGTGCTGCTCACTGTGGCCGAGTTTCGTCATGCCGTCGAGGATGACGTTGACCTGCTCATCAAGGAACTCAAGGCATTGACCGGCCGAGGCGGACGGAATGAGGAGTGGGCTTGGCGCGAGAGCCTGCCGAAGCTCGCCTCGGTGCTCGTCGACCCTCACCTCGACCCGCTGCACCTTCACTTCGCGCGCCGGGAACATCACGTTGCGCTGGAGTACCAGTTGCCAGGTGCGGCCTCATGGTGCGACGTGGTGTTGATCGGCAGGCACGAAGGCCAGCCCTCGGCTGTGATCATCGAGCTGAAGGAATGGGACACGAAGCCCGACAAGCCCGGCGCATGGGAAGGCCTGATCGAGCGGCGCGGCGTGCAGACGCTTCACCCATCGGACCAAGTGAAGGGCTATGTGCACTACTGCCAGCGCTTCCATTCGGCGGTGCTGAGCCATGCGGCGAAGGTGCACGGCTGCGTGCTGTTCACAAGCGCGCTGTTCACCCACTCGTACACCGCCGCGCCGAATGAAGACCTGGCGCGCGAGTTCCCGCTCTTCACCACATGCCCGACGGACCGAGAGCAGGCGATCCCTGAGTTCATCAAGACCCGGCTCACCGAGTCGGACCCCCAATTCGCCCGGGCCTTCGTCGATGGCGGCTACCAGCAGGACCGCAGCTTCATGGCCCAGATCGGCGCGGAGATCCTGGGGCGGCAGACGGGCACGTTCGAGCTGCTGGACAACCAGCGCACAGCGCTGGCGCTGTGCAGGGCGAAGATCAGCAGCCTTGTCGTCAACCGTGCAGTGAAGCGAAAAAAGGTGGTCATCGTCGAAGGCCCACCCGGGTCCGGCAAATCCGCCGTGGCGGCACGACTCTGGGCGACGCTCGTCACCGACGAGCATGTGGAAGAGGGCAACATCACCCTCGTGACCACCTCGCAGAGCCAGAGCAGCAACTGGGTGCACCTGATCGACCAAGCCGGTGATGTGGTGGCGGGGAGAGGCGTGACGAGAAAGGCGACCAGCTTCACGCCCCTAACGATTCCGCAGCTGAAGAGATTGCGCGACAACGACGGTGATAAGAACCTTTTCAAGGATGCAAAGAAGTGGCGTGACCACATGGTTGCGCTGAGGCAGCGAGAGGACGTGGAGTTCGCGCATGGCACCGAGGACGACTGCTGTCTGGTGACACTGGTCGACGAGGCCCACGCCCTCATCACCCCCGAGAAGGATCACGGCACGGGCCAATTTGGCTTCGTCACAGGTCTCGGGCCTCAGGCTTATCACATCATGCGAGCCAGCCGCCTCACCGTTTTCTTCATCGATCCGGAGCAGAGCTTCAGGGCGCGCGAGAACACCAGCGTGAGCGACATCGAGGCCTGGGCCAACGAGCTCGATGCCGACGTGGAAACGGTGTCGCTCGCAGGAGCGCAGTTTCGGTGCGCAGGCTCCGCGGAATATGTGGCTTGGGTCGAAGAGCTACTCGACGGCGCCGACGAAGCGGTGAATCGGGTACATGCCTCCACGTGGCAAAGCGATGGAGCGCCGGCCACCGCAGCCTTGCAAACGGGAAGCAACGTCGTTCAGTTTCCGCAGCGAAGGCCGCCGCGCTCAGGCGATCCCGAGCACGCACCTATGCGCATCGCTGCCGCCCCTGCTGGCACGTATGCAGTTGCGCGGCGTAGCCGCTTTGATGTGCAAGTGTTCGACAACCCGTTCGAGATGGAAGCCGCGCTGCGCCGGCATCTCCCCGGCTCCACAGTCAGGTTGCTCTCCAGCTACTCGCGAGACTGGAAGACCAAGGGGGTCCACAACCCTCATGCGGCAGCGGCAGACCTGCTCGATTTCTCAGAACCGGTCACAGTCAATGGCCAAAGCCTCGTGTGGTCAAAGCCGTGGAACGTGATACCCGGCGATGACGACTACACGGCCTTTGTCCAAGGGCGCAACGGGTTCAAGATCAACGAGGACCCACTGGCAGAAGTGGGTTGCACCTATGCGGTCCGCGGCTTCGACTTCCACTACGTCGGCCTTGTGTGGCTGGATGACCTGGTGTGGCGCGACGGCAAATGGATGGTGCAAATCGAAAAGGTCCGCGAAAGCGGCATCTCTGCTTACGTCAAGAACGCTGCGAAGGAAGGGCCGCTAGCGCCTGTCGGTCCGCACGGGGAGGCGCTCCTGGAGAAGATGACGCAGGCCTATCGCATTCTGATGACGCGGGCGATCAAGGGGCTCTACATCTGGGCTGCGGATGAGGAAACGCGCAATCACCTTAAGGCATCGCTGATCGCGGCCTGAGGCCGAGCCATTTGTGATGGGTCGGGGCCGAACGCTACGAGCGCATTGAGCACCGGATCGAGGAGACGCGCGACAAAACCCGGCAGTTCGGGCACCTTGGCTCTCGATTCGATCCCACGCCGTGGTTCCCGCGTCCGCTGCAACGTAGACGCGCTTGCCATCGCTGAACAGCAGCATGGACTTTCGCCTCCCCAAGCGCCATGGGCCACCGCCCGCTATACGTCTGCTCGCGCTCGACCAACCGGTGATGGGGCGAGTCAGTGGCGGCTGAGTTCGTCCTCCATGTCAAAGACTTTTCTTGCCCATACAACCGCAACGCTCTCTACGCCGCAGGCACCATATAAGCCTTTCGAGCCACCGCATCGTATATCGCCTTCACGATGCCGTCGACAGTCATCAATACCGCTTGTTCGAGATCTGCGTATTCCTTCTCCTCCAGTCCTGCTTTTGCGGTGCCATGAGCAACATCGTTTCGACGATTTAGAAGCAGATGGATTGACCTCTCCCATGGTTGCGCAAGGTCAGGGTCAAGCCCAAGTCGAAAAAGAATCTTGCGCAACACAACTGGCTTTAAGTTTGACTCCGTATCGACGATCTCATCGGCGTCAATCTGAACGAGACGTTGCGCGACCTGCCAAGCCACCTCAACGAACTCGCGGTCCCTGGCAAACCTATGGAGCGCGGTGTCGTTAGGTAACGCCCTCGCGAACTCCGCGCATTTCCTGTTGGGGTCTCGTAGCGCCCGGAAGATCTCGGCGAGAGAGGCTGCGCCGACTGGAGGAGTTACCTCATTTACACGCAATCCGAGGCTATTGAGGCGATTAACGTACATCGAAAAAAGCGCCTTGCAGCCACCCTCGAAATGCGCGTAGAGCATCACAACCAGCGCCTTCCGCATCACTTTTCGTAATTCGGCAGATGAGGCCAGTGCGACCTGATTACGAAGCTGGCGCATTTCCGTTTCGCGCCACTCCCGCTCCGCCTCCATTTCAGCCCTGAATTCTGCGAGATCTATGTCAGGCATGCTGCGACCCGCTGTTCGACAAATTCAATACGCCTCTTGAGTGCCGCCGCGTAGTTCTTGCCGCCGCCTTTAGTAAGCGCTTGGAAACCTGCGTCCTTTTTTAACCCGAGCAGCGCAACTTTAAATTTCTCAAGTTGAGCAGAATCAGAGTTAGCTAACGTTGAGAGTTTGGGTTGAATCCCGATGCTTAGGGCTTCAAAATGGAGTGCGGAGAAGTAACCCATGGGATTACCCTGCTTGTTAACACCAGAAAATGCCGTTTCACCTAGCGCGGCCGCAAGGAGTTTGAAGGTGGTGTGAAATATTTCCTTCTCCGCAGCGTAGTTGAAGCCCGCACTCTGTTCTGGATCTGAGACGCGCTCCATGTACTCAGTTAAAAAGTCTCCGATATCCTTCACATACTCGGTTTGATTATTCTTGATTGCAAAGAAACGCAGCGCGTATTCCTCCATATACATCTGTCCGCGTTTCTCGTCGGTCAGTTGGGCCATACACGTCTCAAAGTCAGGAACCTTGACTATTTCCTTTAGAAATTCATTGAACGTGTTATCCAACAGGCGGATCGTACAGTTCCGAATCTCTTGTGGACTTAGAAGCTCTCCACCTGTATTAAGCCGCTTGAACATGTGATATCGCAGACGTTTATCGCTCTCTCGACGCAATGCCTCCATTCGAATGAAGTGGCGTTTCAACTTGATCTGGATTGCTTGCGGGAGGTCGTCATAAGTGAGACCGTTCAGCATAGGCAGGACATCGCATTCTGTGAGCGTCAAAAAGCGCTCTACATCAGGAGGATCCTCTGGATGCCTACCACGAAAGTGAAGATACGACGAGATGCGTTGCAAGCCATCAATCAGCTCATAAACCCCGTCCTCGACTTCTATAACGTAGATCGGCGGAACCGGCAATTCGAGAATTAGGGATTCGATAAACTGGGATTGCTTCCCTTCTGACCAGCGAAAGAGTCGCTGAAAATCAGGATTAATAACGAGCTCTTTCGATTTATACATGTCGAAGAGTTCATTGAACGATACGTCTACGGCGCGAGTGCGGACCCGAGAAATCGCGCCATCAACGGAGCTTATAAGGTCGGCAGAACTAGGTTTTTCCGTATTCATGCAGCTTTCTCCAACGCTACGACAGCTTCGCGATACTGACTCTCTTTGCGGTTGTGTAACGAGTGCGGGTGAATCTGAGCGAGCGCCCGATAAACCGGCGCTTGCCCTACGATTTGACCTTTGAAACCAAGAGCTTCCCCTAGATCGACATAGAGGGAAGGGAGGTCGACGCAGATCTCTTTGTAATAAGAAGTCTGTACGACAAATATCGCCACCCCACCGGGTCGCATTACCCTGTGGATCTCCTTTAGAGAAGTCTCCGCATCCAAGAAATATTGATGAAAAGTCTTGTAATAGTAAGTGCTCGACGCTTTGCTCCTGTGAGTTCGAACACCATTGAGCAGCATCTGTAGACTGGGCGGCCAGTGCGCGAGCGCCTCGGGCACGGCACCTTTTCGGGCGAGAGGAGTTCCCATGAAAGCTCGTCGCAACTCTAGATACTCTTCTGATTCAGTGCCGACTCCAAGGGCCGCTAGTTCGAAGGACGAATTCACCACATAGTCAATGCGCGTGCAGTAGGGGGGTGACGTCACGACTAGATCAACCTCCGAGTCACGAAGCGCAAGAGCCCGAGCGTCACCAATGGAGATACGGGTCGCTGCTCGTGTAGGAGCGCTCAAACCGCCTTTAGCAGCGTGTAGATCGGCGGCCATATCGGTGAGCCGATCGAGCCATTTCCTACCGAGCGTCCGAATTGGACTGGGTCGGCGCTTGCCAGGAACGGTCCACGTGGGATTGGTCCCGCGATGTAGAGAAGCGGAATCGCGTGCTGCACGTATTAGCGCCAGTAACATGAATGCCGCAAGAGGGGGGACGTTGCCGTCTTTGGGGCGCGCAACAACGCCATCTCTAGACATCGCAAGTTCCGCCAATATTCGTGCTTCGATCGATCGGTACTGCGAAATGACCGACGGTGCCATCCATCGGATTAGCGGGTCATCGCTTGCCACATCAATACGATCGGTCTCCGCTAAACGCCGGGCGAGACCCGTCACGTTGGAAGCATCCTCAGGATTTGCAATTTTCGCGGCGGCAACCAGATTCGCCACAGGATTTAAGTCGAATCCGATTGCCCTGTGTCCCATCTCGTGCGCGACACGTGTCGTCGTCCCGCTCCCGTTCCAGGGGTCCAAGACAGTCAACGATGTGCCTTCACCTACGAGCCCGAGTACACCCCGGGTGAATTCCTCTGTGTAGCCTGCGTAGTACGGATACCAACTCTCAATTCCGGTCCGCGACGCTGCTTTTCGCTTTGCATCGATCGGCAGTGAGGCGTTATATAGCTTTGCGGAAAGATTCATTTATCGATTATCACAAGACGTTGCGGACGCTTCCCTGACGTTCGCAATCAAAAACCACCACCCTTTTCTGATGTGCACTAAAACTGCGCATCTAGGGGATAAGAGATCTAGTGAACACGCAGCTGAGGTCCAAGGGACTCCGGCGCATCGGCTGCAAGGCTCTCGACATAACCCTTCGGCAGACATGCCTCCGCGTTCGCCACAAGCTCAAATGCTGAACATCCCAACGCCTTCGCCAGCTTGAACACCGCCACGAGGTTGGGCATGTGCTGCCCGCGCTCGATCTTTCCCATGTGGGATCGCTCGATGCGGGCGAGCGCGGCGAAGTCTTCCTGAGACAAGCCTTTGGCGGTTCTGGCGTCTCTTACTGCCACGCCAAAGGCTTCTGCAATCACACGGTCATAGGTGGTCGCGCCCTTGGGGCGGCCGGCGCGGACTTTAGATGTCGTCATGCGCCGAGCGTCGGCGACTCATGTTTTTCAAACCACGTTAAACTTAACTCAATTGGTTAGGTGTGCGGGGAGCGGACATGGGTGATGAGTGGGGTGACGCAGCCTTGCTGCGCGACTTGGACGCGGCCGTGTTCCTGGCCGGCTTCGGCCTGCCGCATGCCGAGGTGTTGGCGGCACTGCCGCCACAGGCGATCGCAGCCTTCGAGCTCGTGATTCCCGCGGCCGCCATCGGTGATCCGGTTGCTGCCTTCCTGTCGCTCGAAGGGTGGTTGCAACGCTGGGTGATGACGCACAGGTTGCCGGCATCAGACCGAGATTCGGCCGGCACTCTAGCCCTGCTGCAGGCGGTCAACGATCAGCTCAAGGCTTCGCACCAGAGGCTGTCGCGGCTGGGGGCGCAGCTGATGGTGGACTTGAGCTGGCCAGCTCGCCTGCGGCGGGAGTGATGCCCCAGTCGCCACAGATCGCACGCCGGCCGTAGCGGGGCGACACCGCCTCCGTCCGAAGCTCGTACCAGGACAGGACCGACTTCGCATCCAGCATCACCGCAGCGTTCGATCCGCCTTCTCTCTTCTGCCGGTCGTCTTCGGCGCTCTCGTCCAACCCCGGCACGGCTGATGCGCCCTCATCGGGATCGCAAGACAACCGCCAACGATCGCCCAGACGAGACAGCACCGTCACGTCCGGCAGCACGCACGTCTCAAGTGTCTTGCCGGAAGCATCGAGCACCGCGGCCGTGCGCACGCCGAGTTGCGACATGGACGCGCATGCCTCCTTGCTCAGCACCAGATGCGCGCGGTTGATGCGCACAGACACGGCCGACATCACCGTGTCGTGCATGCGTCCCGTCACTCCGAGGACGGCAAACCCGGCCACCAAGATGTATGCGGCCATTCCGCCGGACAGCGCTGCGAACTCCTTCTGCTTTACCGAGGGAATTGCGGCCATGCCCAGCATCAAGGTGTTTGAGGCAATCACCACCACGAAGGCAATGCCGAAGATCAAGGCGATCGCAAGGGCGCTCGTGCTGTGTCGGTACTGCGAAATCTGGAAGAGCTTGACGAAGATCCACAAGGGAAAGGCTCCGCACAAGCCATAGAACACGGCGCCGAGCAATCTTTCAACCGAGGTCACCACCGCTCTCCAGCCGCGGTACTTCCATTGAGACCCGAACCTCGCGATTCCGCCGAAGGCATACCAATAAGCGCCCGCAAACGCGGCGGCCGCGATAACGCCCTGGATCAGCAACTTCCATCGACCAAGGTCGGCATAGGCGTCCACAAGCGGGACGCCGATGAGCAGAAGCCAGGCCGCTCCCATGGTGCTCATCACTGCTGCGAAGACTCTCCACAGAAGGATGTTGAGGCCTCCTTGGGGCAAGGGTCTGGGGGCTTCGAACCACAACAGCCACACATCGCGAATTTCCGATTGCCGGGCCATCAGGCAAAGCCAGGCGGGCAGGGTCCACAGCCCAAACACCGAGACAAACAGCCCCGCCGACACCAACACGATCGCGCCGCTCAAAGCCGCGAAGCTGCTCAAGCTCTCCACCGGCAGATAGCCGATGCGCAGAAAGTAGAGCAGCGCGATGAACACGCCGCCGGCCGCGCTCATTGCCATCAACGGCTTGAGGATGGCGGTGGCACGGCTGCTTGCGCTAAGCAACGGTGCTTCCACCAGCGCCGGCTTAGGAGGCTCCTTCGCCGGTTCAGCCTTCGGCGGGTCTTCCTTCTTGTCGGGCTCGCTCATCGTCGTGGCGTCCTTGCATCCCTGAAAGGGCGCAGTGTAGGGACGCCACGGTGCTCATCCACCCACCCGCTTGACCCCGAACCCTTCCTTCTTCAGCACCTCCATCACCTTCTCCACGTGATCGCCCTGCACCTCGATCACGCCGTCCTTCACCGTGCCGCCCGAGCCGCAGGCGGCCTTCAGGCGCTTGCCCAGGGCCGACAGTTCGTCATCGGCCAGCGCCAGGCCCTTGACCACGGTCACGGCCTTGCCGCCGCGGCCCTTGGTCTCGCGGCTCACGCGGGCCACGCCGTCGCCCTGCTGGCGCTCCTGCTGCCGGCGCAGTGCGGCGCATTGGCATTGCGCGATCGGCTGGCGGCACTCGGGGCACATGCGGCCGCCTTCGGTCGAATACACGAGGCCGCTGCCGGCGGCGGGGCGCGAATAGGGGTTGGGCTTTGACATGGCGGGCGGATGGGTGGTGGCGCTTCGCGCGGGCCACGCTCGCTTCGCCGGGCGGCACACGCCGGGGGCGGGCTGTGTCGCAATCGGGTGGTTCGCGGGGCTCGGGATGCGGGCCCGATTCTGATGGATGGAGACCACCGTATGTCGAGCGCTATCGAAGCCATCGGCGGGGTCGGCCGCGCCGATCCGCTGCAACGCCTCACGCAGAGCCTGATGCTGGATGTGATGTCGCAGGCGCTGCAGCAAACCAGCAATGCGCTGCAGGGCCTGGCCAACCTGCTGGGTGGCAACCTGCAGAACGCATCCAACCAGCTCCAGGGCGGCGGGGGCGAGCCCGACGATGGCCTGGGCCTGGATGGCGGGCCTTCGGGCATCGATGGCGCATCGCCGATGCAGGGCAACGGCAGCAATCCGATGCAATCGATGCAGGGCCTGTTGCAGATGCTGGTGCCGCTGCTGCAGATGCTGGAGCAGCTGCTCAAGCAGGGCAGCGGCCAGGGCGAAGGCGAGTCGCCGATGCAGGGCAGCCCCGATTCGCAGAACCTGGGCCAGGCGCTCGACAACCTGCCGGGCCAGGCACCGGCCGAAGCGGGCTTGCCGCATCAGGGCGGTGGCGGTGGTGGCGGCACGGGTGGCGCGCCGCAGGCGCCGGGTGTGTCGCCGGCCGCCGGGCCGCAAGGGCCGGCCGCAGCGGCGCCCGCGGCACCGGCCGCTGCGCCCACGCCGCCCTCACCGGCACCATCACCCGCACCCTCGCCTTCGGCCAGCGGCGCCAGCTCGGTCACGCCGGTGGCGCCGCCGCCCAGCTCCGGCGGGCCGGATCTCTCGCCGCAAGAGGTGGCCAAGACCTACAAGACCGAGATCGAGCGGGCCTCGCAGGCCAGCGGCATCCCGCCCGGTGCGCTGGCCGGCATGATCTGGCAGGAATCCAAGGGCAAGGCCGACACGCCGGGCGGTGGGCTGATGCAGCTGGGCGACAACGAGTTCCAGAAGTACGGCGGCGGCAACATCAACAACCCGGCCGACAACATCATGGCCGGCGCCATGTACATGAAAGACCTGGTGCGCCAGTTCGGCGATGTGCCCACCGCGATGCGGGCCTACAACTCCGGGCCCAACGGCGTAGACCGCGGCAACCTGCACGCCACGCCGGCGGGCACCGGCGACCCGACGTATGTCGACAAGGTGATGGGTGCGGGCGAAGCCTCGGGGCTGCCCACGAGCTGATGGTGTGCTGCACCTACAGCAGGTGCAGGCCGCCGTCGCACTCCACGACCACGCCGGTGACGAAGCCGTTTTCCAGCAGGAACTGCACGGCGTGCGCCACGTCGTCGGCCTGGCCCACGCGGGCCACCGGCAGCGTGCGGGCCTGCTCTTCGAACACCTGCCGCTTCACCTCGGGCGCGGGGCTCCACCATGCGGTGTCGATCACGCCGGGCGACACCGCGTTCACGCGGCTGGGCGCCAGCTCGCGCGCCAGGCCGCCCACCATGGCTTCGAGCGCGCCGTTGATGGCGGCCAGGCCCGCGGTGCCCGGCCGCGCGATGCGGGCCGACACCGCGGTCACGAAGGTGATGCTGCCGCCCGGGCGCAGCGCGGGCAGCGCCGCCTGTGCCACGTTGAGCTGCGGCCAGAACTTGGCTTCGAAGCCGCGGCGCAGCGCCTGCAGGTCGAGCTGAGCGAACGGGCCCGCGCCTTCGCCGCCGCTGAGCGTGATCACCAGGTGATCGATCGGGCCTGAGCGGGCGAAGAAGGCATCGAGCGCAGCGCGGTCGGTGGCGTCCATCGCCACGCCGACCACGTTGTCGCTTGAGCCCGCCAGGGCTTCATCCAGCCTGGCTTGGTCGCGGCCCATCGCGATCACGCGGGCGCCGGCGGCCGCGGCGCGCTGCACCACCGCCAGGCCCACGCCCGACGATCCACCGGCCACCACCACCGTCTGCTGCTTGTCGAGTTGCATGCTGTGCTCCTTGTGCGTTGCATCGTTCAATGCGCACAAGGTACGCGCCAGAATGTCATCACGCCAATCGTTTGGAGGCATGGTGGTCATCAACGAGCGTGATTTCAGGGGCGTGGATCTCAACCTGCTGCTGGTGTTCCATGCGCTGATGCAGGAGCGGCATGTCACCCGGGCCGCGGGCCGGCTGTTCCTCGGCCAGCCGGCGGTCAGCGGGGCCTTGAAGCGGCTGCGCAGCGCCTTCGGCGACGAGCTCTTCGTGCGCACCGCGCAGGGCATGGTGCCCACCGCGCGGGCGCATGAGCTGGCCGCCACCATCGCGCCGCTGTTGGCCACGCTGCAGCAGGCGCTGGCGAGCCGGCCTTCGTTCGAGCCGGCCGTGTCCGATCGGGTGTTTCGCGTGGGCCTGAGCGATTCGCTCGAGGTGGCGTTGATGCCGGCGCTGCTGCGCCGGCTCTCGCGCAGCGCGCCCAAAGTGCGCATCGTGTCGCGCAGCACCGATGGGCCCGGCGCCGCGGCGCGCATCGATGCCGGCGAGATGGAGCTGGCCATCGGCGTGCTGACCGAGCCGCCGGCCTGGCAGCGGCAGCGCCGGCTGTTCGACTGGCGCTTCGTCTGCCTGTTCGATCCGCGGCATGTGCGCACGCGCGGTGCGCGCATCACGCTGGCCGAATACCTGAAGCATCCGCACGTGATCACTTCGTTCGAGGGCGGGCTGCGCGGCTACATCGACGATCTGCTCGAGCAGCAGGGCCGCACGCGGCGCGTGGTGTTCTCCAGCCCGCATTTCGCGACCAGCCCGCTGCTGGTGAAGCAGATGCCGCTGATCACCACGGTGCCCGAGTTCATTGCGCAGGTGTGGCGCAGCACGCTGCGGCTCACGCAGAGCCCGCTGCCCTTCGAGGTGCCGGGCTACAGCGTGTCGGTGGGCTGGTCAGCGGTGAACGATGCGGATCCGGGGTTGCAGTGGCTGCTGGGGGAGATCGAGGCGGTGGCGCGGCTCGACCGTCCCCGCATGGCCTGACACTGGACGCACCCATGACGTAAGGCAGCTTGCCCAACCTGGAGGTCGCCACTACGCTTTGGGTTCGTTCGGCCTAGATCGAACAGCAACTTGAAGGGAGTGTTCGATGATCCGCATATTCCATACGCTGGTGCGATGGTTGCTCAGGCTGTGGCGCAGCACGACTTTCAGCGTGTTGATCCATGCGGCATTGGCGCTTGCGGCGTGGATAGGCTTGCCGCTCGTCATATTCGGCGAGTCGCGCCTCTTCGAATCATCGACGAGCCGTATCGTCATCATCGGCTTGCTGCTTGGCCACTTCGCCTGGTCGTTGGTACGGCGCCGGAAGCTCGATCCACTGGCCCAGATAGCCGACGCCGGCACGGTGCAGAGTGCGCTGCAACGGGTCTCCGCCGACTTTCGAAGCAGGGCACGCCTGCTGCGCTGGTATTCAGTGGGATCGCTGCTGCTCATCCTCGTGGCACTGCTGGGCGGCATGTACATCTTCAACGGTGCGGAGCGAAGCGCCATCGACATCGAGAACGAACGCCTGCGGGCGCTGCTCGAAGAAAAGTCCAAGGCTGGCGAAGCGCTGTACCTCGCCGACGCCAG
This sequence comes from uncultured bacterium, assembly GCA_966212505.1. Taxonomy (GTDB): domain Bacteria; phylum Pseudomonadota; class Gammaproteobacteria; order Burkholderiales; family Burkholderiaceae_C; genus CAMLIZ01. The sequence goes on from CBIHRS010000039.1 coordinate 21,348, forward strand.
CATCAGCGCACTGCGGTCGGTGATGGCCACAGCGCGCCCCATCGAGAGCGGGCCGGCTCAGCTCGCGAACACCAAGCACTCGACAAGCACCGTGGCCGCCGCCAGAGAAAGGCTGAAGTTACTGGCCCAGGACCGCCCATCCGCCGCGGCGGAACGTGCAGCCGAAGCCCTCCTCGGTGAAGTGAGCTTGCGCCGTGCCATCAAGAACGCCATCCGGGCAGTGGCGGAGCAATCCAATGATCAAGGTTCCGCGATTAGTGAAGCCCGGGCTGCCGTGTGGCGCATTGCCGATCTCAGCAAGGTGGACGAGGAGCGGTGGACACGCGCCATCAAGGACATTTCGCAAGATTGCGACATCGATTGCCTGGTCACGCGGAAGAACGTCGCTGCCGACAACCTCAAAGGGATTGAAGCGCTGATCGAGCGAAGCATGAAGCGAAGCGACAACTCCTCCGATTTCACGTTCCTCGCCTCGACGCTCAGCACCAAGATCGGCTCGGCCGCCATCTTGCTGTTTCTGGTGCAGATCCTGGTGAACGTCTATCGCTACAACGTTCGTTTGGCTGCCTTCTACGATGCACGCGCCGACGGGCTCGAACTGGCCACCGGCACGAGCGACCTGCCGCTCGACAAGCTGATCGGCGCGCTGTCGCCCGACGGGTTCGACTTCGGAAAGGCGCCGCCACTGCCAATTCAAGTGGCCGCCGAACTGGTCAAGGAAGTGCTGTCCGCGGGCAAGAACGTCGCCGCAAAGGCTGCGTGAGTGCGATCTACGGTTCGTCGTCCAACGGCGCCAGCAGCCCCTGCAAATCTTCGGGGCTGAACTTCACCGCGCTCTCCGCATCGCGGCCCAGCACGCCTTCGGCCAGCGCGGCCTTGCGTTCCTGCAGCGCGAGGATGCGCTCCTCGATGCTGCCTTCCACCACCAGCTTGTAGACGAACACCGGCTGGTCCTGGCCGATGCGGTGGGCGCGGTCGGTGGCCTGGCGCTCCACGGCCGGGTTCCACCAGGGGTCGAGGTGGATCACGGTGTCGGCCGCGGTGAGGTTCAGGCCCACGCCGCCGGCCTTGAGGCTGAGCAGCAGCACCGGCTCCTGCAGATCCTGGAAGCGGCTCACGATCTCGCCGCGCTGTGCGGGCGGGGTGTCGCCGGTGAGCACCAGGTGCGGCAGCTGCAGGTGCGCCAGCTCGTGCTGCACCAGCGCCAGCATCTCTGTGAACTGGCTGAACACCAGCACGCGCCGGCCTTCGGCCACCAGCTCGGGCAGCATGTCGCACAGCAGCGCCATCTTGGCGCGCTCCATCGTCTCGGCCACCGCGTGGCCCTTGACCAGCCGCGGGTCGCAGCACACCTGGCGCAGCTTGAGCAGCGCATCGAGGATCGCGATCTGCGAGCCCGCGAAGCTCTTGCGCTCGAGCACGCGCCGCACCTGCTCGTCGGCGGCCAGGCGCACGCTCTCGTACAGCGCGCGCTGCTCGCCCTGCAGCTGCACGCGGCGGATCACCTCGGTCTTGGGCGGCAGCTCGGTGGCCACGTCCTGCTTGCGGCGGCGCAGGATGAAGGGGCGCACGCGCTGCGCCAGCAGCTGGGCGCGCAGGGTTTCGCCGTTGGTCTCGATCGGCTTGCGCCATTGGCGGGTGAAGCTGCGCGCATCGCCGAGAAAGCCGGGCATCAGCAGGTCGAAATGCGCCCACAGCTCGCCGAGGTGGTTTTCCAGCGGCGTGCCGGTGACGCAGAGGCGGTGCCGCGCGTTGAGCTGGCGCAGCGCGCCCGCCGCGCGGCTGCCGGCGTTCTTGACCATCTGCGCCTCATCGAGGATCAGCAGGTGCCAGCGCTGTTTCTGCAGCTCGGCGATGTCGCGCCACAGCAGCGGGTAGGTGGTGAACACCACATCGTGCCCGCTGATGCGCTCGAAGTGCTGCTGCCGCCGGGTGCCCTGCAGCGTGAGGGTGCGCAGGCCGGGCGCGATGCGCGCAGCCTCGGCCTGCCAGTTGGCGATCAATGAGGTGGGCAGCACCACCAGCGCGGGCAGGTCGAGCCGGCCGGCCTGCTGCTCGACCAGCAGGTGGGCCAGCACCTGCGCGGTCTTGCCCAGGCCCATGTCGTCGGCCAGGATGCCGGCGAGGTGGTGCTCGCGCAGGTATTGCAGCCAGTTCAGCCCTTGCTGCTGGTAGGGCCGCAGCGTGAGGCCCAGGCCGGCGGGCGGGTTCACGTGGGGCGGCGAGCCGGCCTCGCGCAGGCGCTGCGCCAGCGCCTCCAGCCCCGCGGCGCCCTGCAGCTGCCACGCGCCATGCTCGCCGGCGCGCGCGGCCATGGTCTCGCCCAGGCCATCGCGCAGCGCTTCGAGGCGGTGGGCTTCCCAGGTGGAGAGCTCGATCGGCCCTTCGCGCTCGGCGCGGTGGGGGTCGGTGAGCAGATCGACCATCGCGCCGACGATGGCCTTCAGCGGCGCGGCCGGCGCCTCGATGCGGCGGCCGCCCGGCGCGCGCAGGCCGATGATGGCGTGGTCGGGGATCAGCGCGATCTCGCGCGCGTTGAGCCAGCGTGCATCGCGCTTGATCAAATCAGCCAGCAGCGGCACGAGGTCGAGCATCTGCCCTTCCACCTCCACGCCCAGGCTCAGCATCCACGAGCCTTCGCGCGGCGGCTGGCGCAGCGCGCCCAGCGCCTGCACGCGCGGGCCCAGCGGCTCGGCGAGCTCGCGGGTTTCGGTGCCGGTGGCGGGGTCGATCACGAGGCGCCACTGGTCGACCGGCACGCTCTGGTGCGCGAAGCCGGGCCGCACGACGATGGCCCAGCCCTGGGCCTGCAGCTTGGGAATCTGCTCGGCCCAGAAGTCGCCGAAGTGCGATTCCTCCGCCAGGCTCCACATCGGCTCCACGCCTTCGGCCATGCTGGCCTTGCGCCACTGCAGCGCTTCGGGCGGCAGCGGGCGGAGGCCGCTGCCCCACAGCGCATCGGCCGCATCCGATTCGGCGGCCAGCGCGCGCTGCAGCAGCACCCGCTCGCCCCAGGCGCCGCGCAGCAGCTCGGTGGGCTTGGGCCGCGTGTTGAGCACCCGCGTGGATGCGGGCGTTTCCCAGCGCAGGCCGCTTTCGGTGATGTAGGTCCAGTGCACCTGGGCCACGGTGACCTGCGTGCTGCGCGGGCCGAAGCCGGGCACCGCGCGCAGGCCCAGCACGCCGTCGCCACGGGTCAATGTCTGCAGCGTGAGGCGGGGGCGGAAGTGGCCGGGAACGACGGGATCAGACGACATCGCCCGGATTGTCCCCTGCGATGTCTGCCCTAGAAGTGCAGGCACGCGCGCTGCTGGCGGAGCGCATGATGCAGCGCGACTACTTCCATCACGGCGACCTCCGGCTTTCCTACCTCGACTCGGGCGGCAAGGGGCCGCTGCTGATCGCGCTGCATGCGCACTGGATGGAGGCCGAGACCTTCCGCCGCCTCGCCGCGCACCTGAGGCCCGGCTGGCGCACGGTGGCGCTCGACCAGCGCGGACATGGGCATTCGGACCATGCGCGCAGCTATACGCGAGAAGACTACCTGGGCGACATAGAGGCGCTGTACCAGCACCTGCGCGTGGAGCAGGCGGTGCTGCTCGGCAACTCGCTCGGCGGCGCCAATGCCTACCAGTTCGCGGCGCGCCACCCGGAGCGGGTGCGCGCGCTGGTGATCGAAGAGATCGGTGCGGTGATCGACGACGACATGGGCTTCGTGCGCGAGTGGGCCGGCGCCTGGCCCACGCGCGAAGCACTGGCCCAGCGCATCGGCGAGCGGCTGCTGCCCTACCTGGAGCCGTCGTTCCGCCATGAGGCCGAGGGCTGGCGGCTGGCCTTCGATCCCGAGGACATGCTCGCCTCGCAGGCCGCGCTCAACGGCAACCATTGGGACGACTGGCTCGCCTCGCACTGCCCCGCGCTGCTGCTGCGCGGCCGCGAAAGCCGGCTCTCGAAGCCCGAGCTGTTCGAGCAGATGGCGCAGCGCCGGCCGAACACCACGCTGCTCACGCTGGCCGGCGGCCACGTGCTGCACATCGACAACCCGATGGGGTTTGCCGATGCGGTGCGCGGCTTTCTGGCCGAGCTGCCCGATCTGCGGGAGGGCTAGCTCAATCGATGTCGTTGAGCTCGGTGCCCGAGCCGTTGCGGCGGGTGTCGGTGGCCGGCGCGTTGCTCGCCTGGTTGCCGGCGCCGCGGCCCTGGTCGCTCTGGCGCGAAGCCTGGCCGCCGTGGTCGCGATCGGTCGTGCCGCTGTTGCCTGCGGTGCCGCCCGAGGTGCCGCCCTGCTGCACCTTGCCGAGGCCGGCGTCGCCATGGTTCTTGGGTCCGTTGCGGGGTGCGTTCATGTGTCCTCCTTGAAGCTGATGCGCGCGATGGCCGCACGCATGACGAGTGCGGCAACCGCGGTGCCCACGCGGCAGCGGCGGCTGCGCTAGAGTGTGCTGGCCCCCTCGAACGACAACACCGGAGACTCCCCTTCATGCAACGTCGCCAATTCCTGTCGGCCGCCGCGCTGCCCCTGATCGCCGCCCCCGGCCTGCTGCGTGCGCAGGCGCTCGAGAAGCCCAAGCTCACGATCGCCGTGGGCGGCAAGAACCTGCTGTATTACCTGCCGCTCACCGTGGCCGAGCAGCTGGGCTACTTCAAGGCCGAAGGGCTCGATGTGCAGATCGTCGACTTCGCCGGCGGCTCGCAGGCGCTGCGCGCGGTGGTGGGCGGCAGCGCCGACGTGGTGTCGGGCGCCTTCGAGCACACGGTCAACATGCAGGCCAAGGGCCAGCGGCTGCGCGCCTTCGTGCTGCAGGGCCGCGCGCCGCAGATCGTGCTGGCGGTCAACCGGAAGACGATGCCGCAATTCAAGAACGTGGCCGACCTGAAGGGCAAGAAGATCGGCGTCACCGCGCCGGGCTCGTCGACCAACATCATGGCCAACTACGTGCTGGCCAAGGCGGGCCTGAAGCCCGCCGACGTGAGCTTCATCGGCGTGGGCGCCACCAATGCGGCCATCGCGGCCATCCGCCAGGGCACGATCGATGCGCTGGCGCACCTCGACCCGGTGATCACGATCCTGGAGCGCGCGGGCGACATCCAGGTGGTGACCGACACGCGCATCGTCGCCGAGGCCGACAAGGTCTTCGGCGGGCCGATGCCGGCGGCGTGCCTCTATGCGCCGCAGGCCTTCATCGACAAGCACCCGGCCACCGTGCAGGCGCTGGCCAATGCGATGGTGCGGGCCGACAAGTGGATCCAGGCCGCAGGGCCGGGCGAGATCATCAAGGTGGTGCCCGAGGGCTTTCTGCTCAACGACCGCGCGGTGTATGTCGATGCATTCCTCAAGTGCAAACCCGCGCTCAGCGCCGATGGCCTGATCCCCGAGCAGGGCCCGGCCACGGCCTTCAAGGCACTGGCCAGCGTCGACCCCGAGCTCGCGAAAGCCAAGCTCGATCTCGGCGCGGTGTTCACCAACGAGTTCGCGAAGAAGGCGAACGCGAAGTACCCCAAAGCATGAGCGCCGAGGCGCTGCGGCTCCACGGCGTGAGCTGCACCTTCATCAGCAAGGACGATCCCGGCCAGCGCTACACGGCCGTGCAGGACGTGAGCCTGGCGGTGGCCGCCGGCGAGTTCGTCTCGGTGGTGGGGCCCACCGGCTGCGGCAAGAGCACGCTGCTCAACGTGGGCGCCGGGCTGCTGCAGCCGAGCACCGGCACGGTGGAGGTGTTCGGCCAACCGCTGGCCGGCCTCAACCGGCGCGCCGGCTACATGTTCCAGGCCGAATCGCTGATGCCCTGGCGCACCGCGCTGCAGAACGTGACCGCGGGGCTCGAATTCCGCGGCGTGGCGCCGGCCGAGGCCAAGGCGCAGGCGGTGCAATGGCTGCAGCGCGTGGGGCTGGGCGCCTTCGGCGACCGCTACCCGCACCAGCTCTCGGGCGGCATGCGCAAGCGCGTGAGCCTGGCGCAAACATTGGTGCTCGACCCCGACATCATCCTGATGGACGAGCCCTTCTCGGCGCTCGACATCCAGACGCGGCAGCTGATGGAGAACGAGGTGCTGCAGCTGTGGCAATCGAAGAAAAAAGCGGTGCTGTTCATCACGCACGACCTCGACGAAGCCATCGCGATGAGCGACCGCGTGGTGGTGATGAGCGCCGGCCCCGCGTCGCGCCCGATCGGCGAATTCGCCATCGACCTGCCGCGCCCGCGCGACGTGGCCGAGGTGCGGGTGACGCCGCGCTTCATCGAGCTGCACAACGCCATCTGGGACGTGCTGCGCGAAGAGGTGCTCAAGGGCTACCGCCAGCAGCTGGCCGCATGAAGGAGCCGAGCCGATGTGGCAGTTGATCAAGCCGAGCCGGCGCAACCTGCGCGTGTGGCAGCTGGGGCTGCTGGTGGTGGTGTTCGTGGCGTGGCATGTGCTCACCGCGCCGGGGCTCGTGAAGCCTTTCCTGTTCGACAACGACCAGCAGGCAGCCTTCTTCTTCGGCGAGCCGCTGAAGATCTTCCAGCGCATCTGGGGTTGGTTCTTCACCAGCGCTGATATCTACAAGCACCTGTGGATCACGCTGCTCGAGACGGTGCTGGCCTTCGGCATCGGCACCGCGGCCGGCCTGGGCATGGGGCTGTGGCTCGCGCTGAGCCCGCTGGCGGCGGCGATCCTCGACCCCTACATCAAGGCCGCCAACTCGATGCCGCGCGTGATCCTGGCGCCGATCTTCGCGGTGTGGTTCGGGCTGGGCGTGGCGAGCAAGGTGGCGCTGGGCGTGACGCTCACGTTCTTCATCGTGTTCTTCAACGTCTACCAGGGCGTGAAGGAAGTGAGCCCGGTGGTGCTGGCCAATGCGCGCATGCTCGGCGCGGGCCAGCGCCAGCTGCTGCGCCATGTGTACCTGCCCAGCGCCACGAGCTGGGTGTTCAGCTCGCTGCACACCTCGGTGGGCCTGGCCTTCGTGGGCGCGGTGGTGGGCGAATACCTCGGCAGCTCGCAGGGCGTGGGCTACCTGATCCTGCAGGCCGAGGGCAGCTTCGACATCAACACGGTGATGGCCGGCATCCTCGTGCTCACGGCGTTTGCGCTGCTGCTCGACGCGCTGGTGGGGCAGGTGGAGCGGCGGCTGATGAAGTGGCAGCCGAAGGCCGGAGAGACCGAGAAGCTGTAGGCCAGGGGTGTGACATCGGCGCGGCGCCGCTCTACATTGCGGCCCACGACAACCACCTCCGGGAGCTGAGCATCATGTCGCTGCTGATCGTGTCTTCGAGAGCCCTGCGCGCCGGCCTGCTGGGCGCGCTGTTCGCCATCGCGGCGCCGGCGCTGCACGCAGCGGGCGGCGTCACCTGCCCCAAGACCTGCGTGTCGGTCGACAGCGTGGTGCATGCCGCCGGCGTGCCGCCCGGCGTGAGCAAGGCGGTGCAGGAGATCGAGTTCAACGGCAACGCGCTCACCGCCGATGCGAAGAAGGCGGTGACCGCGCTCGCGAAAGAAGCCAAGGCGCTGCCGGCCAAGGCGGTGGTCGAGCTGCGCGTGGCGGCCGACGACGGGCTGGGCGCGGCCGAGGCCAAGGTGCAGCTCGCGGCGCGGCTGAAGGCCTTGCGCGCAGCGCTCAAGCAGGCCGGCGCGCCGGCCAAGAAGTTCAAGCTCAGCGCCGGCTGATCTCGCGCAGCGCGGCTTCGAGCAGTTCGCGTTCGGCCGGTCCGGCGCCGGCGCGTTCGAGCACCACGGCGGCGGCCTTCGCGGCGCGCGCGGCTTCGCGGTCGCAGCGCTGGCGCTCGGCTTCGAGCCAGGGCGTGTCGGGCGCGCCGGGCAGCAGCAGGCCGATGCCGGCATCGACCACGCGCGCGGCCAGCACCGCGCATTCGCGGGCGCGCGCATCGAGGTCGGCGGCGGGCTGCATCGCCATGGCCTCCAACTGCTCGATCAGTGCGCGCCGCTGCGCCACGTCGGAGCTGGCGCGCGCCGGGTCGAGCGAGACCGTGCCGTCGCCCACGCGCACCAGCGTGTCGTCCTCGAGCAGGCGGCGCAGGCGCTGCACGGTCATCTCCAGGTTCTTGCGCGCCGAGGCGCCGTCGGCCTCGGGCCACAGCGCATCGGCCGCCACGCGCAGCGACACCGACAACGTGCGCTCGCAGGCCATCAGCCGCAGCAGCTCCAGCGGCTTCTGCTGCTGCTTGCCGCTGCGCTGCCGGCGCTCGCCGTGCAGCCGCAACTCGAAGCCGCCGAACATGCGCAGCCACAGCATCCAGGGCCAGCGCGCATCCACCCCCGCCGGCGCGGGCAGGTTCCGGGCGCGGACGACATCGGCCACGAACACCGGCGCCACGCCCCAGCGCAGCGCGAGCGCGCACACGCCGGCCGCCAGCGCGGGCAGCAGGCGGAAGAACATCGTGTAGCGCAGCTGCTCGGCACGCTGCAGGCCCTGGGCCAGTTGGGCGCGGCTGGCGGCCTCGTCGGTGTCGCGGCTGCGCCAGGCCTGCAGCAGCGCACCCAGGCAGCGGTAGACCTCGGCATCGCGCCCGCCATGCTGCTGCGCCAGCTCGGCGAGCAGGGCAGCCGCCTCGTCGGGCCGGTCGTGCGCGATCAACACCTGCACCTGGTCGGTCCGCAGCGAGGCCTGCTCGGGCACGCTGAGGCCACCCTGGGCCGCGAGCGCCAGTGCCTCGTGCAGGGTGGCCAGCGCCCGCACCGCCTGGCCGCGCAGCAGCTGCAGGCGGGCGCGCATCTGCTGCAGCTCGATCAGCTGCGTGATGCGGCCGGCACCCCACTGGGGCTGCACCGCGGCCTCGATGCGCTCGGCTTCGTCGAGCCGGCCGCGGTCGAGCAGCAGGCGCAGCATGGCCAGCGAGGCCATCAGCCGCGTGTGCACGAGGCCATGGGCCTCGGCCAGCTCGATCGCGCGCTGCCACGCCGCTTCGGCCCGCTCGTGATGGCCGACCTGGTAGTGCGCGAAGCCCAGCGTATAGAGCCAGCGGCTGCGCATCACCGGCGTGGCCTGCGCGAACAGGCGCGGCTCCTCGACCAGCGTGGCGATGAAGTCGAACTGCTCGTACTGCTGGCGCGCGAAATGCACGTTGACCAGCACCTGCGCCGCGATCAGCCGCTCGTCGGCCGACAGCCGCGAGCGCAGCGGCCGCAGCTGCGCATGCAGCCATTGCTGCGCGGCCTCCGCCTCGGGCACGGCCTCGGTGCCGAGCACCGCGCGGGCCAGCAGCCCGAGGTGATGCCACAGCGCGGCGGGGTCATCGTCGGGCGGTGCAGGCCGCGGGTGGGCACGGGCCCGGGCCAGCCAGTCTTCGAGCCGGTCCATCGCGCCGATGTCGCACAGGCTCAGCACCAGCGCGATGTGTGCATCGGTGGCCGCGGCCGCCGCATCGCCGCGCGCGAGATGGCCTTCATGTGCCAGCTCCAGGCAGCTCAGCGCCTCGGCCTGCTCGCGCAGCAGCGCGGCCAGCGCCCGCCAGCGCGCGACCTCGGGCCACTGCGCGAGCTGCGCGTCGGGCACGCCGGCACAGGCGGCTTCCAGCGCGGGCGCATCGCCGCACTGCCACCACGCGGGGCCGTGTGCCGCCAACGTGGCCGCGGCCTCGGCCGGCGAGGCCGGCTGTTCGATGGCGGTGTTCATGGCGTCTATTTGCGCTCCCTAACTTGAGGCCCGCGGCCACCGCGATCTTCGCGCATCGGTGGGTGATCCGTGGGGAGGGCATTCCCAGACTGTCCTCAGGCCGGCGAAGACCATCGCCGGCCACCCACCCAATCCATTCGACAGGAGAAACATCATGGCCAAGCTGATCCTCAAGCGCTTCCAGTGCGTGGACGACACCAGCGAAATCGGCTCCGAGAGCCCTTACTTCCTCACCTTCGTCGGCGACATCGCCACCGGCAAGACGCACCTGAAGATGACCCGCCAGGGCAACTGGGAGAACGAGGTCGACAAGGGCGAGAACTGGACCGTCAACGAGACGGTGGCCGAAGGCTTCGACCTGGTGCCGTCGAAGACGCTGGTGCTGTCGGTGATGGTCGAGGAAGACGAAGGGCTCGACGTGTCGTCGAACGAGCTGAACCTGATCCTCGCCACGCTGACCAACAAGCTCAACGGCTTCCGCCAGGCGGGCGCGAGCATCGTCAACTCCGCGATCGCCGGGCCGATGGCCAGCGTGTTCAAGACCATGGTCCAGCTGGCGCTCAGCAGCTCATCGGGCGCCGACGACGATTTCATGGGCGTCAAGCGCGTGTCGCTGACGGGCCATGCCGGCGAGCTGCCGCTGGTGTCGTTCTCCGACGGCGACGGGCGGTACCGCGTGCGCTACGCGCAGGGCTGATCCCGCCCTGCGCCGCCCTCCATCCGGGGCATGCCGCTTGCCGCATCCGGCTCGTACTGGATCGCGGAGATGGCATGGCCCGGATGATGGTGGTGACCCACGGCGGCACCGACAGCAAGACCGAATACAGCGACGGCTGCGAGGCCGCCGGCCGGCGCGCGCTCGAGCGGCTGGCGGGCGGCGACGACGTGCTCGAGGCCGCGGTGAGCGCGGTGGAAGTGATGGAGGCCGACGGCCGCTTCGGCGCCGGCCGCGGCGGCTATCTCAGCATGGACGGCCAGACCATCGAGCTCGATGCCGCGGTGATGGACACGCGCGGCCGGCTCGGCGCGGTGGCCGGCGCGGAAGAGGTGGTGCATGCGGTGCGGCTCGCGCGCCACGTGGCCGACACGCCGCACGTGCTGATCGTGGGCACCGGTGCCACCGAACTCGCGCGCAGGCTCGGGCTGCACCAGCCGTTCGAGCCGACCGAGAAGGTGCGCAAGGAATACCGCGAGTACGTGGAGATGCTCGAGAAGGCCGGCCCGCCGCAGGGCCCGGCCGACGACACTGAGAGCGACGCTGGCCGCGCGCTGGTGAAGAAGTTCTGGAACTATGGCGTGCCGTGGCAGCAGGTGATGGACCGCTACGGCCATGGCACCGTGGGCGCCGTGGTGCGCGATGGGCAGGGCCACTTCGCGGTGGCGGTGAGCACCGCCGGCTCGATGCCCGCGCTGCGCGGGCGCGTGGCCGACATTCCGCTGATCGGCTGCGGCTTCTATGCCGGGCCGGCCGGCGCGGTGGCCTGCAGCGGCATCGGCGAGCACAACGTGCGCCACCTCACCGCCTACCGCGTCTACCAGTGGATCGAGCAGGGCATGCCGCTGCGCGAGGCGCTGGAGCGCGGCATGAACCTCACGCCCGAGGGGCTGCAGAGCGGGATGATCGGCATCACGCACGACGCTGCAGAGGTGATTTCGCGCAAGCCCCTGGCCAGCGCGAAGCTCGAATGAGGCCGGAACGAGGTAGGCTGCGTCGACACCATGATGCTCGACGCGCAAACCCTGTTCTTCTCGATGTGGCTCACCGTCACGGTGATGAGCATCGCGCTGGCCACCGTGGTCGGCGTGCGCCGGCCCGGCCTGCGGGCCTGGAACGGCGCACTGATGCTGCAGTCGGGCGGCTGGGCGCTGCTGATCGTGAGCCTGCACCACCGCGGGCTCGCGCGCGAGCTGTCGACGCTGGGCGCGAGCGCGCTGGTGGGCAGCCTGAGCGCGATGTACGCGGCCAGCTGCCACTTCCTGCAGCGCCCGGCGCGCACGGGCTGGATCTGGGGCCCGCCACTGCTTGCGCTGGTGGTGCACTGGCTGGTCTTCAACAGCTTCATGCTGCGCATCGCGTGGATCAACCTGCTGCTGGCGATCCAGATGCTGTGGCTGGCGTGGCTGCTGCTGCGCCGCCAGGCGCAGCCGGTGGGGCGCGGCTGGCGCTGGCTGGCCGGCGTGGCGGTCGGCCTCTCGGCACTGACGGTGCTGGCCCGGGTGGCGCTGGTGCTGTGGGCACCTGAGAGCTACCCCACCTTCACCTCGGGCCATTGGCTCAACGTGACCGGGCTGGTGGTCAACGACGTGGCGCTCACGGTGGGCACGCTGGCCTTCCTGCTGGCGCACCGCGGCGAGGCCGAGCAGGCGCTGCGCCAGCTCGCGACAGTCGATTCGCTCACCGGCATGCTGAACCGCCGCACGCTGCTGGAGCGCGGCGCCACGCTGGTCAAGCTCGCGCAGCGCGAGCAGCGGCCGCTCACGCTGCTGATGATCGACCTCGACCACTTCAAGCAGATCAACGACCGCCACGGCCACCCGATGGGCGACAAGGTGCTGATGCTGTTCGGCCAGGCCTTGCAGAAGGCCTTGCGCGCGCCCGACCTCGCGGGCCGCTACGGCGGCGAGGAGTTCTGCGTGCTGCTGCCGTTCTCTGGCGGCGAGGCCGCGCTCGCGGTGGACCGCCGGCTGCGCGGCATGCTGCGCGAAGGCCCGTCACGCGAGCTCGGCCTGCCGATCGACTACAGCGCCGGCGCCGCCACGCTGGCCCCTGCGGGCGGCACGCTCGAGGAGCTGATCTCGCGCGCCGACAAGGCACTGTACGAAGCCAAGCACGGCGGACGCGGCCGGCTGGTGCTGGCCGCGCCCCCGACGGCCTGAGCTACATCGGGCTACATCGGGTATTCGCCGCTGCACAGAATGGCCACCGCTTCGCGCAGCGGCTGCGGCATCGGGCTGCTGTCGGGCGCGGCGCCTTCCTGCATGCCATGGCGCGCGCCATCAGGTAGCAGGTGCAGGCGCACGTTGTGCAGCTCGATCAGCTCGCGGTCGTAGAGCTCGAGGAAGTCGGAGTTCATCTCGCGGCCGTCGACCAGCGTCACCGCGCCGCGGCCCACCACCTCGATGCCGCTGCCGCGCTCGATCACCAGCGCGGTATCTTCGTCGATGCCCACGCCCAGCAGGTAGGGGTTCTGCGCCACCACGGTGAGCAGCCGGCCCAGGCGCTGCCGCTCCGAGAAGTGCTGGTCGACGATGGCCCGCGGCACGAAGCCCAGGCCGGCGGCGAGGCTCACCGCGCCCTTCTTCGGATGCGGGTCGACATGGCCTTCGGCCAACATGTGCTCCGACATCGCCGACGCGCCGGCGCTGGTGCCGGCGATGCAGGCGCCACGCTCGCGGTAGATGCGGTGCATGGCCGCCGCGGTGCGCGTGCCGCCGATGATGGCCAGCAGCTTGCGCTGGTCGCCGCCGCTCATGAACACGCCGTCGGCCTCGAGGATGTGGTCGATCACCGTGGGGTGCGCCGCGTCCTGCCGCGTGTGCATCGCGAACACGCTGTACTGCGCGCCGAGGATGCCGAAGGCATGCCGGTAGACCTCGGCCACCAGGTCCTGCTCGCTGCTCGCCGCGGTGAGCACCACCACCTTGGGCGTGGCCGAGCGGGTGAGCTCGATGAAGCGCCGCAGCACCCGCATGTCCTGCGTGCGGTCTTCACCCCCGCCGATGATCATCAGGTGGCCAGGCGGAACCTCGGGGAGGGCGGCAGCGAGCAGGACAGGGGAAGACGACATCGATCCGCAACGGCTCTTGTTGTTGTTCCATCGCGGGAGGCGGCAAGCGGCGTGCCGGAGCGCCAAAGAGCGGGCTCAGACGCCCGTGGTCATGCAGCGGGCCACGCCGGCCTTCAGCTGGCCGATACCTTCGGCCACGCCCAGGTCGACGTAGTAGGGGCCGGCTCCCTTGAGTTCCAACTCGACCCGGCCGGTGCCCGGGGCATGCGTGGCGCGCACCCGGAACCCCGCGACGTTGGGCTCGGCAAAGTTGCCGGTCTCGATCACGCCGGCAACTTCGTCGCGCCGCGTCACAGTGGTCGTCCACAGCGCACGCTGCTGGTTGAGCGCAACGATGGTCTGCTCGACGCAGCCGAAGACCTGCGGCGTCGGCCGCCCGCCAGCATCGACCACGGCCGACGCATGGGGCATGCCTCCCAGGGCCTCGAACAGAGAGCACCCCGACAGGCCGATTGCAACCGCTACCGCGGCCATGGCGCCACCGATCGAAGCAGTGCGGATGGGAAGAAGCTCACGGGTGGCAAGGCGCATGGCCGCACTGTAGCGCCGCAGGTGTGGCGCTCACCCGCCGCTGGGGTCGACAACGGGCGGTTGCATCTATGACGAAAGCCCGGCAGCGCCGCTCCTACGATGCGCCCCCCACATCCACCTCAAGGAGAGACCCCATGTTCCATCGCAAGCTGCTGGGCACGATCGCCATCGCCCTGCTGGTCGCCGGTTCGGCACCGGTGCTGGCGGCCGACTGCGTGCTCCACGTGACCCGCACGGCCTGCCCCGGGCAGGAGAAGGAGAGCTTCAGCAAGTGCGGCGGGGCGGCCAGCTGCGTCGAGAAGAAGCCGGCGGCCAGCGCGGCCGAGTGCGTCGCGGCCGCCACCGCCGCCTGCGCCAACAGCCGCACCACGATCACCAAGTACAAGAAGGTGACCGCGGAGTTCGAAGGCTCCGCGGTCGAGAGCGGCAAGGACTTCTGCGTCGGGAATCCCGACTACCCCTACGCCGCCAAAGAAGAGTGCAAATAACTGTCGGCACCCGGCCGCGGGCATACCGCGTCCACCCTCCGAGAGGGTCTGAACCCGGCTTGGGAGCGGCCCGGCGCCGGGTTCAGCACGCTAGACCGGCTCCGGCATGCCGCTCCTGAGCGAGCGCGCGATCGCCAGGCCGATGCGCGTGGCCTCGGTGGCGTCGCTCAACGACAGCGGCACCGGCGCCTGGCCGCGGCAGGCGGCGACGAAGGCCTCCATCTCGCGGCTGAAGGCTTCGCCGAAGCGCTCGAAGAAATCGGCCACCGGGCGATGGCGCACGCCCTGCGCGTCGCTCAGCACCACGCGGTCGCGTGCGGCGCCATGGCCCACCAGCAGCTTGCCGGCGGTGCCGATCACTTCGGTCTGCGTCTCGTGGCCGTGGGCGAAGGTGCGCGAGGCGTAGAACACCGCCCGCGCACCGCCTTCGAACTCGACGATGGCCAGGCCGTTGTCGACATCGCCGTATTGCGCCAGCCCCGGGTGCAGCGCGATGGTGCCGCTGGCGAAGGCGCGCGTGGCCCTGGGGTTGCCGAGCATCCAGCGCGCGAGGTCGATGTCGTGCACGCTGCAGTCCATGAAGATGCCGCCCGAGGTTTCGGCGAAGCGCACGAAGAAGCCGCTCTCGTCGTTGAGGTCGCAGGTTTGCGAGCGCACGAGAAACGGCCTGCCGATGCGGCCTTCGCGGATGTCGGCCATCGCGTTGGCATAGCTGGGGTCGAAGCGGCGCACGAAGCCGACCATCGCCACGCGGTCGGGATGCTGCCGCGCCACCGCCTCCACGCGTTCGCAATCCTCGACGTTGAGCGCCAGCGGCTTCTCGACGAACACATGCTTGCCGGCTTGCAGCGCCGCGATCACCTGGCCGGCATGCAATGAGGTGGGCGTGACCAGCACCACCGCATCGATCTGCGGATCGTTGACGAAGGCTTCGAAGTCGGCATGCACGCGCGCCACGCCGAGCTCGCGCTGCGCCATCTCGAGCTCGGCCGCGACCGGGCTGCAGGCGCTGACCAGCTGGCATCCTGGGGTGCGGAAGGCCAGCGTCTCGGCATGGCGGCGGCCGAGCCGGCCGAGGCCGGCGATGCCGACGCGCAGGGGTTGCAGGGCCGCGCTCACAGCGCGATCGCCTTGCCGCTCTTCCACGATGCGGTGGCCGCATCGGCCAGCTTCTGTGCGGCCACGCCATCGGCGATGGTCGTGCGGAACGGCTGGCCCGACTGCAGGCATTCGAAGAAATGCGTCACCTCCAGCCGGTAGGCCTCGCGGTAGCGCTGCAGGAAGAAGTGCTCGGGCTTGTCGTGGCGCACGCTCCTGGCATCCATCTGCACCACCTCGGTGGGCTTGTGGTTGCCGCAGGCCAGCAGGCCTTCGGAGCCCAGCACCTCGAAGCGCTGGTCGTAGCCATAGGCCGCGCGGCGCGAGGTGTTGATCTGGCAGAGCCGGCCCTTGCGGGTGCGGATGGTCACCGCGGTGCTGTCGATGTCGCCCACCTCGGCGATCTCGGGGTCGACCTGGCAGGAGCCGGTGGCGCTGAGCCATTCGGCCTCGTCACCATCGGCGCAGAGGATCCAGCGGAAGATGTCGAAGTCGTGGATCAGCATGTCGCGGAAGATGCCGCCCGAGCCCTTGAGGTACTGCGCCGGCGGCGCGCCGGGGTCGCGGCTGGTGACGACGAGCATCTCGGGCTTGCCGATCTCGCCGCGCGCGAGGCGCTCCCTGGCTTCGTTGAAGGTGGGATCGAAGCGGCGCTGGAAGCCGATCATGCAGGCCACGCCGGCCTCGGCCACCGCGCGGGCGCAGGCCTCGGCGCGCGGCACCGAGAGGTCGATCGGCTTCTCGCAGAAGATGTGCTTGCGCGCGGCCGCGGCGCGGTTGATCAGGTCGCTGTGGGTGTCGGTGGGCGAAGCGATCGCCACCACGTCGATGGCGGGGTCGGCGAACACCGCCTCGATCGTGGACACGCTGGCGCCGTGTGCCTGCGCGAGCTGGGCGGCGCTGTCGGCCATGGGATCGCAGACGTACTTCAGCTGCACTCCGGGCAGCGCGGCCAGGTTGGCGGCATGGATGCGGCCGATACGGCCGGCGCCGAACAGCGCGACGTTCTTCATGGTCTCAATGTCTCCAAGGGGTTTCAGGACGCGACCGAGCGGGGCGATGTCGGCCGGTAGTTGAGCTCGAGCTGGTAGGCCAGCGCGATGAACAGGCTCTGTGCAAGGCACATGGTGTTGGTGAGCGAGCGGAAGCCGAAGGTGGTGCTCTCCTGCACCAGCAGCGTGGCCGCGGCCAGGTTGGCCAGCGGGCTCATGCGGCTGTCGGTGATGGCGATCAGCCGGGCGCCGCGGTCGACCGCCTCCTGCGCGAGGTCGAGCGTTTCCTCGGCGTAGGGCGCGAAGCTGGTGACGATCATCACGTCGCCCGCCTTCAGGCCGCGCAGCTGGCCGTGCTGCATCGCGCCCAGGCCATGCACCAGCTGGATCTGCTTGTCGGTGTGCTGCAGCGCATAGGCCAGGTAGGCCGCCACCGGGAACGATCGGCGCGCGCCCAGCAGCCACACCGTCTCGGCCTGGGCCAGCAGGGCCACCGCCTCACCGAAGGTGGTGCCATGCAGGTCGCGCTGCAGCTCCTGCATGCCGGCGATGCTGCCGCCGATGAACTCGTGCGCGATGTCGGCGGCCGAGAGCTCGCCCTGCGCATGCTCGATCACGTCGCGAATGCGCGCCTGGTAGTTGCCGCCGGGGCCGATCTGCTGCTTGATGCCCTCGCGGAAGATCTTCTGCATCTCCGAGTAGCCGGAGAAGCCGAAGTGCTTGCAGAAGCGGATCACCGCCGAGGGCTGCACGCCGCAGCGCGCTGCCACGTCCTGGATGCGCTCCAGCCCCAGGTGGTCGCGGTGTTGCTCCACGTAGCGGGCGATCAGCTTGAGCTGCTTGCTCAAGCCATCGAACTGCGACGCGATCTGCGCCAGCAGCGCATCCACCGCGGCATTCGGAACGGGCTGGGCCTTCTTGTCCATGGCCGCCACTATAGCCAAACCGGGTAGAAAATAGAAAATAATTTCTACGGGTTTGCTATTAGAGAATTTCGTTTCCGCGGTTCCTAGAATGATTCGCACAGGCTCCCGACCCTGTGGCCTGAGTTCCCACCCAAGACCGACTGGAGACAAAGATGACCCTCATGAGCAAGCGCGCGGTGCTGAAGACGGTGGCCCTGGCGGCCCTGCTGGCCGTGGGCTCGGCCCACGCGGCCGGCAAGTACGTGCTGATCAGCCATGCCCCGGATTCCGATGCGTGGTGGAACACGATCAAGAACGCGATCAAGCAGGCCGGCGAGGATTACGGCGTGCAGGTCGACTACCGCAATCCGCCCACCGGCGACCTGGCCGACATGGCGCGCCTGATCGAGCAGGCGGCGGCCGCGGGCTACGACGGCGTGATCACCACCATCGCCGACTACAACGTGCTCGAGGGCGCGATCAAGAAGGTCACCGACAAGAAGATCCCGCTGATCACCATCAACTCCGGCACCACCGCGCAGAGCGAGAAGCTGGGCGCGATCATGCACGTGGGCCAGCCCGAGTACGAAGCCGGCCGCGGCGCCGGCGAGAAGGCCAAGGCCGCGGGCGTGAAGAGCTTCCTGTGCGTGAACCACTACGCCACCAACCCGGCCTCGTTCGAGCGCTGCCGCGGCTTCGCCGAGATGATCGGCGCCGACTACAAGAAGGCCACGCTCGATGCGGGCGACGACCCCAACGGCATCGAGGCCAAGGTGTCGGCCTACCTGCGCCAGAACCCCAAGACCGATGCGGTGCTCGCGCTCGGCCCCACCTCGGCCGCGCCCACGCTGAAGGCGCTGGACAAGGCCGGCCTCAAGGGCAAGGTCTACATGGCCAGCTTCGACTTGAGCGACGAGATCTCCAAGGGCATCAAGGACGGTGCGGTCAAGTTCGGCATCGACCAGCAGCCCTACCTGCAGGGCTACATCCCGGTGGCGGTGCTGGCGACGATGAAGCAGCTGGGCACCACCGACCGCGCGAAGGTGGCCGAGGCGGTGAAGAACAACCCGAAGACCAAGGCGCGCTTCGAGGAATACGGCCTGGCCCCGGTGTACGGCAAGCGCCACATCCTCTCGGGCCCGGGCTTCGTGACCCAGGACAACATCGCCAAGGTAGAGAAGTACGCGGGTCAGTACCGGTAACGCACCCGGGGCGTTGGCGCGATGCTGCGCCAACGCCTTAGCCCCGAGTGCCTCGCCATGAGCCTTTCCCCCGATCCCCAAGCCTCCAGCCGTCCGGAGACCGCGTCGATGAGCGCTGCCCTTCCTGTCCAACCCCCTGGCACCGTGCTGCCGCCCGCCGCGGACGAGCGCGTCCGCAGCGTCAGCCCGCTGCGCCGTTTTCTCGCGCGCCCCGAATTCGGCTCGATCTCCGGCGCGATCCTGGTGTTCGTGCTGTTCGGCCTGTCGGCCGGCGGCTCTGGCATGTTCAGCGCCGAGGGCATCGTCAACTGGGCCACGGTGGCGGCCTTCCTCGGCGTGATCGCGGTCGGTGCCGCGCTGCTGATGATCGGCGGCGAGTTCGACCTGTCGATCGGCTCGATGATCGGCTTCGCCGGCATGATGCTGGCGATCCCCGCGCTCTACTGGGGCTGGCCGCTGTGGATGGCCTGCCTGTTCGCCTTCGGCCTGAGCATGCTGCTCGGCGCCTTCAACGGCTACCTGGTGATGAAGACGGGGCTGCCCAGCTTCATCGTCACGCTGGCCTTCTATTTCATCCTGCGCGGCCTCTCGCTGGCCGTGTCGACGATGCTCACCGGCAAGACCATCCTGAGCGTCAACGAAGGCCACTCGCTGCGCGAGCTCGCCGCGGCCGACCCGGTGTTCGCCGCGCTGTTCACCGGCCACGTGCTCATCGGCCTGTTCGACCAGCTCGCGCACTGGGGCTGGATCGCGGCGCGCGACGACGGCACCGCGCTGGCCACCGGTGTGCCCAAGGTGGTGGTGTGGTGGCTGGCGCTCACGCTGGGCGGCGCCTTCACGCTGGCCCGCACCCGCTTCGGCAACTGGGTGCTGGCGGTGGGCGGCGATGCAAACGCGGCCAAGAACACCGGCATCCCGGTGCGGCGCGTGAAGATCACCCTCTTCGTGCTGATGGCGGCCTGCTCCACGCTGTTTGCGGTGCTGCAGGTGGCCGATGCCGGCTCGGCCGCCGCCGACCGCGGCCTGCAGAAGGAGTTCGAAGCCATCATCGCCGCGGTGATCGGCGGCTGCCTGCTGACCGGCGGCTACGGC
Source organism: uncultured bacterium (assembly GCA_966212505.1). GTDB lineage: Bacteria > Pseudomonadota > Gammaproteobacteria > Burkholderiales > Burkholderiaceae_C > CAMLIZ01. The sequence goes on from CBIHRS010000039.1 coordinate 41,057, forward strand.
TCGATCATCGGCGCCTCGCTCGGCGCGCTGATCTTCGGCGTGGTGCAGATCGGCATCGGCTACACCAGCATCGACAACAACTGGTACCGCGTGTTCCTCGGTGGCATGCTGCTGGTGGCGGTGCTGTTCAACAACTACATCCGGCAGCGCGTCGCGCTGGGCCGCCGCTGAGGAGTGCGCCGTGTCTGACCACATCCTCCAACTCGAGAACATCAGCAAGTTCTTCGGCTCGGTGATCGCGCTCAACGGCGTGACGCTGCGGCTGAAGAAGGGCGAGGTGCATTGCCTGCTCGGCGACAACGGCGCCGGCAAGTCCACGCTGATCAAGACGCTGGCCGGCGTGCACCGGCCCGACAAGGGCGAGTACCTCGTCGACGGCCAGCCGGTGCGCTTCAACTCCCCACGCGAGGCGCTGGACATCGGCATCGCCACCGTCTATCAAGACCTGGCGCTGGTGCCGATGATGAGCGTGGCGCGCAACTTCTTCATGGGCCGCGAGCCGATGAAGAAGCTCTTCGGCCTGCTGCCGGTGATGGACCATGCGCTGGCCACCGAGACGGCGACCACCAAGCTGGCCGAAATGGGCATCAAGGTGCGCGATGCCGACCAGATCATCGGCACGATGTCGGGCGGCGAGAAGCAGTGCCTGGCCATCGCCCGCGCAATCCACTTCGGCGCCCGCGTGCTGATCCTCGATGAACCCACCGCCGCGCTGGGCGTGAAGCAGAGCGTCAACGTGCTCAAGCTGATCAACAAGGCCCGCGAGCGCGGCATCTCGGTGATCTTCATCACCCACAACGTCAACCACGCCTACCCGATCGGCGACAGCTTCACGCTGCTCAACCGCGGCAAGTCGTTGGGCACCTACGAGAAGAGCAGCGTCAGCAAGGACGAGGTGCTCGACATGATGGCCGGCGGCGCGGAGATGCAGACGCTGATGAAGGAACTCGACGGGGTGACGATCTGACCATGAGCAGTTCCTTGAAATTCCCATCGAGCCGCCGTTTCGACCTGGCTTGTCTAGGCAGGCTCGCCGTCGACCTGTATTCGCAGCAGGTCGGCAACCGCCTCGAGGACGTGACGAGCTTCGCCAAGTACCTCGGCGGCAGCAGCGGCAACATCGCCTTCGGCGCCGCGCGCCTGGGCCTCAAGGCCGCGATGATCTCGCGCGTGGGCGACGAGCATATGGGCCGCTTCCTCATCGAGACGCTGCAGCGCGAGGGCTGCGACACCTCGATGGTGCAGGTGGATCCGCAGCGGCTCACCGGCCTGGTGCTGCTGGGCCTGAAGGACCGCGACACCTTCCCGCTGCTGTTCTACCGCGAGAACTGCGCTGACATGGCGCTCGAGGCCGCGCAGATCACCGAGGAGTTCATTGCGAGCTGCCGCGCGCTGCTGATCACCGGCACGCACCTGTCGACGCCCACGGTGCGCGAAGCCTCGCTCACCGCGCTGGCCCATGCACAGAAGCACGGTACCGTGCGCGTGCTCGACATCGACTACCGCCCGGTGCTGTGGGGCCTGACCAAGCGCGGCGAGGGCGAGAACCGCTACGTGAGCGCCGAGGCGGTCACCGCGCAGCTGCAGCAGGTGCTGCCGCAGTTCGATCTGCTGATCGGCACCGAGGAAGAATTCCTGATCGCCGGCGGTGTGCCGGGCGACCTGCTCGCATCGCTGAAGCGCGTGCGCACCGTGGCGCCGGCCGCGATGGTCGTCAAGCGCGGCGCGGCCGGCTGCAGCTACATCCCCGGGCCGGTGCCCGATCGCATCGACGAGGCGCTCACGGTACAAGGCGAGCGCGTGGAGGTGCTCAACGTGCTGGGCGCGGGCGATGCGTTCGCGGCCGGCCTGATGACCGGGCTGCTCAACGGGCTCGACTTCGAGCGCGCGGCCCGACTGGCCAATGCCTGCGGCGCGATCGTGGTGTCGCGCCATGCCTGCGCGCCGGCGATGCCCACGCGCGCGGAGCTGGAACACTGGTTCAGCGGCCATCGCACGCCCAAGGTCGATGCCGACCAGCAGCTGGCCCACCTGCACCGCACCACCGCCGCGCGGGCCGATTGGCGCGAGCTGTGCGTGATGGCCTTCGACCACCGCAGCCAGTTCTACGACCTAAGCCGCGAGGCCGGCGCACCTGAGCCGCGCCTGCCGGTGCTGAAGCAGCTGCTGGTCAGGGCCGTGGAGCAGGTGGAGCGCAGCCGCGGGCTGCAGGGCCGCGTCGGCGTGCTGATCGACGGCAGCTACGGCGAAGACGCGCTGCACAGCGCCACCGGCCGCGGCTGGTGGGTGGGCCGGCCGGTGGAGTTGCCGGGCTCGCGCCCGCTGCGCTTCGACGGCGGCCTGTCGATCGCTTCGCAGCTGATCCACTGGCCGCAGGAGCAGTGCGTGAAGTGCCTCGTGCACTACCACCCCGACGATGCGGTGGCGCTGCGGCTCGAGCAGGAACAGCAGGTGCGCCAGCTGTGGGAAGCCACGCGCGAGAGCGGCCACGAGCTGCTGCTCGAGGTGATCCCGCCGCGCACGATGACGCCCGGCGAGGGCGCGGCCGATGCAGCGGTGCTGCGCACCGTGAAGCGCTTCTACAACCTCGGCTTCAAGCCCGAATGGTGGAAGCTCGCACCGATGGCGCCGGCCGCCTGGGGCCAGCTGCAGGCGCTGGTGGCCGAGCGCGACCCGCACTGCCGCGGCGCGGTGATCCTGGGGCTCAACCAGCCGCTGGCCGACCTGGTGCGCGGCTTCGCGGCGGCCACGCATCCTGTCGTCAAGGGCTTCATGGTCGGCCGCACGCTGTGGGCCCATGCGAGCCTGCGCTGGCTGAAGAACGAGATCGGCGACGACGCGCTGGTCGACGAGGTGGCACGCAACTTCGCGACGCTGGTCGATGCCTGGCGCGACAGCCGGGCCGCGATGAAGGAGGCGGCATGAGCGGCATGAAGACAGTACGGCTCACGATGGCGCAGGCGCTGGTGAGGCACCTGGCCGCGTTGCGCATCGAGCAGGAAGACGGCTCGCTGCGGCCCTACCTCGGCGGCGTGTGGTCGATCTTCGGCCATGGCAACGTGGCCGGCCTGGGCGAGGCGCTGCATGCCGAGCGCGAGCGGCTGCAGACCTTCCGCGCCCACAACGAGCAGGGCATGGCGCATGCGGCCATCGCCTATGCCAAGGCCCACTTCCGCCGCCGCATCATGGCCGTGACCACCTCGATCGGCCCCGGTGCGACCAACCTGGTCACGGCTGCCGCGCTGGCGCATGTGAACCGCCTGCCGGTGCTGCTGCTGCCGGGCGACGTGTTCGCCTCGCGCGCACCCGACCCGGTGCTGCAGCAGGTGGAAGACTTCCACCACGGCGACGTCAGCGCCAACGACTGCTTCCGCCCGGTCACGCGCTACTTCGACCGCATCATGCGGCCCGAGCAGATCCTCACCGCACTGCCGCGCGCGATCCAGGTGATGACCGACCCCGCGCTGTGCGGCCCGGTGTGCCTGGCGCTGCCGCAGGACGTGCAGACCATGGCCTTCGACTGCCCCGAGGGCTTCTTGAACCCCGAGCCGATCCGCCTGCGCCGCCCGCCGGCCGAAGAGGCCGAGCTGCAGCGTGCGGCAGCCCTGCTCCGGGGCGCGAAGCGGCCGTTGATCGTGGCCGGCGGTGGCGTGCTGTATGCGCAGGCGAGCGAGGCGCTGCGCGCCTTTGCCGAGGCGCACGGCGTGCCGGTGGCCGAGTCGCAGGCGGGCAAGAGCAGCCTCGCCTGGGACCATGCGCTCAACCTCGGCGCGATCGGCGTCACCGGCTCGCCGGCCGCCAATGCGATGGCGCGCGATGCCGACCTGGTCCTCGCGGTCGGCACGCGGTTGCAGGACTTCACCACCGGTTCGCACACCTTGTTCGGCCACGCGCAGCTGCTGAGCCTCAACGTGCAGCCCTTCGATGCGGCCAAGTGGAGCGGGCAGTCGCTGGTGGCCGATGCGCGCACCGGCCTGCACCAGCTCAGCGAGGCCGCCGGCGCGTGGAAGGCCGAGGCCGGCTGGACCGCGCGGGCCAGGGAGCTGTCGCAGGGCTGGCGCGACCGGGTCACGGCGCTGACTACGGCCGAGCCGCAGGGCACGCTGCCCTACGACGCCGAGGTGATCGGCGCGGTGCGCGATTCGGCCGTCGATTCGCCGCGCGGCGACATCGTCGTCTGCGCCGCCGGCACGCTGCCGGCCGAGCTGCACAAGCTGTGGCGCGCAGCCGAGCCCGGCGGCTACCACATGGAGTACGGCTACTCCTGCATGGGCTACGAGATCGCCGGCGGGCTGGGCGCCAAGATGGCGCGCCCTGACAAGGAGGTGATCGTGATGGTGGGCGACGGCTCCTACCTGATGATGAATTCCGAGCTCGCCACCTCGGTGATGCTGGGCCGCAAGCTGATCGTCGTGCTGCTCGACAACCGCGGCTACGGCTGCATCCACCGGCTGCAGCGCGCCTGCGGCGGCGAGCGCTTCAACAACCTGCTCGACGACTGCGTGCCCGAGGGTGGAGAACCGCCCGCGATCGACTTCGCGATGCATGCGCGCGCCCTCGGCGCCGAGGCGGTGCACGTGCGCGACGTGGCCGAGCTGAAGGCCGCGATGAAGAAAGCGCGCGCCGCCACCCGCACCCAGCTGATCGTCATCGACACCACCCCCGAGCGCACCACCGACGACGGCGGCTGCTGGTGGGAGGTGGCCGTTCCCGAGGTGTCGGCCCGGCCCGCGGTGCGCGAGGCGCATGCGCGCCATGTCGATGCCAAGCGGCAGCAACGAACCTGATCCATAGCGTCACACAGAAGAGAAGTTCACGATGAAACCCTGGAACGTCCGCATCGGCATCAACCCGATCTCGTGGAGCAACGACGACCTGCCCGCCCTGGGCGGCGAAACCCCGCTGGAGACCGCGCTGCGCGAGGGCGCCGAGATCGGCTACCAGGGCTTCGAGCTCGGCAACAAGTTCCCCAAGGATCCGCAGGCGCTGAAGGCCAAGCTGGCCGAGTTCGGCGTGGCCTGCGTCTCGGGCTGGTACTCGGGCCGCCTCGCCGAAGGCACGCTGGCCGACGAGATCGCCGCCTGCGTGGCCCACATGACCAAGCTGCAGGTGCAAGGCTGCACGGTGGTGGTCTACGGCGAGGTGGCCGGCTCCATCCAGGGCCAGATCGACACACCCCTGGCCAAGCGGCCGCGCTTCGCCAACGAGGCGCAATGGAAAGCCTACGGCGAACGCCTCACCGCCTTCGGCCAGCACCTGCAGGCCACGTACGGCATCACGCTGGCCTACCACCACCACATGGGCGCCTACGTCGAATCGCCGGACGACGTCGACCGGCTGATGGCCGTCACCGGCCCCAGCGTGGGCCTGCTGTTCGACACCGGGCATGCCTTCTACGGCGGTGCCAGCGATCCGGTGGCGGTGCTCAAGAAGCACCTGCCCCGCGTGGTGCACGTGCACTGCAAGGACGTGCGGCCCGCGGTGATCTCGCAGGCGCGCAACGACGGCTGGTCGTTCCTGCGCGGCGTGATCAACGGCACCTTCACCGTGCCGGGCGACGGCGTGATCGACTTCGAGGGCGTGTTGAACACGCTGCACGACGGCGGCTACGAAGGCTGGCTGGTCGTCGAGGCCGAGCAGGATCCGGCCGTGGCGCCGAGCTACGAATACGCGAAGAAGGGCTACGGGACTTTGCGCCGCATCGTGGACTCGATCAACGCAAAAGGCTGATGCGATGAGCCTCCTGGTGAAGGCCAGCAAGGCCGGCCGCACGATCAGCGAAGTGACGCCGCAGAGCGCCGGCTGGACGCACGTGGGCTTCCGCGCGTTGCGCCTGGCCGAGGGCGAGCGCGAGTGCTTCAACACCGGCGACCGCGAGCTCTGCCTCGTGGTGCTGCGCGGCAAGGTCGACGTGACCGCCGGCGCGCAGCGCTTCGACGCGCTGGGCACGCGGCAGAGCGTGTTCGACGAGACCTCGCCCGACGCGGTGTATGCGCCCGGCGGCTGCGAGGTGTGCATCACCGCGCGCGGCGATGCCGAGGTGGCGCTGTGCACCGCGCCGGCCGGCGACGTGCCGCGCGAGGTGAAGCGGCTCGACCCGGCCGCGATGAAGCGATCGGTGCGCGGGCAGGGCAGCAACACGCGCCATGTGTGCGACATCCTGCCCCACACCGACCCGACCGCGGCGCACCTGCTGGTGGTGGAGGTGCTCACGCCCGCGGGCCATTCGTCGAGCTACCCGCCGCACAAGCACGACACCGAGGCGCTGCCCACCGAGACGCAGCTCGAGGAGACCTACTACCACCGCATCCATCCGCCGCAGGGCTTCGCGTTCCAGCGCGTCTACACCGACGATCGCAGCCTCGACGAGGCGATGGCCGTGGAGGACCACGACGTGGTGATGGTGCCGCGCGGCTACCACCCGGTGGTGGCGCCGCACGGCTACGACGTGTACTACCTCAACGTGATGGCCGGCCCCGGCCGGCACTGGGTCTTCAAGAACGATCCGGCCCACGAATGGATGCTGCGTTCGTAATTCGTCGTAACCGCCACAAGGGCAATCACGGAGCTGATGCCGTGAGGGCCCGTGTGCAGGGGCCGATTTCGCGGGTTAACCCGTGGAACGGCTCTGTAATCGAGATGGAATACGCCCCGCCGTGGTGCTGCGATATGCACGGCGGGGCGGGCCCGGTTCCTAGACTGACCCTACGCGAGCATCCGTCTCGCACGCCCGCCGCCGAGGTCACGAGCCGTCGTGCGGCAGGGTGGCAGCCGCAGCCTCCCTGAAGGCCGCGCCGCTGCTCCGATCCCTGTAGTAGCCCCCGTACACATCCCCTTGACGGGAGCATGCGAGCCAACGCGTGCCCCGGGTTCCACAACGACATAGCGACCACCCAACGAGGAGTCAAACCCCATGAACACCCCCCTGCGTAACGCCCTGCGCCTCACCGCCGCTGCCGCCGCCACCCTGCTCGCCATGGCGAGCGCCCAAGCCGTCGACTGGGGCGGCTACCTGCGCGCCGGCCCGGGCGCCACCA
>CBIHRS010000040.1:0-47706 GCA_966212505.1 uncultured bacterium
CGCCTGGCGGCCACCTGCTGATGGAAACCAGCGAGGCCCAGGCCGCGCACACGGCAGAGATCTTTCGCAGCGGCGAGCTGACGGCGCGCATCAGCCGATCCGACGATTGGGATGCGACGGTGGTCATCGGCACCAGAGACATTGGTCGAGAATGAGCCCGCCGGCCACGGCTCTTTCCATCAACAACGACCGCACTCCATGGCCATTCATTCACAACTCGATGAACTCATCGGCCGTGTTCTTCCGGTCGTTCAAGATTTCCACCGCAAGGCCATGTTTGCGCCGCAAGCGGCCAGCATCGACAAGGAAGGGGCGGTGAAAGGCCACGCATTGATGAACGATGGCACCTCAAAGCTGACCGTGGCACAGGCCATCGATCACTTCGAGCGCGACTTCAGCTCAAAAGCGGCAAGCGATGCAATCGTCGCGACGGGCATCTTCTACCACTCGCCAGGAATCGATACGTCGTCGGGTTCCGTTGTGTTGCCGCCCGCGAACACGGTCGACGAATGTCGAACGCTGGTTGCATTGCTCGAGCACAGCGCTGGCGACTCGGTATATCTGCTCATTCCCTATCGCGGGGAGCCGCCGTCAGTCGAGTATGAAGTGGGCAAGCTCGTGGAGAAGCCACCAAAGATCTTCATCCGCCCTGAGGTTGCGCAGAAGCCGTGGTGGAAGCTCTGGTGATGCCTGCCACACCTTGGCGATGGCGCACCGCCGCCGCGGTCTTTCGCATCGACGCCACAATCCGGCGCTCGCATTGCCACCCACCGATTCACGAACATGGCCGATCTGTCCCGCTTCGAGATCACCCGCAAGTGGCCCGCACGCCACCCCGATCGCATCCAGCTCTATTCGCTGCCGACGCCCAACGGCGTCAAGGCATCGATCATGCTGGAGGAGACCGGGCTTCCGTATGAGCCGCACCTCGTGCGCTTCGATGCCAACGATCAGCTGAGCCCCGAGTTCCTGTCGCTCAACCCGAACAACAAGATCCCCGCGATCATCGACCCCGATGGCCCTGATGGCGAGCCGTTGCCGCTGTTCGAGTCGGGCGCCATCCTGCTGTACCTCGCCGACAAGAGCGGGCGCTTCATCCCTCAGCGGCAATCCGGCCGCTATGAAACCATCCAGTGGCTGATGTTCCAGATGGGCGGCATCGGGCCGATGTTCGGGCAGCTCGGCTTCTTCCACAAGTTCGCCGGCAAGGACTACGAAGACAAGCGCCCGCGCGACCGCTACGTGGCCGAATCGAAGCGCCTGCTCAAGGTGCTAGACCAGCACCTCGCCGGCCGCGAGTGGATCGTGGGCGACGAATACACCATCGCCGACATCGCGACCTTTCCGTGGGTGAACAACCTGATCGGCTTCTACGGCGCCGGCGAGCTGGTCGGCTTCGGCGAGTTCCAGCAGGTCAAGCGCGTGCTCGATGCCTTTCTGGCCCGGCCGGCGGTGCAGCGCGGGCTGGCGATTCCCGCGCGGTGATGGATCAGGCGCGTAAGCTGGCTTGAGCCGCAGCGTGCGCGTCTTCCTCGACGACGAACGCCAGACGCCCGAAGGGTGGGTCAGGGTCTACTGGCCGAGCGAAGCCATCGAGTTGCTCGAATCGGGCGAGGTCGAAGAGCTGAGCCTCGATCACGATCTGGGCGACGACGAGCGCGGCACCGGGTACGACGTGGTGCTGTGGATCGAAGAGGCCGTCGCGCTGCGGGGTTTCAAGCCGCCGAAGATCGTCGTTCACTCGGCCAACTCGTCGGCGCGGGAGAAGATGCTGGCAGGCATCTGCGCGATCGAGCGGTTGGCTATTGAGAAGAAGCCATGACCCACGCCGCTGGCCCGGTCCCTCGCAAAGCTGCTGCTGCACGGCCGCGCAGCTTTGTTTTGGCGCTGACGGCGGCCTCGTTGCTCCTGCTGCTCGGCGGTGCCTGGAACCTGCACACGGCCGCGAGGTTCTGGCCGGCTGCGCACGACCATTTGCCCCTGCCGGGCCTCATGCTATGGGTAAGCTGTGCGGCCTTGGTGTCAAGCCTCGCCGGATCGATGCTCGGTGCGGGCTTGGCCGCTGTTGCCTACATGTCGAGGCGCAATACGCGTCTGGCATGGATCCTCGGGTTCTTCGCAGGCTTTGACCTCTGCGTCGTGATGACCCTCGGCGTGTTGCCGCACGTCATTTGATCAGCGGCCCTTGCCGCGCGCCCCGTCCTTCACCTCGAACACCGCATTGCCATTCGCCTGATCCATCCACAGCAGCGTGTCGACATACGACAGGAAGCGCTGCAGGTATTCGGGCGACAGGTCGCGCATCAGCGTGAGCGAGCGGTGCACCAGGTGGTGCGAGTTCAGCGGGCCCGCGTTCTCCGGCACCTTGGCGAGCGAGCGGTTCAGGCGCTGGTCGGCGCTGAGCTTGGCCCAGGTGCTGCGGAAGCGGCTCAGGGTCTTGAGCTCGGGTGGTGCGGCGGGGGCGGTGCTGTCGCCGCCCTGAGGCATCACGGAGCGGCCGAGTGCATCGACCAGGGCCGAGAGCGGGCTGCGCTGCATCACCCCATCAGGTGTGGCAGTGGTGGGTTCGGCCTTGCCGATCGCTTCACCATACGCCGCGACCAGCTCGGCCAGCCGCGCCTCGATCACGCGGCGAGCTTCGCCTTGATGCGCAGCCGCGCGGCGTGCCATCGCCTCGATGACATGAAAGCGCACGGGATCATGCCGATGCGCACCGCGCTCGCGCCATGCCGCCAGCGTGGCCGTCACGTCGGTCTCAGCCATGCGGCTTCGCATTGGCGTTGTTCGCCTGCCGCGGCATCGGCGCCATCTCCACGCGGCGGTTGCGCGCGCGGCCTTCGGCATCGGCGTTGGAAGCCACCGGCTGCTCCGAGCCAAAGGCCGCCGCAAACACCGCCGACGAGGGCAGGCCTTCTTCGATCAATGCGCGGGTCACGGTGAGCGCACGCTGGGCCGAGAGCTCCCAGTTGTCTACAAACTTGCCGCTGCCGCCGCGCACCTGCCGGTCGTCGGTGAAGCCGCTGACCATCAGCGCTTCGTCGCGCGCCTTCAGGTAGGCGGCCAGCGGACCGGCCAGGCTCTTGAGCAGCTGCCGGCCTTCGGGCTGCAGCTCGGCCGAGTTGAAGGCGAACAGCACGCTGCCGCTGATGCCGATGCGGCCGTTGACCAGCGTCACGCGGCCGGCCGCCAGCGGGCCGGCCAGGGCTTGCTCCAGCGCCTGGCGGCGCTGCGCCTCGGCCTGCCGCTGCTTCACCTCGTTGTCGAGCCGGGCCGAGAGCTCGAGCTGGATGCCCAGCGCACACGCCAGGATCAGCACGAAGGCGCCGAGCAGCCCCGACATCAGGTCGCCGAACACCGCCCACACGGGCGCGGTGGCGTCGAGGCCGGCGTCGATCTCTTCCATCGGCTCAAGCCTCGGCAGCGGCAGTGCGGCTGCGCGCCAGCTGCTGCAGGTCGTCGACGATCTGCTTCTGCGAGGCGATGCTCAGGTCGATGATCTCGCGCGCCTGGGCCACGTAGTAGGCCAGCTGCTCGTCGCTGCGCGCGAGCGATTTGCCCAACGCGCCTTCCATGCGCTGCAGCTGCTCCATCAGCTTGCCGCTCGATTCGCTGAACAGCTGCACGCCCACGCCGAAGGCCTCGCCCAGGCTGGCCACCTCGGCCGCGCTGCCGGTGATCTGCGCCGCCACGCCGGTGACCTTGTCGGCCTCGGCATTGACCTTTTCCACGAACTCGGTGCCCGCGCGCTCGAGCATCTGCCCCGATTGCGCCACCAGCGCATCGATGGCCGCACGCTGCTCGGTGGAGGCCTGGTTCACCGCCGAGAGCAGCGTCTCCAGCGTTTCCATCAGGCGGCTGCGCTCCTCGAGGATCGCGTTGTCGCGCACCAGGCTATCCGAGAGCTTCTGCCGCAGCTCGGCGATGACCTCGGCCGCGGCACGCGGCGCCTCGGCGGCTGCCTGCATCAGCCGCGCGATCTCGGCGATGGTGTCCTTGGCATGGGCCTGGGCCTGCGCGCTGATGTCGCGCGCGGTGTGCTCCAGCGTCGCGCAGATCTGCTGCTGCTGCGCCAGCGTCTGCGCGCCGGCCTGCTGCCACTGCTGCTGCAGCGCGGCGGCAATGGCTTGCAATGCCTCGCGCCATTCGGCGATGCGCTGCTGGTCTTGCGCGGCCAGGCTGTTGCGCAGCTCGTCGTGCGACTGGCCCACGGCCTGCACCAGCGCGGCCGAGCGCTGGTCAAACGTCTGCGCAAACTGATCGAGCGTGCCGCGCAGCTCGCGCTGCTGGCCTTCGCCCGTGTGCCGATGCTCGGCGAGCGCCGCCTTCCACAGCTCGGCCACCGCGGTGGTGGTGCCTTCGAAGCGGGCCGAGAGGCCATCGAGCTGCTGCTGCACGGTGCCGGCCACGGCGGTGTGCAGCGCGCTGGTTTCGCGGGCGATGGCGCCCATCGTGGCTTCGACCACCGGCTGGATGGTTTGCGCCGCCACGCGGGCGCTTTCGGTCAGGCTTGTTTGCAGCGTGCGGTCGACCGATGCGGCCAGGCCTGCATACGCGGCCTCGGCCTTGCCATGAAACGCCTCCTGGCTCGCGAGCAGGCGGCTGTTGAGCTCGGCGCTCTGGCGCTCCATCTGCGCCATCATGGCCTGCAGCTGGTTGACCACCGCGGGCATCAGCTCGGCCTGCCGCTGCAGCAGCTGCAGCGAGGCCTCGCGCTGGTGGGCCAGCGAGAAGGGCCGCAGCGTGGTGGCGATCTTGGCGTCGAGCAGCTGCGCGGCCTGCAGCCGCTCGCGCCGGCTCCAGGTGCTCATCAACCCCAGCATCGCCGAGGCCGCCACGCCCGCCACCGAAGTGCCGAAGGCCAGCCCCAGCCCCTTGACCGGCGCCGCCAACGAGGCTCGCACCGCGGCCAGATCGGTGGCGCTCTGCAGCGCCAAGCCGGTGCCGTTGAGCGTGACCACCATGCCCAGAAACGTGCCCAGCATGCCCAGCAGCACCAGCAGCCCGGTGAGGTAGGGCGTCAACGCCGGCCCCGGCAGCGCCACGCGCTCGCCCTCGATGCGCAGCCGCACCGCGGCCTGCAGCGAAGGATGCAGCTGCGCCAGCCAGGGCTGCAACGCCGCGGGCGCTTCGGCCAGCCCCGCCAGCGCTTGCGCCAGCGAAGCCGTGGCCTGGCGGAAGCGGTGCAGCTCCAGCGCGCCGGCGGCGTAGAACACGCCGATGAGCAGCGTCATCGACAGGGCCAGCAGGCTGTGGCCGGCATACGCGGCCCCGATCCAGCCCACGGCGGCCAGCCCCGCGACGAACGCGGCGTGATGAAGATGTCTAGTCATGTCGGCTTGTCGGGCCTTGCGCGAAGGGCATCCAGCAGCCCCTCGACCGGTTGCAATCGAACCTCCAGCTCGGCGAGCAGCACGCGCTGCAGGTCGCTGGCAAACACGTCGTGCCATCCGCCGGGCGACGCCCCATCGGCAGGGGCATCGGCCTCGGCGCGGCACAGGCGCTCGAAGCGCTTTTCAAGCAGCCGCGGCACGCCGGCCAGCAGCACATGCTCGCGATCGCGCAGCACCTGCTCCATCACCGCATCCACCGCGGCCAGCCGCGCCATCTCGGCCGACACACCGGCCAGCGTGCCGCGCAGCCGCTCGCGCAAGGGCGCGATGCCGGCCTCCATGGCCTGCTGCCGCGCCACATAGCGCCGGCGATAGACCGCGAACTCGGCCTTGGGGTCGACCGGCTCGCCCGGCGCGGGCGGCGGCGGTGCGGCGGAGGCGCCTTCTTCGGTGATGGCCCGGGTGAGCGCGGCGCGCACGCGGGCCACATCGGCCTCGGCCTTGTTAAGCGGCGCAGCGCGCGGGCCCGCAGCGGGCGCGGCCGGTGTGTTGAGCGCGGCCGAGAGCGAGATCGCATCCGTCCAGCCCAGCCATTGGCTCAGCCGCTCGGCGAAGGCCTGCTTCGATTCAGGCGCCTCGGCGTCGGCCAGTTGGGCAAGCAGGCGGATGAGCGCCGATCCGGTGAAACTTGTGCGCAGCGACCCTCGCCCCATACCGCCAGAAGAGGTTCAGATGATGAAAAAAGGGCGCAGTTTACTACCCGGGCCCTGGCCAGACGGCTGGCGGATACTCGGCCCATGTTCTCCCACGTCTTCACCAGCGTCACCGATTTCGACCGCGCCTTCGGCTTCTACGCCGCCGTGATGGACACGCTGGGCATCGCGCTGCGCTTCCACGACCCTGCCAAGCCCTGGGCGGGCTGGCACAGCGAGGGCGGCACCCGGCCGCTGTTCGTGATCTGCCGGCCCTTCAACGGCGAGCCGCACGACCCGGGCAACGGGCAGATGGTGGCGCTGATGGCGAAGGATCGCGCGACGGTGCGCGCGGCGTATGACACGGCGCTACGGCATGGCGGGCGCAGCGAGGGCGAGCCGGGCCTGCGGCCGCAGTACCACGCGAACTACTACGGGGCTTACTTCCGGGATCCGGATGGGAACAAGCTGTGCGTGGTGTGTCATGAGGGGGAGGGGTGAGGGATGAGGGCTGATGCATGCTCAGCTGAGCATGCGCGAGCACTCTTAACCTTCTCCTTCAGGCGGCTACTGTCTGCCGTGCTCGACGATCACGGCGAACCAAAATTCGCTGGTGAGCGCCGCCGGTTTTAGACGGTTTGGACGTGTGACGTCATCGAGCCGCCACCGGGCCCGCCAGCGGGCGAACATTGACGATCGTACCGGTCTGCGGGCCATCGTTGTATCCATCAGTCGCCCATTGAGCACGGGCTTGTACGGCTCGGCGACCTACTGCGTTCAACGCTACTCATCGAATGACGCTTCAGCTAAGCGAGCCCGCGCTCTGGCTGCGCAGCCGCCAAACTACAGAAGGTATTAAAGGAGGCCGAATCTTGACCTGACATCGCCCGCGCGCCCCTACACTTCGACCACTAGATGGCTCAACCCGCCGATGCGGCGATCACGATCACCAATAAATACGTACGATCACCTTGCAGGAACGACCTCACCGCCGCCCTTTAATGATGTCCATCGCGACGGCCAAAATGAACGGTTACGTTCGCTGAAATGCACGCTAAGCAATGCTCGTCCAACCTTCGCCTCAACTTGGTCAGCCCTTTCTTCATCAGCTGAATGCTTGGCTAAACGACGCACAGCTGAACATGCCGATCTCGACGAACCAGCCGAGCACATCCCTTCCTTTCCAACGGTGGTTCAAATTCAAGGAGGCGTTCGCACCGCAGCTCGTTCTTGACATGTTGGGTAAATATAAGCACGAGGGTGTTCGTCGTTGCTTGGACCCGTTTGGCGGATGTGGCACCACCGCGCTAACGTGTCAATTTGCCGGCGTTCATCCTGTCCTAATCGAAGTAAATCCGTTTATTGCAGATCTAGCCGAGGCAAAGCTGTCACGCTACGACGTCGACGCTCTGAGTAGGGACTTCCTCGACATCCGCACTGCTGTCAAAGACGGCTTGAAGGTCGATCTGTCGATCCTCGACGAGGGGCCGGCCACTCTGTGCGAGCCGGGCGACGGTAAGAGGTGGGTGTTCCCGCTAGGTGTCATGAAGCGGCTACTTCAGTACCGGTCGGCCATTGAGCAGGTCAACGATCCCACCAATCAGCGCTTACTTCGAGTCTTGTTGGGCTCGATCATCGTCGGCGTCAGCAATGTGGTTGTCAACGGCAAGGGCAGGAAGTACCGCGGCAGCTGGATGGAGCAGCAACGAACTTCAAACGAAGTGGACGCGGCCTTCCGTCAGGCGTTCCTTAATGCAGTCGTAGACATTCAACGTTACGGACGCCGCGCTGAGAATGCCTTCGAACTGCTTCGCGGCACTTGCCTGCAGAGGGTCGAGGATGTTGAGCCGTGTGACTTGTCCATCTTCTCACCTCCATATCCAAACTCCTTCGACTACACCGACATCTACAACCTTGAGCTATGGGTGTTGGGCTACCTGAAGACCAAAGCAGACAACAAGCAGTTGCGTCAAGCAACCCTGCGGTCTCATGTTCAGGTCGCCGGAAAACATACATTCAACCTCGCCGCCTCGGCGATGCTGAGGAGCACCTTAGAGGAGCTCGGCGAAGTACGCGACGGACTATGGGACGACAGGCTGCCTGACATGGTTGGTGCATATTTTGAGGACATGCAGATTCTGCTCCGCAAGCTGCGAACAACGCTCAGGCCGGGGGGGCGGGCCGTCATCGTCATCGGTGAAAGCAGCTACGCCGGCGTGAAGGTCCGTGCCGGCCACATTACTGCGCAAATTGCGCGTGGCGTCGGGTTCGGCGTCGAGAAGCACACACGCTTGCGGACGATGCGGCTGAGCGCGCAACAGGGAGGGGGGAAGGCCCTTGAGGAACGGCTGGTCGAACTGGTCAACTAAGCAGCAGCTCCGCAGTTAGGCGTCTCCATGAAGAACCGCTTGGGGATGACACCGACCTCAATGGCCTTTGCTTCGACCGTGGGCATCGGTTCATCGACTTTCCTGCCGTCGTAGCAGCATAGATACGAGGGGCCAGGCGCCGGTTTTGCTTCTCGATAGCCCAGCAACTGTTGGATGCCCGCCAATGCCCATTCCACGTTCTTCTCGGGTGATTTTTTTGGCGAAAGAACCTTGAGCTCCATTATGCAGACCTCCAACGTGCCCGTATCTGGATCGCCCTTGGATCGACTCCACCTCACTAGACGAACATCTCCACGGCCATTAAATGTCGAGAACTCCTCGTCTACTAGGACAGACTGAGGTCTGACGGTAAATTCGAAGTAACCCATGAGGGAACCTTGAATCTGACCTTCTGGATGGTCCTTCAAGACGCGTTTGGTGGCCTTTGACCAGACGCGGCAGTAGCCCAAATGACTCTTTGTCCAGCGCTCATGGAAGTCATTGAGAAGTGCTGGAACTTGCTTGAAATCAAAAGGTACCCCGCTCTTGGGTGCCAGGGGCACGCTCTCGCAGTCGTCCGGGTCTATCCCTCGGCGGAGGATGATGGCCTCGCGTGCCTTTAGAGACACAACGATAAAGGTGTTGTCGGCTAACCCGTTGGCGTGAGCCCAGGACACAGCCGAGGATACGTCCTTGAATGCCACCGATTTTCGGTAGACCTTTCTCATCTGTAGGGCGCCTACATGCACGTAGCCGGCGATGTCTGCATCGGTGGAGGACTTGAATGACAGTGCAGCCTCAAGGTCGGGCAGCATGTGAGTGGGCTCCTGGCCATCAGCGAACGCGAACAGACAAGGCGCCATCCCCTTCAGCTCTGCAGCATCCGCCTCGTCGAACCATGCGCGTAGCCACCTTAGCACTCCGTCAATAAATTGCTCTTCAGGTGTCAACGGCAGTGCCGATCCCAATGACTCCGATTTGAAGACTTTCCTTGCCTCGGTTTGGCCAATCAGAGCGACTTGGTCAGTCTTGTCTGATTCAGTAGGAGTGGTGGCCGTCATGCTGCAAGTCTCTCAAGGTATTTAAGGTAGAGCCTGAGTTGATGCTGTCGACTGGGCTCGCATCCTGCCGGGGAGCAGGCCGCCAGCTCTTCAGTCGCGCGCTGGGACAGTCGTTCGCTCTGGCTTCTGAAGGAAATGACCGTTCGATCCCTTACGCCTGGCTGGCTGTACGTTAGGTCGCGGTCAGCCGTCCTGACCTCATTTCCTTCATCGACGTGCGCTACAGCTGCTGCAAGGTCGTTGAGGAAGTCTCGAACATCCCTGCACCATGTGCTGTCGCTTATCAAACGGCGCACACAAGCGAATCCGGCCTTCGATAGAGAGAAGTGCGCCTCGAGGTGACGGTCAGCCTCCCCAGTCCAGCGCAGTTGGGACATGCTTACCAGTCCTTGTACAACCATGCGCTCTAACTCAAATTGGGCCTGGGGGTAGTACGGACCTCGAGCCTGCTTGAGCACTAACTCGGCAGGTGGCTGCGTCTCATATAGCTTCGCGAGGCTATTGGACAAAAACACCATGCGATGGAATAACTCGATGGAGAGCGGCGTTAGGCCAGCAAGGCTGCTTGCGCCAACGAGTATGAGCAGCCATGCCTGTACGTGCTCACGCGGCAAGGCTTCACTCTTCATGGAGGGACACCCGTAGCTGCTTTTGATACATGGGATATTCCTTCACCAGTGCCTTCGGCCTCGCTGCAAGATCGAGGAGGTTGATGATGCGCTGCCGAACTTCGTTCTGCGGAGTGGTGCGTGCCTTACCCAAACCCAGGAGTTCCGGGATCATGTTTTCTCGGTTAAGGTTGCTCGATGCCAGCACCGAGTGACGTGGTGTCCTTGACCGTGAGCTGCCGAAAGTGAACGAGCGCAGCATCGTGCCGGCACGGCTCACGAAGTGGGAATCGAGGCTTGACTCCGGCGTTTCGATCACGAGCATGCAAGGCGATGCATCGTCCGTGGCAGTACGCATTACCGCCATTCGGAATGCAAGATCTAGAAACTCCTTCTGAGATTCTGAGACCTGTGTCGCATCTGAACGGAGTTGGAGTCCATTCGCGGCCGCTGATCCGACCTTCACCACGAAGCTTGGAAACTCCATCAATGCCCCAGTTTGGCCAATGCGTCGCCGAGACATTGAATACTCAATCTTGCATTCCTCTTCAAGGAAGGACGAAGCGTATTTACCGAACTCCTCGCAGATCCTGTCGGCTACCAGCGCGATTTCCATGTGTCCCTTGGCTAGGAGCCCCTTGAACTGCTTGCGCTTTCTTGCGAGTTCAACTCGGTCGACCTCGAGCTCAGCCTCTTCGGCTGCTAGCTTTGCCTGCAGCGATGGGGTCTTGTCCTGCGTAGGTAAGTTCTGGGCAGTGCGATCGTCTACCAACGAAGAAAGCTGCACCTCCTCACGCCAAGCCGCACGCTGCTCGTTCTTGACAGCCAAGAGCGTTTCTCGCATAGCCTCCAATTGGTGGCGGCGGTCGTCATAGACCGCCTGCAGCGTCTGAACCTTGCTTTCCAGCTCACCTAGTCTGATGGCCCCAAGGTTCACAAGAGATGATGAACCATCCGCCATTTGAGGTGTCTCACACACCGGACACGCGTTTTCGGCTTGCAGCCGGACGAGACGCTTGCGTGCGGTGTGACATTCGCTGCCGCAGACCAAGCAACCTTCGTTTGCCAGTAAACGTCCAAACACTAGCTCTGTGGTGTCCGGCAGATGCGGAAACGCGTCGCGAAAGTAGCGTTGCTCCGCCCTGCGTAGGTCTTGCCGGGCGCTGTCGAGCGCGATCTCGTCTTCGAACTCTAGTTTCTCTAGGTCCTGGCATTTGATCGTCGCGTCCTGGACGCTGGCGTTGAGATCTTCCAGCCGCTCTTTTATCGCGTTCAATCGGTACTGGAGGACTTCCAGATCTTCAGTGTCATGGCCGGGCCGGTTGTTTGCGGAACTGAGCTCCTCGATCTCTTCGCGCAAATCCTCGAGCTGCCAGTTCTTGTTGCGCACCAAGCTGTCAAGCTTGGCGATTTCATCCATCAGACGGACGCACTTGCTAGACAGGGCATCGTTGAGGAAGAGGATGCGCAGCAGTTCAAACTGCCCCTCGTCCCCCCAAAGCAGCGGCGCCTTTTGCTCAAGGAAGAAAATGAAATGACGAACCAGAAAATCGAAATCCCAGTCTCGCTGGGTTCCAGTGAGCTCCAGCATTAGGTCCAGGTAAGCGCTTTCGTCCGCATCCCTCCGTCGCGCTTGGTTATGCCAGAGCCCCTTGATCTGCAACGTGGCGAGACTGCGGGTGATAGTGACCGAGTCGTCTCCGATGCTGAACCTCAATGTGCATTCCGCGTCGGGTATCGGCTTGCCTACACGGCTCGCAAAGAACGTGAAGTTCGAGACCTTACGCCGTTTGTGCCGGCCGGACCCCGGCCGCATGAGATCGCCCTTGGTGGGCGTGTTCGGACCTGTCAACATCCACAGGATCATGTTCAACAGCGTCGTCTTGCCGATGCCATTGATCCCGACGATGACCGACACCCCGTCGAGCAGGTCGACTGCGAAACCGTCACTGCCGTCCTCGCCTGGGTACATCGCGTACTTGCGTACGTCGATGTGGCGGAGCACGGGAAACCTGACATTGCTGCTCATGGTGTCGCGCCCCGTCTGTGGTTGAGGTCCCAGAGAACGGCGGATGATGAACTTTGCTCTAGAAGATTAAAACGCGACATGCCTAGTCGCGGTTTTGATGGTCGCGGAATCGCACTGGATGCGAGTGGCGCTTCTGACCGCACTATATGAATCGTCACAGTCCTCTTTCCTAGTTCGTATGCACGTATTCCAGTCCGCGCGAGCCCCGACTCGGCGCCGGAGCACCCGAGATGTACAGGTGTTTCACCCATGCCGAGCTGACTGTGAAGACGATTCACGCTGTCGTAGGCAGTTTCAGTAGAGAGTCTCTTGAGGCAGCCACCGCCGTTCGAAACGCGTCAACTCGCTCAGGAATCGGTTTTGGAAGCTGTCACGCGGGGCGGACCGCCGGGCTGCCTCTACTGCCACCCTGGCGGTCGCCAAGTCCGGCTTCGAAGCGTAGACATAGGCATACGCCTTCTGCATTTCGCAGAGATGCTTCGGCTTGCCGTGCATGGCCGCGAGATCAAGCTCAGAAATAGATTGGTCTGTCTGGCCCGCTCGGCTGTGGATCATGCCCTTGGTGAAATGAACTTCAGGGTCGTTCGGCTCCAACTGGACAGCGCGCGTAGCCTTCTGCAGAGCGGCGTCAAACCGCCTCATACGCATAAGACAGTATGCGTACCGGTCAAACAGCCAGCCATTGTCGGGATCTTCTAGCTCGGCCAACTCGTAATACTCCAAGGTTTTCACAAGATCTCCGTCAGTGAACCACTTCCATGCCGCGCGGGCCGCGGGAACGCGGAACGCCCTGAAGTTGCGATCTTTCACCTTGACGTTCGCACTCTTGATGAACTCTGCGTAGCGACGACGCACCCACTCGACATCCTCATCGCTGGGCGTCGAAACACCGTCGATCACCTCAAAGCGTTCGATGCAGTAGTTGTAGAACTCTGGGTTAAACGAGAAGTAGAGAGCGCCCGCTGTTCGGGAGACCACACCTATGCCGCGACTCTCCTCGATGGCCTCGCTGGCTGCCGATACCGACACTTCGGCGCGTTGGCAGCACAGCTGCATCGAGAACTGATCCAGCGTATCCGCGATCCTGCTCATCAGCAGCATCACACGTCGTAGGCTGGGGGACAGGCGCGCCCAAGCGTCGTCGTACAGGAACTGGCCGAGGTCCAGACGCTGCATGCGCTGTACGCGTTTGAAGGCTGCCTCAAGGCTAACGCCTGTGCCAGTTGCTGCCTGAGCAAACACCTCCAGTGCGATAGGTTTATTGACAAGTTGGTTTGAATACTTCTTCAAAGTGGGGGTGCCAGCTTGGAGGATCGAGGTGCAGTGCAACATTTCTGCGCGCTTCTTTAGGAACTCGGCGCCCTCATCACCTGACCACCCTTCTATCTGGATGGGTAGGGCTTCAATTTGCTCCCTTCGTCGTGAGGTCAGTATGACCCTGCCGACGCGCCGGGACAGCTCGTTAATCTGCGACGCAAGTGACGCGATGTCCTCCGTGCTTCTGGCCATCGTCTCTGTGTTGTCGAGGATGATCAGATGCTGATCACGGCTTACCTTCATCTCCGCTAGCAGACCTCCGAGCTTTTGAATCACTTCACGGGGCTCCTTACCGAACCACGACCGGTCGAGTGCTGGCGTCGTGAGCATGCGCGCAATTTCTAAGGCCACGTCGGCCACGCCTATGTCCTGGGCCGAAATGTTTTCTAGGCCATCGATCCCCCAGCGTGTTTTCTTTGCTGTGTAGAACGTGACGATCTCGGGGCGCCATTGCACAGAAGCGCTGCCATCTAGCAGGCGATGCAGAAACTCGACGACGAGGGTCGTCTTTCCGACGCCGCCGTCTCCCCACACCATGCATTTCCTGGAGTCGGAGTCGTTCATCCAGTCGGCCAGCGCTGCCAGCTCCGTGGTTCGGCCGGTGAATACTTTCTCTGTTGCCAGTCGGTCGGGGATGAAGACCAGTGGACGCCAGGTGTCAGACCAAGTGGGCTGATAAAACGCATATTCCGGCACCGAGGCTTTGGGAAGGTCTAGGAGGACGTTTGGCACCTCGAAAGAGAGTTCGCTCCTGGTCAGAGAGCTCTTCTGAACTTGCGCGTCAACCAGGAGGCGACCTGCGGTGACCTTGCTCAACCGGCGATAGCAGATCGGGTCTCCTTGGCAAAGTTTCAGGGTTACAAGCGCAATAGGGGGCTTGCCGTCAATTTCCGGCAGAGTCAGTTGATCCGTTTCCTTGTTGGCCACGGGCAGGAGGCGCTCAACCCCCTGCAGCAGTGCACGTAGCACGGCGATATCGACGTTGGGCGTGTAACCGCCCGGCAGGCCATGACCTTCCGCCCCATCGTTGCGGGAACGGACAAAGGCGCGCAGGACTGTCTCTAGGTTGGCTGCCGCCGCGGAGGCCAACGAGCGTAGCTCAGGTGCCAGTTTCTGCTGCTTCCAAAATGGTTTGCCTGCAGAGCGCCAGTTCAGGTTTTCAGCGGCAACCAGCAGTTGTGATAGCAGGTCGATCAACGTGCCGTCAGATGGCGCGGTAAAGGCATTGACGTCGACAGGCGTGTATTTTGCGAGCTGATCAGGGTGCTCTCGCAAGTGGTTTGACAGCCACTCGCCCAGCGTCACGCAGGCATGCTGCATGATGATTCGATATAGACCAAGCGTTGCACTTCTGAGATGGGCGGCGTCTTTCAGTTTCTCCGCGTCTTTTATTCGCGTGTCGAGCAATCGCAGCATCTGTCTCTCTCCGTGGCTCTATCGAATCGAACTCGGCCAACATCGTAAAGATCAAGCGAGGTGGCCTTTAACATGTTCTGCGGAGCTATGGCCTACCGAAAACACTTTGCTTGCCAAAGCCGAACTATTCCCCTAAGTTGCAGATGCAGAGCCGACCACCAGCCGTTGATCCATTCAAACCAAATCGACCACACACCTGCAGCACATTGCATTTCTTGGCGACGATCAAGCTTGTGGCCGCAGCTACGGCGGCGAGGCGGTCCTCAGCCAGCTTTCTGGCGACGCTAAAAGTCTGTTGTGCTCTATCGAGCGCCTGTTTCTGCGTGTCGACATAGGCGGCGGTCTTTCGATGATCGGATCGAGCTTCTTCAACACCTCGTAGAAGTGGTGAAGCTGCGGACCATGGACTGCCCGGGCTTCTTTCCCTCGACAAAGGCGCGCTCAATGGCGAGCGTGACTTTGGCGTTGAGTTTGATGGTCTCCGACACCGCAAAGGGCGCATAGGCCGTCTCGTCCGATTTGAACCCTGTGTTCACCAAGGCGACGGGGCCTTCGCTCGCGTTGGCATATACCTCCACGAAAACGATCGACTTCTATGAGTGGGTGAACGGCGCCAGCAGCAGGCGAGCGTGGTGGTGGTCAAAGCGGACTCTCCTTATTTTCTTAAGACCCGCACGGGCCTCGCTCCTCGCGCGACAGGTTCGAGGTTTGGTCGGTTTCGCGCAATCCCCCTTTGGGGTGATCGGGCGCGCCGCTTGCCGCGCATGGCCTCGCCTCCATCCCCTGGAAGAAAAGGAACTGCGATGCCCAGCTTCACGTTGAACGGGTCGCCGGTCACGGTCGACCTGCCGGCCGACATGCCCTTGCTGTGGGCGCTGCGCGATGTGGTCGGTGTCACCGGTACCAAGTTCGGTTGCGGGGTGGGGGCTTGTGGCGCCTGCACCGTGCACCTGGATGGCGCGGCCATCCGCTCGTGTCTCACGCCCTTGTCGGCGGTCGAGGGCAAGCAGGTGGCCACCATCGAATCGATGGAGCGCGACCCCGTGGGGCAGCGGGTGCAGGCCGCGTGGCGCGACATCGATGTGGTGCAGTGCGGCTACTGCCAGTCGGGGCAGGTGATGTCGGCGGTGGCGCTGCTCAAGGCCACGCCCAACCCGAGCGATGCCGACATCGATGGCGCCATGGCCGGCAACATCTGCCGCTGCGGCACGTATCACCGCATCCGCATGGCGATCAAGAAGGCGGCTGCCGCCAAGGAGGCTTGAGATGGCCCAGCTTTCGCGCCGCTGCTTCGTCGTGGCCGGTGCCGCTGCCGGCGGCGGGCTGCTCATCGGTTTCGTGTTGCCGGGTTGCGAGCGCAACAGCCGCAACGAGCGCCCGCCCGAGGCCGCGGTGGGTGCGGCCACCACGCAATCGTCTAACCAATCGCCCAACCTGGCGCCCAATGCCTTCATCCGCATCGCGCGCGATGGCACGGTGACCTTCGTGGTGCACAAGGTCGAGATGGGGCAGGGCACGTTCACGTCCATCCCGATGCTGCTGGCCGAAGAGCTCGATGTCGACCTGCAGAAGGTGCGGCTCGAGCAGGCTCCGGCTGACAACGCGCGCTATGCCGACCCGCTGCTGGGCGGGCAGGTCACCGGCGGCTCGACCTCCGTGCGCGGCGCGTGGGAGCCGCTGCGCCAGGCCGGCGCCACCGCGCGGGCAATGCTGGTGCAGGCCGCGGCCTCGCAGTGGAACGTGGACGCGGCCCAATGCCAGACGGCCAACGGCGCGGTCACGCATGCGGCCTCGGGCAAATCGGCCCACTACGGCGAGCTGGTGGATGCGGCCGCCAAGCTGAAGGCGCCCACCGACGTGCAGCCCAAGAAGGTCACCGATTTCCGGTTGATCGGCAAGCCCACCAAGCGGCTCGATTCGCCCGACAAGGTCAACGGCAAGGCCCAATTCGGCATCGATGTGCGGCTGCCCAACATGCTGGTGGCCACGGTGGCGGCAGCGCCGGTGCCGGGTGGCAAGCTGGCCACGGTAGACGAAGCCAAGGCCAAGGCGGTGGCCGGCGTGCGCCAGGTGCTCAAGCTCGACAACGTCGTGGCCGTGGTGGGCGATCACATGTGGGCTGCCAAGCAGGGGCTGGCCGCGGCCGCGCCCACCTGGCAAGACGGGCCCAACGCCGGCCTCACCATCGACCAGATCGTCAAAGACATGGATGCTGCCTCGCGCAAGGCCGGCGTGGTGGCGCGCAGTGATGGCGATGCGCCGGCCGATACGGCCAAGGCGAAGAAGCGCATCGAGGCCGTGTACCAGATGCCTTTTCTGGCCCACGCCACGATGGAGCCGATGAACTGCACCATCGATCTCAAGCCCGATGGCTGCGACGTGTATGTGGGCACGCAGGTGCCGGTGTTCGCGCAGGCCGCGGTGGCCAAGGTCACCGGCCTGCCGCAGGAGAAGGTGCGGGTGCACAACCACTACCTCGGCGGCGGCTTCGGCCGCCGGCTCGAGGTGGATTTCATCGCGCAGGCCGCGGCCCTGGCCAAGCAGGTGCAGCAGCCGCTCAAGGTGGTGTGGACCCGTGAAGAAGACGTGCAGCACGACATGTACCGCCCCTACTACCTGGATCGGCTGTCTGCGGCGCTCGACGACAAGGGCCTGCCCACCGCGTGGTCGCATCGCATCACCGGCTCGTCGATCATGGCGCGCTTTGCGCCCGCGGCCGTCAAAGACGGCATCGACAGCGATGCGGTCGAGGGCGCCAAGGACCTGCCCTACGCCATACCCGCCATCCGCGTGGAATACGTGCGGCACGAGCCGCCGCTGCCCACCGCCTTTTGGCGCGGCGTGGGCGCCACGCACAACATCTGGGTGGTCGAGAGTTTCATCGACGAGCTGGCCGCGGCGGGGCATTTCGATGCGGTGTCGTATCGCATGAAGCTGCTCGACAAGTCGCCGCGGCACCAGGCGGTGCTCAAGCTGGCGGCCGATCGCGCGGGCTGGGGCCAGCCGCTGTCGGCGCCCAAGGGCCGCAAGGCCGGCCGCGGCGTGGCGGTGCAGTTTGCGTTCGGCAGCTACATGGCGCAGGTGGCCGAGGTGTCGGTGGGCGCCGAGGGCGACGTGCAGGTGCATCGCGTGGTGTGCGCGGTGGATTGCGGGCAGGCGGTCAACCCCGACACCATCACCGCGCAGATCGAAAGCGGCATCGTCTTCGGCCTGTCAGCCGGGCTGTGGCAGGAGGTCACGCTGAACAAGGGCCGCGTGGTGCAGAGCAATTTCACCGACTACCGCGTGATGCGCATCAACGAAATGCCGCAGGTCGAGGTGATCATCGTGCCCAGCACCGACAAGCCCGGCGGCATCGGCGAAACCGGCACGGCGTGCTCGACGCCGGCGCTGACCAACGCCGTGTTCGCGGCCACCGGCCAGCGCATCCGGCGGCTGCCGATCGGGGATCAGCTGAAGCGGAGCTGAGCGGCCGCGCACTCGCTGCCATTCAGCAGGCATCCTCCCGATGGAGGATGCGGCTGGCCTTTGCCTGCCTAGACTGGCTCCCATTGCCTGCGGCAGCCAGAGGGGGGTGAAGCATGCGTGTGCTGAGCCGGCTGATGAGCCTGTTCGAATCGGGCGGGCCTCCGATCCGCAGTGAGGCCGAGATGCTGATCGAGGAGTACCTGCAGGTCAGCGGCACCAAGCGGGAGGCCTTGGGGATTCCCGAGCGGCCCGCCGGTGGCGAGGAGTCACCGGCTTTCGAGGCGTGGCACAGCCAGGCCTTGCAGGCCCTGCGTGAGCACATCCATTCACGGCCGTCCGAGCAGCGCCTGTCGGCACTGTGCCTGTCGGGCGGGGGCATCCGCAGCGCCACGTTTTCGCTGGGTGTTCTGCAGTCGCTGGCCGAAAGCCGGCGGCTTGGTGATTTCCGCTATCTCTCCACCGTGTCGGGTGGCGGGTACATCGGTGCCTTCCTCTGCAACTGGCTCAGGCTCATGAACTGGGCGATGCCGCGGGCCATGCAGGTGCTGGCCGGCTCGGCGCACGGGCGATCCCCTGGGGCGCCGGTGCTGCCGGCGCAGAACCCTCACGATCCGCCGTCGGCCGATCCGGTGAGCCGCCTGCGCGCCTACAGCAACTATCTCAGCCCGATGGGCGGCATCTCGGGTGACTTCGTCGCGCTGCTCGGCACCTTCCTGCGCAACCTGCTGCTGAACTGGTGCGTGTGGCTGCCGCTCATCGCGGCGGCGCTGCTGGTGCCGCGGGCCTATGTGCAACTGATCCTGCTGGCGCCGGCCGATCCGTTTGGGTGGCCCCTGGGGCTGGCGATCGTGGCCACGGTGGCCATCGTTGTGGGCATCGCCTTCGTGGCCGCCGATCTCCCCAGCGATCCGCTGCTCGTCGGCCCCAAGGCGCCCTGCGACAGGCTCATGCGGTGGTATCTCTGTCCGACGGTGTTCGCCGCGATCGTGCTGGCGATGGTGGGTGCATGGATCGGTGCGCCCAGCAAGGACCTCATGTGGTGGGTGGTGGGGCTTGGGGCCGGGGCCAACCTCGTGGGCTTGCTGATCGGCTTGCTGTGGCGGTCGAAGCGGGGGGTGTCGCCGCTGGCCGACGAACGCGCGCTGCTGGTGTCGATGGCGTTGCTGTTCGGCGCGGCCGAAGGCGGGATGCTGTGGTGGCTCGTGTCTTCCGGGGAGAGCCATGCGGGTCATCCCGATGACGCTGCCCTGCTCTATGCCGTGGTGGCGGTGCCGGCCTTGCTGGGCCTGTTCTGGCTGGCTGCCACGCTCTACGCCGGTGTGCTGCGGCGCTTCAGCACCGAGGAGCAGCGCGAATGGTGGGCCAGGGCGAGCGGCTGGTGGCTCATCGCGGCCGTGGGGTGGCTCGCCAGCTTCGGGTTGGTCGTGTACCTCGCGCCCCTGGTTCTCTCCGCGATCGGGCTGGCCCTGCCGGCGCCCGCGCAACTGGGTGCGGGGGGCGCGTTGCTCGGTGCCTTGACGAGCGCCATCGGCTACTGGAGCAAGAGCGGAGCCGCATGGCGGCAGCGGGCCGAGTCGGCCTCTGCGCGGCTGGGCAACCGGCTGCTGAGCCTTGCGGCGGGTGCCGTGCTGTTGATCATCGTGCTTACCGTCTCGCTCGGCCTCTCTCGGCTGATGCAGTTCTGTCCGTCGTGGGCCTCGGCATACGCCTTGTGCAGCCCTCGACTGCACGGTGAGGCAGAGTTCGCGCGGTGGCAGGCGAGGTTGTCGCAGTCACCGGGGGCTGTGGAAGGCTCGCCACCCCTGTCAAATCACAACCTGGGCGATGCGGCCGCCTACACCCATGTGCTGCTGCACACGCCGTTGCCTACGGTGTGTCTCTGGCTCCTGCTACTTGGCGCCGGGGCGGTCCTGCTGGGCAACGCGATCGGTGCCAACACCTTCTCGCTGCACGGCATGTATGGCAACCGGCTCGTGCGCGCCTATCTCGGTGCGGGCCGTGCGGGCCGGTGCCCTCATTGGATGACGGGCTTCGACCCCGGCGACAACATCGACCTCGCTGCGCTCAAGCCCCATGCGCAGTCGGGACCTCTGGTGCTGTTTCCGGTCATCAACCTCACGCTCAACCTCGTGCTGCCATCGAGCAGGCGGCTCGACTGGCAGCAGCGCAAGGCGGCCTCGTTCACTGCAACCCCGCTGAAGTGCGGCAACACGAGGACGGGCTACGTCGATACGGCGCACTATGGTGGACGAGGCGCTGTGGGCCGTGGGCCGGGCATGTCGCTCGGGCGCGCGATGACCATCTCGGGCGCAGCGGCCTCGCCCAACATGGGCTATCACAGCTCGATGCTGGTCACGGCGGTGATGACGCTGTTCAACGTGCGCCTGGGCTGGTGGTGCGCCAACCCACGGCGCTCCAGCCCCGCGGAGTGGCAGAAGGCCGAGCCACCGAAGGGGATGCTCACCTTGCTGAACGAAGCGTTCGGCCGGACGACCGACGACCGCAAGTCGCTCTATCTCTCCGACGGCGGCCACTTCGAGAACCTGGGTCTCTACGAGATGGTGCGGCGCCGCTGCCATCGCATCGTGCTGGTCGATGCCACCTGCGATCCCGAGTTCAAGTACGCCGACCTGCACAACGCGGTGCGCAAGATCCGGGTCGATTTCGGCATTCGCATCGAGCTGCCCCACACGCTGCCGGGCCAGGCCGGCGCTGCGCCCTGCGAGCGGATGGCGGTGGCCTGCATCCATTACTCCGACCAGGATCATGCGAAGAATGGCGAGCAGGCCGTCGACGGCGTCCTGTTGATCCTGAAGCCGTTGCTCGACGGCCATGAGCCGCCCGACATCGCCGAGTACGCGGCATCGGGCAATCGCCGCGGGCCGAGGTTTCCGCACGAGAGCACCGCAGACCAGTTCTTCCATGAGACCCAGTTCGAGAGCTATCGGATGCTGGGCTATTTCACCGGTCGCCACTGCCTGCCGGATCAATTCACCTGGCCGCAGTGGCGCGCACCGGCCGATTGCCAGGCGGCCCGGCCTGCTGCACGGCGGCTCACGAAATCGCTGCGGGGCGTGGTGCCGCTCGCCGCGCGCGCGTCAAGGGAGGGGCCTGCCAGTGACGAGTCCGGCGATCGGGCAGAGACCCAACCGAAGAGCCCTGCCTCCACAAGCCTGGCCGGTGCGGTGCGGGGCATGGGGGCCGGTGCCGCACTGGCTGCGGCGCTCACCGTGGGCGGCACGGTCGGCGTGGTGGGAACGGTCAGCCTCGCGCCTTCGGAAGTCTCGCTGTCGAAGGAAGACCGGGCCTTGCTGCGCTCGGGGCTGAAACTGCAGGGGCCTGCGGGCATTCCGCTGGCATGGGATCCGGCGGCCAGCATTCCAGTCTCGGTATCGGTGGCCGCGTCGGGTGCCGAGGCCTTGGGCGTTGCAGCCCAGCACATCGAGAGTGCCGCCTCGTCGGTCGAACGCGCCGCGCAGGCGTTTCGCAAGGCGAGCGCTCCTGCCGTGCAGGTCCAACTGCAGCCGCTCAATCTGCAGGCGTTCGATCGCGTGGCATCGGCGGCCGATCGCATCGCTTCTTCGGTCGACCGCAGTGCCTCGGCCACGGTGGCGCTGAACACTGCCATCCGTGGCCAATCGGCCCCCAGCAGTGCGGTGCTCGATGAACTGCGGCAGATGAATCAGACATTGAAGGCACAGAGCCGCCCGGTGGTGCCCGGGCGCTAAGGCAGACAGGAGGTCGCGGATGAACACCTTCCAATGGCCGGCGGCCGGCGTGGCGACCGCATTGCTCTTCTGCGTGAGTGGGTGTGCCAGCCTGCGCTGTCCTCCGTTCGAGGCGAGCTGGGCGCCCGGCGATGCGGATGCGCAGCCACCCATTGCTCGCCACGCGAAGCTCTGGTTGCTGCATCACGGCACCGGTACGGTTCGGGTGACCTCGGTGCTCCTCGACGGCGTGCAACAGCTTCGCACGAACGAGGTTCTGGAGCTGAGTCCCGGCGAGGTGCACGAGCGCGGCGTGCAAGGCGCCGACAGCTCCGCCAACGCGGCATGCCGCCTTCCGGTCAACCTCGTCCTCGAATGCAAGGATGCCCGCTTCGGGCAGACGATAGCGTTCCCCAACATCATGTCGCCCGAGATGGTGCGCGACTGGCTCGTGGTCTCTTGTGCCGGGAGGCCGTCGTGACGCCAGGTGCTGCCGCCAGAAGGGCTGCGCTGGTGCTCGTGTTGGCCCTGCAGGCGAACGGACATGCCCATGAGCGCGGCATCGATGACATTGCCCGCGCCAGGCAGTGGCTCGCCGAGTACGACAAGGCATTGCAGGCCACGCTGGAATCTCCGCCTTTCGCGGCCGTGGTCGATGGGCCGAAGAGCGGCCGATGGCTGCGTTCGCGGCTGCCGCTCAAGCGGAGGATGAACGTCGTGTACGAGCCCAGCGCGCAGGCGTGCGTCAGCGTGACGCGCCGGCTCACCGGCCTGCAGGTCACGGTGAGCGATGGCTGGCTGGCACTGGCCGAGCAAGTGGTGGCGGCCTCGGTCGTCGCACCGGGGCGTTGCAGCGATCGCTTCGTCGATCAAGCAGCAGGCCGTGCGGCCCTGAACCTTTCGGCCCATGTCAGGCAAGACGCACTTGCGCCATTGATGCTTCCGTCTTGGCTCGAATTCCTGGAGTCGGACGATGAGTGCCGAATCTTGCGACGGCCTCCGCGGCCCGTGAACCTCATTGCAGCCAGCGCCCGCATGGAGGCCGGCCTCGGCTGGTGGATCGGCCAGGCACTGGCGGCGCTTCCGCCCGACCCTGCAGCCAGCGACGTGACTGGCGCGGACAGTGCGAACCCTGCGCTCTTCTTGTCTGCCGTGGGGGCCGACGAGGCGCTGGCCGCTCCGCTGCGGGGATTGCATGAAGCGATGGAACGCCGCTACCCGGGCTTCGGCGCTCGCTGCATGCCTCGCTGAGCGCTGAGTTCAGCTGTCGGCGGTGAGCGTCAGCAGCACATCGGCATACCACGCGCAGTTGAGCCCCAGCGATTCGTCTTCGTGCGGATCGCGGGTGCGCATGTCCATGCGGGTGGAATGCACGCCGAGCAGCTGCCAGGGCAGCGGCGATGCGGCCGCGCCCTCGTGGAGGCGCCGCCGCACCACCGGCGAGCCGCTGCTGCCGCGGTGCGTGCGCGCATCGGTGAGGAAGCAGCCCTGGCGCTGGAAGCGCACGCCGTAGGCCGAGGCGATGGAAGCGCTGCGCGCCACCGCGAGGTGGTGGATGGTGTCGTGGAAGCCGAGCGGAAAGCCGGCGATGGTGAGCGGGTCGCCCACCGCCACCTGCTCCTCGCGTGTTTCGAGGTGGGTGTGGTCGAAGGCCTGCAGCGTGGCATCGGCCGGCAGGCGATCGGCCGGAATCTCGATGGTGGCCACGTCGACCATGCCGCCGCTGTCGGTGGCTTCGCGCCATTGACTGAGGCCGTTGCGGTACAGCGGCAGCGACACGATGGCGTGTTGCGTGAGGTCTTGCGTGTCGGTGTGCAGCCCGATCTCGATGCGATCGGGAAAGTGCGAGCTCTCGGCATCGGAAAACACATGCCGGTTGCTCACGAGGAACAGCCGCTCGTCGCGCCGATAGAAGAACCCGCTCGCGCTGGTGAGCGTGCGCGGCCCGTCGAAGGTGGTGATGCGCGTGGTGGTGAGCAGCAGTGCCTCGACCGGCCCCTTGGGCATGCCGGAAGGGCCGGGCTTCTCGGTGTGCTGCAGCACGGCCCGGTTGCGCGCGATGTCGCGCTCGAAGGTCGCCAGCACCACGTCGGAGACGTCGGCATGCAGCATCACGGTGCGCGCCGCTTCGGCATGGGCATCGAACGATGCCATCAGCGTGGTGCGGGCCGATGCCGACAGGGCGTCGATGACCGCCGGCACGAGGGCATCGAGTGCGATGAGGCTGCCCTTCAGTTCGCAGATGCGCTCGGTGGCTTCTTGCAGGTTCTTCAATGGGGCCTCCGCACAAGGGATTTCGGCAGGAAATAAAAAAGCGCGGCCTGGCCGCGCTTTTGGTCCGGAAGACGCAGGGGTCAGCCGACTTCGCGGATGTTGGAGGCCTGCGGGCCTTTCTGGCCCTGGGTCACCTCGAACTGCACGCGCTGGTTCTCGCTCAGCGTCTTGAAGCCGCTGCCCTGGATTTCCTTGAAGTGGGCGAAGAGGTCCTTGCCGCCGCCATCAGGGGTGATGAAGCCGAAGCCCTTGTCTTCGCTGAACCATTTCACGGTACCGGTTTGAGTCGTCATGTCGACATCCTTTTGAAGTTGCAAGGCGCAAGATCGCACCCTGCGAAGAGACGCAAAGAAAATCTTCAAGAGGGGATTCGACTCGACCGCCGGCAGAACGCCGGTGCGGGAAGAAAGACCTATGAGCGGACGGTCTTGTGCATATCTGCCGGCGCAGCATACACGATGCGCCGTTCGCGCGCTGATATTTCCCGCAGAGCCCATGCTGGCTGTGCCACACTGGCCCATGACACAACCGCTCCTGCAAGCCGCCGACCTGCGCGGCGCCGCCCGGCTCACCACCGAGGCCGTGGCGGGCCTCACCAGCCTGGTCGAGGCGATGCATGCGCGCATCGCGTTGTCGGACGATGAACGCACCCGCGGCATCACCGGCCTGGTCTACAAGACCGTGCGGGGTGTCACGCACCTGGTGGGCGGCACCGCCGAGGCCTTGCTCGGCTGGCTGGCGCCCGTGTTGACTTCTTCTGACCCGCACCTGCCGCCCCATCCGGAGCGCGAGGCGATCGTGGCGGCGCTCAACGGCGTGCTGGGCGACCACCTGGCCGCCACCGACAACCCGCTCGCGATCACGATGGCGTTTCGCCGGGCCGGCCGGGCCTTGCCGGTGGAGCGCCTGGCGTTGCGCGCGCGGCTGGCCGATGCAACACCGAAGCTGCTCGTGCTGCTGCACGGCCTGTGCATGAACGACCTGCAGTGGCAGCGCGCAGGCCACGACCACGGCGAAGCGCTGGCCCGCGAACTCGGCTACACGCCGGTCTACCTGCACTACAACAGCGGCCTGAGCGTGTCGACCAACGGCCGCATCCTGGCGCAGCTGATGGAGCGGCTGTACGACGCCTGGCCCATGCCGGTCCAGCGGCTGGTGATGCTGGGCCACAGCATGGGCGGCCTGGTGGCACGCAGCGCCATCCACCACGGTGCGCTGATGCAGCGCGGCGGGCTGCGCTGGCCGGCGCGTGTGAACGACCTCGTGTGCCTGGGCACGCCGCACCTGGGCGCGCCGCTCGAGCGCGCGGGGCATGGCGTCGACCTGCTGCTGGGGGCCGCGCCGTATGCGGCGCCGCTGGCGCGCCTGGGCAAGGTGCGCAGTGCCGGCATCCAGGACCTGCGGCAGGGCAACATCGTGAGCGCCTCAGCCGCCGACGACGGCACGCAGCATCCGGCGCAGGTGGGTCTGCCGGAGGGCACCCGCTGCTTCGCCATCGCCGCGAGCCTCGGGCCGGCCGGCGGCAACCTGAAGGCCCGTCTGCTGGGCGATGGCCTGGTGCCGGTGGCCAGTGCGCTGGGGCAGCACGCCGACCCCGCGCGCCGCCTCGCCTTCGCGCCCGAGCGGCAGGCCGTGGTTCACGACACCGGCCACCTCGACCTGCTGTGCAGCCCCGAGGTGTACGGGCTGCTGCGGCAGTGGCTGGGTTGATGGGGGCCGGGCGCGCGGCCCTCGCTCACTCGCCGTCCCAGTAGCCCACGCCGCTCTCTTCCCGCCCCACGAACTTGAAGCCGCCGGGGCCGAAGCCGTCGAGCACCGCGAACTTGTTCGAATCGGGGTAGTGGCACACGTCGGGCGTGAGCGCGGTGCTCACGCCCAGGAACTTCAGCTCGGCCTCGCTGGTGTTGACGATCTGGTGCGCCACCTCGGGGCCGCCGGGCGGGCAGGCGATCACGTCGCCGGCGCGCAGCGGGTAGGTCTTGTCGCCGAAGCGCAGCTCGCCGCGGCCTTCGATGATGAAGAACATCTCTTCGTTGCCGCGGTGCGCGTGGAACGGAAACGAGCGCTTGCCCGGTGCGATCACCGTCACGTTGTAGCCGAGCTTGCGCGCACCCAGCGGCCGGCCCAGCGAGGCCATGCGGCCGCCGAAGCGCTCGGCCGGCAGCTCCTGGCCCATGTTGCGCGACATGTCGGCCAGGTCCATGTATTGCGCTTCATCGATGTTGAGGATCGGTTTTTCCATCCGGGTCTCCTTGCGGTGGGATCCAAACCCGGCAGGATCATGGCGCTCGGCCGATGCGTCAACACATCACATGGGCGCGATGCGGGCCTTCATCCGCTGTGTGCCGGCGGGGACGGGTTCAGGTCGTCGAGCACCGACTTGCAGGCGGGGGCCTTGGTCAGGTCCGGCAGCAGGATGGGCATGCCGGTGGATACGGCGCGCAGGACCAGCTTGCCGTCGAAGTCGTTCAGGCCGAGGCCGACGATTTCGTTGACGATCCGCTGGCAGAAAAGCGAAGCGGCGTCGTAGTCCAGCCGATTCTTCGCGAAGGCGGTGACGGCCGTGGTGAACCACTCCTGCTGCAGCAGAAACGCGCGGATCGTTCCGATCTCGGGTGCGTTGTGCAGCAGGCGATAGTTGAGGATCTCGCTGGCGCGCACTTCCTGCCGGACCTTGGCCTGTGCCGTGGAGAGGTTGGCGGAGCAGCGCAGCTTCGCCTCCGCGCCCTTCTCGTTCTTGCCTTCACCTGAACCTGAAGGCGCCGTGCAGATGCTCCAGTCCGAAAACACGGAGGGGCGCGGCGGCGCGAACGTGAGGGTCCAGGTGCCGACCTCCCTTGGAGGAGAGCCCCAATCGCCTTCGTCTTCGGGCAGCCGGAACGTCAGCTCCAGTCCTTGCGGAGCGTTGGGGCCATTGCCAGCCCAGCGCCGCAGGTCGCGGTCGTCGCCATAGCGCTCGGTCACGCTGGACGACAGCAGCCGCGATATCGCCGAATCGATTTCGGCGGCGGCGGATTCGGTCGTGGACTTGGTCAGCCTCGTGATCACGGCCGGCTCGGCTCCCGCCAGTTTCGCCACCCGGGTCAGCGCGCTGACGCCTGCCGCGGCGCCGCGCGAGCTGAACGTATTGGATCCCTTGAGTTCGATCGTGATGTTGGGCACCGAGCCCGTTCCGTCGGACTTGACCAGAAACAGTGGGAAGTCGCTGCGCTCCAGCTGAAGGTCGCGGATCCACACCTCACCTTCCGAATTGCTCTGATGGCCGATGACCGCGAGCGGCACGGTGAGCGTGAGGACATCGGCGACCTTGAGCTTGGCCGACAGGGCGACGCTGAAGTCCTTGCCCACGAGCGCGCGGTTCAGCCAGGGGCGCTTCGTATAGGGCAGCACCTGAACCTGGCCCGCTTCTCCCGAGGACGCCTTGGCCGCCGCGGCCTGCGACGCCAGTTTCGAGCTGACGACGAGCCGGGTGTAGGTGCCGCTGAAGGCTGCGCCCGCATCGGTGAAAGCGCCCCAGCTGTCCTTGGCCGAACTCAGCGGCATCACGTTCACCATGCGCCCATACTCGGTCGCGGAAGCGGGCGCAGGGGGCGTGGGAGCCGTCGTCGTGACCGTGGTGGGTGCGGGTGGAGGCGCGTATCCGACCACGCCCTGCGTCGCTGGGCGCATGTCGGCACAACCCTGCATTAATGCCACCGCTGCAAAGAGCGCTGCAAGGCGCTGCGCGCGTGCTGTTCGCGTCATCGGGACCCTCCGTGTTGATGGTTCGCGCCGGCGCCTTGGCGTGCCGGCATGGCGAGCATCTCATCGAGGTCCGCGGCGTTTTATCCCCCAAAAGGATGAGGTGGCGGCAATATGTCCGCCATCGGCGATGGGTCGGCCTTACTGCCGGCTGCCCAGCAGGTCGACGAAGGCCTCCGCATCCGGCAGCCGGTGCACCACGCTCACCGAGGCGGCGCTGCCGTCGTCGAGCGGGCGCCACCACAGCGTGCAGCCGGCCACGCGGGCCAGCAGCTCGGTGGCCGCCAGCGAGGGCAGCCATTGCGACAGCGGCGCGGCGGCCGGCATGTCGTAGCGCTCGGCGGTGGGCGTGCTGCGGGTGCTGAGCGGCGAGGCCTGGCCCGGCGTGGGCCAGGGCGGGGCTTCGCTGAGCGCCTGCTCGAAGGCCTCGACCGAGGTGTGTTCGTTCAGCGTCTGCATCGCGGCATGGCCCACGTGGGCATACCAGAGCTCCAGGTGGTCGAGCGCGATGCGGTCGAGCGGCGGCCGCGCGCGCGGCTGCGCCACCAGCAGCGGCCAGTAGCGGCCCACGTTGTCGCAGCTGGGCATCAGCAGGCCGAACCACCATTGCTTGTCGAGCACGCCGGGCGCCCAGGCGAAGCGCAGCACCGGCGCGGTGAGGTAGGTCTGCAGCCATTGCTCGCCCAGGCGCTCGCTGCCGTGGCGCATCACCTGCGACAGCCACGCATCGCAGGCCTGCACCCACGCGGGCGGCAGGCGGCGCTGCGCGAAGTCACCCAGCGAGGCGAGCTTGCCGTACCAGCCGGGTGCTTCGCTCATCGGCGTCACAGCCCCGCGGGGCACGAGAACTCGTTGAGTTCGCGCAGCCTGAAGGGGTTGCGCACGCTGCTGGCGGTGACTTCGAACACGGCCTTGCGGCCATCGATGTCGAAGGTGGCCTTGAAGCGCTCGGGCGCATTGGTGGGCTCGATGCGCACGCGGTCGAACAGGCGGAACAGCGCCCATGGCCCTTCTTCCACCATGCCCGAGGCGCTGCCGCTCGCGCCGGGCGGGCTGATCTGCACCCGCACCTGGCCGGTGCCGCGCGGCCCGGGCCACTGCACCGAGGCGGGAATCTGCGGGCCATGGGCATAGCGCACCACCTGGCCATCGACGTCGAGGATGAACTGCGTGAGCGAGGCATCCATCTCGAGCGGCTTGAAGTCGAGCTTCAGCGAGGGCGCGTTGCCCGCCGGAAAGAAGGTCTCGCGGATCGCGGCCGCGCGCTGGAACTGCGGCAGCGAGCCGTTGTCGGCGCCCAGCGGCGTGCCTTCCACCGGGCGGAACTTCCATGGCCGCGTGGTGGTGTCGACATAGGGCGCGAGCTTCTGCTGGAAGAGCTGGTCGATCTTGCCGCCGGGCGCGAACAGCATCGCAAAGTCGGCCGGCGTGGCATCGCGCCGCGAGCTGCGGTCGAGCGGGTAGCGGCCGGCCACGGCCTGCTGGCAGAACTCGCCCACCTGCGATTTCACTTCCTGCCCGAGGTTCTGCCGCACCATCAGCTGCGAGACCTGCGCGCTGCTCTGCGACAGGTTGTCGAGCATGCCGCGCACCGGCTGCGGCATGCGCGCCGCCTCGGCCTTCACCTTGTTGGGCACCGGCGAAGGCGGCGGGGCCGAGCCGCCCTTGATGGCGGTATCGACCGCGTTGAGCAGCACGTTGACCTCGGCGATGAGTGCCACCGTCTCGTCGATCGGCGCCTTGCCGCCTTCGGGCGCGGTCACGAGCTGGCGCAGGCCGGCGAAGCGGTCGTCGACGATGCTCTCGATGCGCGGCTCGTTGGGGTTGCCGGCGGCGGTGGGCTTGGCGGCCAGCAGGTCGGCGATCTTGTCGCGCGACTGCCTGACCACGCTGTTGGCGCGCTCCTCGGCCTTCTCGACCACCGTCTTCGCCGAGGGCACCAGCGTGGTCTCGCGCGAGATGGCCTTGAGCAGCGGCGGCAGCGGACTGTCGGGCGCCGAGAGCAGGCGCGACATCTGCACCGATTGCGCGAGGCTGGTCATCGGCTGCAGGCGGATGTCGCCCACGAACGATTCCCACGCGGCCGCATAGTCGTTGAGGTAGAGGCGC
Organism: uncultured bacterium; assembly: GCA_966212505.1. GTDB lineage: Bacteria > Pseudomonadota > Gammaproteobacteria > Burkholderiales > Burkholderiaceae_C > CAMLIZ01. Next base: position 30,122 of record CBIHRS010000040.1, read on the forward strand.
CGCACCTCGTCGGCCAGGCCATTGCCGTTGCGCACCTGCGCGGCCACGTCCTTGCCGGGCTCGCTGACCTTGAGCACCCAGCCCTGTTCATCGGCCAGTTCGTCGGCCACCTTGTTCACCTGGCGCTGGAAGCCGCGCTGGTAGCCCTCGCGCGTGTAGAGCCCCGGCACGCCCTTGGTGAGCGGCGCGCCGCTGGCGCGGCTGAACACCAGCGCCGCGTTGTTGCCCGCGGCCTTGACGATGGTGAACTCGGGAAACTCGCCGCCCAGGCCCTGGTAGCGCATGCGGTTGTAGATGCGCTGCGGCAGCGTCATGCTGGCCAGGCGGTTGCGGCTCGCGTCGATCAGGCCCTTGTCCTCGGCCAGCGGCGACACCACCGCGCCTTGCGACAGCAGCGCATCGAGGTGGGCGCTCAGCTGCGCGCGCTGCTCGGGCGTGAGCTCGCGGCGCTGCGCATCCCAGTCGGCCTCCACGTGCGTCTTCAGTGCCTCGGCATCGAAGTGCTCGGGGTCGTGCAGCATCAGGTAGGCCTTGAGCGCCTCGTACTGCGTCTCGGGCGCATCGGTGGCCTGGTGCAGCTGCTCTTCCACGCGCAGCCCGATGCGCGGCAGCACCGCATCGGCCAGCATGCGCTGGTAGGCCGCGCGTGCGGCGCTGTCGAGCTTGCGACCCTGGAACAGGCCGTAGCCCCACGACCACGGCACCTCGTCGAGGTTGCCGGCGAGGCCGCGCGTGGCATCGAGCGCCGGCACGATCGGCAGGATGTCGGCGCTGGCGCGGTTGGGTGTCTGCTGCAGCAGCTTGCGAACACCCTCGGCGCGCTCGGCCACGCCGGCCACGTAGCGCCGGTTGTTCACGTAGCTGGTGCCCCAGGCCGCGACCAGGCCCAGGCCCACCAGCGCCACCACCGCATAGCCCGCGGTGGCCAGCAGCGTGCGGCGGCGCTCCCACTTGTGGTCGGTGCCGGCGAGGCCGGCCTCGGCGAACACCACCTCGCCGAGCAGCCGGTTGAGGAAGTAGCTCTTGCCGCTGGCCAGGTTGGGCGCGAGCACCGCGCGCTCCAGCCGGTAGCTGCGCGCCACCGCGCCCAGCACGCGGTCGATCGGCGTGCCTTCCTGCGTGCCGCTGATGAAGTACACGCCGCGCAGCTGCGGCTCGGCCTCGAAAGGCGAGGGCGAGAACACCGATTCGACGAACTCCTGCAGCAGCGGCCGCAGGCCCGCGAACTGCGCGGGAAAGCCGTAGATGCGCGCACGGCGCTGCGCATCGCGCTCGGCCTGCAGCCGGTCGATCAGCCCATCGGTGAGGCGCTGCTGCAGCGCCTCGAACTCGGGGCCGAAGCGCTGCAGCGCCCCCTCGCCCTTGGCCTGCAGCGAAAAGGTGAAGCCCCACGGCGTGGCGCGCTGCTCCTTGTCGAGCGTGGCGAAGTAATCCATGAAGCCGGCGAGCAGATCGCTCTTGGTCACCAGCAGGTAGATCGGGAAGCGGTGGCCCAGCCCTTCGTGCAGCTCCTGCACGCGCTGCCGCACGGTGGCCGCATGCTGCGCGCGATCGGCCGCGCTGCGCGTGAGCAGGTCGGTCACCGACACGGTGACCAGCACGCCATTCACCGGCTGGCGCGGCCGCGAGCGCTTGAGCAGGCCGAGGAAACCGCTCCAGGTGGCACGGTCGTTGTCGCGATCGCTGTCTTGCGTGGTGAAGCGGCCGGCGGTGTCGAGCAGCACGGCCTGGTCGGTGAACCACCAGTCGCAGTTGCGCGTGCCGCCCACACCATGCACCGCATGCTCGCCCACCGCTTCGGCGAGCGGGAACTTGAGCCCGCTGTGGCGCAGCGCGGTGGTCTTGCCTGAGCCGGGCGCGCCGATGATCAGGTACCACGGCAGCTCGTAGAGGTAGCGGCCATTGAGCTTGGCCTTCCATCCGGTGAGCAGCCCGCCTTCGCCGAAGCGCACGCGGCGCAGCGTGAGCAGGGCTTTCTCGAAACGCTGGCGCACGGCCGCCATGTCGGGGCTTTCGGCCGGGCCACTGTCGCCCTTGGGCGCGGCCACCAGCTGGTTGACCACGGCGGTGTTGCCGCGCTGCGCGCGCCAGCGCGCAACCAGCATCCACGCAATGAGGATCGCAGCAATGAGGCCGATGGTGATCCACCGCGCCCGCTCCGTCTCCAGCGGCCGCGATTCACCAACGGCCACGATCGGCCCGACGATCCACAGCACCAACGCGAGCGCGAGCAGCGCCACCGCAGCCAACACCCAGCGGTTGAAGATCCAGCCGAGCAGGCGCTTCATTTCTGCACTCCTGCCGCCGTCCGGCTCACCGGCTCGCTCCCACGCCCGATGAACAGCGTGACCTCCACGCGCCGGTTCTGCGCCTTGTGCGCCGGGTTGTCGTTGGCCGCCACCGGCTCGCTGTCGGCCCGACCTTCGGCCCGCACGCGCTCGGCGCCTACCTTGTGCGCCAGCAGCAGCTCGCGCACCGACTGCGCCCGCTCTTCCGACAGGTGCCAGTTCGACGGGAAGCGCGCGCTGCGCACCGGCGAGCTGTCGGTGTGGCCGGTGACCAGCACCTGGCCGCTCACCTGCGCCAGCGCATCGGCCACGCGCGTCATCAACGCCTCGCGCTCGGGCAGCAGCGCCGCGCTGCCCGAAGCAAACAGCCCATCGCCGCGCAGCGTGACCACGCTGCGGTCGACCTCGTCGCGCACCGTGACCAGCCCGGCCTTGATGTCGGACTGAAGGAACTGCGCGAGCCGCGGCTTGGCCGGCGGCGGCGCGGGTGCCACCACGGGCGGCGCGAGCCGCAGTGCCTGGATCTGGCCGAACACCGGATCGGAGCGCTCGCTGAGCGAGAGGCTCAACCCCAGGTACGCGCCGGTGAGCACCAGCGCCGCCACCGCGGCGGTGGCCGCCAGCGGCAGCCAGGTGCCGCCGCGGCGCTGCTTCACCGGCTCGGCCTGCCAGTGCTGCGCGAGCGCGGGTGCGTGGTCGCCGCGCTGCGCCTTGACGATCTGCGCGAGCCGGTCGCGCACCGCTTCGATCTGCGCGCGGCCGTTGTCGACCACGCGATAGCGGCCCTCGAAGCCGAGCGCGAGCGCGCAGTAGATCAGTTCCAGCAGGTCGCGGTTGGCCTCGGGCTTCTCGGCCAGGCGCGCCATCAGCTGGAACACCTTCTCGCCGCCCCAGGTCTCGTTGTGGAACATCGCGAGCAGGCTGTTGCGCGCCCATTCGCCCGAGCCGCCCCAGGGCGTGTCGGCCGCGGCCTCGTCGAGCATCGTGCACAGCACGTAGCGCGCGGCCATCACCCGCTCGGGTGCGATGCCGGCCAGGGCGGCCTGGTGGGCGAACTCGCGGATGCCCTGCGCCAGCGCATTGCGCAAGGCGACGGGGTCGTCGACCTGCCGCGTGCTGCGCAGTTGCGGCACCGCCAGCAGCAGCTTGTTGGCCAGCGCCACCAGCGGGTTCAGGCCCTGCTCGGGCAACGGCGTGTCATTGGCCGCCGGCGCCTCGCGCCCCGCCTCCACCGGCCGCGGCATGGTGGTGCTGCGGGCGCCGGGGTTGGGCTTGATGAAGGTGCGCTGCTCGTCGAACTGCGCGAACGGATCGTTGATCGCTGACGGGTCCATGAGGGCGTCCTTCGGTCACGTCATTGACGGATGGCCCACAGCTCGAGCTCCAGCCCGGGGAAATCGCCGGCGACGTGCAGCGCGAGGCTGCCGTTGCGTTCGAGCTGCTTCCACAGGTCGCCGCCGCGGTCGAGCTCGAAGTAGTGGAAGCCGGCATGGAAGGGCAGCTGCCGCGGCGCCACCGGCAGCGAGCGCAGCGCGATGCCGGGCAGCTGCAGGTTCACGAGGTCGCGGATGCGGTCGACCGGCCCCAGCTTCGACTGCGTGGGAAAGCGCACGCGGATCTGCTCCGCCGGCAGTTGCGCATTGACCGCGAGCACGAAGCTGCCGCTGCGCATCATCTCGGGATCGGGGATCACGGCGGTGCGCACGCCATGCGTGCGGTCGATCAGCTCGATCTGCTCGGCATTGCGGTCGATCACGGTGGACAACATGCGCCGCAGGTCGTCGACCACCGGCGCGAAGCTGCCCTGCAGGTCGTCGTGCCGGTACAGCGGGTATTCGCGCGGATGGCGGCTCTCGCTCAGCAGCGTGGCCAGGTCGCCAGCCAACTGCAGGCAGCTGCGGTGCAGCTCCTGCGGATGCACGCTGGGCGCACCCGCATGTTGGCGGAACACCGGCACCGCGCGGTTGAGCGACTGCAGCATCAGGAAGTCGGCCAGCTCCGAGATGCCATGCGCGAGCTGGCCCATGCGCGCCGCGAGCAGCTGCGTGCGCTGCTGGATCAGCCCATGCAGCAGCGAGGCCAGCGCCGAGAGTTGAGGGGCGGCATCGATGCGTGTCTGCGGCGGCACATAGGCGCGGTCGAGCACCACCTGGTGGTCGGCGCGCCGCTCGGCCACGCGCGCCAGGCCCAGCACCGCATAGCCTTCGCCCGCATCACGCGCGCGCATCAGCCGCAGGCGCAGCGCGCCGGTCTGCACCGGCTCGGGCTCGTCGCTCGCGTTGGTGAGGTCGCGCAACTCTTCGTCCACCACTTGGTAGCGCGTGAGGTCGTTCTGATCGGCGCCGTTGAAGCTCACCTCGGTGATGCCTTCGCGCGAGAGCGGCGCGGCCAGCACCACCAGCTCGCCCTTCATGTCGGCCGGCACCTCCAGCGGCACCGGCACCGCATCGATCTGCGGCACGAGAAAGGGCGTGCCGTCGGGCAGCACGCCCGACGCGCGCACGAGCCCCACGCGGCCCATCGCGAGCTGGCCTTCGTCGAGCACCAGCTCCGCGAAGCCCCAGGCATGCGGCCCGGTGGCGCGCACGCGCATCTCGACCAGGTGCTCGACGTAGCGGGCTTCCTGCTGGAAATGGTGCGGCAGCAGGAACATGCCCTGCGTCCACACGACCTTGCTGCGCCAGCCCATCAGCGGCTCACCGTGGCAGTGACCGACAGCGCATCGGCCCGGATCACGATCTGCTGCTTCTTGCCCGGCGTGACCGGCACGATGCTGCGCCAGCGCGAACGCTCGAGGTCGCGAAACGCCGCCATCACGCCGATGAAGCGCGTATCGGGCGACAGCGTCTTGGCCCACGGCCGCGTCTCTCCGGGCGCGAGCGTGAACTCTTCCTTGCTCACCAACTCGGCCGCCAGCTCGGCCTGGTCGCGCTGGTAGAGCGACATGAAGTCGGCCGCATTGAAGGCCGTGGCCGATTTCAGCTCGTACACGCGCAGCAGCAGCGGCGAGGGGCGCTTGCTGACGCTGGGGTTGATCTGCGCGCTCGCCTCGATCGACCCGCTGACCTGGGTGGGCTTGGGCGCGCTCGCGCAACCCAGCACCGCCACCGCTGCAGCCAGGGCCGCGGCGGCCGTCCTCACGCGCAAAGCGCAGGCGATGCTCACGATGGGGGCTCCTGTCTCTCGCAGGGAAGAATACGCAGCCCCGGGGTGCGGAAGGGGTGACTAAGGTAATCGCTGCACGTCACCCAACCCTGATGCCCAGGGCCTTGAGCATCCCGATACCCAGTTGCAGCACGAGGCCGAGCACCATCGCGAACAGCGGCACGATGACCAGCCACAGCCAGGCGGGGCTGGGGTCGGGGCCGCGCTTCAGCACCGCGCGATGGTCACGCTCGCGCGCGTAGGCCTGCAGCGTGTCGCCTACCCTGGCGTCCACTCCCGAGGCATCGGTGGAAGACACGCACGCATCGCCTTCATGGCCGGGCCTGATCCAGTTGGAGGTGAGGCGTTCACCGCCCACCACGTATTCGTATTCGATGAACGGGATACGCCTGGCGCCATGGAGGGTGCCTCGGCCGCCCGAGAGGCAATCGGCGGCGCCGCTTCGCACCACGGTGGCGGCGACGGGGTGCCATTGCGCAGCCTGGTCTGCCGGCCGCTTCCAGAGCAGCCACCATCCGGCGACGATGAGCGACACGACGAGGAGGGCTTGCAGGCGCATCGGGCGGATTGTCCACGGCGGCCCTTCTCCGCACTCTGTAGGACGAGCCGTGCCTCTTCCTGCCGATTGAGGATGGTGCTTCCTGGGGTGGCTTCCTAGAGTCGACTTGCCAATGTCTGGCAAACCTCTCAGGGAGTCTTTTCATGAAGTCACTTTCCAAGTTCGCACTGTCCGCCGCGCTCGGAGCCTGCGGCCTGCTCGGCCTGTCGAGCTCGGCCTTCGCGCTGACCACCGAGAACGGCAGCATCTGCAAGGCCTACGGCAGCAGCACCACCGCCGGCATCTACTCGTACGTCAACGGCACCTACAACTACTCGGGCAACTTCGCCAGCCTGGTGTGCCCGGTGGTCCGCACCATCTCCGCACCGGCCGGCGGGTATTCGGTGTGGGTCGACGGCACCACCGGCACCGCGGGCGGCGGTTCCTGCTATGTCTACAGCTACGACTACAACGGCACCTACAAGGGTTCGGTGGGCACCGGTGCGTTGCCGGTGGGCACGTTCTCCCGGCTGCTGACGCTCACCGCCGCGCAGGTGCCGTTCTTCTCGTCGCAGTCGGTGTACTGCTACCTGCCCAACGGCGGCGGCGTGTTCGACGTCGAGCCGGTGCAGTGAGCCGCGGCGCAGGAGCGATGACATGAAGCATCCATTGCATGCCACCACCGCAGCCCTGGGCCTGGGTGTCTCGCTTCTGCTCGCAGGCTGCGGCGGGCGCTTCGACGATGCGCCTGCCGCAACCGCGGAGCCTCACCGCGAGGCCCCGCTGCGCAGCGACGCGTCGCCCGCGAGCGGAACGCTCGCGGCCACGGCGGCACCCGCAGCGAGCACCCCGATCGGAACACCGGCCGAAGAGTTCGCGCAGATGCGGCAGCAGATCGCGTTCCTGCGGCGCGAGGTGGCCGACCTGCGGGCGCAGGTGTCGCGCCTGCCGGGCAACCCGCACACCGCCGAAGCCGAGGCGGCCGCACGCCGCGACCCGGAGGCCCGCGCCGAGGCCGAGCGCGAGGAGCGGCTGCGCGCCGCGGCCACCGAGCAGGCCTTCCGCAACGAGCAGCGCGATCCGCGCTGGAGCCCGGGCACGAGCGCGAGCATCCGCTCCGCGCTGGCCGACCTCGACGAGTCGGTGCGCAACCAGGTGCGCAGCGTCGAATGCCGCACGCAGAGCTGCCGCGTGGAGATCGGGGCCGACAACAGCGGCACGCTGATGCGCGACCTGCCGATCATGCTCGGCCGCCTGGGTGCCGTGCTGCCCAACGCGACGGCGACGCAGGTCGACCAGGGCGATGGACGGCAGGCGACGGTGCTGTACCTGTCGCGTTGATCAGCGGGCCACGAACCGATAGCACATGAAGTGCCGGTACGTCTGCCCCGGCAGCAGCCAGCACGAGGGCTGTGGCCACTCAGGATGGTGCGGGCTGTCGGGCAGGAACTGCGGTTCGAGCGCGAGGCCGGGGCAGGGGCCGTAGGGCGTGCCGTCGTGCGAGGGAATGCCGGCGAGGTGCTGGCCGGCATAGAGCTGCAGCGCGGGCAGCGTGGTGAAGACCTGCATCAGCAGCCTTCCGTCGCTGGCCTGCAGCTCGGCCGCGGGGCTGCTCATGTTGCGGCAGCCGGCCTCGAGCAGGAAGGCATGGTCATAGCCTGCGCTTGCGCGCTGCTGCTTGTCGCGCAGCCAGTCGTTGGCCAATGGCTTGGGCTGCGTGAAGTCGAAGCCGGTGCTCTGCACCGGCGCCAGCGGCCCCAGCGGGATCAGCTCGGCGTCGACCGGCAGGTAGTGCTGCGCGGCGATGCGCAGGCGCTGCTGCCGCGCATCGCCCAGGCGGCCGTCGAGGTTGAAGTAGGCATGGTTGGTGATGCACACCGGCGTGGGCGCGCTGGTCTCGGCCAGCGTCTCGATCTCCAGCGTCATCGGGTCGGGCAGGCGGTAGGTCACCGTGGTGCGCAGCGTGCCGGGAAAGCCCTGGTCGCCGTCGCGCGACGCGAGCGAGAAGGCGATCTCGCGCGCGCCGGCCTGCGCGGCCGACCAGTCGCGCGCATGGAAGCCCTCCGGCCCGCCGTGCAACTGGTGGCGCGAGCCGGGGTTGGGCGTGAGCTGCCACTCATGGCCCGCGTGGGCGATGCGGGCGCCGGCGATGCGGTTGGCATACCGGCCCACGGTGGCGCCGAGGTAGGCGCCCTGTCGTTCGTAGGCTTCAGGCGAGGGGCAGCCGAGCACGACGCTGCGGCGTGAGCCGTCGGGCAGCGGCACGCTGCACGACAGCCAGGTGGCGCCGCGGTCCATCAGGGTCAGCGCGAGGCCGCCCTCGGCATGCAGGGAATAGGTCTTGGGCATGGGCTCGCAGGCTAACGGCGAGTCGCGCGGCGACCTTGCGGGTTTTCATCGATCCGGGAATTCATATCGCTCGGCGCGAAATCTCTATTTGGCGTGTATCGCTGGCCTCCCTACCATTCGGCTCCGCTCGATTCCAACCAAGCAGGAGACAGCATGAAGATCCAACGTCGCAGCGTTCTCGCCACGTGCGCCGCCCTCGCCCTGGGCATCGCACTTCCCATGTCGGCCATGGCCCAGAAGAAGATCGTCCTCGGCTTCAGCCAGATCGGCGCCGAGAGCGAATGGCGCACGGCCAACACCGAGTCGATCAAGTCGGCGTCCAAGGAGGCCGGCATCGAGCTGAAGTTTGCCGATGCGCAGCAGAAGCAGGAGAACCAGATCAAGGCGATCCGTTCGTTCATCGCACAGAAGGTCGACGTGATCGCCTTCTCGCCGGTGGTCGAGACCGGCTTCGAGACCGTGCTGCGCGAGGCCAAGGCCGCGGGCATTCCGGTGATCCTGACCGACCGCGCGGTCAACGTGAAGGACGATTCGCTGTACGTCACCTTCATGGGCTCCGACTTCCTCGAAGAAGGCCGCAAGGCCGGCCGCTGGCTGATCGAGAAGATGAAGGACACCAAGGGCGACGTGAACATCGTCGAGCTGCAGGGCACGGTGGGCTCGGCGCCGGCGATCGACCGCAAGAAGGGGTTCGAGGAGGTGATCAAGGCCCAGCCGAACTTCAAGATCATCCGCTCGCAGACCGGCGACTTCACGCGCGCCAAGGGCAAGGAGGTGATGGAAGCCTTCCTGAAGGCCGAGGGCAAGAAGATCAATGTGCTCTATGCGCACAACGACGACATGGCCATCGGCGCGATCCAGGCGATCGAGGAGGCGGGCATGAAGCCGGGCAAGGACATCATCATCGTGTCGATCGATGCGGTGAAGGGCGCCTTCGAGGCGATGATGGCCGGCAAGCTCAACGTCACGGTGGAGTGCAGCCCGCTGCTGGGCCCGCAGCTGATGCAGGCGGTGAAGGACCTGAAGGCCGGCAAGACGCTGCCCAAGCGCATCGTGACGCAGGAGTCGATCTTCCCGCAGGAAGTGGCGGCCAAAGAGTTCCCCAACCGCAAGTACTGAAGCTGATCTTCCGGAGCTGAGATGAGTGTCGACACCGCACTGCCGGTGCTGGAGCTGCAAGGCATCCACAAGTCGTTCGGTGCGGTGCAGGCCTTGCGCAATGCGGGCCTGCGCCTGTTCCCCGGCGAGGTGCATGCGCTGATGGGGCAGAACGGCGCCGGCAAGTCGACGCTCATCAAGGTGCTGACGGGGGTCTACACCCCCGACGCCGGCAGCCTGCGGCTGCAGGGCCGGCCCATCGCCCCGCGGTCTCCGCAGGAGTCGCAGGCGCTGGGCGTCAGCACGGTGTACCAGGAGGTCAACCTCTGCCCCAACCTCACGGTGGCGGAGAACATTTTTGCCGGGCGCTATCCGCGCAAGCGTTGGCGCATCGACTGGACGACGATGAACCGGCAGGCGCGCGAGCTGCTGTCGCGCCTGAACTTGTCGTTGGATGTCACACGACTGCTGTCGAGCTATCCCGTCGCGGTTCAGCAGATGGTGGCGATCGCCCGTGCGCTCAGCGTGTCGGCCCGTGTGCTGATCCTCGACGAGCCGACGTCCAGTCTCGATGACGACGAAGTCCAGCGCCTGTTCGCGGTGTTGCGTCGTTTGCGTGACGAAGGGATGGCGATCCTCTTCGTCACGCATTTTCTCGAGCAGGTGTATGCGCTGTCGGATCGCATCACGGTGTTCCGCAACGGCGAGTTCGTCGGCGAACACCTGGCCAAGGATCTGCCGGCGCCGGCGCTCATCGCCGCAATGATCGGCCGCGAGTTCGCCACGCGTGAAGGCCAGGCCGCACCGCTCGCGGATGCCGACCAGCGCGCACCGCTGGTGCAGCTGCGCGGCCTGGGCCGGCGCGGCCAGGTGCAGCCCACCGACCTCGACATCCGGCCCGGCGAGGTGCTGGGCCTGGGCGGCCTGCTCGGCTCGGGCCGCACCGAGCTGGCGCAGCTGCTGTTCGGCCTGAGCACGGCCGATGCCGGCGAGCTGCGCGTGAAGGGCGAGGCGCGCAAGGTCGGTTGCCCTTCGGATGCGGTGAAGCTCGGCATGGGCCTGTGCCCCGAAGACCGCAAGACCGACGGCATCGTGGCCGAGCTCTCGGTGCGCGACAACATCGTGCTCGCGCTGCAGGCGCGCCGCGGCGTGTGGCGCTTCATGCCAGAGGCCGAGCAGCGCCAGCTGGCCGACCGCTTCATCGCGGCGCTCGGCATCAAGACCGCGAGCGCCGACACGCCGATCGGGCAACTCTCGGGCGGCAACCAGCAGAAGGCGCTGCTCGCGCGCTGGCTGGCCACCCATCCCCAACTGCTGATCCTCGACGAGCCCACGCGCGGCATCGACGTGGCAGCCAAGCAGGAAATCATGGACGAGATCCTCCGTCTCGCGGGCGAAGGCATGGCGGTGTTGTTCATCTCATCGGAGATCGACGAGGTGGTGCGCGTGTCGCATCGCATCGCGGTGCTGCGCGACCGCCGCAAGGTCGGCGAGCTGCCCGGCGGCAGCCCCGAGCACGACGTGGTGCAGATGATCGGGGCGCAGGCATGAAGACGACGAGCCTCAGGCATCACCCGCTGTTGTGGCCGCTGGTCACACTGGCCCTGCTGGTCGGGGTGAACGCGGCCTTCAATCCGAGCTTTCTCCACCTCGAGTGGCGCGACGGCCACCTCTACGGCTCCATCGTCGACGTGCTGAAGGCCGCGGCGCCGCTGATGCTGCTGTCGCTCGGCATGACGCTGGTGATCGCCACGCGCGGCATCGACATCTCGGTGGGTGCGGTGGTGGCCATCTCGGCCGCGGTGGCGGCGTGGATGGTCGGCGGCTCGTTGGTGGTGCAGAACGGCGTGGCGGTGCATGTGAGCCGCTTCCCGATGGGGCTGGCGATCGCCGCGGCGCTGTTCATCGCGCTGGCGTGCGGCGCGTGGAACGGGCTGCTGGTGTCGGTGGTCGGCATGCAGCCGATCATCGCCACGCTGATCCTGATGGTGGCCGGCCGCGGCATCGCGCAGCTGATCACCGGCGGGCAGATCATCACGGTGTACTACGCGCCGTATTTCTTCATCGGCAACGGCCACCTGCTGGGCCTGCCGTTCCCGCTGTTCATCGCGGCGGCGGTGTTCGCGGCGCTCTACTGGCTGATGCGGCGCACCGCGCTGGGCCTGTTCATCCAGGCCGTGGGCATCAACCCCTCGGCGGCCCACGTGGCCGGCGTGCCGGCGCGGCGCATCATGTTCTGGGTCTATGCGTTCTGCGGGCTGTGCGCCGGCATCGCGGGCCTGGTGGTGAGCTCCAACGTCAAGAGCGCTGACGGCAACAACGCCGGCCTGCTGATGGAGCTCGATGCCATCCTGGCCGTCACGCTGGGCGGCACCTCGCTCACCGGCGGGCGCTTCAACCTCGCGGGCAGCCTGGTCGGCGCGCTGATCATCCAGACGCTCACCTATGCGATCTATTCGCTGGGCGTGCCGCCCGAGGTGAACCTCGTCGTGAAGGCGGTGGTGGTGTTCGCGGTGATGCTGGTGCAGTCGGCCGAGTTCCGCCGCACGATGGTGGCGCTGGCGCGCCGGCCCGCCCCCGGAGGCGCATCATGAGCGCCGATCTCAGCCTCGAGAACCAGATGGATGTTCCTGCCGCGGCCCCTGCCGCCCCGCCGCGCGCGCGCCGCCTCGATCCCAAGTTCATCCCGCTGCTGGCCACCTCGGGCCTGTTCGCGGCGATGGCGCTGTATGGCAGCGTGGCCTACACGGGGTTCTTCTCGCTGCAGGTGTTCCTCAACCTGCTGATCGACAACGCGTTCCTCTGCATCGTCGCGGTGGGCATGACCTTCGTGATCCTCTCCGGCGGCATCGACCTGTCGGTGGGCTCGGTGATCGCGCTCACCACGATGGTGTCGGCCTCGCTGGTGGAGAAGCACGGCTGGAGCCCTGGCGTGGTGATCCCGCTGGTGCTGGCGATGGGCACGCTGTTCGGCGCCTTCATGGGACTGCTGATCGAGCGCTTCAGGCTGCAGCCGTTTCTCGTCACGCTGGCGGGCATGTTCCTCGCGCGGGGGCTGTGCTACGTGATCAGCATCGATTCGATCAGCATCACCAACGAGTTCTATTCGCAGGTGTCGCAGCTGCGCGTGCCGCTGTGGGGTGAGGGCGCCTCGCTCTCGGTGGGCGCGATCATCGCGCTCGCAGTGCTGGCCGCGGCGGTGTTCCTCGCGCATTTCACGCAGTTCGGCCGCACGGTGTATGCCATCGGCGGCAACGAGCATTCGGCCATGCTGATGGGCCTGCCGGTGCGCGCCACGCTGGTCGGCGTGTACACGCTCAGCGGCTTCTGCTCGGCGCTGGCCGGCGTGGTGTTCACGTTCTACATGCTGTCGGGCTACGGCCTGCATGCGGTGGGCCTGGAGCTCGATGCGATCGCCGCGGTGGTGATCGGCGGCACGCTGCTGTCGGGCGGCGTGGGCTATGTGGTGGGCACGCTGCTTGGGGTGCTCACGCTGGGCATCATCCAGACGGTGATCATGTTCGACGGCACGCTGAGCTCGTGGTGGACGCGCATCGTGATCGGCGCGCTGCTGTTCGCCTTCTGCCTGCTGCAGCGCGTGTTCGAATCAGGCCGCCAGCGTCTGCGTTGAGGCCTGCGTCGAGCGCGCGAGCCAGCGCGCGGCGAATTCATCGGCCGGCACCGGCGGGCTGAAGTAGAAGCCCTGCACCAGCTCGCAGTCCTGCTCGGCCAGGAAGGCGAGCTGCTCGGCCGTTTCCACGCCTTCGGCCACCACGGTGAGCCCGAGGCCGCGGCCCATGCGGATGGCGGCGGTGACCAGCGCGCGGTCGTCGGGGTCGGTGGCCACGTCGCGCACGAACTCGCGGTCGATCTTCAGCGCATCGAACGGAAAGCGCTTCAGGTACGACAGCGACGAATAGCCGGTGCCGAAATCGTCCATCGCGAGGCGCACGCCCAGCTCGCTCAGCGCCAGCAGCGTGGCCCGCACCTCGGGCTGGTTGCGGATCAGCAGGCCTTCGGTCACCTCGATCTGCAGGCAGCCCGGCGGCAGGCCGTGTTCGCGCAGGCAATCGCGCACGCTGCGCAGCAGCCGGTCGCCGCGGAACTGCCGTGGCGACACGTTGACCGCGATGCGGAAATCGCTGCGGCCCTGCGCATGCCAGGCGGCCAACTGCGCACAGGCGCTGCGCAGCACCCACTCGCCCACCTCGACGATCAGGCCGGTGTGCTCGGCCACCGCGATGAAGTGCTCGGGCGCCACCAGCCCGTCGTGCGGGCTGTGCCAGCGCAACAGCGCCTCGGCGCCCACCGCCTCCGTGCCGCGCGTGGGCATCAGCGGCTGGTAGAACAGCTCGAGCTCGCCGCGCTGCACGGCCGAGCGCAGGTCGCGCTCGATCGCAAGGCGGTGCACCGAGCTGTCGTGCACCTGCTGGTTGAAGTAGCGGTAGGTGTTGCGGCCGGCCTCCTTGGCGTCGTACATCGCGAGGTCGGCATTGCGCAGCAGCGTGCTCGGGCTGTCGCCATCGTCGGGGTACACGGCCAGGCCCAGGCTGGGCGACACCACCACCTCGCTCTCGCCCAGCAGGAAAGGCGGCGCGAAGGCCTGCACGATCTTGTCGGCCACCGCCTCGGCGTCTTCAGGGGCGTGCAGGCCGCCGAGGATCACCAGGAACTCGTCGCCGCCATGGCGCGCCACCGTGTCTTCGGCGCGCACCGCATGGCGCAGGCGCTCGGCGGCCTGCACCAGCAAGGCGTCGCCGGCATCGTGGCCCAGCGTGTCGTTGACCTTCTTGAAATCGTCGAGGTCGAGGAACACCAGCACCGCGCGGCTGCCCTGGCGCTGCGCGCCGCGGATGGCCTGCTGCAGCCGGTCCATCGCGAGCATGCGGTTGGGCAGCTGCGTGAGGCTGTCGTACTGCGCCTGGTGCGCGAGCTGTTCCTCGGCGCGGCGGCGCTCGTCGATCTCGCTGCGCAGCAGCTCGTTGGCGCGGTGCAGCTCATGCGTGCGCGTCTGCACGCGCGACTCCAGCTCCTCGTGCGCCGCGCGCAGCGCCTGCTCGCGCGAGTGCACCTTCTGCTGCATCGCGTTGAAGGCCGCGCCCAGGTCGGCCAACTCGTCGTGGCCTGCCAGCTCAATCGGTGCTTCGGCCCGGCCTTCGGCGATGCGCGTGGCCGCATCGCGCAGGCCCGAGATGCGGCGCGTGACCGAGCGCGCGAGCAGGCCGATCCACGCGGTGAGCACCAGCAGGCCCAGCCCCGAGGTGATGCCGAACAGAGCGCGCTGCCGGTCGTGCTGCGCCAGCGCCTGCGTGAAGGCTTCGTCGGCGCGCACCTCGGTGTCGTCGGCCAACTGCTTGAGGATGCGCGAGATGGCCTTGAAGCGGCCGGCCGATTCGAAGGTCGACACGCGCTGCACACCGCCCAGGTCCATCTGGTTGGCCAGGCGCTCGAGCTTCTGCAGGTCGGCCTGGTAGCGGTGCCAGTGCTCGAGCAGGCTGGTGGCCTCCACGGTGTTGGTGCCGCGCTCGGCGACGAAGCGCGCGAGGTTCTGCTCGAAGGCCGCCCGCTCGGCGCGCAGCAGCTCCAGTTGATCGGACACCGCGAACAGGTCGGTCAGGCGCGGCAGCTCGACCTCGAGCACGCGGATGCGGCTGATCTGCGACTGCAGCCGGTTCAGGTGCGCGAGCGGCCGCACCTGCGCATTGAGCCCCACCTCGAGCCGGCTGGCCGCATCGCGGATGATGAAGTGGCCGGCCAGCAGCAGCGCCAGCACGAGCAGGCCCGCGCCGGCCAGGCTGATCAGCAGCTTCGTGCGCAGCGTGAGGCCGCGTGCGCTTGCCATGCGTCTACTCCGTGGGATACAGCCGTTTGAATGCCTTCCAGCGCGCGATCTGCTGCGCGCGCCCGTGGCGCTCGGTGATGGCCTCCCATTCGCGCGAGGTCTTCGCCATCGCTTCCCTGGCCGTGAGCTTGCCGCTGGCAGCCAGCCACAGGTTCTCGTTCAGCGTGCCCAGGTATTCGCTGTCGCCCGGCAGGCCGGTGCCCGAAGGCGCGACGATGTTCAGCTCGGCCTTCAGCACGTCGAGCGCCTGCGGCGTGTAGAGCTGGCGGATGCGCTCGTCGCGCAGGCTCGCGTGCCGGTACGGATCGGCGATGCCGTTGGCGGCCACCGAGCGCGTGGCGTTGTCGGGGTCGGTGAGCCACATCGCGAACAGGAAGCCCAGCGCCTTGTTCGGCGCGGTGGCGGGCACCACGAGGTTGTTGCCGTAGATGAATTGCGTGCGCCGCACCAGCCGGTTGCCCACCTGCGTGCCCGGCATCGGCACCGCCATGAACTTGCCCTTGACCGCCGAGTCGTCCCGGTTCGAGATCTTGGCCGTGGCCACCGTGAGCATCGTGGCGAACGCATGGCCGCGGATGAAGAAGGGCAGCGTGTAGCTGTAGTCCTTGCCTTCTTCCAGGCTCTGCGGCGGCGAGTAGGGCACGGTGGCGATGTAGTGCTCGGTGGCGGCCACGCCGGCGGGCGAGTCGAGCAGCGGATGCATCTGGTCGTCGAACAGGTACTGGCTGGGCGCGCCGGCGGACAGGTAGCGCGGCAGCCAGTACATCCAGCCGGTGAGCTTCTCGCGCGGCTCGGCGCTGCCGTAGAAGCCGTCCTTCGGGCGGTGGAAGAACTCCAGCAGCTGCCGGTATTCGGCCCAGGTGCGCGGCGGCGCCAGCTCGCGGCCATGGCGCGCCTTGAAGGCGGCGCGCTGTGCCGGATCCTCGAGCAGATCGCGCCGCACGAAGAGCAGCGCCACGTCGAAGTCGGCCGGGACCGCGATGATGCGCTCGCCGAGCATGGCCTGGTGCTTCAGCAGCAGGTAGCCGCTGTCGGCGTCGTCGGCCAGCGTGAAGCCGAAGCGCTGCATCAGCGGCGTGAGGTCCTCGATCAGGCCCTTGTCGAGCAGGTCGGGGTATTCGTGGTTGCGCGCGATGGTGACGTCGATGTCGGGCGATCGCTTGATGATCTCGAGCGAGTCGAGCTGCGGCATCACGCTGGCGTCGATCAGGATGCCGGTCTGCTTCTCCCAGTCCTTCTGCAGCTCGTAGTCGCGGCCGAGGAACGACACCGTGTTGCCCTGCTTCACGCGCAGCCGCAGCACCGTGCCCGGCTTGACCTCGCCGCGCGCGACGAGCTGGCGCACCGCGGCCACCGCCCGGTCGGCCTGTTCGCCGGCCCGGGCGGCCTCGGACCACGCCGCGGGCAGGGCGGCCGCCAGGAGGTGGATGGAAAGCACCAACGCGCGCCGGACCAGTTCTTGCATGAGGCTGCTTCTCCGTTGCTCGGCGCAAGATACCTTGGCGCCTGGGCGCGAGGGAGGCGCGCACTGCGCGAATCGGCGGCTTCCGTGCAATGAGACCGAGCCGGGCCGGCGCGCAGGGCTGCCTCTTCGTGCAGCAAACCACCGCGAAGCCATAGCCGGCGCGGGTTGCAGCCGTGTGACGAACAGCTTTCCAAAGGCTTATCCACAGCGTCTGTGGATGGAAAGCGGGCGATCTCCGGGTGTGGTTCGCGGGTATCGGAGTTCGGGGCAAGCCTTGGAATAGACTGTATAAAACTACAGTACAAAGCAAGGCAGGACACCATGACCACCACCATCGAAACCGCACCGGCAGCGAGCCGGCCGCCCCACGCCGGGGAACGTCGCCCCACCCCCGAACTGATCGAAGGTCCGCCGGTCGAATGCCAGGGCCTGCGCGTGGCTGCGCTGGCGGCGGGCACGCGCTACGAATACTGGGCCGGCCTGTCGGTGCGCCGGCTGATCGAAGGCGCGCATGAAGAGCGCCGCTGGTTCACCACGCCGGCCTTCGCGCATCCGGCCGATGCGCTGGAATATGCGATGGCGGAGGCGATGCGGATGCTGAAGCCCTCTACCGCAGTGCGCCCTTGAAGACCTGCACCGAACGTGCCGGCGCTGTGAGCGTGGCTGCGCTGCCGTCGGCAGGTACCTGCAGCGTCGTCGCAGTCGTGGCCGGAGCGCCTGCCACGCTCGTGTAGGCCAGCCCAGGCGGCAGGACCGCAAGACTCAGGGCCTCGTCGGCATTGCCGTAGTTGAGAACCACCACCACGCTCTCGTCGGCGCTGCGCCGTTCGTAAGCCAGGC
>CBIHRS010000041.1:0-45851 GCA_966212505.1 uncultured bacterium
GACGCCCCACCAGGAAGTGGTGACCCGCGATGCATGCGGGGGAGAAATCTGGATCGCGCCGTAGCCCTGAGGACCGAGAAACTGGGAACACTCGGTGGCCAGGTCATTCCAGCGCCACTGGAACATCTGAACCGAGGTGGCCCGCGGGTTCATGGTTGGCACGGGGACCGGCGCTGGTGCAGGTGCAGGTGCAGGCGCAGGTGCAGGCGCAGGCGCAGGTGCCGCAACTGGCGGGCGCAACAGAATCACCTTGTTGTTGTCTCCGGCGATCCACGCGAAGCTGCGCAAGGCTGGCACGTAGAAGAAGGTGCCGTAGTGGCGAGTACCGTTGCCGGCGGTCCCGGTGAAACTGGGCAGCACTTCGCCCGCCACATTCACCGTGTCTATGACCCACGTGCCGGTGGCCCAATCCAGCGGGGGCGTCATCCGATAGAGCGTCTGGCCGCCGTTGTTGGTGCGGGTGTAGAAGCGGCCGTCTGCCGGGTAGTAGAACCAGCGGTTCGCTTGGCCGGGTTGCGTGCCAGAGGTGGACAGCACACGCCAGCCGGCCGCAATGTTGTTCAGGTCCAGCGCGCGCAGCGGATTGCCCGGACGTTGCGCCACGATCAGCCGGCGCACCGGATCGAGGAAGGTGGTCTGATACGCACTGTCGTTGATCGACGGCTGCCACGGGTAGGTGGGTGTCGTCTTCACGCGCTGATCGCTCAGGTCGAGGTACTGCAACGCGTTGAAAGCATGCATGCCGTCGGGAATGAAGTAGTAGCGCGCGGCCACTGGGTCAAAGACGGTCGATGCTTCGTAGTTGTAGGAGAAGGACAAGGTATCGCTGGTGACTCGAGTCCACAGGCCGGTGGCCAGGTCCATCTTGTGGATGCCGCCGCCCTGTCCCGATTGGATCGTCGCAGCCGGGCTTCCCATCTTCAGGTAGCTGCCGCGCGGACCGCCACCCTTGCTGGCGGGGACGTATGTGGCCAGCGCATACAGATGCGGTGGTGCAGGCACCTGGCCGGCGCTGGCGCCCTTGACTTCGAAGAACGGGGCACCGGTGGTCTCGGAAGTGTCGTAATCGCCGTCTCTCGGAACGATGCCGTTTGCATTGCGGACGCGCTTCCAGGTGGCATCGGCGAAATCGAAGACGACGGCATCGAGCACCGGCGTCACGTTGTGGCCGCCCGAAGCCGCGATGACGTAGGCACCGGGGCCGGAAAAGTCGGGCACGAAGGTGCCCGAGCCGAAGGACTGGAACAGCGAGTAGCCCCAGTTGAAGGCCCCAATCTCGGGTGGACGCACGCTCGCGGCCACGTTGATGCCAATGGCCACCGCAACGCCATCGGCAGGCAGCGAATAGGGTACGTCCGGCAGCGGCGTGTCGGCCGCACTGAGCACGGCCGACACCGTCTCCCCGGCTGCGCCAGCACTAGTGGCGGCGGGCGGCGCAGCCGCCGGCGTGCTGGCGTCCGCCGTCGATCCGTGCTCGTATCCAGCAGCTACCCCGGCAGCAGGTCCCTTCGCTGAACCGGATCCGCCCCCACAGGCGGTCAATGCGAAGGCCGCCAGAGCCTGAATGGCAGCAGCCGCCACAGGCCGGAGTGTGTGCTTCATTCGTTGTCCTCTTTCCCTCGGTCACGTCGTTGATCGTTTGCCATTGCCTTCGCGCGGGTGCAGGGCAACGGTGGTCAAATCGGCCGGAATGGATGATCCATTGGCTCAATGTGAACAGTCCAATAACGATAGAGCCCGAGCTATAACTTGTTCTCATCCCTGCTGGTCAAGCCGTTCTCCCTGCATGAGAGCGGCCGCAGCGCGCAACGCCTCGAGAACCGCGGCGACATCGGCTGATGGCTCGCTTGATTGGCGGGTAGCGATGCCAATCGAGCGATCCGTACCTGGCAAATCGATCGGAAGCCGGCGGACCCGGCCGCGGCGTTCTTCATGCCGCGCTTGGCCGCGGGACGTCAGCGCAAGCTGGTCTGAGCGGCACAGCATGGCTTCGATGAGGGCTGTATTGTTGCAATGCAGGACTGGGACAGGTGGGCTCACGCCTGCTGCGCGGAATGCCTGCAGGAGTGCCGCGGTGGCGGGCGTGCAGTGGAGCGGCATCACCCATTCCCACTCGAGAAGGTTCGCCAGCGTGAGCGACTCGCGTTGGAAGCATGGGTGGCCAATTCGCGCCATTACCACCAGCGGTTCATCGAACAGCACCTCCTGTCGAACATCGGGAGGCGGTGCTCTCATGGCGCCGACCATGATGTCGATATCGCCCTCGCGCAGTTGCCGGCAAAGACTTTCGAAGCCTCCATCGATCACCGTGATCTCAAGTTCCGGACGTGCCCGGCGTATCGCATCGATGGCCGGCGCGAGGATGCCTGCGGCCGACAAGGGCAAGGCGCCGATGACCACCCGGCCGCGTACTCTGCCATGCCACGCCGCCAGGTCATGCTCGATGCCCCGCGCTTCAGCACAGGCCAGTTTGACGTGTTGCAGCAGTGCTTCGCCCGATTCAGTGAAGCGCGTTCCACGCAGCGAGCGCTGCATCAGGGGGACGCCCACCAGATGCTCCAGTGCGCGCAGCGTTCGGCTCACGGCTGGCTGGCTGATGCCAAGCTGCGCGGCAGCCTGGGCCTCGGATCGGCTTCGGGCCATCGTGATGAGCGCCTGGATTCCCGTCGCGCTCACCGCGTTGGCGAAATGCTGCGACGGCCATCCCCGGCGCTGCTCGGGTGGCGCGAGGGCCATGGCGGCCGCGGCACCTTGCGCCAAATGGTCGAGCAGTGACTGGGCGCGCCGCGCCGCACGCAGGCCGATGGCCGTCGGTACCATGCCACGGCCGCCCCGGTCGAACAGCGCGACGCCGCATGTGCGCTCGAAATCGAGAACCGAGCGGGTCACCGCGGGCTGCGAAATGAACAGTGCCTCTCCGGCACGCACGGCACTGCCATGCATGGCCACGGCCGCGAGGCAGCGCAGGGCTTTCAGCCGGTGGAGAATGTGTGGCACCTCATGTAGCACTTCGGTTCCATGGAATGCGAAAGCGGTGCCAGCCAACTCGCACCCATTCGCACTGTCGGGCAAGTTGGTCACTGGCATTGCCGACTCCGGTGGCAGGTCGGGAGTGGTGTCATGAGGCGGCCATCATTTACCCAAATAGTAAGCATTGCGTACTATCTGGGTCAACACTTCATAGCAGTGGTCGGGGAAGGAATCTGCGTAATGAGAGCTGATGCTTGCGGCGCTTCGATGGGCGATGTGGAAGTGGCGCACGTGCTGAGCAGGGCAGTGCTGCGCCTGGCGCGCCGGTTGCGTGCAGAGCGGGCGAATCATGGTCTGAGTTCAACTGCGGTTGGCGTGCTGGCTCATCTGAGGCTGGAGGGCCCTTCCACGCCCGGTGCCATTGCAAAATCTGAGCAGCATCGGCCTCAATCACTCACGCGGGTATTGGCTGACCTGGAGCGGCAAGGGTTGCTCGCTCGTGCGGCGTCTCTGGCAGATGGTCGCCAGTCGTTGTTGTCGCTGACGCCGGCTGGTGCGAAGGCGCTCAGCGCTGAATTGGCCATCCGGGAGGCGTGGATGGCGCAGGCTCTGCAGGCTCTTTCACCTGCAGAGCGGCGAACACTGGCGACGGCTGCGCCCGTGCTGGATGCGCTGTCGAGATTGCCTTGAGCGTGATTCGATCTCATTCGGCATGCCATTGGCCAAGACGCCGCAGATTGTGATCCCGCACGAGGCCCGTCGGGAGGCGTCATTTGCTAACGGCATGCCCTCATGCGTCGAACGAATGGCATACGGGACCGTGGCTGATGCATCGATGACCGCTTGTACTTCCGCCAGTCCGCACCCCCTGCCCTTCGTCAGCGCCACGAACTACCCGCGACGCTGAAACAGAACCAACGCTTCCTTGATGGGCCGATGACTGTGCGTTCGATGGAGTGGCTAGGCGCTGCGTATGTCCTCGGCCCGCTCTTCTTCCCAGTCTTGCCGCCACTGAGCTGCATCCGGTTGAGAGAACCAGCCTCTGACATAGGCAGCCACCTCAACTGAATCTTCAGCATCCGACCGTTCAAGAAACCGAAGCGTTTCGTTCGCTCCGGCGCCAACGAAGTACTCCACGCCCATCGAGCACCCGACATCCATATTGAGGTGCTTGGCTTTCCAAAGTAGCAGTGTGTCGCTTGGGTCGGCGCAGCAAGACAGCAGAAAGGCACACCTGTAAATGCCTTCGTAGTGGTCCTCTTCGTCCTCGGCATCCCTTTCCCACAGGGCCCTTCGGAACCTCGCTTCTTCCTCAAGAAGATGACGAAGAAGGTTGTGAAACGGCACCAGCGACCTTCCTAGCAAGGCTTTGTAGAGCTGCTGTCGCGCATGCGGCTGCTCGATCACCGCAGCAACTTGCGGGGCGACGACGCATCCTTCCGACAGGTACTGCTCGAGAACTCGCTCGACGTTCATTTGCGGCGCTTAACGTTCGACATGAGTGACAGGGCTCGGTCTGTCGGAATCTTTCCACTCGATGGAGGGGTTAGGCGCTTGGCGAAGAAGCCTTTGCTTAAGCTGCTTTGCTCTCCGCTCGGAAAGAGAAATTAGACAACCCGTATGTTGAATTTCTATGGGGAGTTTGCTCTTGGCAGAACGCATCACCAGCTTTTCACATCGCGACTCTCTTCCGTTTTGCCACGAGGCTTGCTCAGACTCCAGCTTGAGTTTGCCTTCGACTGGCAAGGCTTCCATGAGCTGCTGATAGAGCTTCTGCGTTGCGTCATCTTGAAGAATGAGTTGCCTGAGTGCGCACTCTTGCAACTCCTCTGGAGAACCATCAGGAACACAGGTTGCATTAGCCTCCATCGCTGCACAGAGCGGGAGCATCAAGACGAATGATAAGAAGCGGAGCACGCGGGACATCGATCTGTGAAAGCGCCTAACGTTCGACATGAGCGGCAGCTGGCGGCTTGCCGACAACTGCCCGCTCAATGGAGGGGTTAGGTGACCCGCAGATTGCCTACTCTTGCCCGGCTGCCTTGCGAGCCACTTTTGCAGCAGCCTTCCCAATAGCCTTCAGCTTCTCCTCATCCGACATCGCGTTGACCTCCTTCTCCAAGAGACCGATCCGCTTCGCGAAGACGAAGATGGGAAGAACAATTACCGCCATGAGTGCGAGTACCTTCCAGTCAATCGGCTCCCCGGTCAAGTACATCAAGCCAACGTAGACGACTGGAAGCAAACCGACACCTATCGCATAGATCCACTTTTTCATTTCAACCTCCTCATTTTGATCTTGAGAAACCTGTTCCCACTGCCCAGACGACTCATAGGTCACCTAACGTTCGACATGAGCGGCAGACTCAAGCGCAGCTTGAGTCTGGGAACCTGCCTCGATTCAGTTGACACACGATTGCTGGTCCTGGGTCTGCTCGAAGGTCACCGGCGACAAGTAGCTCAGCGCCGAATGTAGCCAACTCTGGTTGTAGAAGGCAATGTAGCTGCGCAGCGCCGCCTTCAACTGCTTGTCCGTCTCGAACACCCGGCCGTACAGCGACTCGGTCTTCATCGAGTGGAAGAACGATTCCATGTGCGCGTTGTCGTTCATGCGACCGGGCCGGTTCATGCTTTGGCGGATGCCCAGCTTGTCGAGCTGGCGCCGGTATTCGAACGCCGCATATTCGATCCCCCGGTCGCTGTGGAAGACCAGGCCTCGTTCGGGTTTGCGCTTGCGCACCGCGTGCGCCAATGCCTGCCGCGTGAGCTCAGCATCGCGTCTTCGGCTGACGCTCCAGCCGACGAACTTGCTCAAAGGCGACAGGCGATTACTCACTCTTCAGCCACTCCTGGTGGTCGCGCGCCATTCCATCGCGGCACCGGCAGCGGAACTGCTGCTGCCGCCGCAACCCGCCAAACCGATACTGCCCACCAGTGCCGAAATCTGCGTCAAGAACGTTCTTCGCTGTTGGTCATGGTCCACCGGAATTCCCTCTCTCCAAACAATGGGGCGGCATCGTGACGAATTCGCCTCGTCCCGTCTGTTAGCAAGCGTTGTCCGTGAACGTTTTCCCAACAAGCTCCGCCGGATTTCGGGTCTTGGTCAGAAAACCGTCAACGATTCGTCATGACGCACCAAGGCAGTCTGGTCAGCATCTCTGTCCATGATGGGCGGAGTCGTTCCTCGGACGGACGCGCGGATTTCCCAACGGCTTGCCTGCCACTGGGATTTGCATAGAGCTTCCATCGTCTTCTCTTTGTAGGCCCCGTCGCTGTCCACATACTCAATGACTTGGACGGGCCAATTCGCGCGTCAACAGGTCTCGAAATCCAACCGGGTACCGTCCCGATTGGCCGGGAACGGTCGCACTGCTGCCCGCGATGGAGATCGAGGCCCATAGGATGTCGGTTAGGACAACGACCTTAGAACGCACGACTCGCACGCGGCTGCCAGAACTTCTGCCGGGGAACATACACAACATAGCCGGCTCCGTCCTCGATTCCGAGCACTCGGTGTCCGAAGCACTCGACAAGGGCGACCATGCTCCCTGTTCCTCCGTATGGATAGGACTGGGGATTGAATGCCACGCTCTTCCAGCTCGGCAACTCGCCGCTTCAGGGACATCGCAGGAGCTTGACCGAGCACAGCGACGCCGACGGCAAAGCCAGCTACTAATGCTTGATCTGCCCCGACAAGACCAATGCGGCTTGCCAGCACTGACCCGCAGCCGGCCATCAGTAGCACACCGACGAACGCCCCACAATCTACTCATAACGCCTCCTCAGAGATCGTTGACCCGCTGGTCCACTTCTCCAGTGGCACCAGCGTCAAAATGGGCCGCTGGCAGCCAGGCTCAGAACGGCACCACGTCCGTCGGGTACTTCCAGAAATCCTTCAGCAGGTAGTTCATGGGCAGATTCAGCGGCCGGTCCTTCGGAGGAATCGGCTTCAGGAACCAGCGCTCGTAGATCGCCTGCATTTCGTGTTCGCGGATCATGCGCTTCATCTCGTCGTCGGCGATCTTCTTCAATTCCGCATCGTCCTTCGACAGCATGATGGCCAGCGGCTCGATAGTGAGGAACTTGCCCACGACCTTGAACTTCGATGGATCGGGCAGACCCGCCGCCAGCCCGTACAGCAGCACGTCGTCCATCGCGAAGCCGTCGGCCTCGCCCTTCTCGACCATCTCGAGGGCGCGGCCATGGTCCGGCGCCTCGAGGACGTCGATGCGCAAAAGCCGCTCGCGGTTGGCCTGCGAGATCGCTTTCAATGGCGTGGTGCCCTTGGTCGATACCAGGCGCTTGCCTTCGAACTGCGTGAGCTCTTCGATGTGGCTGTCGGCGCGCACCAGGTAGCGTGCGCCGGTGATGTAGTGCGGCACCGTGAACGCCACGCTCTTGCGGCGCTCGGCGTTGTTGGTGGTGGAGCCGCACTCGAGGTCAGCCTTGCCTTCGGCCACCATCGCGATGCGGTTCGACGGGCTCACCATCACGTAGTTGATGGCCAGCGTCTTGAGATCCGTCTTGCGCCGCACGGCCTCGGCGAGCCGCAGACAGATGTCGATCGCATAGCCCACGGGCTTCTTCTGTGCGTCGAGGTACGAGAACGGCACCGACGATTCACGATGGCCGAGAGTGATCTTGCCGGTGCTTCGGATCCGATCGAGCACAGGGCCGGCGCCGGCTGGCCCAGGAGCCATTGAAGACAGCAGAACGATGCCTGCCAGGATCAGGTTGGAGAGTGTCGCTCGCATTCGTGAACCTCGCGATCGTTTGATCGTTGTCGTCTGCCTCTCCTGAATGCTGTATACGTTGTATCGTCGTCAATCCGAGGTGCGGAAGGCGCGCACCAGCTCGTGGAGCCGGTCTGCCTGGGCCCTGAGGTTTTGGCCCGAGGCGGCCGATCGCTGCACGAGCACGGCGTTCTGGCGCGTCGTGTCCTCGAGCTGGGTAATCGTTTCGTTCACCTGGGCAATGCCGCTGCGCTGAGCGGCCACGGCTTCGGAAATCGTGCCGACGGTGTCAGCCACGCAATGCGCGCTGTCGACGATCTTCACCATCGTGCTGCCGGTATTGCGCACCAGTGTCGCGCCAGCCTCCACCTGGCCGCCCGACTCGCGGATCAGCACCTCGATCTCCTGCGCCGCCGCCGCCGTGCGGCGCGCAAGGCTGCGCACCTCGTCGGCCACCACCGCGAAGCCACGGCCCGAGTTGCCCGCACGCGCGGCTTCCACCGAGGCGTTGAGCGCCAAAATGTTGGTCTGGAAGGCGATACCGTCGATCACGGCGATGATGTCGACGATCTTCTTCGAGGCCTGGCTGATGCCATCCATTGTCGACACCACCCGGGCCACCTCCTGTCCGCCGCGGGCGGCCACCGACGAGGCCGACACAGCCATCTCGCTGACCAGCTGCGCCGCATCGTCAGATTGACGCATGCGCCTCATGATCCCATCCATCGACAGTGCGGTCTGCTGCAGCCGCACTGTGGCCTGCTCGGCGCGATGTGTGAGCGTGCGGTGGCCTTCGGCAATGTCGCTGGCGGTTCCGTGTATAGACTCGGTCGCGTCGCGGATCTCACTGACCATTGTCGACAGACGCTCCTGCATCGCGCCCAGCGCATGCAGCAGGCGGCCCAGTTCGTCGTGCCGCTCGATGCAGATAGCTGACGTGAGGTCACCCGACGACACGCGCTCGGCCACGCGCATCGCTTCAGTGATCGGCCGCGTGACCGAGCGCGTCAGACTGAAGCCGAGCCCGACGGCCACCGCCACTGCTGCCAACGCACACACGGACAGCCCCACCAGCACCCGTCGCTGGTGCGCCTGAGCCACCTGGTATGCGGAGTCTCTGTGCAGCGACTCCAGCTGGATCAGGCGCTGTACATGGTTGTGCCACTCTGCCATCGCGGGCCGTACCTTGCCACTGATCAGCATGGTCGCTTCCGGCGCCGCGCCGTCCATGCCGAGTTGGGCCGCCTGCAGCACCAGCGGGAGTGCGGCTTCGCGGCTTTCGCGTATCTGCCCGATCAGACGCTCCGCCTCACCCGGGCCCGACACCAGCACCCGCAGCTGAGACTCCGAAGCGGTATACCGCTCGATCGTCGTCGCAAGCACCGAGCGCTCGCCGTCGAGGTCCTGGTTGGTCAGCAGCAAAGCCATGTTGCGCACCGACACGGCGATTTCACTTTGCTGCTGCAGCATGTCGGCTGCCAGCGCTGCCCGTCGGTTGGCTTCGTCCACCGTGGCGCGCAGTCCGGAATGCACCTCGAGCAGTTGCCATGCAACGATGCCTGCAAGCCCCAGCAGCACGACGCAGATCGATGCGAGACCGGCCCCCAGGCGGGCGCCCAACTTCAGCACGCGGCGCCTCTCTTCCCGGCTTCCTGCCGCGGCCTTCAATGGTGCGCCGGTGGTCTGACCCGACGCGCTCGTAAGAGAAGGCATAGCCGCACTGAACACAGATCCAAGACCTCTTCCACTGCCCATACGCCCTCCTGTAAACCACCGCACGGCGAGCGCCCACGATGGCGTGCCATAGCACGGACATCACGCCGAGACACCCGACAAATACGCCGAGAACGAACTCCCACGACTTCGTATGGCTCCCCGCTTCTGCAATAGCGATGTAGCCCGACAGAACGATGGCGAGGAACTGGCCCCCCCCAATGGATTTCAAGTACAGCGGGGTGCACCTTTGCGCCAGCGGTGTCTGGAGAAGTGATCCACGGAGATTTCCAGGCCGCGAGAGCTTCCGCTGACCGAGGCTTGCTCGAAGAGGACTTGAAAACTCCGTGTGCCCTCTGAGCCGCACTTTGTGCACTGCATGGCTGCCCCCTTCTCCTCTGTCGGCCAGCGTAGAGATTGAGGAAGGCTCCATCAGGGATGGGACCAGGCTGGTATGCAACTCCGCTCATCATGGACAGAGATGCTGACCAGAATGACCCGGAGGGTCATGACGGATCGTTGACGGTATTCTTACCAGACCCGATATGCGGCTCAACTGAGAAATCCGTACGCCCGGAGGTCCGCCTCCGCCTTATGCCGGTCGCTCGCGGTGTTCGAAGCGCTTGGGTCAAGCCAGTGCAAGTTCTGAGCGAACCCGCGGCATTACAGTCGAAATCCGGCTTTCATTCATGCGGTCGCCCCTCTCACAGGGTAGCTCGCGTTGCGCCAGCTGTTGAGAGTTCGAGCTTGAACGAGCAAGAGTTCGGACTTGAGGAATATCAACACCTGTGGCTTTGCATTGCGAGCAGAACACGGGCTCAAGGAAAGACAGGGACTCGCCGCTACTTGCTCCCCGCGACTTGGAACCGCTTCGCCACGTGGAATGGAATTTCTCGCCGGGATGTTCACTGGAGATGGAACGCAGCCCGCGCATAGGAGCGCCTCGCCCCTTGCAGAGAGTGGCCAGTTGGAGGCCGGATCGACCACCGCCGGCTACAGCTTCATGCCAAGCACGTCGCCCCTGGCGTTGATCTCGTCGATGGTCATCAGCGCGATGTCCTTCAACACAGTCTTTGAGATGGCCATGATGCCCGACAGCGAATGCAGGTCGCCGACCTTGATGGTGTCGGCGGCCTGGGCAAGGTCAGCCAACGAGGAGCCGCATCGCCACCTCCATCGATTGATCGAGTTGGCCGCAGATGAGGAGGATCAGCATAAAGATGACGACCTTCCGATCCTTCGGCGGGAACGACTTGAGGAACTCGGTAAAGACGCGGACGACCAGGGTGAAGAGCTTGGCCATAAGACCTCCGTGATGTGAATGATCAGAGGTTAGGAGCGTCGCTAGACACCAGGAATACGTCAGATGGCGTATGCCTCGCACATGTTGCACCTAGGAGCGGGATGTCTCAAAATGATGTCTCATAATTCCAAACAGAAGGACACATGGTGATCTACGGGTATGCGCGACACACGATCGCTGACAAAGATTTCGAGCTACAGCAGAAGACAGAGCTGGCAAAGGCTGGATGCGAGCAGACATACGTCGACGTTGCAGATGTTGGGAATAAAGAGCGCCCAGAGCTTCAACGCGTGCTGAAGCAATTGAGGAGTGGCGACACACTGGTTGTGACCCGACTAGATCGCCTCGCGCAAGGTATCTCCGAACTCGTTTCGCTCGTCTGCTCTCTACGTCAGCGAGAGGTCCACATCTATGCGCTCAATGAGCGAATTGACACTCGTGACAAGCAGCCCCATGCGATAGACCGAGTCTTCTTGGCTCTAGCCGCATACGAGAAAAGCCTCTCCCTCGAGCGGCAGATGCTCGCCATACGACCCAAGCGAGGTCGAAAGCGGAAGCTGAATGCAGAGTCGGTGCAAGCCATAAGAGCACGGCACAAGAATGGAGAACCAGTGGTGGGCCTTACGGCCGACTTCGGAATAAGCCGAGCAACTGTGCACCGCATTCTCAAAGAACAACTGTAGGAGCGAGCCCGCGTAGGCCGTTTCGCTGCACAGGTCCCGGCACTGTTGACTCGTGATCGTGCAGAGCGAGTTGGGCGGCTCTCGGCACCGCCCAGCCGAGTGACTGGCGTGGCTCGGAAACCGCCGTGCGCTGATCGGCAACTGCGTCCGTGGATCGTCAAGTCACGCTCCCGACCCAAAGGGGTCTCCCTGGCACGAATACGCTAGAGCTCGACGAATCGTATTGTTAGGCACCACAAAGGCGGCTGCCCGCAGGTCGCCGGTATCTGGCAGAAGGTGAGGCTACGGCCCGCCGTCAACTACTTTAGAAGGACTCGCGCGCGAGGCGAATCTGCTCCGAGAGAGTGCTGTCGATTTTGAGCGCATCGGCGTAATGCTCGGTAGCCGCCTTGTCCTGGCCACGTGCCTGGCAGACCAAGCCCCAGGCCAGGTGCGCACGAGCCGCCCACTCGGGTTTCAGCGCCACGCGTGCGAGGATTGCATCCGGCGTCGTGCGCTTGTTTGCTGTCGCGTCCGATAAGTAGCTGGGCGATGTCTTTGCCACGTCGTGCAGTAAGCGAGCAGCACTCTTAACATCGCCCAGAAAGACGTCCGCGATGGAGAGATACAAACGACTCCCTCCGTGTTCTGGAAATACGGACAATGCCCTTTGGGCGTCGCTCCGCGCAGCCTGGAATTGGCCAAGTTGAATCTCCACGGCCGCACGAGAAGACCAGGCGAACGGATTGTGCGAGTCGAGTTCTACTGCTTTGTTCAGGTCGACTAGCGCCGCCGGGAATCGCTCAAGATCTGCGTTGATACCTCCCCGCGATTGGCGGTACCTCGATTCATTGGGAGACAGATCTATGCATCGGTCGATCTGTGGAAGCGCCACTTCGGCCCCACGGTCTTCGCGTGTCAGAAGAGCGTGCTCGTAGCACGCCTCCGGATTGTTTGGAGCCAATTCAAATGCCCGCTCGCTGTCCGCGCGCGATTGTTGCGGGTCGGAATTCGAGGTCAGTTGGGACCGCATCACCAGGGCGTCCGCAGCTGCAGGGCGATTGCCATAAAGATCGATAGCGCGCGAGAGATCAGCCCTCGCCTGACTCCAGTGCTGCCGCATGATGTGCAATCTAGCGCGAGCGACAAGCACGGCAGGCTGGTTTGGAGAATCCACGAGGATGGCGTCCATCTCGGCAATGGCGGCATCCAGTTTTCCGAGTTGCATCAATCGCCCGGCCTCTTGCCAGCGAGATTGCAGATCTGCTGCTGCCCCATCGGCGGCATTCGCCACTGCAGAAGCAGCGAGCAGCACACTCAATAGGAGCATGAGCGGCAAGCTGGAAAGCCCCCGTTTGGTGTATTGCATGACAGCGAGTCTACGATCGACCGGCGCTCTAGGGGGTTTACCTAGGAGCGGACACGAAGCTACGCCTGCTATTGGCCGAGAGCGGCCAACACGGACTCCATAGAGCAACGATCGCAGTCCGTCTTGAACAGCCAGACCCGGCCGTGGCCAACGGCGGCATCCGACCCGCTCTACCCTCCGAAGGCCGGAGCGCCGAGGGTCTAATAGAGACCATGGACAGACCTTCGCATCCCCTCATCGGCTCGCTGCACCACGTGGCGATCCCCGTGCTCGACCTCGCCTCGAGCGCAGCCTTCTATCGCGAGGTTGTCGGCCTGCGCGACCTCGAAGTGCCCGAGGCCGTGGGCCGTGCCGGCATCTGCTGGTTCGAGCTGGGGCAGGACCGCGCCCTGCATCTCTTCACCGCCGATGCGCTGCACGAAAGCCGCGCGCACTTTGCAGTCACCGTGCCCGATGTGGACGCCTGGCGTGCGCATTTCCAGCGCCACGGCGTGGCGTTCGTCGAGCCGCGCGTGAAGCTCTACGGCGCCGACCGTGTCTTCGTGCGCGACCCGGCCGGCAACTTGGTGGAGTTCGTCAACTGGGGTGGCTGAGGGGGGGCGGCGACGCTGACCCGGCACTCAGGAGGTGCTGGTCGCGATGTAGATCTGCCCGTCGACCGCGACACGCCGATCCAGCCGCTGCGGCGGCCGCTCAAGGGCCACGGCTCATAGAACTCGAGCGACGGCAGGCGATCGGGCGTGATCCACCACGACGCAGGCTTACGCGGCCCGCCGGCGTTCTCGGGTCGGGAGGTTGGCGTCAACAGGCGCAGCCAGGCCTCTACGCCCTCCGGCGGCACGGCGATGTGGATGTAGGTGACGTAGTCGACCGGGCCGATGCCGCCGGCCTCGCCAACCGTCTCCTCGACCAGGTGCGCATCCGCCAGCGGCGTGGGCAACGCACCTCCCTCGACGTGCAGCACCTTGGTCACCTGCGCGATGCGCTGTGCCGTCGAGCCCTTGAGTTCGAAGGTGGACGGGGCAGGCTCGTGCAGGCCACCGGACATGAACGCGTAAAGAGCCGTTCCGCAGGCCAGCAGGCCCGCAACGGCCAGCACCGCGGCCATCAGGCGCTTCGCCGCGAACCCTGGAGGGCGCCGTCTTCACTGCCGCGCCGCCAGCGCCTTCTCGCGGATCTGGTCCAGCGTCATGCTCGGCGTGATGGCCTGCGGGTCGAGCAGGCAGTGCAGCACCGCCGGCTTGCCGCTGGCGAAGGCGCGCTCCAGCGCCGGGGCGAACTCGGCCGTGGTGGTCACCCGCTCGCCGTGGCCGCCGAAGGCCTGCGCATAGGCGGCAAAGTCGGGGTTCTTCAGCTGCGTGGCCGAGATGCGGCCGGGATACCCGCGCTCCTGGTGCATGCGGATCGTGCCGTACATGCCGTTGTCGAGCAGCACCACGAGGATGGGCAGGCCGTACTGCACCGCGGTGGCGAACTCCTGGCCGTGCATCAGGAAATCGCCGTCGCCGGCGAAGCACACCACCGTGCGCTCGGGCCACAGGCGCTTGGCGCCCACGGCCGCCGGCAGGCCGTAGCCCATCGAGCCCGAGGTCGGCGCCAGCTGCGTGCCGAAGCGGCGGAACGGCCAGAAGCGGTGGATCCAGGTCGCGAAGTTGCCGGCGCCGTTGCACATCACCGTGTCGGCCGGCAGCACGCGCCTGAGGTGCTGCATCACGCGGCCCATCTGCAGCGGGCCGGGGATCTCGATGGCCTCGGGGTCGCTCCAGCGCAGGTAGTCGTCGTGCGCCGCCTGCGTGCGCTCGCGCCAGGCCACCGGCTGCGTGGGCTGCAGCTCGGAGACAGCTTGGGCAAAGGCCGCAGGCGATGCGTTGATCGCGAGCTGCGGCCGGTACACGCGGCCCAGCTCGTCGGGGTCGGGATGCACATGCACCAGCGCCTGTTGCGGGCTGGGGATGTCGAGCAGCGAATAGCCCTGCGACGGCACTTCGGACAGGCGCCCGCCCACCAGCAGGATCAGGTCGGCCTCCTTGATGCGTGCCAGCAGCTTCGGATTGACACCCAGGCCCAGGTCGCCCGCATAGCAGGCATGGTCGGCCGCGAACAGCATCTGCCGCCGGAACGAGCAATGCACCGGCAGCGAGAAGGCTTCGGCAAAGCGCGTGAAGTCGCTCACCGCCTGCGCATTCCAGCGGCTGCCGCCGACGATCACCACCGGCTTGCTCGCGGCCTGCAGCCGCTGCTGCAGCTCGGCGAGCTGCGCCGCGGCGGGCGCCGTCTCGACCACCTGATGCGCCGGCGCATCGCGCACGTCGGCCACCTCGACCAGCATGTCTTCCGGCAGCGCCACCACCACCGGCCCCGGCCGGCCCGAGGTGGCCACGTGGAAGGCGCGCGACACCAGCTCGGGCACGCGCGCGGCCTCGTCGATCTCGACGACCCACTTGGCCATGGTGCCGAACACCGCGCGGTAGTCGAGCTCCTGGAAGGCCTCGCGCCCGCGCGCCTTGCGCTCGATCTGGCCGACGAACAGGATCATCGGCGTCGAGTCCTGGTGCGCGATGTGCAGGCCGGCCGACGCATTGGTGGCGCCGGGCCCGCGGGTCACGAAGCAGATGCCGGGCTGGCCGGTGAGCTTGCCGTGGGCCTCGGCCATCATCGCGGCGCCGCCTTCCTGGCGGCACACGGTGACATCGATGTTCGCGTCGTGCAGCGCATCGAGCACCGCGAGATAGCTCTCGCCGGGCACGCAGAACAGGTGCTGCACGCCCTGCGCGATCAGCTGGTCGACGAGGATCTGGCCGCCGGTGCGGGGCTGGGTCATGGCGTGTCTACTCCAGTTCAGCGCAGGCCTTGGCAATGCGGGCGCAGGCGGATTTGAGCTGCAGCTCGGAGGTGGCATACGAGATGCGGAAGAACGGCGCCAGCCCGAAGCACGAGCCCGGCACCACCGCCACGTCGTGCGCCTGCAGCAGGTAGCGGCAGAAATCGGCGTCGGTCTCGATCCTCTGCCCATCGCGCGTGTGCCGGCCCAGCACGCCGGCGCAGCTGGCAAAGGTGTAGAACGCGCCCTCGGGCTTGCGGCACTGCAGGCCGGGGATGGCGTTGAGCGCATCGACCACCAGATCACGCCGCTGCTGGAACGAGGCGCAGCGCTCGGCCACGATCTCCTGCGGGCCGGTGAGCGCCTCCACCGCCGCAGCCTGGCTCACTGAAGACGGGCACGAGGTCGACTGGCTCTGCACCACCGCCATCGCCTGGATCAGCTCGCGCGGGCCGCCGGCATAGCCGATGCGCCAGCCGGTCATCGCATAGGCCTTGGACACGCCGTTGACGGTGAGCGTGCGGTCTTTCAGCGCAGGCTCCACGGCGGCCGGCGTCGCGAAGGCGAGGCCGTCGTAGAGGATGTGCTCGTACATGTCGTCGGCCAGCACCCACACCTGGGGATGGCGCAGCAGCACGTCCATCAGCGGCCGGTAATGCTCGGCCGTATAAGCCGCGCCGCTGGGGTTCGAAGGCGAGTTGAGCATCAGCCAGCGCGTGCGCGGCGTGATCGCGGCCTCGAGCTGTTCGGCCGTGAGCCGGAAGCCATGCGCCTCGGAGCACGGCAGCAGCACCGGCACTCCACCGCAGATGCTGACGATGTCGGAATACGACACCCAATAAGGCGTGGGGATGATCACCTCGTCGCCCGGGTTCAGCGTGGCCATGAAGGCGTTGTAGATCACCTGCTTGGCGCCGGTGCCAACGGTGACTTCGCTGCTTGCATAGACAAGCCCGTTGTCGCGCTCGAACTTCAGACGGATGGCGTCCTTGAGCTGCGGCGTGCCGTCGAGCGCGGTGTACTTGGTTTCGCCGCGCTCGATCGCGCGGATAGCGGCCTGCTTGATGTGGTCGGGCGTGTCGAAATCCGGCTCGCCGGCGCCCAGCACGATCACCGGCCGGCCCTGCTTCTTGAGCTCGTTGGCGCGGGCGGTGATCTGCAGGATCTCGGAGACGCCGATCGCGGCGAGACGTTGCGCGGGCTGGAAGCTCATGGCACGGCCCTCGGCCGGCGCCGAGCCGCCTCAAGGCGGCCGAGGAGCCCCCTCGGGGGGCAGCGAAGCGTGGGGGCTGACATTTACGCGTCGATGTCGAACTTGACGCCCTGGGCGAGCGGCAGCGCCTTCGAGTAGTTGATGGTGTTGGTGGCCCGCCGCATGTAGGCCTTCCAGCTGTCGGACCCGCTCTCGCGGCCGCCGCCGGTTTCCTTCTCGCCGCCGAAGGCGCCACCGATCTCGGCGCCGCTGGGGCCGATGTTCACGTTGGCGATGCCGCAGTCGGAGCCGGTGCAGGAGATGAAGCGTTCGGCCTCGCGCATGTCGAGCGTGAAGATCGACGACGACAGGCCGGCGCCCACCGCGTTGTGCAGCTCGATCGCGTCATCGAGGCTCGTGTAGCGCATCACGTAGAGGATGGGCGCGAAAGTCTCGCGCAGCACCGGGCCTTCGTGCCGGGGCATCTCGACCAGCGCGGGGCGCACGTAGTAGGCGGCGTCGGCACCCACGCCTTCGGCCCGCGTGCCGCCGTGCACCTGGCCGCCGAGCGAGCGTGCCTCTTCGAGTGCACGCTGCATGCCTTCATACGAACGGGCGTCGATCAGAGGGCCGACCAGCGTGCCCGCCTCGCGCGGGTCGCCGATCTTCACGCCGTCGTACACCTTCTTCAGGCGCGGCACCAGCGTGTCGTAGACGCTGTCGTGAACGAACAGGCGGCGCAGCGTGGTGCACCGCTGGCCTGCCGTTCCCATGGCCGCAAAAGCGATACCGCGCAAGGCCAGGTCGAGATCGGCCGAGGGCGCGACGATGGCGGCGTTGTTGCCGCCGAGTTCGAGGATGGCGCGGGCGAAGCGCTCGGCCAGCTTCGGAGCCAGCGCGCGACCCATCGCGGTGGAGCCGGTAGCTGACACCAGCGGCACGCGGTGGTCCACACCCAGCAGCTCGCCCAGCTCGCGGCCGCCCACCAGCAGCTCGCACAGGCCGGCCGGCACGTTGCCGAAGCGCTTGAACGCGCGCTGCACGATGGCCTGCGTGGCCAGCGCGGTGAGCGGCGTCTTCTCGGAAGGCTTCCACACCACGCTGTCGCCGCACACCAGCGCCAGCGCCGCATTCCACGACCACACCGCCACCGGGAAGTTGAAGGCCGAGATCACGCCGCACACGCCCAGCGGATGCCAGGTTTCCATCATGCGGTGCTCGGCGCGCTCGGTGGCGATGGTCAGGCCATAGAGCTGGCGCGACAGGCCGACCGCGAAGTCGCAGATGTCGATCATCTCCTGCACCTCGCCCAGGCCTTCGGAGGTGATCTTGCCGGCCTCGATGGTGACCAGCCGGCCCAGCGCGTCCTTGGAGGCGCGCAGTTCCTCGCCCAGCAGGCGGATCAGCTCGCCGCGGCGCGGCGCCGGCACCTGGCGCCATTCGAGAAAGGCCACATGAGCCCGGCCGATGGCGGCCTTGGCCTCGTCGACCGACTGGGTACGCACCGTGCCGATCACCTCGCCGGTGATCGGCGAATGCACGGCCATGTCGCCATCGGTGTAGGCGGCGCGGGGCACGCCCAGCTGTTGCAGGACCTGGTCGACGTCTTGGCGCAGGGTGGTGCTCATGGCGGTGGCCTCCGGATTCATCAGATCCCGCGAATATGCCTCGAAGCGGCCCCGCTGGCTATCGACGCTTGGGAAGAACTTGATGCAAACTCGGAATGAACTGCCAGGCGCCGCCTCATTGCCGCCGGCCGCCCTACTTCATTCCCCCGCCGCATCAAATGTTCCGCCCCGGCTTCCTGCCCGCCATCCCCGGTCTGCTGGCCTTCGAGGCCGCCGCGCGCCATGGCAGCATCTCGCGCGCCGCCGAGGAGCGGCACCTGACGCAGAGCGCGCTGTCGCGCCAGATCCACCAGCTCGAGGAGGCGCTGGGCGTCAGCCTGTTCCACCGCGTGCGGCAGCGCATCGTGCTCACCGATGCGGGCCGCGTCTATGCCGCCGACCTGCGCCAGGCACTGGCGGCGCTGCAGGCTGCGACGCAGAAGGTGATGAGCTTCGCCGGCACCGGCGGCGTGCTGAACCTGGCGGTGCTGCCGACCTTCGGCACCCGCTGGCTGATCCCGCGCATGCCCGACTTCACCGCCCGGCATCCCGAGGTCACGGTCAACTTCGCGGCGCGGCCCGAGCCGTTCGACTTCGCGCAGGAGCCGTTCGATGCCGCCATCCACTTCGGCCTGCCGCACTGGGCCGGCGCGGTGTGCGAGCTGCTGATGCGCGAAGACGTGGTGCCGGTGAGCAGCCCGGCCTACCGGCAGCAGCACCGCGTCGCCAAGCCGGCCGACCTGGCGCGCACCACGCTGCTGCAGCAGACCACCCGGCCGACGCTGTGGGCCGAATGGTTCGAGCAGGCCGGCATCGCCGCGCCGCATGCGCTGCGCGGGCCGCGCTTCGAGCAGTTCGCGATGATGGCGCAGGCCGCGGCTTCAGGGCTCGGCGTGGCGCTGGTGCCGCGCTTCCTGGTGGAAGAAGAATTGGCCGCCGGCCGGCTGGTGGTGCTGTTCAAGCAGGGGCTGGCCAGCGAGCAGGCCTACTACCTCGTGTACCCCGAGGCACGGGCCGAGGCGCCGCTGGTGAAGGCGTTTCGCGACTGGCTGCTGGGGCAGATGCCTCAGAGCAGCAACTCGTAGAACTTCGTCCCCACCACCGGCGTCGGGTAGTAGGGCGCGATCTCGCGGAAACCCATCGCCGCATAGAGCCGCTGGGCATGCACCGTCTGCGGCACCGCATCGAGCAGTAGGCGGCGGTATCCCATCTGCGCCGCCCTGCCCTTCAGCGCCCCCACCAACTGCTCGCCGATGCGCAGCCCGCGATGGGCGGGCCGCACATAGAGGCGCTTGACCTCGGCGGTGCCTACCCCTTCCATGCGCTTCAAGCCCACGCAGCCGGCCGGCTCGCCATCCACCCGCGCCAGCAGGAACAGGCCATCGGGCGGCGAGTAGCGGCGATCCAGTTGCGCCATCTCGTCGTCGAAGCCCTGGTACGACAGGTCGAGGTCCAGCCAGCGGACGTATTCGTCGATCAGCGCGCGCAGCGGCGCGGCATCCTGCGGGAATGAAGCTTCGGCGATCGAGACCATGGAGACGATGATAGGCGGGCATCCGGCGATCGCTTGCTCTCCATCAAGCAGAGCGGCCCTGCACCGCCTAAGCTGTGCCTCATGAAAGCCATGGTCCTGCACCAGCCCGGCCAGCCGCTCGCGCTGGAAGAGCGCCCCACGCCGCAGCCCGGCCTCGGCGAAGTGCGCCTGCGCGTGGCGGCCTGCGCCGTGTGCCGCACCGACCTGCACATCGTCGACGGCGAGCTGGTGCCACCCCGGCTGCCGCTGGTGCCGGGCCACGAGGTGGTCGGCCATGTCGAGGCGCTGGGGCCCGGTGTGGAGCATCTGCACCTCGGCCAGTGCGTGGGCGTGCCGTGGCTGGCCCACACCTGCGGGCACTGCGACTACTGCGAGAGGGGCAGCGAGAACCTCTGCGACACGCCACTGTTCACCGGCTTCAGCCGCGACGGCGGGTTCGCGACGCATGTCGTGGCCGAGGCGGCCTTCTGCCTGCCGCTGAACCTGCCCGGCCGGGATGCGGCGCACATCGCGCCGCTGCTGTGCGCCGGCCTGATCGGCTGGCGTTCGCTGCAGGCGGCGGGCCACGACGCACGGCGGCTCGGCATCTACGGCTTCGGCGCGGCCGGCCACTTGATCGCGCAGGTGGCGGTCCACCAGCGGCGGCAGGTCTATGCCTTCACGCGGCCGGGCGACACCGCCGCGCAGGCCTTCGCGCGCACGCTGGGCGCCACGTGGGCCGGTGGCTCCGACCAACTGCCGCCCGAGCCGCTGGATGCCGCCATCCTCTTCGCGCCCGATGGCCGGCTGGTGCCACAGGCACTGCAGGCGGTGCGCAAGGGCGGGCGCGTGGTGTGCGGCGGCATCCACATGAGCGACATTCCATCGTTCCCCTACCGCGCGCTGTGGGAAGAGCGGCAGATCGTCTCGGTGGCCAACCTCACGCGCCACGATGCGCGCGACTTCCTGCTGCTGGCGCATGCGGTGCCGCTGCAGGTGGAGGTGCGGCGCTATCGGCTCGAGCAGGCCAACGAGGCGCTGGACGACCTGCGCTCGGGCCGCATGCAAGGCGCCGCGGTGCTGATCCCCTGAAGGTTCAGGCTCAACGGCCGCCACGCGGCGCCGCGGTGGTGGCGAGCACCTGCTCGCGCAGCCATCGGTGCACCGCATCGGCATGCTGGCGCGGATGCCAGCTCATCGAGACCTCGACCTCGGGCGTCTCGAACGGCAGCTCGAAGGCCTTGAGGCCCTCGGCCGGCACGTGCCACCGCACGATGGCCTGAGGCACGGCCGCGATCAGGTCCGACGCTGCCACCATCTGCAGTGCCGACTGGAAGCCCGGCACCACCACCGCGACCGTGCGCTTCAGGCCCAGCGCTTTCATCGCGCCATCGATCGGCCCACACATCCGCCCGCGCCGCGAGGCCGACACATGCGGCCATTGCGCCAGGTCGGACGGGGAGAGGCGTCGCTTGCGCGCCAGCGGATGATCGCGGCGCACAACCGCGACGAAGCGCGTCTTCAGCAACGAGCGGGTGTGGATCTCTGGCGCCGGCGCATCGAGCACGCCCAGGTCCAGGTCGACCTCGCCGCGGCGCAGGGCTTCCATGTTCTTGTCGGCCCTGGGCATGAAGCGCAGCGTCACCCCCGGCGCCTCCCGGCCCACGCGCTCGATCAGCCGCGCGGCCCAGCCGCTCAGGAACCCGTCGTTCACGCGCAGCGTGAGCGTGCGCGACACGCGGCCCAGGTCGGCCACCGGCGGCGCGAGCAGGCCGCGCACATCGTCGATCAGCGCATGCACCCGGCTCGTCAGCTCGATCGCGCGCTGCGTGGGCTCGAGCCGGCGGCCCGCCAGCACGAACAGCGGATCGCCCAGTGCGTCACGCAGCCGCGCCAGGCGTCGGCTCATCGCCGGCGCGCTGATGTGCAGCCGCTGCGCGGCCCCGGTGACGCTGCCCTCGCGCAGCAGCGCATCAAGGTCCACGAGCTGGTTCAGGTCCATGGCGAGGCTTGCGTTGTGTGCAAGTGATGGTTGCCGAGATTGCACTGTACACAAGCATGCACGGCACCAAGAATCCCCGGCATGAGCACACGTGTCCACCCCCTCGCAGCATTGGCGCCGCTGGCAGCCATCGCCATCTGGACCGGCAACACGCTGGTCACCAAGGCTTCCACCGGCCTGATCGCGCCGGCCTCGATCACGCTCTACCGGTGGGCGCTGGCCTTTCTGGTGCTCACGCCCTTCGTCGCGCGCGAGGCCTGGCGGCATCGCGCCCTCATCGTGCGGCGCTGGCACCAGCTGGCGGTGCTGGGCTGCCTGGCGAGCGCGGTCTACCAGGGGCTGGCCTACGAGGCCGCGAAGACCACCACCGCGGTGAACATGGGCGTGATCGTGGCGATGATGCCGCTGTTTTCGGCGCTGCTCGCACGGACGGCGACCGACGAGGCGCTGTCGGCGCGGCAGGTGCTCGGCACGCTGGTCTCGGCCGCCGGCATCGTCTACCTGATCACGCACGGCCATCCGGGCGCGCTGCTGTCGGGCCAGGCACATGTGGGCGATGCGTTGATGCTGGTCGCCGTGTTCAGCAACGCGATCTACGGCGTGCTGCTGCGCCGCTGGGCGATTCCGCTGGGCACCTGGACGCAGCTCTACGTGCAGATCGGCTTCGGCACGCTGCTGGTGCTGCCCTTCTGGCTGGCCAGCGACATCTCGCCGCTCACGCGCGCCAATGCGCCACTGGTGCTGTATGCCGCGCTGCCCGCCTCGATCGGCGCTCCCTTCTTCTGGATGACCGGCATGCGTCTGCTCGGCCCGGTGCGCACCACGCTGTACATGAACCTGCTGCCGGTGCTGGTGGCGCTGTGCGCGTGGCTGTGGCTGGGCGAGCAGCCGCGCACCTACCACCTGATCGGTGGACTCGCGGCGCTGGCCGGCGTCATGCTGGGTTCGCGGGTGGGCCGTCCGGCGCCGGCAGCTGCACCACCGAGCGATACGCATGCCAGCTCGCATGCCCCAGCACCGGCCCCACGGCCAGCAGCCCGAGGAATCCCGGCAGCAGCGCCAGCACCACGAGCACCGTGATCACTGCGCCCCACCACAGCATCACGCCCGGCTGGCCGAGCACGAGGCGCAGGCTGGTGAGCGCAGCGGTGATCGCATCGACCGGCTGGTCGAGGATCATCGGGATCGAGATCACGCTCACCGCGTAGATCAGCCCGGCGAACAGCGCGCCCACGCTGAGGTAGGCCACGATGAAGCCCGCATTCTCGGGATCGAGCAGCTTGACCAGCGAGCCCTTGAAGTCGGGCATGCCATCGAAGCTCACTGCAAACACCACCAGCGCCGCGCGACCCCACAGCATCTCGAGCACCAGCAGCGCAAAGCCGAAGATCGCCAGCGTGCCGGTGCGGGTGCGCCAGGCCGAGAGCGAATCGGCGAAGTCAGGGCGGCGGCCCTGCTCCAGCTGCTGGCTGATGCGGTAGAGCCCCATGCAGACGAACGGCCCCATCAGCAGGAAGCCCGCCGACAGCGCCAGCACATACAGCGGCGCATATCTGTAGACCGCCAGCAGCGCCCAGCCCATCGCGACGAAACACAGGCCGTAGAAGAAGCTCGCCGCCGGCGCCCGCGCGAAGTCGCGCGTGCCCAGCGCCAGCCAGTGCCACACGTCGCCGAAGCGCAGCGGCCGCAGCTGGATGTCGAAGGGGCTGAGGGATTCGGTGCTCATCGCAGGATGACGATGGTGGATGAGCGGCGGCCGGGGTTCTTGATATCGATCAAACCGGCGCCGCATCCAGCGCGAGCAAGGCTTTCTGCACGTTGCGGCCCCTGCCGCCCAGTTTCAGCGCCGCGAGTCGTGCGCGGCACGCTTCCGGCAGGACACGACCCGACGCGACGAGCAATTCATGGAGCAGTTCGAGCAGGACGGCCAGATCTTTCGGCGCATCCTCGTTCGGTGCGGGCAACACGGCCATCAGCAGGTCGACCACCATCGGCGAGAGCTGCGGCGCCAGCCTGAGCGCCGCCTCCAGGCTTTTGCGAAGGCGGGGCAGCTTGAGCAGCGGCGTTGCTACCACGCGCTGCATGGTCCGGCTCAGCACGGGCAGATCGAACCGGCCCTGCAGCTGCGCGGCCACCAGCGCATCGACGGCCAGCGCCGTTTGCCCCGGTTCCTTGCCGGCCAGCGCCACGCAGATCAGCAGCGTGCCCATTTCTCCAGGTGTCACCGTCGCATCAAGCAGCGGCTCCAGATAGGCCTTGTTCTGCCATTGAGCCTCCCACCAGTCGAGGTTGCCGCCGATCATCCGCGCACCTTCGGCGAAGAAGGCGCTGAGGTCGCTGGGCAGCAGCGTTGCGCCGTAGCGGATCAGTGCCTCGTCGTTGCCGCCGAAGCTCCAGCCGCGGTAGAAGTTGTGGCCTTCCGGCAGAGGCGGCGCATGGCGCGCGACCGCGATCTGTGCAGTGTCGAGCGGCCGCGGCGGCGCCACGTCCACCACAAGGTCGTGATGGTGGTAGGTGGTGCCGTCGACCGTCCAGCTGCGGGTGGTCACCTGCCAGCTGTAGCGCGCGGCCACCGCCGCATCGGGGCCGAGGGATTCGGGGGCGGGCGACAACAGCGGATCGTCCTGCCCGGGGTGGCGGATGCGCGCCGCAGCGGCGAAAAGATCAAGGCCGGATGGATCGAGGGGCACGGTGTCGCCGAGCGCATGGCGCAGCGCACGGGTGAATGGCTCGTCCCGCAGGGCTCGGGCCTGCACGATGTCTTGTGGTCGGGCCTCGCCAGGCAAGAGCCGCAACAGCGCCAGCATCTGCTCCACTCGCGACGAGAGGGTGCCCCGCTGCTGGTGGATCCGTACCCGGTCGATCAATACCGAGGGCGCGATGAACCCGCGGCGATGCGTGGGAGACGACAGCGGCGCCACGCCACGCCCCTGCACGGCCAGGCTCATCATCGCGTCTATGCGCTCGGCGAGCAGCGCATGCACCGGGCTCTCGTGGCCTGCATGGTCGATCACGCGCTGCGGCTGCAGCTTCTCGCCCAGGGCGACGAAGAGCATCAGCCTCGCCAGCTCGCGCGCCACCGGCGACCGCAGCTTGCGAGCGCGCTTGATCACTGGCGCCAATGCGGC
Organism: uncultured bacterium; assembly: GCA_966212505.1. GTDB lineage: Bacteria > Pseudomonadota > Gammaproteobacteria > Burkholderiales > Burkholderiaceae_C > CAMLIZ01. The sequence continues at coordinate 25,014 of CBIHRS010000041.1, forward strand.
GAGCGCCGGCTGCGCGAGGGGCGCCATGCGCACAAGCCCTTCGACGGCGCGCTCGAACTCCTCGATGTCAGTGTCGTGTTCGAACACATGGGCGATGCAGGCCACGAGCTGGTCTGCATCGGCGATCGGCAACAGCGCTTCGGGAGGTTGAGGCGCAAGGGCATCGCTCGAAGCCATGGACGGCTCTGCGCTTGCCATGGGCGGCGGCGATGCCTCGGCGCCTTCAGCACCCGCGAGCGCCGAGGCTATCGCGCGATTGCTCGCCGCGAGCGCCGGCAGGTAGCGCCGCAGCTCGTCTCGTACCGCATCGTCCACGCCCCAGGCCTTCACGCGCTGCAGCAGCTTTTTCTGCAGTTCCGGTGCCTCATGGATCAGGCCGGCACAGGCCGCCAGGGCCGCCTTGCTGCACAGCGACGGGTCACGCTCGACGGCTCGCTCGCAGAGCCTCAACGCACTCTCGATCTGCCCCTTGCTTCCCGAAGCCATCACCGTGACGAACGCAGCCACCAGCACGGCCGGCTCGATCGCACCGCAGGCCAGCAGCGATGACACCGCCTCCAGCGCCATGGATACCGTCGGTGGAATCCGGCTGGCCAGCAGATGCAAGTAGCGCTCGGCATGTGGCCGCATCTCCTCCGGCGTAGGCGCCAGCTCGGCATGGAAACGCGAGAACCAGCCGGCACGGAACTGGGGCCAGTCGCGCTCCAGCGCCGACAAGGTCTTGTCGAGCAACGTGGCGCGGCTGAAGGCGCCCTCGGCGCACAGCGACAGCAGGATTTGTGTCCAACTGGTGCCTTTCTTGGCCTGGTACTTCTCCACCGAGGCCAAGCTCACGTCGCCGGTGCCCTCGATGTCGAACATGCGCAGCAGCGCCGCCTTGAGCCCCGGATCGTGCGCGAAGAAATCGCCGATGCCGATGCGCGGGCCGCACTGCATCGGCAGCGCGATCAGCCCCAGCGCGTAGTCGTCGCCTTCAGGCCGCGGCGCGAGGCCGGCCCCGACCAAGGCCTGGACGGTTCGGATGCGGTAAGGAGACAAACGCAGCATCGCCTCGACAAGCCCCAGCAGCGATGGGGGCGAAAACTCGCGGCCGAGCGCAACGAGATCGGCATCGTCGATCGGCGGATCCGCAGCGACATCCGCGGTCGTGCCGCACAGCAACAGTGCCGCGTGAGCGGCACGCTGCTGCGCGGCGCTGGGCGACATGCCCCAGCCGCCGCCCTCACTGTCCCTCCCCCGGCCCCAGCGGGCCGCCTGGACCAGCTCGACCATGCGCCGCACGCTGTCACGCTGCGAGCGCCGCTGCGCATCGCCCATGCCGCGCAGCAGGGAAACGGTGCCCTCGAAGTCGCCAGCGTGGACACATTGCTCGAGGGGCGATGACGGTTCGAACGTTGTCATGGATCAGCGGCTCGCCTCGGCGGCGAGCACATGTTTGCAGGGGCCGCGCTCGCCCTTGTGGCGCGCGAACCAGGGGCAGGTGCACTGCATTTCGCCATCGACCTCGCGCACCCGGTGCACCACATCGCCGCTGTCCACCGAGGCTTCGAGCGGCACCGCGCGATGCACGACGACCGCGTTCTGCGCCAGCAGCTTGCGGGCATCGCGCAGGCGTGGGTGCATGTCTTCGACGAGCGACAGGTCCAGCGGCAGCACACGGTGGAAGTAGCGGCCTTCGTGCACGTCGTAGCCCACTGAACCGCAGGCGCCGAGCACACGCAGGCCGTCTTCCACGGCCGGCTGCGGCAGGCCGAGCTCGGCGGCCAGCGCCGCCGCATCGAGCGCCGGTTGCCAGTGCAGCTGCGCCCGCAGGCGCTCGAAGCCCACCGTGTCGTCCTCGTGGTGGAGCAAGGCGCGCAGGGCCTGACCCTCACCGGAGAAGCCGCGCCAGGTCTCGGCGCTGAGCGCGAGCGTGAAGCGCGCGCTGCCGAAATCGAGCACCCAGGCACTGGCCTGGTCGGCATCGTCGGCATACACGGCCAAGCGGCGCGCCCGGGCCATCAACGGCTGCAGCAGGCGCAGGCGCGCGGTTTCGCTCACGCGCACCGCCTGCGCCGATGGGCGGGTGGAGGCGGCCAGGCCGGCAGCACCCAGCGACACCCACAGCGGCGTGCGGCTGGTCGACGCCTTGGGAAGGCTGCGGACGAAGCGCTGCGCCTGCAGGCCGTCGACCTCGAGCCGCCGGCGCATCGCGCCCATGCACGACTGCACCTCCAGCATGCCGCGCACCCAGCGCATCGGCAGCGCCACCTTGCGCTCGATGATGTCCTGCGGCCCGGAATGCAGCGTCAGCGCCTCGCGCCCGACCGAGAGCGCCAGGCCGCGCGCATCGGTCACCTGGGCCAGCGCGGCCCGCATCGGCGCATTGAAGTCGACGTTGGTCGTGCCCTTGCCGACCACGTCGCCCTCGTAGGCCTCGGGCAGCAGGTCGACGCGTGCATAGGTGCTGCAGCAGGACGAGAAACCCTCGAAGCGCAGCATCCCGCCGCCGCAGGTGACCACCGGGTCGGCCAGCGCCAGCGTCTTCGCAAGCGTGTTGGCCGGCGTGAAGAAGCGGCTGCCGACGACGATGTGCAGCGTGGTCAGCAGCTCGGCCGCCAGCCGCGGCGCCAGGAGGCGGCCCTCGAAGAAATGCGGATGCGCCAGCCCCGCCGCATCGGAGGTGGCCAGCGCCAGCCGCGGCCGCTCGTCTTGCGACAGGAACGACGCGTAGGGATAGCGGTAGGCATGCGCGACGGCGGTCATGGCCGCGAGAGTATCGCCGCGGCCGACATCTCAGCGGATCACGGCCTTCAGCAGTGTCCCAAGGTGGCGGTCGATCTCCTGCGCCCATCCATCGATCATCGCCGCGAACGCCTCGCCCTCGAACCCCTGCAGCGCCTTTTCGCCCTCAGGGCTCAGCGCCGTGAGCGTGTAGCTCACGGTGGCCTCGGTGCGCTGCGCATCGAGCGCGCGGCAGCGCACCTCGACCAGTCCGGTGCGCGAAGCGGGCGTGCAGCGCACGTAGCGTGATCGGTGGCGCTCGCGATCGAAGTCGACCAGCGTCCAGATCGTGAAGTCGCTGCCGCTGCCGGTGATAAACACCATGCCGGCCTCGGTGCGGCCATCGTGCGGATGCAGGTAGGCGGGCCGCCAGCCGTCGACCCACAGTTCCTCGCCGGCCGGCGTGAAGAACATGAAGGCCTGCGCGATCGGCGCGTCGACGACGATGGTGTGGGTGGCGTGGATGTGGGCTGGCATCGTGTGTTCAGCTGAAGAGTTGCCCCAGCTGCCACAGCGCGAAGCCCGCGAGCAGCAGCGCCGAGCAGAGGTTGATCGCGCGCTGCCAGCGCGCATCGAAGCGCTCGCGCACCAGGCCGACCACGGTGGAGAGGATCAGCCACCAGAGCGCCGAGCCGACAAGCACGCCGGCGACCATGGTCCACGGCGAAGCCGTCTGCAGGCGGCCGGCCAGTGCGCCGAAGATCGCAAGGAACGACAGGATGGTGCTGGGGTTGGACAGCGTCAGCACGAAGGTGCTGCCCAGGTAGCGCAGCAGCGCATCGGGTGCCGCATGGGCGGTGGCGCGCGGCTTCACCGGTTGGCGCAGGATGCGCCACGCCAGCCACAGCAGGAACACCGCGCCGCCGCCGCAGAACCACGGCTTCATGCCGACCAGCCACGCGATCAGCCCGGTGATGCCGAAGGCGCCGATCGCGCCATACACCGCATCGGCGAAAGCCGCGCCCAGCCCGGTGGCCAGGCCGGCCGCGCGGCCATGCTCCACCGTGCGCTGGATCGCGAGCACGCCAATCTGCCCCACAGGGGCGGCGATCGAGAAGCCGATGAGCAGCGATTGGCCGAAGAGCGCGGGCGTCGAATCCATGGATCCAGATTCTGCGCAGGCGCGCCGCTGCCGCACAGGCGAGTCTTCAGGCCAGAATCCGATCTGCTTGACGAATTTCAGGGGAAAGCCGCCCATGACCGAAAAGCTGCAGCTCGACGACAAGGCCTGGAAGCTGCTGCTCGCGCTGCAGCAGGACGGCCGGGCGCCGCTGAAGACGCTGGCCGCCGCGGCCGGCCTCTCGATTCCCGCCACGGTGGAGCGGCTGAAGCGGCTGATGGATTCCGGCGTGGTGCGCTCGGTGGGCGCCGAGCTCGATGCGGCACGCGCCGGCTACGGCGTGCAGGCCATCGTCGGCATCACGGTGCTGCAGCCGGGCAAGAAGGCCTTCCTCGACAAGCTGAAGCGCGCCGCCGAGGTGCTCGAATGCCATCACGTGGCGGGCGCCGATTCGTACCTGATGACGGTGGTGGCGCGCGACCTGCCCGACCTGGAGCGCTTTCTCGCCTCGATCAACGGCTACGGCGAGACGCGCACCTCGATCATCTTCTCCACACCGATCCCGCGCCGCGGGCTGGTGCCGCCAGGCACGGCGCGCTGAAGCGCGTCATGCCCAGGCCTCCTGCACCGCGCTGCGCACGGCCGCCACGGCGGGCGTGATCTTCGCCTCGGCCGGCGAAGCCCAGCACAGCCAGGTGTGGCCGCGCCAGCCGGGCCAGATCTTCAGCGCGCCCTGGCGCTCGGCCTGCTGCGCCTGGTCGAGCCGCACGACGCCCGCCCCCAGCCCGCTGGCCACCATGCTGCGCACGCCGCCTTCGGTGTCGGCCAGCGCGCCCTCCTGGTACTCGCGGCCGGCCGAGGCGAACAGCCCATCGAGGTGGCGGCGCAGCGCGCAGCCCGATGGCGTCCCGACCCAGGGCATGGCCATCACGTCCTGCAGCGTGGCCTGCGGATGGGCCTCGGCCAGCGCCGTGGGCAGGGCCACGACGAGATCGACCACACCGAGGCGATGCAATTCCAGCCCCTCGATGCGCTCCAGGTCGGTCATCGCATAGGCGCAGTCGAGCTCGCCGCGCTGCAAGGCCTGCAGCATGTGCACCGACAGGCCCTGCTGCAGCTGCAGCGTGACCTGCGGATGGCGCTGCGCCAGGATCACCAGCGCATCGCCCAGGTGCAGCGCGATCGGGTCGCTCACCGTGCCGAAGCGCACCACGCCTTCAGCCGCGCCGCGCAGTTGGGCCGCCGCGCTGCGCATGCGGTTGGCCGCACCCAGCGTGCGCTCGGCCTCCTCGAGCAGGCGCGCGCCCGGCTCGGTGAGCACCATGCCGCGCGGCGTGCGCTCGAAGAGCTTGACGCCCAGTTCGTCTTCCAGCGCCTTGATCTGCGCGCTCACCGCTGGTGGGCTGGTGAACACGCGCTCGGCGGCGCGGGTGAGGTTGCCCTCCTGCGCCACAGCGACAAAGGTCTTCAGTTGATACAGCTCCATGGGGCGGGATTGTGGAGAGGCCGGCGCACGCTGTCAGTTCGGTTTTACAGAAGGCGCTTGCCGCAGATTCGAACGCCGCGGCGCACCGGCCATCGGTCACTCCTTCCGCGCCTCGAGCATTCGCCACAGCAATTCCTGGAGGCAATGCCGGTCCGAAGCGTCGAGCGGCATGAAAAGTGGCGCAAGCGCCTGCCGTGTCTGTGAACGCAGTTGCTTGACGAGCCTCGTGCCTTCGCTGGTCAAAAAAACGTCGGTGGCCCGGCCATCGTCGGCGTTCGGTGCGCGCATCAGAAGGCCTTTTTTTTCCGCCCGTGCGATGAGGCCGGACATCGTGTGCTTCTCGAGCCCGAGGTAGTCAGCCAGCTCGGTGATCCGCGGGCGCCGGTCCAGCAGGATGCCCAGCACGCGGACCAGCGTCAGCGACAGATCGTTTTCGGCTCCCACCCGGTTGAGTACAGCCATCGTCGCGAAGGCGACCGGCACGAGCGCGTCGGCCAGTTCCTCGGGTTCGGGCGCCTGCTTTAGCGAGTTGGTTTTTTTCATCGTCCCGATCTTGACATGGTTCGTAATACGCACCAATAATAGATCGCAATACGAACCTTTTTGGCTGCCCCGCAGGAGAATCACTTGAAAGCTGCCGTCATCACCTCGTTCGACCGGCCTCCCCAGTACGGCGATTTCGCCGTTCCCGCACCCAAGGGGCGCGGACAGATGCTGATCGAGGTGCTTGCCGCCGGTCTGCACCACGTCACCCGCGGAAGAGCTTCCGGCGCGCATTACTCGAGCATCGAGGACCTGCCGCTCGTTGCCGGAGTCGATGGCGTGGGACGCGGTACCGACGGCAAGTTGCGCTACTTCGCACAAGGCCCGCGGCAGCCGGGAACGATGGCGGAGAAGACGGTGATCGAGCTCGACCACAGCATCAGATTGCCGAGCGACAGCGATCCGGTCGCGGTCGCCGCGTCGATGAACCCGGCCATGGCCTCATGGCTCGCGCTTCGTTGCCGCGTGCCGTTCCGCAAGAGGCAGAAGGTGCTCGTCCTCGGAGCAACGGGCAGTTCCGGGAGCATGGCGGTACAGGTTGCTCGTCGCCTTGGCGCATCCCAGGTCATTGCCGCTGGCCGCGATGAGCAGAAGCTCGCCAAGCTGCCGGCACTCGGCGCCACCGAGATCGTGACCTTGGCGGACACGCGCTTGGGAGCCATCGCGTGCGATGTGGATGTCGTGCTGGATTTCGTGTGGGGAGACACGGCGGTACGCGTCATGGAGGCAGTGCTCAGGCAGCGGGCCAACCGCAGCCTGCCGCTCACCTGGATCCACCTGGGGTCGATGGGCGGGGAGGTGGCCGCCATTCCGGGTGCGTTCCTGCGCTCCGCCAGCCTGCAGATCGTGGGCTGCGGATATGGCGCGGTATCGGGGCGCGAAATGCTCAAGGAGCTGCCCGCGCTCGCAAAAGAGATCACCCGGGGCCGGCTGCATATCGATGCCAAGGCGGTTCCGCTGTGCGAGGTAGAGCAGGCATGGCCCGCCGCCGCGTGCACCAGTCAACGCATTGTCTTTACCCCAGTTCGCTTTTCCTGAAGCCGGGCTCCAAAGATGCGAATGGCCCGGCGGCGGGCGAATGGTCAGACTCATGCCATCGCAAGGCAAAGAACAAGGAGTCCGTGATGACCTCATCCCGCCGGCCACTGGGCATCGCCGGCCTGCTGCTCGCCACCTCGGCCTGGGGCAGCCTCTTCCTTGTGGGCAAGCCCGTGCTGGCCCACATCGACCCGCTGTGGTTCACGCTGATCCGCTACACGCTGGCCACGCTGGGCTTCGCGGCCCTGCTGCTGGCGCGTGGCGGCATCCCCTGGCACAAGCTGCGGGCGCATGCGCTGCCGCTGGCCGGGCTGGGCTTCGCCGGCTACGGCGTGTTCAGCGCGCTGGTGCTGCTGGGGCTGCAGCATTCGGTGCCCTCGCACGGCGCGGTGATCATGGCCACCATGCCCATCACCACCCAGCTAGTGCGCTGGGCGCTCGACGGCCTGCGGCCCGCACGATCGGCGCTGCTCGGCACCGCGCTGGCCCTGGCCGGCGTGATGGTGGTCTCCGGCGTGCTGCAAGGCAGCAGCACCGCGCAGGGCTCCACGCTGGGCGCCGACCTCGCCACGCTGCTGGGCACGCTGGGCTGGATCACCTACACCCGCGGCGCGGCCCGCCTGCCTTCGCTCGACGTGGTGGAGTACAGCGGCCTCACCGCCCTGGCCTCGTGGCCGCTGCTGCTGCTCGCCACGCTGGCGGCCACGCTGCTGCAAGGGTCCGAGGCCCCGTCGGCCGACGCAGTGGCCGGCCACTGGCACTCGCTGCTGTACATCGGCGTGCTGCCGTCGGTGGTCGCGATCCTGGCCTTCAACTTCGGCGTGCGCACGCTGGGCGTGGTCAGCGGCACCGCGTTCCTCAACTTCGTGCCGGTGTCGGCGGTGCTGATGAGCGTGGCGCTCGGCCATCCGCCGGCCGCGCACGAGATCGCCGGCGTCGCGATGGTGGTGAGCGCGCTGCTGATCCACACGCTGGCGCAGCAGCGGGCCGGCGCGCCAGCCGCCACCGGGCTGCGTGCGGCAGCGAGTGCGGGCCGCTGATCAGCGGCCGGTGCGCCCGCCCTGCCCCTGATTCATCGGCGACGAAGGCGGGAAGTTGCGGTTGACCGGCGACGCGTTATCGTCGCCGCAGTTCGAGTGCCATTCGCGCAGCAGCGTCTCGATCCGCTCGTCGCCGTATTGCTCGGCCATGCGGATCAGCTCCTGCACGTTCTCGTCGGTCACCAGCTCGTGGCCGGTGCCGTTCTTCAGCTGGTGGTAGATCTGGGCCATCTCGTCATGCATCTGGATCTCCTGGGGTGTGCCGGCAACGCCTGTTCACCAGGCGCGGCAACACGGATGCCCGCCAAGCCCCTGGCCAGGCAACGCCTTGGCGCCGCCGATAGACTGGCCCGCATGAAGATCGATTTCGTCTCCGACGTGTCCTGCCCCTGGTGTGCCATCGGCCTGCAGTCGCTCGAGCTCGCGCTGCAGCGGCTGGGCGGCGAGGTGCAGGCCGAGTTGCACTTCCAGCCTTTCGAGCTCAACCCGCAGATGGCGCCCGAGGGCGAGGAGATCACCGGGCACCTGGTGCGCAAGTACGGCATCACCGAGCAGCAGGCCGAGGCCAACCGCGAGGCGATCCGCCAGCGCGGCGCCGCGCTGGGCTTCACCTTCGACATGGACAAGAGCGCCCGCATCTACAACACCTTCGATGCGCACCGCCTGCTGCACTGGGCCGAGCTCGAAGGCCGGCAGCGCGAGCTGAAGCATGCGCTGCTGCGCGCCTACTTCACCGACGGGCTGGATCCCAGCGACCACGCCGTGCTCGCGCGGCTGGCGGCCGAAGCGGGCCTCGATGCCGCGCGCGCTTCTGCGATCCTGGCCTCAGACGAATTCGCGGCCGAGGTGCGGGAGCGCGAGCAGTTCTACCTCGACAACGGCATCCATGCGGTGCCGGCCGTGATCATCAACGACCGCCACCTGATCCAGGGTGGACAGCCGCCCGAGGTGTTCGAGCAGGCACTGCGCCGGCTGGCGGCCGGTCAGAGCTGACCACTGACATCGCCGCGGCAACCTCGGACCAGTCGTCGCGGCCGAGCATCTCGCACGCCATCGGCAGCAGCACCCGCTCCTCGGTCTGCAGGCGCTGCAGCACCGTGGCCTGATGGCGCCGCAGCGCCAGCGCGAAGTCTTCGGCGCGGGCGTCGTCGCCGCGCTCCAGCTCGGCCAGCAGCGCAAAGGCCTGGTCGAGGCGGTCGTCGCCGCGGGTATGCGCCTGGTCGAGCGAATCCATCAGCCGGTCGAGCGTGCCGCTGCGGCCGCTCAGCGCTGGCAGCAGGTGGTCGTATTCCTTGGGGCGGTGGCAGTGGCGGTCGAACGCCTCGATGAATTCCATCAGGCCACGCACCCGCGCCAGGCCCGCGCCTGGCTGGCGCCACCCGCCCGCCTGCAGCAGTTCTTCGAGGTTGCCGAGGGCGTGCCGTATCACCGAATGCTCGGCGACGAGCACGTCGCAGACGCTGGTCTCAATGGCCATGCTTGCGGTAGGTGCCGATCAGTTCGGCCTGCGCGAGCACATGGCCCTGCATCGCCTGCTCGAGCCGCGCCTTGGTGGGTTGCTGCAGGTCGCCCAGGCGGCGGTCGAGCGCATAGAGCTTGAAGAAATAGCGGTGCTCGCCGATCGGCGGGCACGGGCCGCCGTAACCGGTGCGCTGCCAGTCGTTGAGGCCGGCGAGCGCACCCTCGAACGCCGGGCGGCCGCCCTCGGGCAGGCCTGGCAGTGTGGGCGGGATGTCGTAGAGCACCCAGTGGACCCAGGTGCGCTTCGGCGCCGCCGGGTCGGGCGCATCGGGATCGTCGACGATCAGCGCCAGGCTCTGGGTGCCCGGCGGCAGGCCCTGCCACGCCAGCGGCGGGGCGATGTCGTCACCTTCGCAGGTATGGCGCTGCGGGATCGCGCCATGCGCATCGAAGGCGCTCGAACTCAGCTTCATTGCTCACCTTCCTGGGGCGTCCCGCGGCTCTGCGGCCGCAGCGGATACCCGAAGGATTCCTCGCTTCGATCCCCCGAGGCGCTTTATAGAGCAAGCGGCGCTGAAGCGCCACCGTGGGGTTCGTGAAACAGAGTTCTGCTCAGCTCGCCTTCTTGCGCCGGTTGGCCGTGATCAGGATCTCGGCCTGGCCGTCCTTCGGCGGCGAGACGGACACCGACAGGTCGGTGCCGCCTTTTTCGTCGGCCAGCATCAGCGTCACGTCGCCGTCATGCGAGAGGTCGACGAACTGCCGCCCCTCCGACATGGCCTTGAGCTTCTCGCGGTAGAACGCGGCCACCTTCTCGGGCGCATCGGTGGTCTTCAGCGGCAGCACGATCGCCGTGTGCTCGGCGTCGTCCATCTTGCCCACGTGTTCCTTGTCGACCGTGGCGCCCGGGTAGAACGGCAGGCCGAGTTCGGCCTCGGTCACCGCCGAGGGATTGCCGAGCTCGAAGGTCGAGGGCTTGCCGTCCTTGTCGACCGAGGTGACCTTGGTGTGGCCGGTGGCGAGGTCGACCTTGGCCGAGGCCGCGCCGTTCTTCTCGAGCGAGGCTTCGATCAGTTTCTCGGCGGCCTTCTGCGATGCGACCTCGGTCGCCTTCTCGCAGCCGCCGAGCATCAGGCAGGCGGCAGCACCGGCCGCCGCGATCGCCAGCGTGACGGCGCTCAACGACGAATGGCGACGGATCATGGGCCCTCCTGGGATCTTGTCGTGTTGCGGAGCGCCGGATTCTAGGAATCGCGCGCGAAGAACGCCTTCCCTATCTCGAAGCCTTGTGTAACCGGCGATTGCGTGTCTTCAGGCCCTGAAAGACCCCAGCGCCTCAGCGGCGCGCGCGACATCCCGAGGGCCGACGTCGAGATGGGTGACCCAGCGCACCTGCACACCTGCCGGGCCGGTGTTGGCGGTCACGCCGATGCCGGCGGCCTTGAGCGCCGCCAGCAGCGGGCCGGCCACCGGATCGTCGACCGTCATGAAGAGCATGTTGGTCGAGGGCGCCTCGAGGTGGACGGCATTGCGCAGCGCAGCATGGCCGCCGATCGCGTCGGCGAGCGCCGCGTGCAGGCTGATGGCCAGCGCATGGTCCTCGGGCAGGCGCTGCACATGGTGATCGAGCGCATGCAGGCCCGCCGCCGCCAGCACGCCGGCCTGCCGCATGCCGCCGCCCAGCAGCTTGCGCAGCCGGCGCGCCTTCGCGATGAACGCCGCGCTGCCGAGCAGCAGCGAGCCGACCGGCGCGCCCAGCCCCTTGCTGAGGCAGACCGAGGCGCTGTCGAAGTGGCGGCAGACCGCGCGCGCGGCCTGCCACGGATCCGCCGCATCGAGCGCCGCCGCGGCGTTGAACAGTCGGGCACCATCGAGATGCAGGCCCAGGCCGCGGCGGCACGCCAGCGCCTGCACCTCGCCCAGGTAGGCGAGCGGCAGCACCCGGCCGCCGGTGGTGTTCTCCAGCACCACGAGCCGGGTGCGCGCGAAGTGCGGATCGTCGGGCTTGATCGCGGCCTCGATCGCCGCCGGATCCAGCGAGCCATCGGCGCGGTGCTCGATCGGCTGCGGCTGGATGCCGCCCAGCACTGCCATGCCGCCGGCCTCCCAGCGGTAGGTGTGCCAGCGCTGGCCGACGATGGCCTCGTCGCCGCGCTCGCAATGGGCCATCAACCCGATCAGGTTGGCCTGCGTGCCCGAGGGCGCGAACAGCGCGGCCTCGAAGCCGAGCCGCTCGGCCGCACAGGCCTGCAGGCGGTTGACGCTGGGGTCGTCGCCGAACACGTCGTCGCCGAGCTCGGCACGGTGCATGGCCTCGCGCATCGCCGGCGTCGGGCGGGTGACGGTGTCGCTGCGGAAATCGCTGAAAGGTGGTGTGTTCATGCGCCGCATTGTTGGCAGCGGCCGCTGATCGCGCGTTGCCGTTTCTGCGATCATCGTTGCGTTGAACGCAACCATGGCCCGCCATGACCATCCCCGACCGGCTGCCGCCCCTCGATGCGCTGCGCGTCTTCGACACCGTCGCGCGGCTGCGCAGCTTCAGCGCCGCCGGCGAGGCATTGGCGCTCTCGACCAGCGCGGTCAGCCGCGCGGTGCGGCAGCTCGAAGACCGGCTCGGGCTGCGCCTGCTCGAGCGCAACAGCCGCAGCGTCACCACCACCAGCGCCGGCGCCGAGCTGGCCGCGGTGACCGAGCGGGCGCTGGGCAGCATCGCCGAGGTCTGCGCGCAGCTCACCGCGCCGGTGCGCGAGCAGGCGCTGCTCGTCTCGTGCGAGCGTTCGCTGGGCATGCGCTGGCTGATCCCGCGCCTGCCCGACTACCAGGCGCGCCATCCGGGAGTGCCTGTGTTCCTGTCGAGCGGCGGCGGCGACGTGGCCTTCGGCCACGGCGGGCCGCACCTCGCGATCCGCCGGGCCGATTTCCACATCGCTCCTGCGCTGCAGGTAGTGCCGCTCGGCACCGAGCGCATGGGGCCGGTGGCCACGCCGCAGGTGTGGCGCGCGCTGGCACGCGGCCAGCGGCTGGTGCGGCTGCACAGCGGCACGCGCAGTGGCGCCTGGGCGGCATGGCAGAAGGCGCAGCGGCCCGCGCCGCGCCTGGGCAGCAGCCGCACCCGGCCGGCCGACCAGCACTTCGACCATTTCTTCCTGACGCTGCAGGCGGCCGAGGCCGGGCTGGGCGTGGCGATGGCCTCGGAATGGATGGTGCAGGAAGCGCTGGCCGATGGGCGGCTGCAGGCGCCGCACGGCTTCGTGCCGGACGGTTCGCGCTATGTGGCGCTGCACCCTGCTGACAGCGGCTCCGGCGCCGCGCATCCGGCGCTGCCGGGCTTCATGGCGTGGCTGCAGGCGCAGGCCGCGCCGTTCGCGGCCTGAGGGGCAGCAAGGCGCTACTGCGGCGCCTGGGCCTCCAGGTCGAACTTGTCCTGCGGCACGATGGTGATCTTCGGCGCCATCGGCTTCAGGCCGGCTTCGAACTCGCCGGCCACACCGGCCACCACGGCACGCCGTACCGCAGGGCCGAAGCGCTTCATCGCGAAGGCCTGCACATCGCTGATGCTCACCGCCTCGAGCTGCGGGATGCGCTGCACGAGGTCGGACGCCGGCAGGCCGGCCACCTGCAGCGCCTCGACCTGGTCGGCCAGGCCATTGGTGGTCTCGAGGCTGCGGCTGAATCCGCCGATCAGGTTGGCCTTGCGCGCGGCCAGCTCCTCGGCCGGCACCGGCGTGTTCATCAGCCGGTCGAGCTCGCCGTGGATCAGGCCGACGACCTCGGCGGCCGACGGGTTCTTGGTCTGCACACTGGCGCGCAGCAGGCCCGTGCCGCGGCGCGCATCGAGCACGCTGCGCGCACCGTAGCTCAGGCCCCGCTTGATGCGGATCTCCTGGTTCAGGCGCGACGAATAGCCGGTGCCCAGCACCGCATTGGTCACGATGCCGGCAATGCGATCGGGCGCATCGCTCGCGATCGACGGCAGCGCCACCGACACGCCGGCCTGCCCGGCGCCGGGCATGTCGATCACGACGATGCCTTCGGGCCAGGGCTGGGCCACCGGCGGCCCGGCCTTGGGCAATGGGGTGTGCGGCGCCCGCCAGCCGCCGAAGTGTCGTTGCGCCAGCTGCAACGCCGCCGGCAGGTCGATATCGCCCGCCAGCACCAGCACGGCGTTGTCGGGCCGGTAGAGGGCGGCATGCAGGCCGGCGATCTCGGCCCGCGTGATGCGCGGCAGCGAGGCCGGCGTGCCGCTGACCGGATGGCCGTAGCTGCCATTGCCGAACACCGCGCGTTGCGCCGCCAGGCCGGCCAGCGTGCCGGGTTCGGCATAGGCGACCTTCATCTCGTCGAGCGCCTGCGTGCGGTAGCGCTCGATCTCGGCCGGCGCGAAGGTCGGCTGCATCACGACCTCGCTCACCAGCGCCAGCGCGGCCGGCAGCTTCGGCGTGGTGACCGTGATGCCGACCTGCGATGCATTCCAGCCGGCGCCGCTTTCGAGCGAACCGCCCAGCGCCTCGGCGGCGGCCACCAGCGCGGGCGCGCTGTGGCGCCGGGTGCCGCGCGTGAGCAGGCCGGCCGTCACCGACGCCAGGCCGGCGCGCTGCGGCGGGTCGACCTCGGCACCCGACAGCACCACGAGCCGGGCGGTGACCAGCGGCAGGCCGCGGCGCTCGGCCACCACCACCCGCAGCCCGTTGGGCAGGCGGCCTTCCGCCGGCGGGGCGATGCGCGGCTCGCGCGGGGCCGACGGCGCAGGTGGCGTGTCGTAGGGCTGGGCCATGACGGCCGCACCGACGATAGACAGGGCCAGGCCGGCGAGCGCGGCAGACAGCGGCTTGCGCATCATCGGGCACCTCCTTCGGTCTTGGCTGCGTCCTGCTGGTAGGTGATGGTCACCTTGTGGGCCTGCGCCACGTAGCGCCGCATCACGCGCTGCACGTCGGCGGCACTCACCCGCTGCAGGGCTTCGAGCGCGGTGTTCACATAGGCCGGATCGGCATGCAGCACCGCGGCATCGGCGAGCGCGGAGGCCTGGCCTTCGGGAGTCTGGCGCTCGACCAGCGCCTGCGTGAGCAGCTGGGTCTTCACCTTGGCGAGCTCCGCGGCGGGCACCGGCTTGTCGGCCAGGCGCATCACCTCGGTCACCAGCGCGGCATTCACCGCCTTCAGCGGCTTGCCGCCGGCCGCGATGGCATAGGCGGTGAGCAGGCCGGGGCCGGCGCGCAGGTCGGCATCGAAGCCGGCCTGGCCAGCGATCTGCTGGCGATACACCAGCGCCTGGTTCAGGCGCGACGACTCGCCCGCGCCGAGCAGCGCCGCGGCCACGCGCAGCGCCGGTGCATCGGCATCGGTGAGCGGCGGGGCCTGCCACACGATGGCCACCGCGGGCAGCGGCACCTGCGGGCCGGCGGCAGCGGTCTCGCGGTCGGCCGGCCACTTCGGCTCCTGCACCGCCACGCGCGGGATCGGTGCCTCGGGCCGGGGCACGGGGCCGAAGTACTTGTCTATCCAGGCCTGCAGCTGCTTCGGCTCGAAGTCGCCGGCGACCACGAGCGTGGCGTTGTCGGGCCGATAGTAGGTGGTGTGGAAGGCGATCACGTCGGCCAGCGTCGCGGCCTCGAGGTCTTCGATGCTGCCAATGGTGGGCCGCTTGTAGGGGTGCGCGACGAACGCGGCCTGCGGCACCGCATGGAAGAAGCGGCCATAGGGCGGCGCGAGCACGCTCTGGCGGAATTCTTCCTCCACCACGCCGCGCTCCGACTTGAAGTTGGCCTCGTCGACCTGGAGGTTGGCCATGCGCTCGGCCTCGGCCCACAGCAGCCGCTCGAGGTGGTTGGACGGCACGACCTCGTGATAGGCGGTGACGTCGTCGGTGGTGAAGGCGTTGTTGCTGCCGCCCACGTCTTCGGTGAGGCGGTCGAACTGCTCGGGCTTGAGGTAGCGCGTGCTCTTGAACATCAGGTGCTCGAAGAGGTGCGCGAAACCGGAGCGGCCGGCGGGATCGTCCTTGGAGCCGACGTGGTACCACACATGCACGCTCACCGTGGGGCTGGCATGGTTCTCGGCGGCGAGCACCTGCAGCCCGTTGGGCAGCGTGCGCTGCGTGAAGGCCAGCGGCGGGAGCTTGAGCACCGGGGCGGGTGCGGCGGCAGCCGTGCCTGCGGCCACCCACATCAGCATCGCAGCCACTCGCCACATTGGGGAAACATTCATCGGAGACGACTCCTTGACCACCTTGTTGTTCGCGGGCGCCAGTGTGCCTTGCGCACGAGCGGTCGAAGAGGTCTCCTCTCGAAAACCCCGAGGCTTTGTTTTGTTGTCTCGTTGCGTGCTGAGGGTGGAGCGGCACAGGCGGTGCGGGCAGGCCCGGGGGTGCTTTGGCAGAGGCGGCCTTGCCTACGCTCCTCGGCACCTCTGCAGGCGCGCCCCCGGGCCTGCCCGCACCCGCCTGTGCAGAACTAGAGGTGGCGCGCCGAAAGAAACGCCAGCGCCGGGATCAATACCCCGGCACGCCATCCCTCCACAGCCACCACCGCTGCACGATGTCGCGCACCAGCGGGCCGCCGGTGATCTGCAGGTTGTGGGTGGCGGGGATGAAGCCTCCCGTCTTGCCCTGGGTCGAGGCCATCAGCGAGTCATACGCCGTCTGCCCTGCATGAGGCCGGTCGAAGTTGGATGCCGTGCGCAGCACCGCCAGCCGCTTGAGGTCGACGCGACCGGCCGCTGCCGCGCGGGCCAGCGCGTTGTAGGTCGCGGTGTCTTCCTGCTGCGTGGTGCAGTAGGTGCCCTGCCCGTCGCTGAGCAGCCGGGTCCAGTTGCGCGCATGGCGGCCCAGCAGCTCGCCGTGCCACCAGGTGTCGCCGGCCAGCGTGTCGCACTGGGTCACGCGCGGCGGTTGGTTGGCGGGTGCGCGGTGGTACTTGGCACGATAGGCGCGGGCCGCATCGCTGTCTTCGAGCGTCACGTTGCGGCTCAGGCGCAGGGCCTGCTGCAGCAGCGCTTCGTCGAGGCGGAAGGCTTCGGTGCGGTAGTCGAACTTGGGCTTCTCCCCGGGACCGGTGGTCATGATGCCGAAGTAGCCGCTCTCCCAGTGCCGCGGCATCTCGCGTGCGTCGATCTCATGGGCGATGCCCACATCGACCAGCCAGCGCGCCCAGGCGGCGGTGCCCAGCGTGCCCTGCGCCGGATCGATGCCCGCGATGCCGGCGATCAGGAAGTAGGCATGGCTGAAGTCGAAGCGCGGATCGAGCGTGACCGCGAGCGTGGAGGCCGCGGCATTGGCATGGCCCATGCCAGTGGTGACCAGGCACACGACGTCGGTGTTGCACTTGACCGACGGATAGTCGGGCGACAGGCCCGGCACCTGGATCTCCTGCGTGAGCTGGAAGGGCTGAAGCCACGGCTCGGCCTCGGGGCCGAACATCGTGATGATCAGCACCTTCACCGGGCGCGGCGCGTCGGCCGCATGGGCCAGCGGCGCCAACACGCAGCAGGCGGCGGCCAGGAGGCTGAGAAGGCGGCGCATCATGGCTTGGCTCCCTGCTGGGCCTTCCACGCTTCGAGGAAGGCGAGTGTCACGGCCGAGGCATTGGCTTCGGCAAGGCCGCTGCCGAAGAACGCGCCCACGTCCTGCGTGTCGCTTCCGCCCGCCAGGTCCGACAGGCTGCGGAACGCGATGTACGGCACCTGGTTGGCGCGCGCCACATGGCCGAGCGCTGCGGTCTCCATGTCGACCGCCTCGGCCCTGAGCGTGTCGTAGAGGTAGCTGCGGTATGGCGCATTGGCGAGGAAGGCCGTGCCCGAGACGGCGCGGCCGCCCACCACCACCTGGGGCTGCGTGGTGACGCACAGCTGCGGGTTCTTCGGGCCGCAGCGTTGCAGCGCGGGCTTGATGCCGCGCGCCACCTGCAGCATCTGCGGATCGGCCTCGTAGTCGAAGCGGAATTCGCCCTGCGGCGCGTTGGCCGAGGTCATCACGAAGTTCTGCCGCATGAACCAGCCGGTAGGCACCGCGCCTGTGGGCGTGGGGATGCGGTAGTCGGGCAGCGGCGTGCCGCTGGCATCGGTGGCGAGCTTGAGGCCCAGGCACGACACATCTCCGGGCGAGCCGCAGGCCGCGG
The DNA here is from genome assembly GCA_966212505.1 of uncultured bacterium. Classification (GTDB taxonomy): domain Bacteria; phylum Pseudomonadota; class Gammaproteobacteria; order Burkholderiales; family Burkholderiaceae_C; genus CAMLIZ01. The sequence goes on from CBIHRS010000041.1 coordinate 42,519, forward strand.
GCACCTGGCCGTCGGCGTTCCAGTAGACCTCCATCGGCATGGCCCACGCGGCAGGCACCACCACGTCGCCCACATGGCGCGACGGATCGACGCCGCCGGCGATGCCGCTCATGATCAGCCGCTGCACATGGAAGTGGTCGATCATCAGCTGCGTGACCATCGTCGCGTTGATCATGCTGACGCCGCTGAGCACGATGACCACATGGTTGCCGCGCAGCTGGCCGATGGTGAAGCGGTTGCCGTTGATCGTGACCTGGCGCTTGTGCTGCGTCTGCTCGACGAGGATGTCGGCCTCCGCGCCGAAGGCCGAGACGATGCCGATGCGCGGCACGCAATCGGTGAGGCAGTGGGCCCGGGCGTGCACGGAGGCTGTGCACAGGGCGATGGCCAGCAGCGACAGCAGCCGCCGGCAGGCGAGTTGGAATGACAAGGCGTTCTCCCTGGTGTTGGAAACGGCAGGCGGTGGAGCAACGAGCGTGCCCGCCATGCGTTTCGCGAGGCCGCCCGGCGCGGCCAGCCACCTGCCTTGATCCAGCCGCGACTCGAAGCGCCGACTATCGCTCAGATCAGGCCCACGCGTCATCGGCCTCGTGCGATGACCGTGCGTTGATGCGGCGCAAGCCACCGCCGCCCCTGCTTCCTAGACTTTTGCCATCACCCACTTCCTCAGGAGACCGTGATGAGCGCACTGACCCGTTTCGAACGCATGGACGACCTGTTCCCAGAGATGTTCCGCCGCTTCGTGCAGCCCACCCGCTTCGCGAACGAGGCCCCCGCCGACATCCGCATCGACGTGAGCGAGAACGACAAGGAATACTCCGTGCGCGCCGAGATCCCCGGCGCGAAGAAGGACGACATCCGCGTCACCGTCGACGGCAACTTCGTGCAGATCTCGGCCGAGATCAGGAAGGAGACCGAAGAGAAGGACAAGGACAACCGCGTGCTGCTGCGCGAAACCTACTACGGCAGCGCCTCGCGTGGCTTCACGCTGGCGCAGGATGTCGACAGCAAGGCCGTGGTGGCCAAGCTGGAAGACGGCGTGCTGAAGCTCACGCTGCCCAAGAGCCAGGGCGTCGGCAGCCGCCTGATCCCGATCAACTGACCAACGCTCGACCCAGGCCCAGCGACTCGACCCAGCGCGCGATCGCGAGCGTGCTGCGGTCTTCGAGCCAGGGGCCGATGACCTGCACGCCCACCGGCAGGCCGTCGGCCGCCCGGCCCGCGGGCACCACCGTGGCCGGCAAGCCGGCCAGGCTGGCGATGCCGGCCCACACCGTCTGGTAGGCAAAGGGCGTGGGCTGGCCATCGACCATCAGCGTGCGCTGGTCCCAGCGCGGTTCGTCGATGTGCTCGAAGGCCGGCGTGGCATGGATCGGCGCGATCACTGCATCGAAGTCTTCGAAGAAGCGGCGCCACTGCGCACGGATCTGCGCGCGCCGGTCGAGCTGCGCCAGCCACTCATGCGACGAGATCGGCGGCGGGCCGCTGCCTTCGGGCATGCCGCGCGACAGCAGCGTGAACAGCAGCTTCACGTAGACATCGTGTGCGGCCATCAGGTCGGGCAGCAGCTCGCTGCGGCGCGCCACGGTCGCGCCTTCGCGCTCGAGCTCGCCGGCCACGCGCTCCAGCGCGGCCTTCACGTCGGCACCGATCGCGATCACCGGCGGGTCGGCGATCAGCAGCACGCGATAGCCACCGATGCGCTCATGGCGCGCCGGCGGCAACGCGAGCCGGTAGGCGATCGCATCGTGCGGATCGGGGCCGGCCAGCACGTCGAGCGCGCGCTCGAGGTCGGCCACGCTGCGCGCCATCGGCCCGATCACCGACAAGGTATCCGGCGCACCGAGGTGCTTGGGAAACTGGTGACCACGCCGCGGCAACAGTTCATGGCTCGGTTTGTGGCCGCACACGCCGCAGAAGTGCGCGGGAATGCGGATCGAGCCGCCGATGTCGGAGCCCAGCTCCAGCGGCACCACGCGCGCCGCCAGCGCGGCGGCCGAGCCGCCCGACGAGCCGCCCGGCGTGCGCGTGGGGTCGAGCGGATTCAGCGTGCGGCCGTAGATCGGGTTGGCCGTCTGCCAGTCGGCCAGGCCCACCGGCACGTTGGTCTTGCCGAGGATCACCGCGCCCGCGGCCTTGAGCCGCTGCACCGCCACCGCATCCTCGGTGGGCACGAAGTCGCGCGCATGCTCGAAGCCCCAGGTGGTGGGCAGGCCGGCGAGGTTGAACGATTCCTTCACCGTCATCGGCAGGCCGAGCAGCGGCCGGCGCTCGCCGCGCGCCAGGGCCGCGTCGGCCGCGCGTGCCTGCTCGCGGGCGCGCTCGAAGTCGCGCACCACCACCGCGTTGATCTCGCGGTCGCGTCGTTCGATGCGGGCGATGGCCGCCTCGCAGAGCTCGAGCGCGCCGACCTCGCGGTCGGCCAGGGCCTGCACGATGCGGCCGGCATCGGCATCGAGCAGGTCGGACGAAGAGCGCGTCGTCATGTCGTGCGCCTCACTGCAGCGGAACGTAGAGGTCGGTGCGCAGCTGCGCGGGCGGCGTGTCGCAGGGGTTGCTCACGTAGTGCTCGAATGGCGGGACGTCGCGCAGCGCATAGCCGGTGGCGGGCAGCCAGTCGCGGTAGACGCCGGTCCAGGCGAGGTGCAGCTCCGTGTAGGGGCCGATGTAGGTGAACACCGCATAACGTCCCGCAGGATGGGTGTGCCACGCCAGCGTGCCCTTCAGCGCGATCTCGGGCCGTGACACGATGCCGCTGCGATCGAGCAGCGAGTAGTCGAACACCGCGCCGGCGAGCATGCGGGCCTCCTGGTCTTCAAGGCTCTTCGGCTCGTCGGGAAACATCGCGATGCAGCTCTTCATGCGCGGCAGCAGGCCGGCGCCCTCGAGCGCGGGAATCAGCTCGCCGAAGCCCTGCTGGGCGGCACGCCCCATGTTGCCGCCGTCCATGCCGCGGCCGGTGGTGGTGAGCACGTGGAGCTCGGGCAGGTCGATCATCTGAGGCTTGAGCATCGGGTCTTCTCCATTGGGTGGTGGTGCGGGCCGGCGGTCGAACAGGCGCTGCCAGGCAGGCTGCTCGCCGGCACGGATGGCGGTGGGGGTGGTGTCCAACTCGCGACGCATCGCCTTGGCCAGCGCCTGCGCCGAGTCGTAGCCGACGGCGAGCGCCACATCGAGCACCGAGTCGGGGTTGGCGGCCAGCAGCTCGCAGGCACGCTGCAGCCGGCGCCAGGTGACGTAGCCCGTCACCGTAGTGCCGAAGTAGGCGCGAAAGACGCGATGGAAATGGAAGCGCGACATCGCCGCATGCTCGGCGAGCACGTCGCCGTTCAG
>CBIHRS010000042.1:0-41058 GCA_966212505.1 uncultured bacterium
AGGTCTTCAAGCACCTCGCGCCCAAGGAAGTGCAGCGCCTGGGCGAGACCATCGCGAAGATGAAGGCGGTGCCGCGCGAGAAGGTCGAGGGCGTGCTGGACAAGTTCTCGTCCGAGGTGTCCGACCAGAGCATGCTGGTGGCCGACACCGACGAATACGTGAAGACCGTGCTGCGCAAGGCGCTCGGCGAAGACAAGGCCAACCTGCTGATCGACCGCATCCTGCAGGGCAGCGACGTCACCGGCATCGAGAGCCTGAAGTGGATGGACGCCGGCTCGGTGGCCGAGCTGCTGCGCAACGAGCATCCGCAGATCGTGGCCGCCATCCTGGTGCATCTCGACTACGAGCAGACCGCCCAGGTGCTCAAGGAGTTCACCGAGCGCCAGCGCAACGAGGTGCTCGTGCGCATCGCCACGCTCGACGGCATCCAGCCCTCGGCGCTGAAGGACCTGAACGAAGTGATGAGCAAGGTGCTGGCCGGCGGCGACAAGCTGAAGAAGGCCTCGCTCGGCGGCGTGAAGACGGCGGCCGAGATCATCAACATGCTGGGCACCAGCGTCGAGACCTCGGTGCTCGACTACATCCGCGAGGCGGACAACGAGCTGGCCCAGAAGATCATGGACAACATGTTCACCTTCGACGACCTGGAGAAGCTCGACGACAAGGGCATCCAGGCGCTGCTGCGCGAGGTGCAGAGCGAGTCGCTGGTGATCGCGCTGAAGGGCGCCACGCCCGAGCTGCGCGACAAGATCTTCAAGAACAAGTCCACCCGTGCCGCCGAAACGCTGCGCGAAGACCTCGAATCGCGCGGCCCGGTGCGGCTGTCGGAGGTCGAGGCGGAGCAGAAGGAAATGCTGAAGACCGTCCGCCGCCTGGCCGACGAAGGCCAGATCGTGCTGGGAGGCTCGGGCGATGACCAGTTCGTCTAACCGCAACGGCGGCAACGGCCCGCGCCAGGTGCCGCCCCCGAACGGGCAGACCAAGCCGGCCAGCTCGTATTCGCGCTTCATCCCGCGCGAGGAGCTCGGCGAATTCGCGAGCTGGACGCCCGACGGCTTCGGCGGCGCCCCCAACCGGCCCAATGCTGCCGCGCCCGCGCAGCCGCAGGAGCCGCAGCCGCCCACGGCCGAGGAGATCCAGGCGCACCTCAACGCCGCACGGCAGGCGGGCTACCACGACGGCTACCGCGACGGCCTGGTCGCGCTCGAAGGCTTCAAGCAGAGCTTCGCGCAGCAGATGACCGCGCAGCTCGGCCAGCTGCTCGAGAGCTTCGACCGCCAGCTCGACGGCCTGGAGCAGCAGATGGCCGACGCGCTCGCGCGCACCGCCACGCAGCTCGCGCGCCAGGTCGTGCGCACCGAGCTGACCATCCATCCCGAACTGGTGGCACAGGTGGCGCAGGAAGCGGTGAACGCAGTGCTGATGAGCGCTCGCCACATCCGCGTGCACGTCAACCCGCAGGACCAGCCGCTGGTCGCCGAAGGCGCGGCCGAGGCGCTGCAGGCACGCGGCGCACGGCTGATGGCCTCGTCGGCCATCGAGCGCGGCGGTTGCCTGATCGAAAGCGACGCCGGCTCGATCGATGCCCGCATCGAATCGCGCTGGGCCCAGGCCGCGGCCGCGCTGGGGCAGGACGTGCCCTGGCCCGACACGCTGGAGGAAAGCGAATGAAGCGAGCCGAGCGCCGGGCCGCTCCCAAGCCGGCTCGCATCCCCTTGGGGGATCGGCCGGTGTACCCAGCGGCCGAGGGGCAGACGTCATGACCGCGCGCGACGCCGATCCGCTGTTCACTGCGCCAACCGCGCCGGTCGTGCCGCTGCCCTGGCGCAGCGCCGACGAACGCGCCGCCCGCTGGGGCCGCTACCTCGTCGACCTGCAGGCCTATGCCGCCGCGCCGCGCCCGTTCGAGACCGAAGGCACCCTCGTGCGCGTGACCGGCCTGGTGCTCGAGGCCGCCGGCGTGCGCGTGCCCGTGGGCTCGGTCTGCGAAGTGCATTCGACCGCTGGCGACGGCCAGCCGCCGGTGCTGGCCGAGGTGGTCGGCTTCAACGGCGACCGCGCCTTCCTGATGCCCACCGGCGAGGTGCATGGCCTCTCCAGCGGCGCCCGCGTGATCCCGCGCCCGGCCCCCAGCCAGCCGCCGCGCCTGGGCCGCGAGAACCATCCGTGGCGCCGCAGCGAAGACCGCGGCCTGCACCTGCCGATGGGCGACGGCCTGCTCGGCCGCGTGGTCGATTCGCACGGCCACCCGCTCGACCGCAAGGGCCCGCTCGTGCCGGTGAACAACGAGCCGATGATCCGCCGCCCGATCAATGCGATGGACCGCGACCCGGTGCGCCAACCGCTGGACACCGGCGTGCGTGCGATCAACGCGATGCTCACCGTCGGCCGCGGCCAGCGCCTGGGCCTCTTTGCCGGCACCGGCGTCGGCAAGTCGGTGCTGCTGGGCATGATGGCCCGCTACACCCAGGCCGACGTGATCGTTGTCGGCCTCATCGGCGAGCGCGGCCGCGAAGTCAAGGAATTCATCGAAGACATCCTCGGGGAAGAGGGGTTGAAGCGCTCGGTGGTGGTGGCGGCTCCGGCCGACGCCCCGCCGCTCGTGCGCATGCAAGGCGCCACGTATGCCACCGCGATCGCGGAACACTTCCGCGATCGCGGGCTGCACGTGCTGCTGCTGATGGATTCGCTCACCCGCTATGCGATGGCGCAGCGCGAGATCGCGCTGGCCATCGGCGAGCCGCCGGCCACCAAGGGCTACCCGCCCAGCTGCTTCGCCAAGCTGCCGCAGCTGGTGGAGCGCTCGGGCAACGGCCTCAACGGCGTGGGCTCGATCACCGCGTTCTACACCGTGCTGTCCGAAGGCGACGACCAGCAGGATCCGATCGCCGACGCGGCCCGAGGCATCCTCGACGGCCACATCGTGCTCAGCCGCGAGCTGGCCGAGAGCGGCCACTACCCCGCGATCGACGTCGAGCGCTCGGTCTCGCGCGTGATGACCAGCGTGGCAAGCCGCGATCATGTGGAAGCGGCACGCCGCGCGCGCCAGATGCTCGCCAAATACAACAAGGCACGCGACCTGATCCAGCTCGGCGCCTATGCGCCCGGCCACGACCCCGAACTCGATGCCGCCGTGCAGGCGCATCCGCACCTGATGGCCCTGCTGCAGCAGGACATGCACAGCGTGGCTCCGATGGAAGCCAGCAAACGCCAGCTCGCCGCCACGGTGGCCGGCTGACATCAAGGACCTGAACCATGAACGCCGAACTGCAACAGCTGCACACCCTGCTCGAACAGGCCGAGACACTGCGCGACGGTGCGATCGCGCTGCTGCAACAGACCCAGCAGCGCGCCGACGCCGCCGCGGCCCAGGCCGAGCAGCTCGTGAACTACCGCGGCGAATACCGGCAGCGCTGGTCCCAGCAATTCAGCCAGCGCGGCGCGATCGAGATCGTGCAGTGCTACCAGGGCTTCAACGAACGCCTGCAGCAGGCCATCGATGCGCAGAACCAGGTGGCCGAGCAATGCCGCACCCAGGCCGAGCATGCGCGCGCGCTGCTGCAGGAGCGCGAGATGCGCGTGGCCTCGATCCGCAAGCTGATCGAGCGCCGGCAGCAGGAGCAGCGCCGGGTGGCCGAGCGCCGCGACCAGCAGCTCACCGACGAAGCCGCGCAACGCGCCGGCTGGAACCCGCAGATCAATGCGATGGGCCTGCGCCACCAGTTCGGCTGACATGTCAGCCTCCACGTCGCTTCGCTCCTGCCCCCCAAGGGGGCGCTCAGCCGCCTTGAGGCGGCTCGGCGCCGGCTGAGCCCTTCCCTCCAGACGCACGACACGCCCATGCTCGCCTCACCGCTGTCCGCCCTGTCTCCGTCTTCCGCCGGTCCGGCGCCGGCCGCACCGGCCCCTGCCACGCCCACGTCCGGCGAAGGCAGCTTCGCCCACAGCCTCGACCAGGCGAAGCAGGCCCCGCCGCCGCCCCGCCCCGCCGGCCAGGCGGCGCACGGCGCACGCCCCGGCGCCCCGCGCGACGGCGCCAAGCCGGTGAAGGAGGCCAAGGACGCCGCCAAGGCCGAAGGCAGCACCGAGACGGCCGAGAAAGCCGAGAAGGCAGAGCAAGCCGACAAGACCGAGGACGACACGCACGACAAGGCCGCCACGGCCGCGCCTGACACACCTGGCCCGACCCCGCCCGACCTGGCCCATCTGCTGCCTGGTTGGACACCGACCTCGCGCGCCGCCGACACCGCCACCGCCGCCAAGTCAGACCCAGCGGCCGAGGGCCAGCCTGCGGAAACCGAGGGCGCCAAGGCGCGCGGCGCGCGCGCCAAGGGCGGCCTCGACGCCACCGCCGACGCAGCCGGCGCCCCCGGCGGAAAGCGCGGCAGCGCCGCCGACAAGGCCGACACCTCCCGCTCGACCGCCTTTGCCGCAGAACTGTCGGGAGCGCGCGCCGATGCCAAGGCCGGCCCTGCCGAACGCAATGCCGCGGCGTCTTCTCCGTCGCTGCAGGCGCCTGATGCGCTGAACGCCGGCGCGGCCCTGGCTGCGACGCATCAGCCCACCGGCACGGCCGCCACCCACGGCGGCAGCACGGCGCCGCGCTTCGAAGCCCAGCTCTCGGCCGCGGTCGGCTCGCCCGAATTCGCGCCGGCGCTGGGCGTGCAGGTGAGCATCCTCGCGCGCGAAGGCGTGCAGGAGGCCCGCCTTCACCTCAACCCGGCCGACATGGGCCCGATCTCGGTGCAGATCGCCGTCAACGGAACGCAGGCCGAAGTGAACTTCCAGGCCGACGTGGCCGCCACCCGGCAGGCGCTCGAATCCAGCCTGCCCGACCTGGCCGCCGCGCTGCGCGACAGCGGCCTGACGATGAGCGGCGGCGGCGTGTCCGACCAGCCGCGCGACGCGGGCCGGCAGATGGCCGCCGGCGACGACTCCGGCCGCGGACAGGGCGGCAACGGCCGCGGCTCGCAAGGGCAGGATGGCACCAGCGCAATCGCCGGTGGTTTATCCGCCCCGCGCGTCATCCGTCCCCAGGGCGTGGTCGACCTGTACGCCTGACCTGTCCGGAAATCCCCCGCTTTTCCGCCGTTCCGCTGGCGGGGTCGATTTCAATAATCCTGGTAACCCAACCCGCTCCGGATGGCCGGAGCGCGGGACTGTCTGCCGGGAGTACACATGTCCACCGCCGTTGCCGAGGCCCCAGCCGAATCCGCCAAGAAGAGTCCTGGCAAGAAGAAGCTGCTGATCATCCTCGTCGCCGTGTTGCTGCTGCTGGCCTTCGCGGGCGGCGGCCTGGTGTGGTACCTGAAGCGCAAGGCGGCCGCGGCCGAAGAGGCCGAGGGCGAGGCCGCCACGCAGGTCGACGAGCACAGCAAGCACGATCCCAAGTACGTGCCGACCTTCGTGCCGCTGGACCCCTTCACCGTCAACCTCGCCGACCATGATGCCGAGCGCTATGCGCAGATCGGCGTGACGCTGGAGCTCGAGGATCCGCACGTGGCCGACCAGATCAAGGCCTACATGCCGGCGATCCGCAACAACATCCTGATGGTGCTGGCGCACAAGACCTCGGCCGAGCTGCTGTCGCGCGAGGGCAAGGAACGCCTGGCCTTCGAGGTCAAGCGCGAGGCCTCGCGGGCGCTGGGCATCGAGATCGACGAGCCGGTGAAGGCGGCGGCGCGCGGCGCCAGCGGCGCCGCGAGCGCACCGAAGAAGAAAAAGCCGTCGGAACCATCGCCGATCAAGGCGGTGCAGTTCTCCAACTTCATCATCCAGTGACGGGCTGATCGGATCTCCGCATGAATCAGCAGATCCTTTCGCAAGACGAAGTCGATGCGCTGCTGCAGGGCATCACCGGCGAGAGCCAGAAGCTCGAGCAGGAAGAGGTCCCCCAGGGGGCGATACGCGACTACGACCTGGCCAGCCAGGAGCGCATCGTCCGTGGGCGCATGCCCACGATGGAGATCATCAACGAGCGCTTCGCGCGCAACATCCGCATCGGGCTGTTCAACTTCATCCGCAAGAGCCCGGAAGTCGCCATCGGCGGCATCAAGGTGCAGAAGTACAGCGCCTTCCTGCGCGAGATCGTGGTGCCGACCAACTTCAACATCGTGTCGGTGAAGCCGCTGCGCGGCTCGGGCCTGATCGTCTGCGACCCCAACCTGGTGTTCGCGGTGATCGATGCGCTGTTCGGCGGCGCCGGCAAGTTCCACACCCGCATCGAGGGCCGCGATTTCTCGCCCACCGAGCAGCGCGTGATCCTGCGCCTGGTCGAGGTGATCATCGCCGAATGGCGCAAGGCCTGGCACGGCATCTATCCGCTCGAGCTGGACTACCAGCGCTCGGAGATGCAGCCGCAGTTCGCCAACATCGCGACGCCGAGCGAGATCATCGTCGCGGTGTCGTTCACGCTGGAGATCGGCGACACCTCGGGCGCGGTGCACTTCTGCATCCCCTACTCCACGCTGGAGCCGATCCGCGACGTGCTGTATTCGACCGTGCAGGGCGATTCCAGCGAACCCGATCGCCGCTGGGTCAACCTGCTGAAGACGCAGATCCAGTCGGCCGAGGTGGAGCTGATCGCCGAGCTGGCGCATGCGCCCGCCACGGTGGAGCAGCTGCTCGCCTTCAAGCCCGGCGACTTCATCGAGCTCGACCTGACCCAGATGATCCAGGCCAAGGTCGATGGCGTGCCGGTGTTCGATGCGCACTACGGCACCTCCAACGGCAAGTACGCCATCAAGATCGACAAACTGCTGACCAGCTCCCCTGCGGGCTGGCTGGGAGACCACCATGGCACCTGACGACAACGCCGCGATGTCCGAAGAGGACCGCATGGCCGCCGAATGGGCGGCCGCCCTCGCCGAAGCCCAGCCCTCCTCGGGCGGCGGCAACGTCGCCTCCGAAGTCTCGTCGCCTGCCGAGCAGGTGGCGCCCGCGTCGTTCACCAACTTCTCGCCGACGAGCAACGCCGGCGCGGGCAACGACATCAACATGATCCTGGACATCCCGGTGCAGCTCACCGTGGAGCTGGGACGCACGCGGATCCCGATCAAGCACATCCTGCAGCTCGCGCAGGGCTCGGTCGTCGAGCTCGACGCGCTGGCCGGCGAGCCGATGGACGTGCTGGTCAACGGCTACCTGATCGCGCAGGGCGAGGTGGTGGTGGTGAACGACAAGTTCGGTATCCGCCTGACCGACATCGTGACCCCGAGCGAGCGCATGCGCCGCCTGAGCAGGACCTGACGACGAATGAATTCCGGACTGATGCCGCTGCTGAGCTTCTTCGCGATCATCGCGATGATTCCGGTGGCCTTGTGGCTGCTCAAGCGCACGCCGATGGGCGGCGGCGCCGCCAGCGGCACGATGCGCACGGTGGCGGTGCTGCCGCTGTCGCCCAACCAGCGCCTGCTGACGGTGGAAGTGGGCACCGGCGACGACCGCCAGTGGCTGGTGCTGGGCGTGACCGCGCAGCAGATCACCACGCTGCACACGATGGCCCCGCAGGCCGAGCCGGTGCAGCCGGCGATGCATGCGCTGGCCGACACGCCGTTCGCGCAGCTGCTGGGCAAGCTGAAGCACCGCGGAGGCCGCGATGCTCAATAAGGGCAAGGTCGCACGCCTTCTCGCCTTGTCGGTGCTATCGGCCGTTTCCGTAGGGGCTGTAGCCCAATCGACCGGCGGCGCGGGCCTGCCGCTGGTGGTCTCGCAGGGCCCGGGCGGCAACAGCTACTCGGTGCCGATCCAGACGCTGCTGTTCTTCACCGCGTTGAGCTTCCTGCCGGCGGTGCTGCTGATGATGACCGGCTTCACCCGTATCGTCATCGTGCTGAGCCTGCTGCGCCAGGCGCTGGGCACGCAGGCCGCGCCGCCCAACCAGGTGATCGTGGGCCTGAGCCTGTTCCTCACGTTCTTCGTGATGAGCCCGACGCTCGACAAGGTCTACTCGCAGGCCTACCAGCCGTATGCCGCCAACCAGATCGCGTTCGACGAAGCCTTGAAGCGCGGCGAGGTGCCGATGCGCGAGTTCATGCTCAAGCAGACGCGGCAGAGCGACGTGGCGCTGTTCGCCAAGCTCGCCAAGCTGGATGCCGGCGTGAAGTCGCAGGACGTGCCGTTCAAGGTGCTGGTGCCGGCCTTCGTGACCAGCGAGCTGAAAAGCGCCTTCCAGATCGGCTTCCTGATCTTCATCCCCTTCCTGATCATCGACATGATCGTGGCCAGCGTGCTGATGAGCCTGGGCATGATGATGCTGAGCCCGGTGCTGGTGGCCCTGCCCTTCAAGATGATGCTGTTCGTGCTGGCAGATGGGTGGAACCTGCTGCTGGGGTCGCTGGCGGCTTCGTTTGCGACGTAGGCGGTTGTGATGCTGTCGTCTTGCGTAGGGTGGAGCGGGCAAGGCTGTGGGCGGGCGGCGCCGCGCTGCGGGCGCTGCAGACTCGGCCTCACCCCTGCGGGGCGAGGCTCCCCTGCGATGCTCGAAAGCATGGCTTCGTGGGGAAACTCGCTTCGCGCCCTGCGGGCGCTCCGCTCAAACAGTCCCCACGAGTCAGCGCTTGATGCGCGCTTTGCGCGCAGCCATGCCTTCTGCGCTTCTCGGCGTCGTCTGATGCGCCCGCAGCGCGGCACCGCCCGCCCACAGCCTTGCGGCACTGCTCGCTGTCTGGCACGAATGAATTCCTCTTTGTCCGCCACCTCGGGTTCTGCAAAGTAGCCATGGATCCCCAACAAGTCTTCACCCTCGGCCAGCAAGGCCTCTACATCCTGCTGATGGTCTCGGCCCCGGTGCTGATCGTCGTGCTCGCGGTCGGCCTGGTGGTGAGCATCGTGCAGGCCGCCACGCAGATCAACGAGGCCACGCTGTCGTTCGTGCCGAAGATCATCGCAGCCGTCGCGGTGCTGGCCATCGCCGGCCCGTGGATGATGACCACGCTGGTCGAGTACCTGCAGCGCACGCTGCAGTCGATTCCCACGGTCGTCGGCTGACCCACCCGGCGTGCTGACCTTCAGCGAAGCCCAGCTGCTGCAGTGGATCAGCCCGCTGCTGTGGCCGTTCATCCGCGTGCTCGCGCTGTTCAGCGCGATGCCGGTGTTCGGCCAGCGCACCGTGCCGATCCGTGTGCGCGTGGGCCTCGCCTTCCTGATCGCGCTGTGCGCGCAGGTCTCGCTGCCGGCCATGCCGGCGGTGGCGCTCGATTCGCCGGTGGCGCTGATGCTGATCGCGCAGCAGGTGCTGATCGGCCTGTCGCTCGGCTTCGCGGTGCGCGTGGTGTTCGGCGCGGTGGAGTTCGCCGGCGAGCTGATCGGCCTGCAGATGGGCCTCAACTTCGCCGGCTTCTTCGATCCCATCAGCGCCAGCCAGGCCACCGCCACCAGCCGCTTCTTCGGCACGATGGTGGCGTGGCTGTTCATCGTGATCAACGGCCACCTCACGGTGATCGCGGCGGTGGTGCAGAGCTTCAACGTGTTTCCGGCCACGCCGGAGCCCTTTGCCTTCCTGCATGCGGCCCAACCGCAAACGTGGGGCATGGAGCTGTTCCGCCTCGGCACCTGGATCGCACTGCCGCTGGTGGCGATGCTGCTGTTCGTCAACCTCGTGCTGGGCGTGATCTCGCGCGTGGCGCCGCAGATGAACGTCTTCGCCGTCGGTTTCCCGGTCACGCTGGGCGTGGGCCTGATCGGCGTGCTGCTCACGCTGCCGATGATGCAGGCGCCGTTCACGATGGCGCTGGAACGCATGCTTTCCTACTTCCAGTGAAAAACGACGGGCAAACCCCGGGTTTTTCCGAAGATCGCCACCTTGCCGTTCACGCTTCACTGCGGTAAGGCCTGACGGGCCGAACCAATACCCAGCGTGGGGACACCCGGCCGACGATGCCGGGCGACAGAGGGAAGGCCACGCAGCGACGGAACACCGAGGGGGTTCTCGATGAAGCTGCTGCAGTTGTGCGCCGGCCAGATCCGGCTCAACCAGCCCTTGCCCTGGAACGTGCGCACGGCGCCGGGCGAGCTGCTGTTGTCCAAGGGATTCGTGGTCACCACCGACCGGCAGCTGGAGTCGCTGCTCGAGCGCGGCGTCTATGTGGACGAAGAGGAATACGAGCGGCACCGCCGGCAGGTGGAAGGCGCGGCCAAGGAAGATCCGTTCTACGTCTGGTCGGACATGCTGCGCAAATCGGCCGCGCTGCTGCGCGACCCGCGCAGCAACCCGAACTTCAAGGCCCAGGTCACCGCACTGAGCGAACAGGTCCACACCGCATCGGCCAAAGACCCGGACGTGGGCAGCTTCGAGCTCTCGCATGTGGAGAACACCGGCTACCCGGTGCTGCACTCGCTGCAGACGGCCTACCTCGTCACGCTGGTGTGCCGCCGGCTCGGAATGTCGGACGACGAGATCAAGGCCGCCGTCAGCGCCGCGCTGACGATGAACATCGCGATGATCGACCTGCAGGCCCTGCTCTGCGCGCAGCGGCACAGCCCCACGCAGGAGCAGAAGCTGGCGATCCGCAGCCACCCCGAGCGCAGCGCCCAGCTGCTGCAGGAACTGGGCGTGGACAACCCGCTGTGGCTCGACGCGGTGCGCCTGCACCACGAGCGGCCCGACGGGCGCGGCTACCCCCACGGCCGCAAGGAGGTGCCGATCCTCGCGCTGGTGCTGCAGCATGCCGACATCTACCTGGCCAAGCTGTCGGCTCGCCGCACACGGCCGGCCATGCCGGTGCATGAGGCGGCGCGCGCCTTCTTCCTGCAAGGCGGCGGCGCGAGCTACCCGGTGGCGGCGGCAATCATCAAGGAGACCGGCATCTACCCGCCGGGCTCCTATGTGAAGCTGGCCAACGGCGAGGTGTCGGTGGTGGTGCGCCGTGGCGAGAGCGCGAGCGCGCCCACGGTCTACAGCCTGACCAACCCGCAGGGCATCGCGTTCACCGAACCGGTGCGGCGCGACACGCGGATGGACAAGTTCAAGGTCGTGGGGCCGGTGGCGCAGGCCAACGTGCTGGTGCGCTTCGACCGCACGCGGCTGTTCAGCCTGGAATTCTCCGACTAGTTCCCCACGAGGCCGTTGCGGATCGCGTACACGGTGAGCTCGGAGTTGTTGGCCAGGCCCAGTTTCTCGAGCACCCGTGCCCGGTAGACCGACACGGTCTTGGGCGAGAGCATCAGTTCCTCGGCGATGTCGGACAGCCGCTTGCCCGAGGCGATCATCACCAGGGTCTGCAGCTCGCGGTCGGAGAGCTTCTCGTGGGCGTTCTCGGTGGCCGGCGCGGTGAGGCTCTCGACCAGCATCTGCGCGATGTCGGGCGTGACGTATTTCCGCCCCTGGGCCACCGTGCGCACCGCCTGCACCAGCACCTGGGGGTCACCGCCCTTGTTGACGTAGCCGAAGGCGCCGGCGCGCAGCGCGCGGATCGCATACTGGTCTTCGGGGTACATCGAAACGATGAGCACCTTGACCGTCGAGCCCTCGTCCTTGAGCACGTGCAGCACGTCCAGGCCGCTGCGGCCGGGCATGTTGATGTCGAGCACCAGCACGTCGCAGGTGTTGCTGCGCATCAGCTGGCGCAGCTCGCCGTAGTCGCCCGCCTCGCCGATCACCTCGATGTCGGGTGCGTCGGACAGCGTGTCGCGGATGCCGCGGCGGATCAGCGCGTGGTCGTCGCAAAGGATCACTTTGATCATCGAATCCTCACCCCTTCCCCCACGCGGAAGGATCATGATCTGAGCCGGAGTCGTCGAAGCCGCTCGGCGAGGCGGCGTCGGGCTCCAGCGGGATCGAAAGTATCAGCGTCGTGCCGCCCGGCCCGCTGGTCAGGTCGACCCAGCCGCCCACCGTGCCGGCCCGTTCGTGCAGTCCGCGGATGCCGAAGCTGCGCGCCTTGGCGAGGTCGGCGCTGGAGAGGCCGCGGCCGTTGTCGCTCACCTCGAGAGACAGCACGCCGCGTGCCAGTGACAGGTCGATGCTGACACGGGTGGCCTGCGCATGTTTACTGACGTTGGTCATGGCCTCCTGCGCGGTGCGATAGGCCACCAGCGGCACGCCGGCCGGCAGGTGCAGGGTCTCGTGGCTGGTGCGGAAGTGGGTGACGATGCCGGTGCGCTTCTCGAAGCGCATCGCCATCCACTGCAGCGCCGCCACCAGGCCCTGCTCGAGGATGGCCGGGCGCAGGTTGTGCATGATGCGTTGGCTGGCCTCGATGGCGTGCGTCACGGTTTCGAGTGCGGAATTCACGCGCTGCAGCACCTCGGGCGTGGCCGAGTGTCGGGCGATCCAGGCCAGGTCGAACTTGAGCGCCGTCAGCGAGCCGCCCACGTCGTCGTGGATCTCGCGGGCGATGGCCGCGCGCTCCATCTCGACGCTGGTCTGCAGGTGCTGCGCCAGCTCCGACAGGCGCTGGCGCGAGGCGGCCACCTCGCGGTCGGCCGCCATGCGGGCGCGCCGGGTCTCGTTGGCCTCGATCGCATGCTCCACCGCCGGGGCCAGGCGCGCGAGGTTGTTCTTCAGCAGGTAGTCGCTGGCGCCGTTGCGCATGGCCTCCACGGCCGTGTCTTCGCCGATCTCGCCGGAAACGATGATGAAGGGCACCAGCTTGCCGCTCTCCTTCAGGATCTCCAGCGCGATCAGCCCGGAGAAACCCGGCAGGTTGAAGTCGGACAGGATCACGTCCCAATCGTGCTGCAGTGCGGCGCGGAAGGCGGCTTCCGAATCGACCCGGAGGGTCTGCACCTCCAGCCCGCCGCGGCGCAGGTGGGCCAGCGTGAGCTCGTGGTCGAGCTCCGAGTCTTCGATGTGCAGCACGCGCAGCGAACGCCCTGGCGGAGTCGGAGAAGGCATGGAGTCGTGAACTTTCTGGCGCAGACCCGGGAAGCTTCGTTGGAAATGCACTGAGATTCTGCCCGTGATCCCCTCAATAAATATCCCCCTGCTGCCGAAAATCTCAGCCAATGGAGCACGGAAAGCGGCCGCCTTGGCGCCGCGGCTTGCCGTGCCACCCCTCAACGTGGAGCGACGATGCTGATGAACGACGCGAACGCCCCCGAGCCGGACGGCGGTCTGCCGTTGAAGGCCGCGGCAGATCTGCAGGACCACCTGCTGATCGCCTCGCACGACCTGGAGCGGCTGCAGACCCTGCTGTCGGACGCCTGCAATGCGCTGATGGAAAGCTTCTACGGCGCGTCGGCTCATCTGCAGGGCCTCAAGGAAGCGCAGCCGGAAGGCCACGAGGCCATGGAAGTGGCGCTGCGGCACCTGGGCGGCGCCGTCACCGCGCTGCAGTTCCAGGACATGGCCTCCCAACTGATCGCGCACACCACCCGGCGCCTGCGCAACTGCTGCGACCGCCTCGCGGCCGAAGCCATGGGTGACGACGAGGAAGGCGCCGCCATCGTCGAGGAAGGGCCCCTGCGGCCCAATCCGGTGACCCAGGACGAGATGGACGCGGGGTCCATCGAGCTGTTCTGACGATACCCCGCCCTAAAGATCCACCAATCCCGCCCGAAAACCTCCTTCAGAAATCCGGAGAAAGCGATGCACTCAATCCTCGCCGTTGACGACTCGGCCTCCATGCGCCAGATGGTCTCGTTCACGCTCAAGAACGCCGGCTTCAACGTCGTCGAAGCGGTGGACGGCCAGGACGCCTACGAAAAGGCCGCCAGCCGTGACTTCAACCTGGTGCTGACCGACCAGAACATGCCCCGCATGGACGGCATCAGCCTGACCAAGAAGCTGCGCGAGAACCCCAAGTTCAAGAGCACGCCCATCCTGATCCTCACCACCGAGTCGAGCGACCAGATGAAGCAGGCCGGCCGCGCCGCGGGCGCCACGGGCTGGCTGGTGAAGCCGTTCGACCCCGCCAAGCTGATCGAGGTGATCGGCAAGGTCATCCGCTGAAGCGGAGCGTGAATCCCGGGATTAGGAGAACCACATGGGCGAGATGACCTCCGAGGGCGGGAACCTCGGCGCAGGGATTGACCTGAGCCAGTTCTACCAGGTCTTCTTCGAGGAGGCGGGCGAGAACCTCGATAACATGGAACAGCTCCTGCTGGAGCTGGACATCGATTCGGCCGACGACGAAGAGCTGAACGCGATCTTCCGCTGCGCACACTCCATCAAGGGTGGCGCGGCGACCTTCGGCTTTGCCGACGTGGCCGAGCTGACCCACCAGATGGAGACGCTGCTGGACAAGCTGCGCCGCCACGAGCTGCAGCCCACGTCCGACATGGTCGACGTGCTGCTGGCCTCGGGCGATGCGCTGAAGGCCCAGCTGGCGCGCCACCAGGGTTCGGGCGGTGCCGAGATCGACACCACCGAGCTGCTGTTCAACATCCGCGCGCTGGTGGCCGGCGAGAAGCCGATCACCGCGGTGCCGGTGGCCGCGCCGGTCGCGGCCAGCGCCGCACCGGCCGTGATGGCACCGGCCGCGCAGCCGCGCGGCCCGATCAAGAGCGACGTGCGCGAGATCGAGCTGGTCGTGGGCCCGCTGGACAAGCCGAGCCAGGCCAACAACCTGGTCGAGCTGTTCCAGGAGATCACCGACCTCGGCACGATCGAGCCGCTCGATGGCGGCAAGGATGCCGACGGCGTGCGCCGCTTCCGCATCATCACCGCGACCAGCGATTCCGACCTGCTGGACCTGTTCACCTTCCACGTCGCGCGCGAGAAGGTCAAGCTGATCCCGGTGGGCCCCGGCTACGGCTTCCATGAAGGCGCGCCGGGCGCGCCCACCGCCGAGGAGCTGGCCGCCGAGCGCGCCAACATGGACCCCGGCTACGGCTTCTTCGACGATGCGCCGGGCGCGCCGGTGGAGCATGGCGGTGCCGCACCGTCGGCCGATGCCGCACCCGCGGCCGCACCGTCGGCCGCGATGATCGAGATCCCGAAGCCGACGGCAGCGCCGAAGGCGGCCGCGAAGGCCGACACCGGCAAGGCCGCCGCCGGCCTCGAATCGAGCACGCTGCGCGTGTCGGTCGAGAAGGTCGACCAGCTGATCAACCTCGTCGGCGAGCTGGTGATCACGCAGGCCATGCTGGCGCAGAACAGCAAGGGCGTGGATGCCGCGCTGTACCAGCAGCTGGCCTCGGGCCTGGCCGACCTGGAGCGCAACACGCGGGACCTGCAGGAATCGGTGATGTCGATCCGCATGATCCCGATGTCGGTGGTGTTCAACCGCTTCCCGCGCATGCTGCGCGACCTGGCGTCCAAGCTCGGCAAGAAGGTCGAGATGGTCACCGTGGGCGAAGCCACCGAGCTGGACAAGGGCCTGGTCGAGAAGATCACCGACCCGCTGACCCACCTGGTGCGCAACAGCTGCGACCACGGCATCGAGGCGCCGGCCGACCGCGTGGCCAAGGGCAAGCCCGAGCAGGGCACCATCACGCTGGTCGCTTCGCACCAGGGCGGCAGCATCGTGATCGAGGTGCGCGACGACGGCCGCGGCCTCAACCGCGAGAAGCTGATCAAGAAGGCTCGCGAGAAGGGCATCGACGCCCCCGACTCGATGACCGACCAGGAAGCCTGGAACCTGATCTTCGCGCCGGGCTTCTCCACCGCCGAGCAGGTCACCGACGTGTCGGGCCGCGGCGTGGGCATGGACGTGGTCAAGAAGAACATCACCTCGCTGGGCGGCACGGTGGAGATCGACTCCGCCGAAGGCTACGGCATGAGCGTGAAGGTGCGGCTGCCGCTCACGCTGGCCATCATGGACGGCATGAGCGTGGGCGTCGGCGAGGAGTGCTACATCCTCCCGCTGAGCTCGGTGGTCGAGTCGTTCCAGGTGCAGGACGGCATGATCAAGACCATCGGCGGCTCCGGCCGCGTGGTGGAAGTGCGCGACGAATACATGCCGGTGATCGACCTCGAGAAGGTGTTCGACGTGCCGCGCTTCGACTTCGAGCACGTGAGCAACATCATGGTCGTGGTGGAAGCCGAAGGCGGCCGCGTGGCCCTGCTGGTCGACGAGCTGCTGGGCCAGCAGCAGGTGGTGGTGAAGAACCTCGAGGCCAACTACCGCAAGGTCAACGACGTGTCGGGCGCCACGATCATGGGCGACGGCCGGGTGGCGTTGATTCTTGACGTGGGCAGCCTGATCCGCCGCTCGCGCCACTGACACATCGCAAGTTCCACACAGCGGTGCCGCGTTAGCCTGGGGTTTACCCCAAAGCCAACGCGGCATCCGCACGAAAGAGAAGTTCCTATGCAAGCCCTCAACAAGATGATGCGCAGCTTCACGATCCGCACCCGCATGCTCGGTGCGATCGCGATGGTCGTGACGCTGCTCGCGCTGGTCGGCGGGTCCGGCCTTGCAGGCATGTTCCGCATCCAGAGCCTGAGCCACGACTTCGTGGAAAGTGCCTTCACGCAATCGACGCACCTCGCCGCGCTGAACAAGCACATCGGCGACATCCGCCGCTACGAGAAGGACCTGATGCTCAACATGGACGACGCCGCCAAGGTCACGGGCTACAAGGCCAAGTGGCAGGAGTCGGTCAAGCTGTTCGAGGCCGAGATCGGCAGCATGCGCCAGGAAGACATCGGCGCGGCCAGCGTCACCGGCCTCGACGAGGTGCTGAAGCAGGAGCAGGCCTACCTCGGCCAGATGGCCGCGGTGATCCAGCAGATCGAGAGCAAGGGCGTCGATTCGCCGGCCAATGCCAACAAGGCCGCGACCCAGGCCAAGGACAGCATCCACGCCGCCGAAGCCAAGCTCGCCGAGGTGCAGAAGCTGGTGCTCGGCGGCGCGCAGCGCGCCGAGGGCTCGATGGAGAACTCAGCCCGCAGCACGCTGGTCGCCTTCTGCATCGCGCTGGCGATCGCGCTGGTGCTGGTGGTGCCGCTGACGCTGCTGAACTCGCGCTCGATCGTGCACCCGATCATCGAGGCCCGCGACGTGGCCCGCGCCATCGCCACCGGCGACCTGACGCACACCGTCCATGCCGAGGGCAAGGACGAAGCCGCCGACCTGCTGGTGTCGCTGCGCACGATGCAGGATGCGCTGCGCAAGCTGGTCGGCCAGGTGCGCGAATCGTCCGAGAGCATCCAGGTCGCGAGCGCCGAGGTCGCCTCGGGCAACCAGGACCTGAGCCACCGCACCGAGGAAGCCGCCACCAGCCTGCAGCACACCGCTACCTCCGTGGTGCAGCTCAACGGCAACGTGCACCAGAACGCCGAGGCCGCTTCGCAGGCCAACCAGCTCGCGTCGTCGGCCTCGGAAGTCGCCACGCGCGGTGGTGCGGTGGTGAGCCAGGTGGTGGCCACGATGGACGAGATCAACACCAGCTCGAAGAAGATCGCCGACATCATCGGCGTGATCGACGGCATCGCGTTCCAGACCAACATCCTGGCGTTGAACGCGGCAGTGGAAGCCGCGCGCGCCGGCGAGCAGGGCCGCGGCTTCGCGGTGGTGGCCGGCGAGGTGCGTTCGCTGGCCCAGCGCTCGGCCGAGGCCGCGCGCGAGATCAAGACGCTGATCGGCACCTCGGTCGACAAGGTCGAGGCCGGTTCCAAGCTGGTGCAGGACGCCGGCTCGACGATGGAAGAGATCGTCGCCTCGGTGCGCCGGGTGACCGACATCATCGGCGAGATCAGCGCCGCCACGGCCGAGCAGTCCAACGGCATCGGCCAGGTCAACACCGCGGTGAAGCAACTCGACGACATGACGCAGCAGAACGCCTCGCTGGTGGAGCAGTCGGCCGCCGCCGCCGAGAGCCTGAAGGAACAGGCGATCAAGCTCAACAGCGTGGTCTCGACCTTCCGCCTCACGGGAGGCGCCGGCGCCGCGCCGCACAAGCCCGCGGCAGCCACGGCACCGGCCGCGGAGCCCAAGGCGATCGCGCAGGAAGCGATCGCACGTGCCGCCCGCCCCGCGGCGCCGAAGGCCGCTGCCCCGGCTCCGGCGACCCAGAAAAACGCTCCGGCCCCTGTGGCCGCGCCTGCCGCCCCGAGCCACGGCAACGATGGCGACTGGGAAACGTTCTAAAGGGCTCTAAAGGTTGCGGCTCCGCTGCCGATACCGACTGAAGAGCTTGCCTTCTCTTGCCAAGGAATCCGCATGGACATGATCTACGAAGCCACCCAGGTCGCCCGCCACGAAGCGGCGCGCGGCGGCGCCGCCGGCGGAGCCCACAAGGGCCCGCATGCCGGTGAATACCTGACCTTCCGCCTCGGCGCCGAGGAATACGGCATCGACATCCTGCGGGTGCAGGAGATCCGCTCCTACGAGCAGCCGACCCGCATCGCGAATGCACCCGCCTTCATCAAGGGCGTGGTCAACCTGCGCGGCGTGATCGTGCCGATCGTCGACCTGCGGCTGAAGCTGGCCTGCGCCAACTCCGACTACAACAGCTTCACGGTCGTGATCGTGCTCAACGTCAAGGGCCGCGTGGTCGGCGCCGTCGTCGACTCGGTGTCCGACGTGATGGAGCTGTCCAAAGACCACATCAAGCCGGCCCCCGAGATGAACGCCAGCGTCGACACCTCGTTCATCACCGGCATCGGCAGCGTCGGCGAACGCATGCTGATCCTGATGGACATCGAGGCGCTGATGAGCAGCGCCGACATGGGCCTGATGGACGCGGCCGCCACGGCCTGACGCCCGCCCGCACAGACAGAGACAACAAGAACTCTGCAGGGATCCCACCCGGAATCAGGGCCGCACCGCGGCCCTTTTTCATGCCCCACGCTTCCCGATGAAAAGACTGACCATCTCCGCTCGCATGTGGATTCCCGTGATCGTCCTCGCCGTCATGGTGCCGGTGATGTCGACGACGTCGGTGATCCGGACCATCCAGTCGCAGGCCCACGCCAAGGAGCTGCAGGAACAGCAGCAGCAGAAGCTGCAGCTGGCGCTGCAGTGGTCCGGCGCCGTGCAGACCAACGCCGCCCGCACGATCGCGCTGCTGCTGTCGGCCGATGCCGCGCTGCCCGCCGCGCTGCAGCCCGAGATCGACGCCACCGAGGCGCGCGCCACCGAGATGCAGAAGCAGCTCGAAGCCCTGGTCAGCGCGGCCGATGAGAAGGCCCTGCTCGCCAAGGCGGTCGAACAGCGCAATGCCTACCTCGCCTCGCGTGCCGAGGCGCTGAAATCGCGCACCGACGGCAATGCCGCCGCGGCCACCGCGCAGGTCGACAAGCTGCGCGCCGAGATCGCGACCTATGCTCAGGCGCAGCAGGCCTTCGCCACGCTGCAGCAGAACGGCCTGTATGCCATGCGCGAGCAGATCGGCACCGAACGCATGCACACCGTGTGGCTGGTCACCGGGGTGATGGGCTCCATCGTCGCCGGCCTGGCGCTGAGCACCTGGTTCCTGCGCCGCGCGGTGTGCGTGCCGCTGGATACCGTGGTCCATGTGGCCGGGCGCATCGCCGAGGGCGACCTCAGCGTGCAGATCGAGACCGACCGCAACGACGAGATCGGCGACGTCGAGCGCTCGCTCAGCCGCATGACGGTGGCGCTGCGCAGCCTGGTGGGCGAAGTGCGCCACACCGCCGAGAGCATCAGCACCGCCTCGACCGAGATCGCGCACGGCAACCAGGACCTGAGCCAGCGCACCGAGCAGACCGCCTCCAACCTGCAGCAGACCGCCAGCTCGATGGAACAGCTGACCAGCACCGTCTCGCAGTCGGCGGACGCGGCGCGCCAGGCCAACCAGCTCGCCAGCTCCGCCGCCGAAGTCGCGCAGCGCGGCGGCAGCGTGGTGGCCCAGGTGGTGAGCACGATGGACGAGATCAACACCAGCTCGAAGAAGATCGCCGACATCATCGGCGTGATCGACGGCATCGCGTTCCAGACCAACATCCTGGCGCTGAACGCGGCGGTGGAAGCCGCCCGCGCCGGCGAGCAAGGCCGCGGCTTCGCCGTGGTGGCTGGCGAAGTGCGCAGCCTGGCCCAGCGCTCGGCCGAAGCCGCCAAGGAGATCAAGGCGCTGATCGGCACCTCGGTCGACAAGGTGGAAACCGGCGCCCGCCTCGTGCAGGACGCCGGCTCGACGATGGGCGAGATCGTCGCCAGCGTGCAGCGCGTGACCGACATCATCGGCGAGATCACCGCTGCGGCGGCCGAGCAATCGGGCGGCATCGGCCAGGTGAACAGCGCCGTGAACGCCCTCGACCAGATGACGCAGCAGAACGCCGCGCTGGTCGAGCAGTCGGCCGCGGCGGCCGAGAGCCTGAAGGAGCAGGCCCACAAGCTGGCCGGCGTGGTGGCCACCTTCCGCCTCGATCACGGCGCGATGGCCTGACGACCGCTCGCGCTTCACGCCCCCCAATGAAAAGCGCCCGGCAGTGCCGGGCGCTTTGTCGTTGTGCGGCCAACGCCGACCGAGACGATCTCAGCTGCGCGTGCCGGGCGCCTTGGCCTGCGCGGTCTGCGACGCTGCTGCTGCTGCGGCGGCGGCCGCCTGGGTGCCGGCATGCTCCTGCACGGCCAGCGAATCCACGCCTGCCAGCAGCGTCAGCGTGGTGACGGCGGCCAGCGTGAGAGCGTACAGGTGGGTGGTGATGGCGGTGCGGTTCAGCATGTCGGGCTCCTTGTTTCGTCGATCAGCGTTGCGATGGAGTGGACTGTAGGGAGCCATGTGTCGACGCGACAGCGGCTTGCGACGAACGGGAAGTGCGGCGCGACGAACTGCAGCCAAGGCCGACGGACAATGCGCCCCCATGCTCCCGCTCGCCCTCGCCGCCCTGCTCTGCATCGTGCTCCATGTCGTCTCGTTCGCCTGCGCGGCGCGCTGGGCGGGCGTGCCGGTGCGCGAGGTGTCGATCGGCTATGGCCCGGTGCTGCTCGGCGCCGGCACCCTGCGCCTGCGGCTGTTGCCGCTGGGCGGATTCGCGCGGCTGAAGGACACCCGCAGCGAACAGCTGGCGCCGGCCGACACCGCCGATGCCTTCGACCGGCAGCCGGCGATCGTGCGCGTGCTGATCACGCTGTCGGGCTGCTTCTCGCTGCTGTGCCTGGTGCCGGCGCTCGGCGGCCAGGCCATCGAGGCGCTGCTGTCCGGCTTCGTGCAGTTCTTCTCCGGCGCGCTGTCGCCGATGGGCGAGGCACAGGCGCTGCTCGCTGCCGGGCAGGACTTCACCCGCGGCGCGTCCTTCGCCGCCGTCTGCGGCCTCGTCGCCGCCAAGCTCGCTGCGATCAACCTGTTGCCGTTTCCCAGCACTAACGGCGGACAGGCCATCGCCGTGCTGTTCGAACGCTTCGGCACGCTGCCCCGCGGGCTCGTCACCGCATCGGCGCTGGCCTTCATGGGACTGATCGCCCTGTGGGTCTGGGCCGGCCTGCATTTCATCGCCCGCGCATGCTGCTGAAGGTCGGAGAACTCGCCAAGCGCTCGGGCCTCACCGTCCGCACGCTGCACCACTACGACGCGATCGGGCTGCTCAGCCCCTCGGCCCGCTCCGAGTCGGGCTACCGGCTCTACAGCGAGGCCGACGTCGCCCGGCTGCACGGCATCCAGGCCATGCGCCACCTCGGCCTCAGCCTGCGCGACGTGCGCACCACGCTGGCCGGCGACGGCCTGGCGATGCCGGCCATCCTGGCGCGCCAGATCCGCGCGCTCGACCGGCAGATCGCGCAGGCCGCCGAGCTGCGCGGACGGCTCGCGCTGCTGCAGGGCAAGTACACCGAAGGCGACCAGCCGGCGATGGACGACTGGCTGCAGTCGCTGGCGCTGATGGCCAGCTACGGCAAGTACTTCAGCGCGGCGGAGCTGAAGCTGATCTTCGAGAACTGGAAGCAGGTCGAGGCCGACTGGGCTGCGCTGCTGCCCGAGGTGGGCGCAGCGATGGCGCGCGGCCTGGCACCGGATGCACTGGAGATCCAGCCGCTGATCCACCGCTGGATGTGCCTGATGGTGCGCTGGATGGACGGCGACATGGCGCTGATGCAGCGCTGGGGCCAGATGTATCGCCAGAGCGATGCGGTGATCAGCCGCCTCGGCCCCGACCGCACGATGACCCACTGGGTGACCGAGGCGATCGAGCTCCGCAAGGCCGCACTGCAGCGATACCTCCGCCCCGAGCAGATGCTGCGCCTGGGCTGGATTCGCGAGGCCGACTGGCAGGCGCTCGCCCGCGACGTGGAAGCGCTGGTGCGGCGGCGCGCCCCGCCGCATGGCAAGGCCGCGCAGGCGGCGCTGCAGCGTTTCGGGCAGCTGATGGACGAGCTCACCGAGGGCGACCACGAGATGCAGCGGCAGCTGATGCTTGCCTACCACCACGAGCCGCTGCTGCGCGCCACCGCGCTGCTGCCGCCGGAGGTGCGCGACTTCCTGGCCAGGGCCGGCGAGGCGGCGGAGCCCCTCAGCCCCGACCGAAGCGCGACAGCATGAACTCGATGAAGGTCGTCAGCTTGGGCACCGGCTGGCGGTCACGCGGGTAGACCAGGTGCATCGGCCGCGGCGGCGGCAGTTCGCCTTCGAGCAGCGAGACCAGACGGCCGGCGGCGAGGTCATCGGCCACCAGCACCTCGGCCTGCATCACGATGCCCACGCCTTGCAGCGCCGCCATGCGCAGCGCGCCGCCGTGGTTGGAGATCAGGCGGCACATCGGCGGATCCTCCTCGCCGGCGAGCAGCCCCGCCAGCGACGACCAGCCGCCCTGCCGGCTCCAATGGGTGAAGCCCAGGCACTGGTGCTGCAGCAGGTCGGCCGCACGGCGCGGCGTGCCCATGCGCGCCAGGTACGACGGCGCGGCGCAGATGCGCATCTGGTAAGGCTGCAGCGGCCGCGCGACCAGCTCCGAATCCTTGAGCACGCCGATGCGCACCGCGGCGTCGAAGCCCTCCTCGGCCAGGTCGACCACGCGGTCTTCCAGCGCAAGCTCCACGCTCACCTCGGGCCAGGCCGCCAGGTAGTCGGCCAGCGCCGGCGCGATGCGCAGCGAGCCGAAGCTCACCGGCGCGCTCACCCGCAGCCGGCCGCGCGGCGCCGCACGCAGTGCCTCGGCCCCGGCCTCGGCGATGCGCACCTCGTCGAGGATGCCGACACAGCGCTCGTAGAAATGCCGGCCCACCTCGGTGAGGCTCTGGCGCCGCGTGGTGCGCGTCATCAGCCGTGCGCCGAGCCGCTGCTCGAGGTGGCGGATGTGCTTGCCGACCATCGGCGCCGAGAGGTTGAAACGCTGCGCCGCGGCGCTGAGGCTGCCCGCCTCCACCACCGCGACGAAGACCTCCATGCTCGTCAAGCGATCCATCGATTCAAAACCCGTGGTTTCGGAAGCCGTGCATGCTAGGTGATTGGTGGCGCACGCGCCCGTCACCAGAATCGATCGCCTGTCTTCGACGATTCTGGAGAACGCACATGACGACGATGAAGAAGAAGGTTGTGGTGATCGGCGCCACCGGCACGGTGGGCCAGGCGGTGGCCAGCGAACTCGCCCGCCACCATGAGGTGATCGCGGTGGGCAAGCACAGCGGCACGCACCAGGTCGACATCACCAGCGCCGAGAGCGTGAAGGCCCTGTTCGAGCGCCTGGGGCGGGTGGATGCGATCGTGTCGACCGCGGGCCGGCTGCACTTCGGACCGCTGGGCGAGATGAGCTCCGAGCAGTTCAAGGTCGGCCTGCACGACAAGCTGCTGGGCCAGGTCCACCTCGCGCTGGTGGGCCAGCATCACCTGAACGACGGCGGCTCGATCACGCTGACCTCGGGCATCCTCGGCGACGAGCCGGTGCTGGGCGGCGCCAACGCCACCACGGTGAACGCCGCGCTCGAAGGCTTTGCACGGGCCGCGGCCATCGAGCTGCCGCGCGGCCTGCGCATCAACGTGGTCAACCCGACCATCCTCACCGAATCGATGGAGGCCTACGCCGAGCTGTTCCGCGGCTTCGAGCCGGCACCGGCCGCGCGCGTGGCGCTGGCCTACGTGCGCAGCGTCGACGGCGCGCAGACGGGGCGGGTGTACCGCGTGTGGTGAGCGGCCGGCGCCTCAGCCTTCACCGGCTTGGCGCAGCGTCTGCACCACCGGCCGCCGCAGCACGCCGCTGAGCGCCCAGTAGCCTGCCAGCAAGGCCAGCACCGCGCCCGCCGCGGCGCCGGCCAGCGGCACCCATGGCTGCGCGCTCCACTTGAACTCGAAGGCGTATTTCGCGAGCGCCCAGCCGACGATCACCGCCGCGATCGAGGCCAGCAGCCCCGCCAGCGCGCCCACGCCCAGCAGCTCGGCGCGCTGCACCTGCTGCAGCAGCCGCGCGCTGGCACCCATCGCCCGCATGATCGCGAACTCGCGTGCCCGCGCCTCGCGCGTGGCCACCACCGCGGCGAACAGCACCACCAGCCCGGCCGCCAGCGTGAAGCCGAAGAGGAACTCCACCGCACGGATCACCTGGTCGAGCACATGCTGCACCTGCGCGATCGAGGCCGACACGTCGATGCTGGTGATGTTGGGAAACTCGCGGCTCAGCTGGTTGTCGAAGCCGGCCCGCCCCTCCGGCGCGCGGAAGGCAGAGATGTAGCTCAGCGGCAGCTCGGGCGGCATCTGCGAGCGCGTGAACATCACGAAGAAGTTGACGCGCATCGACCCCCAGTCGACCTTGCGCAGGCTGGTGATGCGGCCTTCCTGCGTCTGCCCGCCTACGTCGAAGCGCAGGCGGTCGCCGAGCTTGAGATTGAGCGTCTGCGCGATGCCCTCTTCCACACTCAGGCCGTCGGCCTCCTCGGGCACCCACTGGCCAGCCACGAGCTGGTTGTGCGAAGGCAGCTGCGCCGCATTGCTGAGGTTGAACTCGCGGTCGATCAGCCGCTTGGCGCGCTCGTCGGCATAGTGCTCGGGCCCGATCGCATGACCGTTCACCTCGACGAGACGGCCGCGGATCATCGGGTACCAGTCGTAGCGGGCGACGCCGGCCTGCTTGAGCCGTTGCTGGAAGGCCTCGCCCTGGTCCGGCTGCAGGTTGATCACGAAGCGGTTGGGCGCATCGGGCGGCGTGGCCTGGCGCCAGCTGTCGATCAGGTCGGTGCGCAGCAACACCAGCAGCACCAGCGCGAGCAGGCCCACGCTGAGTGCCGAGACCTGCAGCACCGCGAAGGCCGGCCGCGCCGCGATCTGCCGCGTGGCCAGCACCAGCCAGCGCGGCGCGCGCGACTCGGGCACTGCACGCCGCAGCACCTGCACCGCGATCCACGACAGGAAGGCAAACGCAAGCATCGCGGCCGCGAAGCCGCCCACCGCGATCAGCCCCAGCTTCAGGTCTGACGAAGCCGCCACCAGCAGCGCCGCGAAGCCCAGCCCGCCGGCCGCCAGCACGCCGAGCGAGGCGGCCTTGGGCGCGCCCACGTCGCGCCGGATCACGCGCAGCGGCGGCACGCGCGCCAGCTGCAGCACCGGCGGCAGCCCGAAGCCCAGCAGCAGCGTGAAGCCCACGCCGGTGCCGAACAGCGCCGGCCACACGCCCGGCGGCGGCAGCGTGGCCTCGACCATGCCCGACAGCAGCCACACGAACACGTAGTGCACCGCGAAGCCCAGCGCCACGCCGGCCACGCTGGCGAGCAGCCCGATCGAGCCGAACTCGATCAGGTGGGCCAGCGCGATCGTGCGCTGCGGCGCACCGAGCACGCGCAGCACCGCGCAATCGTCGAGGTGCCGGTTGGCGAAGTCGCGCGCGCCGATGCCCACCGCCACCGCGGCCAGCAGGGCCGCAAGCAGCGCGACGAGGTTGAGGAACTTGTGCGCCCGGTCCAGCGTCTGCCGCATCTCGGGCCGGCCCGATTCGAGCGACTCGATGCGCAGGCCACGCAGGTGGCGCTCCTGGATCTCGGCCTCGGCCCAACGCACGAAAGCGGCCACGTCGGCATCGCGCCCTCTCGGCGAGGCCACCGCGAGGCGGTAGGTCACGCGGCTGGCCGGCTGCACCAGCCCGGTGGCCGGCAGGTCGGCCTCGTTGAGCATCACGCGCGGCGCGAAGCTCGCGAAGCCGGTGCCGCGGTCGGGCTCGATCACGATGATCTGCACGATCTTCAGGCTCGCATCGCCCAACAGCAGCGCATCGCCCACCGTGAGGCCCAGGCTGTCGAGCACCGCCGCATCCACCCACACGGTGCCGGGCCGCGGCGCCGCGCGCAGCTCGCGCGCCGCAGCCTGCGGCCCTGCCTTCAGCGTCAGCTGCCCGCGCAGCGGATACGCATCACCCACCGCCTTGACCGCAACAAGCCGGGCTGCGCCGCCCTTGTCATCGGGCGCGCGGCCCATGCTCGGAAAGGTGGCGTTGAGCGCCGCGTCCAGCCCCAACGCGCGGGCCTTGGCTGCGAACGCCGGCGGCGCCGGCTGGTCGCTCACCAGGATGGCGTCACCGCCCAGCAGCTGCCGCGCATCGCGCGCCAGGCCGGCATTGAGGCGGTCGGCAAAGAAGCCGACCGCGCTGAGCGCGCCCACCGCGAGCAGCACCGCCAGGATCAGCAGGCGGAGCTCGCCGGCGCGCAGATCGCGCAGCGTCTGCGTGCGGGCCAGGGCCCAGAGGGAGGGGCGGAGGCGGAGGGATGGGTCAGCGGGCATGGGGCCGACGGTACATCAGCCACGTAAACCCGTGTAAAGCCACGCCGATCGCGGTGTCAGTGCGCCTCGTCCCAGTTGGGCCCGACCCCGACCTCGGCCACCAGCGGCACCGACAGCTCGGCCACGCCGGCCATCAGCTTCGGCACCTCGGCCTTCACCCAGTCGAGCTCGGCCTCGGGCACTTCGAACACCAGTTCGTCGTGCACCTGCATCACCATCTTCGTGGCCTTGCCCTGCGCATCGAGCGCGCCCTGCACCGCGATCATCGCGAGCTTGATCAGGTCGGCTGCAGTGCCCTGCATCGGCGCGTTGATCGCCTGGCGCTCGGCGGCCGCGCGGCGCGGGCCGCTGCCGCCGTTGATCTCCTGCAGCGCGATGCGGCGGCCGAACAGCGTCTCCACATAGCCGTGCGCCTTGGCGTCGGCGCGGGTCTCGTCCATGTAGCGCTTGACCCCCGAGAAGCGCTGGAAGTAGCGGTCGATGTAGTTGGTGGCCGCCGAGCGCTCGATCCCCAGGCTGCTGGCCAGCCCGAAGGCGCCCATGCCGTAGATCAGCCCGAAGTTGATGGTCTTGGCATAGCGCCGCTGCTCGCTGGTGACGAGGTCGGGCGCGATGCCGAACACCTCGCTCGCGGTGGCGCGGTGCACGTCCATGCCCTGCGCGAAGGCGCGCAGCAGCGCTTCGTCGCCGCTGATGTGGGCCATGATGCGCAGCTCGATCTGCGAGTAGTCGGCGCTGACGATCACATGTCCCAGCGGCGCGACGAACGCCTCGCGCACGCGCCGGCCTTCCGCCGTGCGAATCGGGATGTTCTGCAGGTTGGGGTCGTTGCTCGCGAGCCGGCCGGTGATCGCCACCGCCTGCGCATAGTTGGTGTGCACGCGGCCGGTCTTCGGGTTGACCATCAGCGGCAGCTTGTCGGTGTAGGTGCCCTTGAGCTTGGCGAGGCTGCGGTGCTCGAGGATCTTCTTCGGCAGCGGGAAGTCCTCGGCCAGCTTCTCCAGCACCTCTTCGTCGGTCGACGGCGCGCCGCTCGCCGTCTTCTTCACGACCGGCAGGCCGAGCTTGGTGAACAGGATGTCGCCGATCTGCTTGGGGCTGCCGAGGTTGAAGGGCTGGCCGGCAAGCTCGTGGGTCTCGCGCTCGAGCGCCATCATGCGCTCGGCCAATTCGCGGCTCTGCTGCGCAAGCAAGGCCGCATCGATCAGCACGCCGTTGCGCTCGATGCGCGCGAGCACCGCGCTGGTCGGCATCTCGATCTTCTCGTAGACGAAGCGCAGGCCCGCCTGCTGCTCCAGCTTGGGCCACAGCGTCTGGTGCACGTGCAGCGTCATCTCGCTGTCTTCGCCCGAATACTCGGTGGCCCGGGTCACGTCGACCTGCGCGAACGGGATCTGGTGCGCACCCTTGCCGCACACGTCTTCATAGCTCAGGCCGTTGCGGCCGAGGTGGCGCGCGGCCAGGCTCTCGAGGCTGTGCGGCTTGTGCGCCTCGAGCACGTAGCTCTGCAGCAGCGTGTCGTGCACATAGCCGCGCACCGTGATGCCATGGTTGAGGAACACATGGGCGTCGTACTTGATGTGCTGCCCGGCCTTGAGCGCGCGCTCGTCTTCGAGCCAGGGCTTCAGCGCAGCCAGCACCTCGTCGAACGGCAGCTGCGCCGGCGCATCGGCATAGCTGTGCGCCAGTGGCACGTAGGCGGCCTCGCCGGGCGTGGTCGCGAACGAGATGCCGACGATGCGCGCCTGCATCGCATCGAGCGAATCGGTCTCGGTGTCGAGCGCCACCAGCGGCGCGCCCTTGAGCCGGATGATCCAGCGCTCGAGCGCCTCCCAGCTGAGGATGGTCTCGTACTCGCGCTTCAGCGCGGTGCTCACCGGCAGCGGCGCTTCGTCGTCATCGAACAGGCCAGGGTTGACCTTCACATTGGCCGGCGCGGCCGCGGGCGCCACACCCAGCGCCTGTTCCAGCTCCTTGCGCCAAGTGGTGAAGCCGAAGCGGGTGTAGAACGCCAGCAGCGCCTCGCGGTCGACCTCGCGCAGCGCCAGCGCATCGAGCGCGGGCCAGCCCTGCACATGCGCCGAGAGGTCGCAATCGCACACCACGGTGACCAGCCGGCGCCCCTGCGGCAGCCACTCCAGCGCCTTGCGCAGGTTGTCGCCGGCCACGCCCTTGATCGTGTGCGCGTTGGCGATCACGCCGTCGAGCGACCCATGCTCGGTGAGCCATTTGACCGCTGTCTTCGGGCCCACCTTCTCGACGCCGGGCACGTTGTCGACCGTGTCACCGATCAGCGTGAGGTAGTCGACGATGCGCTCCGGCGGCACGCCGAACTTGGCGGTGACGGCCGCGATGTCGAGCGTCTCGTTGCTCATCGTGTTGATCAGCGTGACCTGCTCGTTGACCAGCTGCGCCATGTCCTTGTCGCCGGTGGACACCACCACCTTGTGGCCGGCCTGCGCCGCCACGCGCGCCAACGTGCCGATCACGTCGTCGGCCTCCACGCCCGGCACTTCCAGCACCGGCCAGCCGAGCAGCTTGACCACCTCGTGGATCGGCTCGATCTGCTGCGCCAGCGGCTCCGGCATCGGCGGCCGGTTGGCCTTGTACTGGTCGTACCACTCGTTGCGGAAGGTCGGCCCCTTGGCGTCGAACACGCACACCGCATGCGCGGCCGGCACCTGGTCGCGCAGCCGCTTCATCATCGCGACCATGCCGTGCAGTGCCCCGGTGGGCACGCCCTCGGGCCCGCGCAGGTCGGGCAAGGCATGGAAGGCACGGTACAGGTAGCTGGAGCCGTCGACCAGCAGCAGGGTCGGGGGGGTTGATTCGTCCATCGGCGGATTGTCGGCCAACCCGCCGCTGCGCACCGGCCTCCTACAATCGGGCCCATGAGCCGCCGTGCCCTTCTCCCCCTCGTCCTGATCCTGTGCGCCACCCAGCCCGGCTGGAGCGCCGAACCGGCGGCTGCGCCCTCACCCGCCCCCGCGCGCGGCGGCGAGCCCGAAGTGAAGCAGATCGTGCAGGAAGACGACAACACCCGCATCGAGGAGCTGCGCGTGCGCGGCGAGACGCAGCGCATCGTCGTGCAGTCCAAGGTGGCAGGTGCGCCGGCCTACGAGATCGTGCCGGGCAACGCGGGCCGCAGCGTGGCCGGGGCCACGGGCCAGCGCGTCTGGCACCTGTTCTCCTTCTGAGGCGGGCGCTGCGATGGCCGTCTTCACCGAGGTGTCCTTCGAGCAGGCGCGCGACTTCATCGCGCCGCTGGGGGTGGGCGAGCTGCAGGGGCTGCGCGGCATCGCCTCCGGCATCGAGAACACCAACTACTTCGTCACCACCGACCGCGGCGAATACGTGCTCACGCTGTTCGAGCGCCTCACCTTCGAGCAATTGCCGTTCTACCTGCGGCTGATGCAGCACCTGGCGCGCAAGGGCGTGCCGGTGCCCGAGCCCCACGCCGACGTGCACGGCGAGATCCTGTTCGCGCTCAACGGCAAGCCGGCCGCGCTGGTCGACAAGCTCGCCGGCGGCCACCAGTTGGCGCCCGACGTGCATCACTGTGAGCAGGTGGGCGCGATGCTGGCCCGCATGCACCTCGCAGGCCAGGACTTCACGCTGCAGCAGCCCAACCTGCGCGGGCTGGCGTGGTGGAACGAGACGGTGCCGGTGGTGCTGCCCTTCCTCGACGAGCCGCAGCGCACGCTGATCACCGACGAGCTGGCCTTCCAGCAATCGTTGGCCGGCTCGCAGGCCTATGCGGCCCTGCCGCGCGGCCCGGTCCATGCCGACCTGTTCCGCGACAACGTCATGTTCGAGGGCCTGCCCGGCCGCGAACGGCTGTCGGGTTTCTTCGATTTCTATTTCGCCGGCGTCGACAGCTGGCTGTTCGACATCGCGGTGTGCCTGAACGACTGGTGCGTCGATCTCGACAGCGGCCGCCTCGACGAGCAGCGCGCCGCTGCCTTCGTGCAGGCCTACCACGGCGTGCGCCCGCTCACCGGCGGCGAGCAGCGCCTGATGCCGGGCCTGCTGCGCGCCGCGGCCTTCCGCTTCTGGCTCTCGCGCCTGTGGGACCTGCACCTGCCGCGCGATGCGGCCATGCTGAAGCCGCACGACCCCACGCACTTCGAGCGGGTGCTGCGCGAGCGCATCGCATCGCCCTGGCATCCGCCGGCCGCCTGACCCGATACCGATGGCCTTGCGCTTGCAGTCCGTGCCGGCCCGACAGGGCATCGCCTGGGTGCGTGAAGGCTTCCGGGTCTTCCTGCGCCATCCAATGGCCTTCAGCTTGCTGTACAGCGGTTTCCTGCTCGCTGCGCTGATCGCCAACTTCATCCCGCTGATCGGCAGCATCGCGATGCTGATGGGGGTGCCGGTGCTCGGCCTGGCCTTCATGCGCGCCACCCAGGCCTCCCTGCAAGGCGGCGTGGTGCCCTGGCCTGCACTGGCCGAGCCCCTGGGCGCCCGCTCACCGCGGCGCAAGCCGCTGTTGATCCTCTGCGCGATCTACGCCGCGACGATGATCGCGCTGATGGCGGTAATGCTCTTCGTGGCCGGCGACGCATTGCGCCACTGGCAGGAGTTGTTCCTCAGCGGCAAGGCCACGCCCGAGCAGATCGAGGCAGCCCAGGCCAACCCGCGGCTGCGCAACGGGCTATGGCTGTTCTTCGTTGGGAGTGCGCTCGTCGCGGTGCCGTTCTGGCACGCGCCGGCCCTGGTGCAGTGGTGCAACCAGGGCGTGGCACAGGCGCTGTTCTCCAGCACGCTGGCCTGCTGGCGCAACAAGGGCGCCTTTTTCACGTACGGCCTTGCCTGGCTGGCGGTCAGCATGGTCTTCGGCATCGTGCTGGACTTGGTGTTCACCCTGCTGGGCATGCCCCAAATGGTCTTCGTGGCCGCCATGCCGGCCACGTTGATGTTCATCACCGCCTTCTACACCTCGCTGTACTTCACCTTCGTCGACAGCTTCGTGCTGACGGAAGACCCGGCCGGCGGCGAAGCGGTCACGCCTTCGTCGTCCTGATGCTGGTCGACTCGGCCGTGATGTAGCCCACCGACGCGCCGAAGCGGTCCTTGTAGTTCGTGCGGACCAGCGGATCCAGCGTGGCCTTCACCTTGTCGTGCAGCGGCGCTTCCCAGTCGCCCGGGTGCTGGAACGAGCTCATGATGTAGGTCCAGCCGTTGATCTCGTCGACTGCATGCAGGCCGGTGGATTCCGCACCGGCCGGCGTCGACAGCACGCGGCTCAGCTGCTTCGTGTCGACGTTGTAGGCCCACAGGAAGTTGTTCACGTGCATGCCGCTGTCCTCGCCGATGAACAGCGTGCGCAGCTTCTCCGAGAACTTGATGTTGTCGGGGTTGGCGATCTTGTCGGCGTTGGCGAGGTTGCCCAGGTCGTCGGCCGTGGCCAGGTCTTCGCCGAGCAGCAGCGCGGCCATGTCCACCGGCACCCACTCGCTGTCGATCGCGGCGGCGGTGTCGTCCTTCTGTCCGCCCTTGAGGTTCAGCGCATACACCGCGCCGGCGCGCGGGCCGGTCACGCTGATGTCGGTCGTGCCGTCCACCATCGAGCCCTGGATGTACGACATCGCCGAGTACGCGATCTTGTCCTTCGCGTTGACGGTGGTGCCCTCCATCTTCGTGAAGCCGAGGCTGCCGCCCTTGTAGGCCGCATAGCGGTGGGTCTCGAGGAAGGCCGCGGCCTTTTCCTGGCCGGCGACGAACTTGACCCAGTTGTTCTTGCCCGAGAAGCGGATCTTCGTGTAGCTGGCGTCCGACGGGTCGGCGGTCTTCGCGTCGACGATGCCCGCCGCGGTGAGGCTGTCGGCCAGCGCCTTGATCTCGGCGCTGGTGGCGTGGCCGAGCCTGATCCACGTGAGGTCGGCCGAGCCGCCGTTGGTCGAGGTCTTCTGGTGCCACTTGGCCACGTAGAGCGTGCCGGCGCTCAGGTCACGCGCGGTATCGGCCACGAACATGAACAGGCCGCCGTTGGTGGCGTCGTCGCCCATCAGCACGGTGCGCTCGTCGGGCATCACCTGCACCAGCTCGTGCGAGATGCGGCCGAGGCAGAAGTGCTTCTTGATGCTGGCGGTGCCGTCGGGGTTGACGGTCACTTCCGGCAGGTGGCCGTAGTGGTAGGGGTTGGCAGCGGTGGTGCTGCCGAACAGGTTCTTGCTGAAGTTCTGGAACTGCATGTTGGTGGCGATGGTGGTCGCGTCGGGCTCGTACTCCTCGCTCGACAGGTGCGTGTTCCACGGCGACAGGCTGGCGCCGCAGGTGATCCACAGGCCCCTGACCGACGAGGTGTCGACGTTGTGGTACTTCACCAGGCTGAGCCTGCCGGTGGCCGGGTCCTGGTCGAGCGTCAGCACCGCTATCGGCGACGGCAGCTGGCCGTACATCGAGACGAGGTTCTGATTGCGGGTGGTGTACTCGAACTGCACCACCGCGAACACCGGGTTGCCCTTGACGCCGGCCACGCTGGCATTGGCCAGCTTCAGCAGCGAGCTGCCGTCGACGCAGTCGGAAAAGAACTGGCGCTCCTTGCCGGCCACCGAGGTGTCGACGATCGGCTGGTTGTTGATGTCGTAGTAGCCGCCGGCGAGGATCTGGCCGCCCTTGCCATCGGACACCATGTCGCCGGTCATGAAGAACGGCTGGTAGGCCAGCTTGAAGCTGCGCGTGGTGTTGTCGCTGAACGCGATGTCGAGGCTGGAAGCGATCGTGGTCTTCGCCATCGCGGCAGCGTCGGCCAGGCTCGGCGCCGCCATGCCGGTGAACGTGGCCGAGACGAAGGCCGCCGCCGGCTGCTCGTCGTCGCCGCCGCCGCAGGCGCTCAGCAGGCCGCTGCCCGCCAGGGCCGGCGCCAGCGGCAGCATCGGCACGCCGGCCAGGAGTTGCAGGATGCCGCGGCGGGAAATCTGGTGCGATTGGGTCATGCTCTCGACACGTGTATGAAAAACGCGCAGTGTGGTCGGCTCGTATGTCGAATGTGTGACGCGCCCAACGAGCTAGGGGCACCCTGCCCAGCTGGGGCCGGCTAATATCGCGCACGGAGACACTCACCGGAGGGATGGGAGATGAGCACGCCGCAAGAAGGAAACCGTTACGCGCCGCCGGCCGCCCACGTGGCCGACGTGCAGCAGCCGGGCGACAGCTTCGAGCTCGCCGACCGCGGCACCCGGCTCGGCGCCGCGATCATCGATTTCGTCGTGATCATGCTGGCGCTCTGGGTCATCTCGCTGGTCACCCCCTGGAGTCCGTTCCGCGGCACGTACGCCTTCGGCACGCTGATCACCAATGCCGCCGGCGGCTTCGTGCTGTTCCTGCTCATCAACGGCTTCCTGCTGGTGCAGCGCGGGCAGACGGTCGGCAAATCGATCACCAAGCTGCGCATCGCGCAGCCCGACGGCAGCCCGGTGCCGGCCGGCCGCCTGCTCGGCCTGCGCTACGGCGTGGGCTACCTGGTGTCGTCGCTGCCCTTCGTCGGCGCGCTCTACGGCCTGCTCGACGCGCTGCTGATCTTCGGCGAAGAGCGCCGCTGCATTCACGACCGCATCGCCGGCACCATCGTCGTCAAGGCTTGAGCGCCCCGCTCGACACGCTGTTCGCGGCGGAAACGCCCGAGGGCATCGCCCTCACGCAGCGCCCTGCCGGCACGGTGCCGCGCAGCCTCGCCTACGTGATCGACTTCGGCATCCGCGTCGTGGTGATGCTCGTCGCCTCGATGGTGCTCGGCTGGCTGGGCGGCATGGGCCAGGCGGCGATGCTGATCCTGTACTTCCTGCTCGAATGGTTCTACCCCGTGGTGTTCGAGCTGGCGCTGGGCGGCGCCACGCCGGGCAAGCGCATCCTCGGCCTCGCGGTGGCCATGGATTCCGGCCTGCCGCTGACGCCGGCGGCCTCGCTGATACGCAACCTGCTGCGCGCGGCCGACTTCCTGCCCGCCTTCTATGCCTTCGGCTTGGTCACGATGATGCTGCGGCGCGACTTCAAGCGCATCGGCGACCTCGCCGCCGGCACGCTGGTGGTCTACGTGCAGCGCGTCGAGCTGCATGCCGCATTGCCCGAGGCGCCGCCGCAGGCGCCGGTGCGGCCGCTCAGCAGCCGCGAGCAGGCCACCATCGTCTCGTGGGCCGGCCGGGTGCCGCGGCTCACCGCAGAGCGCGCCGACGAGCTCGCCGCGCTGGCCGACCCCATCCTGCCGCCATCGCCCGCCAGCGCACAGCGCAGCCCCACCGAGCGCCTGCTCGGCGTGGCGCAGTGGCTGATGGGCCGACGCTGAGGCCTGACGCACGATGACGCCGCTGCAGTTCGAATCGCAATACGCCGCCGTGTGGGACACGCTCGA
This sequence comes from uncultured bacterium, assembly GCA_966212505.1. Taxonomy (GTDB): domain Bacteria; phylum Pseudomonadota; class Gammaproteobacteria; order Burkholderiales; family Burkholderiaceae_C; genus CAMLIZ01. The sequence goes on from CBIHRS010000042.1 coordinate 34,832, forward strand.
AGCCGAGCTCGATCGGCTCGAGGGCAACAACCGGCGCAAGAAGGGCAAGACGCTGGGCGACCAGCTGCCGCCGAAGCCACCGCTCGATGCGGCCAGCCTCGCCGCGCTGTACCGCCGCAGCTGCGAACACCTGGCGCTGGCGCGCTCACGCGCCTACCCCATCCACATGACGCAGCGGCTCGAGAACCTGACGCACCGCGCGCACCAGGCCATCTACCGCCGCCACGACTACGGCGGCGCGCGGCTGAAGCGGCTGTTCCTGGTCGACTTTCCGCAATCGGTGCGGCGGCAGCGCGGCTTCCTGCTGGTGGCCACGCTGGTGTTCCTGCTGCCGATGCTGGCCATGGGCTGGGCCACCTGGCGCGACCCGGGCTTCGTGCTCTCGCTGGTGGATGCCGCGCAGGCGCGCCGCTTCGACCAGATGTACAGCGAGAGCGCCCACGCCATCGGCCGCGAGCGCAGCGCCGACACCGACTGGCAGATGTTCGGCTTCTACATCATGCACAACATCGGCCTCGCGTTTCAGTGCTTCGCCGGCGGCGTGCTCGTGGGCATCGGCAGCCTGTTCTTCCTGGCCTTCAACGGCCTGTTCTTCGGCGCCATCGCCGGCTACCTCACCGCGCGCGGCCATGCCGAGACCTTCTGGTCGTTCGTCGTCACGCACTCGGCCTTCGAGGTCACCGCGATCCTGATCGCCGGTGCCGCCGGGCTGCGCCTGGGCCACGCGCTGGTCGCGCCCGGCCGCATGACGCGGCTGCAGGCGCTGCAGCACGGCGCGCGCGAGGCTTCGGTGCTGGTCTACGGCACGATCGCGATGCTGCTCACGGCGGCGGCGCTCGAGGCCTTCTGGTCGTCGGCACGCTGGGTGGCGCCGCAGGTGAAATACGGCGTCGGCGCCGCCTGCTGGGCGCTGGTGATCGCCTACCTGTCGTGGCAGGGCCGCCCGCGCCGGGCCGGCCCTGTCGGGAGGCCGCGCGATGCAGATTGACGCCCTCGCGCTGCAGTTGCGCCCCCGGCCGATGTTCGAGGCCGCCGACCTCGGCGTGCGGCTGGTGCAGGTGCATGCCCGCTCGGTGTGGCGCTGCTATGCGCCGCTGTGGGCGGTGTTCACCGTGATCGCGTTGTCCACCGTCGAAATCGCCAGCTGGCTGCCCTGGCTGGTGATCTTCTGCGCCAAGCCCTGGCTCGACCGCACGCTGCTGCATGTGTTCTCGCGCGCCGCGTTCGGCGAGGAGACCCGCTGGGCCGACGTGTGGCGCGCGCAGCGCCAGGTGTGGTGGAGCGGCCTGCTGTCCACGCTGATCCTGCAGCGCCTGTCGGCCTGGCGCTCCTACACGCAGCCGGTGCGCCAGCTCGAAGGCCAGAGCGGCGGCGCCCTGCGCAAACGGGCCCGCCAGGTGCTGGCCGGCAAGCGCGGCGCGGCGTTCGGGATGCACCTGTGCTTCGCGCACTTCGAGGCGCTGCTGATGGGCGGGTTCTATGCGCTGGGCGTGTGGCTCACGCCGGGCGACGGGCATCTGTCGCTGTTCCGCTGGATGACCGGCTCGCAGGACCTCACCGCCTCGCTGGTGGCGGCCGTGGCCTATGCGCTCGCGGTGCTGCTGCTCGAGCCGTTCTACGTGGCCTCGGGTTTCGCGATGTACCTCAACCGCCGCGTCGAGCTCGAGGCCTGGGACATCGAACGGGAGTTCCGCCGTGCGTTCGCCTGACCGGCTGCTGGCGCCCCTCGCGCTGTGCCTGCTGGTGCTGGCAGGCACAGCCGAGGCCGAGCCGGCCGTGCCCGAGCGCAGCTCGGTGCAGGCCGCGGTGAACGAGGCCCGGGCCGACCCCAACATCGCCGAATCGCACAAGGAACGCCACCTGCGTGCCAAGCGCACCGACGAGAAGCGGCAGGAGCGGCCGAAGCCCGACGAGACCGACTTCAACTGGCTCACCGGCCTCGTCCGCTGGTTCACCGAGGCCGGCCGCTGGCTGGTGTGGGCACTGGGTGCGCTGGCCGTGGCGCTGCTGCTGGTGTTCCTGCGCCGCTGGACGCAGTGGCATGCCGATGCCGACGACGCCGCGCTGCAGGCCCTGCCCAGCCATGTGCGCGACCTCGACATCCGGCCCGACAGCCTGCCGCGCGATATCGGCGCGGCGGCCCGGGCGCTGTGGGAGGCCGGCGAGCCGCGCCAGGCGATGTCGCTGCTGTACCGCGGCGCGCTGTCGCGCCTGGTGCACCGCCATGCGGTGCCGATCCGCGCTGCCAGCACCGAGGGCGAATGCGTGCGGCTGGCCTCGCGCGCGCTGGCCGGCGGTAGCGCGGCCTTCTTCGCCCGGCTGGTGCAGGCCTGGCAGACCACGGTGTACGGCGCCCGCATGCCCGAGGCGGCGCAGGTGTTCGCGCTGTGCGACGAGTTCGACGGCCAGCTCGGCGCCGCCGACCCTGCCGTGCCTCAAGGAGCCACAGCATGAGCCGCGACGGGCTGTGGCTCAAGCTGCTGTCTGTGGCCGCCGTGCTGCTGGTGGGCTGGTGGCTGGTCACCTCCACCGAGTGGGTCGAGGAAGACGTGCCCTCGCCGTTGCGCGGCGAGGCCGCCACCAACCCCTACTACACCGCGACCCGGCTGCTGCGCAGGCTGGGCGTGCGCGTGGAGCGCCACGACAACCTCGACCGCATGCCGCCGCCGCATGCCACGCTGGTGCTCGACTCCACCCACTGGGCGCTGTTCCCCGAACGCATCGCGCAGCTACGCCAATGGGTGGAACACGGCGGCCACCTCGTCGCGCAGCCCTACCTGCTGCATGACGACAACTTCACCGCCTGGGCACCGATCGAGGCGGTCGAGCGGCCCAAGCCCAAGGTCAAGCCGGCCGTGCCGGTGAATGCGCCGCATCAGGATGACGAGGAAGACGACGACGAGCCCCAGGCCGCGCCGCCCGCCCCGGCGTCGGCGCCCGCCGCCCAGGCCGGCACGCGATGGGTGCCGCGGCGTCCCAAGGGCAATTGCACGCCGCGGCGCGAACCCGAGAGCGTGCCGGCCAGCTATGCCGACGGCCAGCGCGAGTTCTCGATCTGCGGCTTCAACGGCGACCTGCTGCTCAAGAGCAAGGGCGGCGCGCCGCTGTGGTCGCTCGACGGCCCCGGCGGCCCCGAAGCGATGCGCGTGGCCCTCGGCCAGGGCCGCGTGACCGCGCTGCTGCTCGACGAGGTGTTCGACAACCGCGGTGCGATCGAGGGCGACAACGCGCTCGCGATGGTCGCAATGCTGGCGGTGCATGCCGGCGACGAGGTCTGGTTCGTCTCCGACGAAAAGCGCGAGCCGCTGCTGCCCTGGGTGTGGCACCAGGCCTGGATCGTCGTCGTGCTCGCTGGGTTGGCGCTGGCGGCCGCGCTGTGGCGCAACGGCCTGCGCTTCGGCCCGCTGGCGGCCCGGCCGCCCGAAGGCCGGCGCTCGGTGGGCGAGCAGATCCGCGGCACGGCCGAGTTCGTCTGGCACCGCAGCGCCGGCGCGCTGCATGCGGCCCAGCTGCGCGCACTCGACGAAGTCGCGCGGCGGCGTGTGCGCGGCTACGACAAGCTCGACCGCGGCGCCCGCGCCCAGGCGCTGGCCCGGGCCACCGGCCTCGAGGCCGACGCACTCGGCCGCGCGCTCGACACCCGCCTGGCCCGCCCGCGCCATGCGTGGCCTGCCACGCTGGCCCTGCTCGAAACCGCGCGCCGCCGCATCGCGGCGCTGCCGCCCTCTTCGTCTTCTTCCGTTTCGTCCCGATAGGAACCGCACCCATGGCCATCAATCCCAACGACCTGACCCGCGCCTCACAGCTGCTGGGCGCCCTGCGCGACGAAGTCGGCAAGGCCGTGGTCGGCCAGCGCGAGGCGGTGGACCAGACCCTGGTGGCGCTGGTGGCCGCCGGCCACGTGCTGATCGAGGGCGTGCCGGGCCTCGGCAAGACCCTGCTGGCGCGCGCGCTGTGCAAGGCCTTGTCGCTGCAATACGCCCGCATCCAGTTCACCCCCGACCTGATGCCGTCCGACATCACCGGCCATGCGGTGCTCGACCCCACACAGCGCGGCGACGAAGGCGGCCTCGGCAGCCTGCGGGTGCGCCGCGGCCCGGTGTTCACCAACCTGCTGCTGGCCGACGAGATCAACCGCTCACCGGCCAAGACCCAGGCCGCGCTGCTCGAGGTGATGCAGGAGCGCCAGGTCACGCTCGAAGGCCAGGCGCTGCCGCTGCCGCAGCCCTTCCTCGTGATGGCCACGCAGAACCCGATCGACACCGAAGGCACCTACCCGCTGCCCGAGGCGCAGCTCGACCGCTTCCTGCTCAAGATCGAGATCGGCTACCCCAGCCACGAGGAAGAAACGGCGATCGTGCGCCGCACCACCGAGCAGGCGATCGGCGACGCGTTTCCGCTCGACGCGATCCAGCCGCGGCTCGACGAGCGCACCGTGGTCGCGCTGCAGAAGATGGCCTCGCATGTGCGGGTGGACGACAAGGTGGCCGACTACGCCGTGCGCATCACCCGCGCCACGCGCGACTGGCCGGGCCTGGCCAACGGCGCCGGCTCGCGCGGCGCGATCGCGCTGGTGCGCGCCGCCCGCGCGGCGGCGCTGCTCGAAGGCCGCGACTTCGTGACACCCGACGACGTGAAGCAGTACGTGCTGCCCGCGCTGCGCCACCGCGTGCTGCTGGCGCCTGATGCGCAGCTCGAAGGCCGCGAGACCGACGAGCTGCTGACCGCCGCGATGGACAGCGTGGAAGCGCCGCGGCTTTGAGCAAGCCCCGCATGTCGTGCCTGCCCAGCCGCCATGCGGTATGGGCGCTGGCGCTGCTGGCCGCGGCCAGTGCGGCCGCGCTGCTGCTGCGCGCGCCGTTGCGCTGGGTCGCGCCGGTGGCCGGCGGGCTTTTCGTGCTCGGCCTGCTGTGGGCCGCGCTCGACCTCGCATGGAGCTGGATCGCCTGGCGCCGCGCACCGCTGCAGCTGGTGCGCAAGCTGCCGCCCGCGCTGGCCCTCGGCGTGCACAAGCCGCTCACCGTGCTGCTGCGCAACCCCGGCGACACACGCTGGCGCGTCGCGCTGTTCGACCACGTCGACCCGTCGATGACCGTCGAGGGCCTGCCGGCCGACGGCCTGCTGGGCCCGAAGCAGGAGCTGAGCTTCACCTACCGCGTGACGCCGCACCGGCGCGGCCCGGTGGAGTTTGCGCCGGCGCAGTTGCGCGTGCGCACGCTGGGCGGCAGCTTCGAGATGGGCCTGCGCATCGGCGAGGCCGAGTCGCTGCGCGTGTACCCCAACTTCGCGGCCGTGGCGCGCTATGCCTGGCTGGCCGGTGACCGACGCCTCACCGAGATTGGCATCAAGACCTTCACGCAGCGCGGCTCGGGCACCGACTTCAAGCAGCTGACCGACTACACCCCCGGCGATTCGGTGCGCCACATCGACTGGCGCGCCACCTTGCGTCACGGCCGCCCGATCGTGCGCGAGTTCCAGGACGAGCGCGACCAGTGCGTGCTCTTCGTGCTCGACTGCGGCCGCCGCATGCGCGCCGACGAAGGCCCGGCCACCGAACGCGGCGGCCACTTCGACGAAGCGTTGAACGCACTGATGCTGCTGAGCTACGTGGCGCTGAAGGAAGGCGACGAGGTGGGCGCCCTCACCTTCGGCACGCCGCCGGAAGACCAGCGCCACTTCGCCCCGCGCAAGGGCGCCGCCAGCCTCAACGCGCTGATCAGCCGCCTCTACGACCTGCAGCCGCAGGCCACCCACTCCGACTACCTGCTGATGGCCGCCGACGTGATGCGGCTGCAGCACAAGCGCGCGCTGGTGGTGGTGCTCACCAATTTCCGCGACGAAGATGCCTCTGAGCTCGCGCCGGCATTGAAACTGCTGCGCACCAAGCACCTCGTGATGCTGGCCAGCCTGCGCGAGAACGTGCTGCGCGAAATCGCCGAGCAGCCGTTGACCCAGCAGCGCCATGCGGTCGACGTGGCGGGGGCCCACCTGTTCGAGCAGGCCCGCCGAGATGCCTTCAACCGCATGGCGGCACGCGATGCGCTGCTGATCGACGTGGAGCCGCAGCGGCTGGCGGTGGAACTGGTGAACCGCTATCACGCGGTGAAGCGGTCGGGGTTGTTGTAGGTTCTGGCGTGAGCAAGGCCCTGGGCTGCCCGGCGGCTGGGCTAGGCGTCTGGCGGTCGGCCCTGCGGGCCGACTCCCTTGCGCTGCTCGGAGCGGGGGCT
>CBIHRS010000043.1:0-38860 GCA_966212505.1 uncultured bacterium
CGCAGCTCGTCGGCCGTGGTCTCGCCGCCCCACATGCGCGGGATCACGCTGTAGGTGCCGTCCTTCTGGATGTTGGCGTGCGAGCGTTCGTTGATGAAGCGGCTCTGCGGATCGTCCTTGGCCTCCTTGGGCCAGGTGCTGATCAGGTAGTAGTTGATCGCGGGGCGGCAGCTCGCGCAGCCGTTGGGGGTGCGCCATTCGAGCGCCTTGTACACGCCTTCGATGGTGAGCAGCTTCGAGCCGTCGGGCAGCGGCTTGCGGATGGCCTGGCGCACCTCCTCGTGGCTGTAGTCGGTGCAGCCGCACATCGCCTTCTTCTTCGGCGCGGCCGAGTAGTCGCCGCCCGCGGTGAACATCAGGATCTGCTCGACCAGGCCGGTGCATGAGCCGCAGCTCGCGCTGGCCTTGGTGTGCTTGCGCACCTCGTCGAGCGTGAACAGGCCCTTCTCCTTGATGGCCTTGCAGATCACGCCCTTGGTCACGCCGTTGCAGCCGCAGACCTCGTCGGTGTCGGCCATCGCAGCGGCCTTGCTGTGGCCTTCGTGGCCGGTGTCGCCGATGTTCGATTCGCCGAACATCAGCCGGTCGCGGATATCGCTGACGCTGCGGCCTTCGCGCACCAACTTGAAGTACCAGCTGCCATCGACCGTGTCGCCGTAGAGGCAGGCGCCGACCAGCTTGTCGTCCTTGATCACCAGCTTCTTGTAGACGCCGCCGTAAGGGTCGCTCATCACGATCTCTTCGCAGTCGTCGCCACCCATGAAGTTGCCGGCCGAGAACAGGTCGATGCCGGTGACCTTGAGCTTGGTGCTCACCTGGCTGCCGGTGTAGCGGCCGATGCCGAACTGCGCCAGGTGCGTGGCGCACACCTTGCCCTGCTCGAACAGCGGCGCCACCAGGCCATAGGCGATGCCGCGGTGCGCGGCGCATTCACCCACCGAGTAGATGCGGGGGTCGGTGATGGTCTGCATCGTGTCGGACACGACGATGCCGCGGTTGCAGTGCAGGCCGATCTTCTCGGCCAGCTCGGTGTTGGGGCGGATGCCGGCTGCCATCACCACCAGGTCGGCCGGGATCTCCTGGCCGTCCTTGAACTGCACGGCCATCACGCGGCCGTTCTTGTCGCCGATCAGTGCCTGCGTCTGCGCGCCGATCATGAACTTAAGGCCGCGGTCTTCGAGCGACTTCTGCAGCAGCTTGCCGGCGGTGTCGTCGAGCTGGCGCTCCATCAGCCACGGCATGATGTGGACCACGGTGACCTGCATGCCGCGCAGCATCAGGCCGTTGGCGGCTTCCAGGCCCAGCAGGCCGCCGCCGATCACCACCGCGTGCTTGTACTGCTTGGCCGCCGCGATCATCGCGTTGGTGTCGGCGATGTCGCGGTAGGCGATCACGCCGTCGAGGTCCTTGCCCGGCACCGGCAGGATGAAGGGGTTGGAGCCGGTGGCGATCAGCAGGCGGTCGTACTCGGCCTCGCTGCCGTCTTCGGCACGCACGATGCGCTTGCGGCGGTCGATGTCGATCACCTTCTTGCCCAGGTGCAGCTTGATGCCGTTGTCGGCATACCAGGAGATCGGGTTCAGCACGATCTCGTCGAGCGTCTGCTCGCCGGCGAGCACCGGGCTCAGCAGGATGCGGTTGTAGTTGGGATGCGGCTCCGCGCCGAAGACGGTGATGTCGTAGAGATCGGGCGCGATCTTCAGCAGTTCCTCGAGCGTGCGAACGCCGGCCATGCCGTTGCCCACCATCACCAGTTTCATCTTCTTCATCGCATCACTCCACTAACGAACGGACCGGCCGGGTTTAGCAAGGCCGGTGCCAGAGAAACAGAACGAGAATCCGGCGCCATGAGCTTCGACGTCGACATCGGCTACGCCAGCCGCCGCGGTGTGCGCGACACCAACGAGGACTTCGCGGCTGCGCTGCGTGCGGCGCCCGACGAAGCCTCGCGCGGTCTGATCGCTGCCATCGCCGATGGCGTGTCGACCGGGGGCCAGGGCAGCATCGCCGCGCAGACCACAGTGATGGGCCTGCTCAACGACTTCTTCGCCGCGCCGGCCACCTGGGAGACCACGGTCGTGTTCGACCGCCTGATCGGCGCGCAGAACGCCTGGCTCGCCGGCCACAACCGGCGCCGCCAGGGCTCGGCCGACGAGGGCACGACCGCGATGACCACGCTGACCGCGCTGGCGCTGCAAGGCCACAGCTACACGCTGGCCCATGTGGGCGACACGCGGGCCTGGCGCATCCATGCCGGCGAATGCACGCAGCTCACGCAGGACCATGCCTTCGACCATCCGGACCTGAAGAGCCGGCTGACCCGTGCCGTGGGCCTGGACGACCATGTGCGGGTTGACTACCTGCAGGGCGACCTCGAGGTGGGCGATGCCTTCCTGCTCACCAGCGACGGCGTGCATGGTGTGCTCAGGCGCCGCCAGCTCGCGGCCCTGGCGACCGAGGGCACGGCGCAGCAGGCGAGCGAGGCGCTGGTGCAGGCCGCGCTCGATGCCGGCAGCCGCGACAACGCGACGGCGCTGGTGATCCGCGTGCGCGGCCTCGATTCGGCGCGGCTGGAGGATGAACTTCAACGCGGCCGCCGCCTGCCCGCGCCGGGCAAGCTCAAGGTCGGCGATGTGCTCGACGGCTACACCATCACCGCCCTGGTGGCCGATACCGGCGTGCACCGCCTGTACCAGGCACGTGCGGCCGACAGCAAGCTGGTCGCGCTGAAGACGCTGCATGAGGCCCGCGCCAGCGACCCCGAGGAGCGCGCGATGCTGGCGCACGAGGCCTGGCTGGGCGCCCGCGTGACCGAGCGCGACAGCCGCGGCTTCGTCCGCGTGCACGAGCCGCGCGAGGCGAGCGCGCTGTACACGGTGTTCGACTGGCATACCGGGCAGACGCTGGAGCACTGGCTCGCGCAGGGCCATCGCTTCGGCGTCGACGAGGTGGTGGCCGGCGCGCTCGAGATCGCGCGTGCACTCGGCAGACTGCATCGCCATGGCGTGATCCATCGCGACATCAAGCCGGCCAACCTGCACCATGGCGACGACGGCCAGTGGCGCGTGCTCGACCTCGGCGTCGCGCTGTCGGGCCGCGAGCCGGCCGCGCAGCGCGTGCTGCATGCCGGCACGCCGAGCTACATGAATCCCGAGCAATGGGAGGAGGGCGGCCAGGCCGACGTAGGCAGCGACCTGTTCGCGCTCGGCGTCACGCTCTACCGCTGGCTCACCGGCCGGCTGCCCTACGGGGAGATCGAGCCCTACCAGACCGGCCGCTACCGGCGCGATCCGGTGCCGCCGTCGCGCCTGCGGCCCGACGTGCCGATCTGGCTCGATCACGTGGTGCTCAAGGCCGTGGCCCGCGATGCGCGCCAGCGCTTCGAGACCGCCGAGGAATTCGCGCTCGCGCTCGAGCGCGGCGCCTCGCGCACCCTGGCCGCGCCGCCCGCCACGCCCTTGCTCCGGCGTGATTCGGCGGCACTGTGGAAGCTGGCCTTCGCGATCTCGGCGCTGTTCAACGCGCTGCTGATCGTGTGGCTGCTGTTCCTGCCGCGTTAAGGTCCACCCCCGAGCGCCTGCGGCGCTCCCCCTCAAGGGGGCGCCACCAGTGGACCGGCAAAGCCGGATCCACGGCGTCCGCTGGGCTCGGGTTTGTTGGGTCACGCGCGGGCCTTCTTCAAAGCGGCATTGGCCGGCGCGGGTGCTGAGTGCACACGGGCGCGGCCGCCTTTCTCTGCCCAGGTGCGCGTCCAGCGGATCTGCATCATGCGCATCACGCCCAGCATCACCAGCGCCAGCACCGCGAACAGCACGAAGCCCCAGGTGTAGCTGCCGAGGTACTGCTTCGACAGGCCCATCGAGTTGGGAACCAGGCCGCCGCCGAGCGCGCCGATCTCGCCGATCATCGAGCCGGCCACCGCGGTGGCCGCGGGCCAGCGCAGCGGCACCAGCTGGAACAGCGCGCCGTTGCCCGCGCCGAGCGCGGCGAAGCACACCATCAGCAGCAGCGTGGTCACGGCCAGCGAAGCCGACGAGAAGCCGATCAGCACCAGCGTCACCGCCACCACCGCGAGCACCACGGTCAGCGTGTTCACGCCGCCCCAGCGGTCGGAGATCCAGCCGCCGGCGATGCGCACCGCGGCACCCATGAAGGCCGCCAGCATCGTCAGCTGGCCCGCCTGCACCTTGCTCACGCCGAACTGGTCGTAGTAGTAGCTGGGCAGGAAGGTCGTCAGGCCGATGAAGCCGCCGAAGGTCACGCCGTAGATCAGGCTGAAGGCCCAGCCGTCCTTCTCGAACAGGCAGGCGATGTGCTCGCGGAAGCTCGAGTGCGCATTGACGTCGGGCGGCTCCTTCGCGAAGACGATCATCACGAGCATCGGCACGGCGATGGCCGCGGCGGCCACGCCGTACACCGTCTGCCAGCCCAGCCAGTTGGCCAGCGGCGGCGCCACCAGCACCGACACCGCGGTACCGACGTTGCCCGCGCCCACCAGGCCCATCGCCAGGCCCTTGTGCTGCGGCGGGAACCAGCCTGAGCCCAGCGACAGCGCCACGCCGAAGCTCGCCCCGGCGATGCCCAGCAGCACGCCCATCGCGAGCAGGTCGTTGAAGGTGTGCACGAAGAAGAAGCCGAACAGCATCGCCACCGCGATCAGGCCCATCTCCACGAGCGTCGCGCTCTTGCGGCCGATGTACTGGGCGAGCACGCCGAGCGGAAAGCGCATCAGCGCGCCGGCGATGATGGGGATCGACAGCATCAGGCCCTTCTGGGCCGGCGAGAGCTTGAAGGTCTCGCTGATGAACGGCGCCATCGCGCCGTTGAGCACCCAGATGCAGCACGAGAACGCGAAGTACAGGAAGGACGCGAACAAGGTCGGCCCGTGGCCCGCGCGAAGAAAAGTCTTGAAGCTCGACATGGCAATGAATCGATGAAGGGTCGGTCCTCTGCTCCGGATGCGTTCAGACGCCGCCCGGCCGAGCAAGGCGGCGATCGAGTGACATCACGACGGAATCGGGGCGCGAAATGCGCATGTGGCTCTCCAGGGGAAGGCTCCCGTCGCTGCAGCGGTGCGGCGCGGGATTGGAGGCACATGGCTGTGCACGGCAGCGTGCACATGACCGGCAGTGCTTGGGCGCGGTCGGGGCGCGACGTTGCGCCCGCGTGTTGCAAAGCACCATCCGTGCCAATCGCACCCATGGTGCCTCGTCTATGCTTCGGCTCTCCATGCATTCCCCCTCGTATCCAACGTGACCTCCGCCCTCGTCGTCGCGACACACGCCCCCGGCATGCCGGACCTCGAACACGACCTCCAGGCCGTCGGCATTCACGTGCTTGGTGCCACGTCCTGCGACAAGTTGGTGCAGGAGGCGGTGCGCGGGGCACCGGATGTGGTCGTGTGCTGGGATCCTCATCCGGCCGACGGGCTGTTCCAGCAGCTGACGATGCTGCAGGCCACCCAGCCGCTGCCCGTGATCGTGTTCACGGACGACGTGCAGGCCGAGCTGATCGAGCCCGCGCTCGAGGCCGGCGTGCAGGTCTGGGCCGTCCATGGCTATGGCGTGCCGCGGCTGCGTCCGCTGGTGCAGCTGGCGCAGGCCCGCTTCCAGCGCGAACGCAAGCTGCGCGAGGCGCTCGACGACGTGACGCATCGCTTCGAGGAGCGCAAGCTGGTCGATCGGGCCAAGGGCATCCTGATGCGTGCGCGCCAGATTCCCGAGGACGAAGCCTTCCGCCTGTTGCGCGCGGCCTCCATGCAGGGCAAGCAGCGCGTCGGCCAGGTCTCGCAGCAGGTGATCGATGCCGCGCGCAACGCAGATGCCGTCAACCGTGCCGGCCAGTTGCGCATGCTGTCGCAGCGCATGGCCAAGCTGCAGGCGCTGATGGCTGCGGGCACCGATGTGCCGGCGGCGCGCGCGCTGCTGGCGCAATCGCTATCGCGCACCGAAGAGCAGATCGAGCACCTGCAGCGCAGCCTGTCGCAGGCCACCTTCGGCGACCTGATCGAGGCGGTGGCGCAGTCCTTCGGCGCCTTGAAGGCTGCACTGGCCACGCCGCCAGATGCCGCTGCGCTCGCGGAGACCGACGCGCTGGCCGAGCGCCTGCTGCAGCGCGCCGATCAGCTCACCACTGCGCTCGAGGGGGCGGGGTCGGCGGCCACGCTGCACGTGATCAACGTCTCCGGCCGCCAGCGCATGCTGTCGCAGCGCCTGGCCAAGCAGGCCTTGCTGGGCTCCTTGCTGAAGGCGGAGGCCGGCCGCGCGGCCAGTGCGGAGGCGAAGCAGACCATCGGCGCCTTCGAGCAGGCGCTGGCCGAGTTGCATGAGGCGCCGCTGAGCAGCGCCGAGATCCGGGCCCGGCTCACCTCGGTGGATGCGCAGTGGCAGCGCATGCTGCAGGGCTGCCAGGCGGCCGGCACCCCGGCGGGGCGCCTGCAGCTGGCCCAGGCCAGCGAGGAAATGCTCGAGCTCTTCGAGCAGCTCACCGAGCGCTACGAGCACAGCATGCAGGTGCTGATGCGATCGCCCGGCACCCCGGCCACGGGGGGCTGAGGCAAGCCCGTAGCCCACGTCGGCGCCAACCCGATACCATTGGTGCCGACTTCAACTTTGGGGGACTCATCGGCGGTATGTCAAACCGCACTTGATCTCCTCCCGGCAGCGCACCACCATACGTCATTCGGCAGCACACTCCCGGGTCCAACACCGCTGCCGGCCCCCAGCCTCATGTCCGTACCGTCTCTCACCGAAGCCCTCGCAGCCGCTCCCGATGATGCCGGGCGCCTCCAGCATGTGCTGGGCCGGCTGCTGCCCCAGGTCCTCGACCGTCAGGGCGCCATGCTGTCGGTGAAAGACGCCGCGAGCGGCCGCTACCTGCATGTGAATGCCGCCATGGCCGCCTGGCTCGGCCGTTCGGCCGGCGACATCCTCGGTCACACCGATACCGAGCTGCTGGATGCGCCGCTGGCGACGAGCCTGCGCGCCGCCGAGCAGACGGCGCTGGCCCAGCCCGGCGCGCTGTCGAGCGAGCATCGCTTCGAATGGCGCGGCGCCCGGCACGATTTCTCGGTGCTGCGCTCGGTCATCGGCCCCGATGCCGACGGCCGGCGCTGGCTCTGCAGTGTCTGGACCGACCAGGCCCCGCAGCGCCAGAAGGAAGCCCAGCTGCGCACGGCGCTCGAGCAGCTCGAGCAGCAGCAGCGCGCCAACGAGCAGCTGCGGCACGAGCTGCAGGACCAGGCGCTGCGCGATTCCGCCACCGGCCTCTACACCCGCGCCCACTTCGAAGACCAACTGCGGCGCGAGGTCGACCTGTCGACCCGTGAGCATCGCGAGTTCGCGATGGTGCTGATCGCGCTCGATCCGCCTTCCGAGCGCGTGCGTGTGCTCGGCGAGCCCGCGCAGGGCCGCATCCTCGAAGCGGTGGGTCGCCTGCTCCGCGGCAACACCCGCGCGATGGATGCCTCGTGCCGTGTCGACGAGCGCAGCTTCGCCGTGCTGCTGTCGGGCGTGGGCTTGGCGACGGCGCATTCGCGCATGGAGGGCCTGCGCCGCCAATGCGCCACGCAGATCGTGGTGCTCGATGGTCAGGAGCTGGGCTTCACCGTCTCGATGGGCGTGGCCAGCTTCCCGCACACGGCGCTCACCCAGGACGACCTGCTGTCGGCCTCCGAGGCCGCGCTGAAGGAAGCCCAGCGCCGCGGCGGCAACCACGTCACGCTGGCCAGCATCAGGTTCGAGGTGTGAGCCTCGCTCGGGCTCTCGTCAGAGGGCCTTGTAGAGCATGTACGCGGCCAGCAGGTAGAGCATGCCGGCGAACACGCGCTTGAGCTGCTGCACGTTCATCGCGTGCGCGGCGCGCGCACCCAGCGGCGCGAACAGCACGCTGGCGGTTGCGATCACCGCCAGGGCCGGCAGCCATAGGTAGCCCACGGCTCCCGGCAACGGGTTGGCCAGCGACCAGCCACCCACCACATAGCCCACGGTGTTGGCCAGCGCGATCGGAAAGCCCAGCGCCGCGCTGGTGGCCACCGCGTTGTGCATCGGCACGTTGCACCAGGTCATGAACGGCACCGAGATGAAGCCGCCGCCCGCGCCCACCAGGCCGGAGATGAAGCCGATCACCCCGCCAGCGGCCAGGCGGCCCGGTGCGCCCGGCATCTGCCGTGACGCGGCGGGCTTCTTGTTGAGCAACATCTGCGTGGCGGAGAAGCCGACGAACAGCGCGAACACCAGCGCCAGCGTCGTGCCCTTGAGCAGCGCGAACACGCCGGCCCCGGCCACCAGCCCGCCGAGCACGATGCCGGGTGCCAGCGTGCGCACGAGATCCCAGCGCACGGCCCCGCGCTTGTGGTGGGCGCGCACGCTGGAGATCGAGGTGAAGAGGATCGTGGCCATCGAGGTGGCGATCGCCATCTTGACCGACAGCGCCGCCGCCACGCCATGCTGCGACAGGATCAGCGTCATGAACGGTACCAGCAGCATGCCGCCGCCGATGCCCAGCAGGCCGGCCAGGAAGCCGGTGAAGCAACCGAGCGCGAGCAGCTCGACGACGAGGATCGGTTCCAGCATCAGCCCGCCTCGAGCAGGCGCAGCACGGCCTGCCACTCTTCAGCGGTGACCGGCGTGATCGACAGCCGATTGCCCGGGCGCAGCACCTGCATCGTCGCCAGCTCGGGGTGCCGGCGCATCTCGGCCAGCGGCAGCAGGCGCGTCTTGCGGCGCAGCTTCACGTCGACGTGCAGCCAGCGCGGCTTGTTGACGCCCGACTTCGGGTCGAAGTACTTGCTGTGCGGATCGAATTGCGTCGCATCAGGGTATGCGGCGCTCGACACTTCGGCGAGGCCGGCAATGCCAGGCTCAGGGCATGAGGAGTGATAGAACAGCACGCCATCGCCGATGCGCATGCCATCGCGCATGAAGTTGCGTGCCTGGTAGTTGCGCACGCCGGTCCAGGGGACCGACTGGCCGGGCGCCTTCGCCAGATCGTCGATCGAGCACTCGTCGGGCTCGCTCTTCATGAGCCAGTACTGGTCGGGCATCGGGGAAGGGCAGGGAAGCAGAGGTGTCCACTGCGAACCGTGGGCCGCATTCCTGAACCCAGGTGGTGTTCAGGTGGGCGAGGTCAGCGAGGCTTCGGGTTCATCTGACGCGAGACGATCGCACCAGCTACGCGATGTTCCAAGCCCTTGCTCAAAGAGCATCGGTTCAAGGAAATATAAAACCCACGCGGACGCAGCGGACGAGAGGGATTCTACGCCCGCGATTCGTGCCTGCGGGCGTGAAGGGTTACAGCAATTGGCCGTCGTCGCCGAGTGCCTGATCGACGCGGCGGATCAAGGCATCGATGTCGAGGTCGGCCGGCAGATGACCATTGGCCGCCGATGCCGCAGCGGGTGCTGATGCCGGCCGCTCCGCGAGCTGGTAGGCGAGGTTCAGCGCCGCCAGCACCGCGATGCGCTCGCGGGCCTTGACCTTGCCGGCATCGCGGATCGCGCTCATTTCCTTGTCGACGCTGGCCACCGCCGCGAGCAGCGAGGTCTCGCCGCCATCGGGGCAGCCGAGGATGTAGCTCTGCCCCATGATCGTCACTTCGATCTGCTTCATTGCGTGCCGCCCTTCGTGTCGGTCTCGGCGGGCAGGCGCTCGAGCAGTGCATCGATGCGCGCACGGGCGGCGCCCAGGCGCGAGCGCAGGCTGTCGCGCTCGGCCGTCACCGCGTTCAGCTGCTGCTGCAGCAGCGCATTGGTGCGCGTGAGCTCCTCGTGACGCAGCAGCAGGCGTTCCACCCGTTCTGCGAGTTCTTCGATCTTCGACATGGTGCGTCAGGAGGTGCGGGTGGGGAAAGACGGCCATTTTAGGCGGCGCCGTCGCTGGTGCCGCGTTGAAAACTGCTCAGGCAGCGGGCTCGACCAGCGGGAACGAATCGCAGTAGCGGGCCACGGCGCACTGCAGGCATTGAGGCTTGCGCGCCTGGCAGACATAGCGCCCGTGCAGGATCAACCAGTGATGTGCATCAACGAGGTAGGCGTCGGGCACGCGCTCCAGCAGCTTCATCTCGACCTCCAGCTCGTTCTTGCCGGGCGCGAGGCCGGTGCGGTTGCTGACGCGGAAGATGTGCGTATCGACGGCCATCGTCGGCTCGCCGAAGGCCACGTTCAACACCACGTTGGCGGTCTTGCGGCCCACGCCGGGCAGGGCCTGCAGCGCCTCCCGGGTCCGCGGCACCTTGCCACCATGCTGCTCGAGCAGGATGCGGCAGGTGGCCAGCAGGTTCTTCGCCTTCGTGCGGTACAGGCCGATGGTCTTGATGTACTCGCTCAGGCCTTCCTCGCCGAGCGCGAGGATCTTCGCCGGCGTGTTGGCCACCGGGAACAGCCGCCGCGTCGCCTTGTTGACGCCCACGTCGGTGGCCTGCGCCGACAGCAGCACGGCAGTCAGCAGTTCGAACACGCTGGTGTATTCGAGCTCGGTGACGGGATGAGGATTGGCTGCCTTGAGGGTCGCGAAAAAGGGTTCGATGTCCTGCCGCTTCATGGCGCGCATTGTGGCAGCGCGGCGTTCATTCCTTGCGCTGCGCGCGTGCCCGTGCGATGGCGGCTTCGATCACGCTGCGCTTGCGATCCAGGGTGGCCGGATCGGTGATCTTCGAGATGTTCGGCAGGTCGGCCAGCTTGGCCTGGGCCTTGGCCAGCAGGCGTTCGTCGTTGTCCTTCTTGTCGCGCTCAACGCGGAAGCGATGGAAGGCATAGCGCTCGCGTGCCTGCCGGGCCTGTTCAGGGCGCCAGGCATCCCAGCCGGTGTGCGCGCCACTGATGTTGACCAGCGAGATGCAGTCGACAGGGCAAGCGGGAATGCACAGCTCGCAGCCCGTGCATTGCTCCGCGATCACGGTGTGCATCTGCTTCGGCGCGCCGACGATGCAGTCGACCGGGCAGGCCTTGATGCACAGCGTGCAGCCGATGCACCAGGTCTCGTCGATGACCGCAAGTTGCAGCGGGCCTTCGGCGCCGTTGGCAAGATTGAGCGGCAAGGCCGGCCGGCCGGTGATCTCAGCCAGCCGCGCAATGCCTTGCGCGCCTCCCGGTGGACACTGGTTGATCCCCGCCTGGCCGTCGGCGACCGCCTGCGCGTAGCTGCGGCAATCGGGGTAGCCGCAGCGCGTGCATTGCGTCTGCGGCAGGGCCGCGTCGATGGCTTCGACGAGGCGGGCTGAAGAGGATGAATCTGCGGTGGCGGGCACCGCCGGATTATCTCTTCGGCTTGCGGGCCGTCTTGCGCGCGATCGCGCCGCTGGCCTTGGCTGCCTTGGCCGGAGCCTCCGCCGCCTGTTCGCCGCTCTGGTGGAAGCGGGCGATGAAGCTGCGCACCTCGGGGTAGACCTTCTCGCGCCAGCGGCGGCCGGAGAAGATGCCGTAGTGGCCGGCGCCGACCACGTCGTAGTGGAACTGGCGGTCCTTGGGGATGCCGGTGCAGAGATCGTGCGCGGCACGGGTCTGGCCGGCGCCGGAGATGTCGTCGAGCTCGCCTTCGATGGTCAGCAGGGCCGAGGTGGCGATGTCCTGCGGGCGCACCAGTTCGCCGCGCACGTTCCATGTGCCGTTGACCAGCGCGAAGTCCTGGAACACCGTCTTGATCGTGTCGAGGTAGTACTCCGCCGGCATGTCGAGCACGGCGTTGTATTCGTCGTAGAACTGGCGGTGCGCTTCAGCGCTCTCCTCGTCGCCACGCACGAGGTCGAGGAAGTAGTCGTAGTGCGAGCTCAGGTGGCGATCCGGGTTCATCGCGACGAAGCCGCTGTGCTGCAGGAAGCCCGGGTACACGCGGCGCGTGGCGCCCGGATAGTTCGGCGGCACGCGGTAGATCACGTTGTTCTCGAACCACTCGTAGCTCTTGTTCATCGCCAGGTTGTTCACCGCGGTGGGCGACTTGCGGGCATCGATCGGGCCGCCCATCATCGTCATGGTCTGCGGCGTGCGCTCGCCGCGGCTGGCCATCAGCGAGATCGCGGCCAGCACCGGGACGGTGGGCTGGCAGACGGAGATCACGTGCACGTCGTTGCCGATGTGGCGGATGAACTCCTGCACGTACTCGATGTAGTCGTCGAGGTGGAACGGGCCGTCTTCCACCGACACCATGCGCGCGTCGGTCCAGTCGGTGATGTAGACCTTGTGGTCCTGCAGCAGGCTCTTGACCGTGTCGCGCAGCAGCGTGGCATGGTGGCCCGACAGCGGCGCCACCACCAGCACGGTGGGCTGCGCCTTCATGTGGGCCAGCACCGGCGCGTCGTCGGTGAAGCGCTTGAAGCGCAGCAGCCGGCAGAAGGGCTTGGTCAGCGCCACCTGCTCCTGCACCGCCACCTGCACGCCGTCGACCGTGGCGGCCGTGATCTCGAACTGCGGCTTCTCGTATTCCTTGGCAAGGCGGTGGATCAGGTCGAAGCCGGCAGAAATGCGCTGCGCCATCGGCGTGTGCGCGAACGGGGAGAGCGGGTGGTTGTACAGCTTGGACGACGCGCTCGCGAATTCGGCAAAAGGCGCCATCAACGCGCGCTGGGTTTCATAGAGCTGATACAGCATGCAATGCCTTCTTCATCGAAAGAATGCGGCCCGGCCGCGTGCCGGCTCCCGCGGAGATTCACCCGTCTACTGTCTCACGAACGTTTGTGCGCTGCAACATTAACGGTTCCCAACAAATTTCATCCTGCCTGGTTGCGGCTCTGCACAAAATGGAGAAAACACGTAGCGAACGGGCGTTCTTTTTGCGAACGAGCGGTTTGTCGCAAAAAAAAGCCCGGCGCAACGGCCGGGCTGTGGAGAGAGATTCGTTGGAATCTTAAAGAACCTTGGCGATGGACGACACCACGTAGTCGATGTTCTTGCTGTTCAGCGCCGCCACGCAGATGCGGCCCGAATCCACCCCATAGACGCCGAATTCGCTGCGCAGCCGCTCCATCTGCGCCTTGGTGAGGCCGGAGTAGCTGAACATGCCCTTCTGGCGCGAGACGAAGCCGAAGTCCTGCTTGACACCCGCGGCGGCCAGCTTGGTCACGAACTCCTCGCGCATCAGCTTGATGCGCACGCGCATGCCGGCCAGCTCTTCCTCCCACATCTTGCGCAGCGCGGGGGTGTTGAGCACCGTGGCGACCACCGTGGCGCCGTGCGTCGGCGGGTTGGAATAGTTGGTGCGGACCACGATCTTCAGTTGGCTCAGCACGCGGGCCGCTTCTTCCTTGCTCTCGCACACGACGCTCAGCGCGCCGACACGCTCGCCGTAGAGCGAGAAACTCTTCGAGAACGAGGTGGAGACGAAGAAGTCGATGCCGGCAGCGAGGAACTTCTGCACCGCGGCGCCGTCTTCGGCGATGCCTTCGCCGAAGCCCTGGTAGGCCATGTCGAGGAAGGCGGTCAGGCCGCGCGCCTTGACGGCCGCAACGACCTGGTCCCACTGCTCGGCGGTGATGTCGTAGCCGGTGGGGTTGTGGCAGCAGGCGTGCAGCACGACCACGGTGCCGGCGGCCGCAGCATTCAGCGCTGCCAGCATGCCCTCGAAATTGACGCCGCGCTTGTCGGCGTCGTAGTACGGATAGGTGCCGACCTCGAAGCCGGCGTTGGTGAACAGCGCGCGGTGGTTTTCCCAGCTCGGGTCGCTGATCAGCACCTTGGCGGCAGGGTTCAGCTTCTTCAGGAAATCGGCGCCCAGCTTCAGGCCGCCGGTGCCGCCCAGCGCCTGCACGGTGGCCACGCGGCCGCCCTTGACGGCCTCGCTTTCGGCGCCAAATACCAGGCCTTGCACCGCCTTGTCGTAGGCCGCGATGCCATCGATCGGCAGGTAGCCGCGGGCCTTGGGCGCCTCGAGCATCTGCTTCTCGGCGGCTGCAACGCAGTTCAGCAGGGGCAGCTTGCCGTTGTCGTCGTAGTACACGCCCACGCCGAGGTTGACCTTGGCGGGGTTGGGGTCGGCGTTGAATTGCTCGTTCAGACCCAGGATCGGGTCGCGCGGGGCCATTTCGACGGCGGCAAACAGCGACATGAAAGCTCTTTCTCAGGGAGTTGGCAGGGGACACCCAAGCTGAGATAACCTGAATGGTTCACTGCTTGCTGCAGCGGTGGGTGTGCCGCAATTTTAATCGACCCCCAGGGAAATCCCGATGCCTGATCGTTCTCAATCCATGCGCGAAACTGCAACGGACTCGCCCGCGGAGGTCGTTTCTGAGGCGCCGAAGGGCGAGTTCGTCAGCTATCCGGACTCGCCGTTCCAGTTGTTCCAGCCGTATCCGCCGGCGGGCGACCAGCCCACGGCGATCGGCCAGCTGGTGGAGGGCGTGCACGACGGCCTGAGCTACCAGACGCTGCTGGGCGTCACCGGCTCCGGCAAGACCTTCACGATGGCCAACGTGATCGCACGATTGGGGCGGCCGGCGATCGTGTTCGCACCCAACAAGACGCTGGCGGCCCAGCTGTACAGCGAGTTCCGAGAGTTCTTCCCGAAGAACGCGGTCGAGTATTTCGTCAGCTACTACGACTACTACCAGCCCGAGGCCTACGTTCCGCAGCGCGACCTCTTCATCGAGAAGGACAGCTCGATCAACGAGCACATCGAGCAGATGCGCCTCTCGGCCACCAAGAGCATCCTCGAGCGGCGCGACGTGGTGATCGTGGCCACGGTGAGCGCGATCTACGGCATCGGCAAGCCCGAGGACTACACGCAGATGCGGCTGATCGTGCGCACCGGCGACAAGATCGGCCAGCGCGACCTGATCGCCCGGCTGATCACGATGCAGTACACCCGCAACGAGATCGACTTCGGCCGCGGCACCTTCCGTGTGCGCGGCGACACGATCGACGTGTTCCCGGCCGAGCATTCGGAGCTCGCGATCCGCATCGAGCTGTTCGACGACGAGATCGAATCGCTCTCGCTGCTCGACCCGCTGACGGGCCGCATCCGCCAAAAGGTGCCGCGCTTCGTGGTCTATCCGTCGAGCCATTACGTCACGCCCCGCGAGCAGGTGGTGCGCGCCATCGAGACCATCAAGGAAGAACTGCGCTTGCGGCTCGACGAACTGGTGAAGGCCGGCAAGCTGGTCGAGGCGCAGCGGCTGGAGCAGCGCACGCGCTTCGACCTCGAGATGCTGCAGGAGGTGGGCCACTGCAAGGGCATCGAGAACTACACCCGGCATCTGTCGGGCGCGATGCCGGGCGATCCGCCGCCCACGCTGGTGGACTACCTGCCGCAGGACGCGATCATGTTCCTCGACGAGAGCCATGTGCTGATCGGGCAACTGGGCGGCATGTTCAACGGCGACCGGGCGCGCAAGGAGGTGCTGGTCGAGTACGGCTTCCGCCTGCCCAGTGCGCTGGACAACCGCCCGCTGAAGTTCGCCGAGTTCGAGAAGAAGATGCGCCAGGCGATCTTCGTCACGGCGACGCCGGCGGCCTACGAGCAGGAGCATGCGGGCCAGGTGGTCGAGCAGCTGGTGCGGCCGACCGGCCTGATCGATCCGGAGGTCGAGGTGCGGCCGGCGACGCACCAGGTCGACGACGTGCTGCAGGAGATCCGCGACCGGGTCGAGATCGGGGAGCGGGTGCTGATCACGACGCTGACCAAGCGCATGGCCGAGCAGCTCACCGACTATCTGTCGGACAACGGCGTCAAGGTGCGTTACCTGCACTCCGACATCGACACGGTGGAGCGCGTGGAGATCATCCGCGACCTGCGGCTGGGCACCTTCGACGTGCTGGTGGGCATCAACCTGCTGCGCGAGGGCTTGGACATCCCCGAGGTGTCATTGGTGGCCATCCTCGATGCCGACAAGGAAGGCTTCCTGCGCGCCGAGCGCAGCCTGATCCAGACCATCGGCCGCGCGGCGCGCAACGTCAACGGCAAGGCCATCCTCTATGCCGACAAGATCACCGACTCGATGCGTCGGGCGATCGACGAGACCGAGCGCCGCCGTGCCAGGCAGGTCGCCCACAACGAGGCGCATGGCATCACGCCGCGCAGTGTGAAGAAGCAGGTCAAGGAGCTGATCGACGGTGTCGTGAGCCAGGCGGCCGATGAGGCCAAGCTCAAGCAGATGGAAGACGCCGCGCAGGTCGAGGCGATGTCGGAAAAAGACCTGGGCAAGCGCATCAAGCAACTGGAGAAGCAGATGCTCGAGCACGCGAAGAACCTCGAGTTCGAGAAGGCTGCGCGTGTGCGTGATCAGCTGGCGCTGCTGCGGGAGCAGGCTTTCGGTGCGGGCGGGCACGACACCAACGTGGTGCCGCTGGGAGGCAAGGCGGCATGAGCGCCGGTCGCAAGCTCCGCGTGTTGATGGTGTGCATGGGCAACATCTGCCGCTCGCCAACGGCGGAAGGTGTGCTGCGGCACAAGCTCCTGGCGGCTGGCCTGGCCGAACACGTCGAGGTGGATTCCGCGGGCACGCACGGTTATCACATCGGAGCGCCGCCCGACGAGCGCTCGCAGCATCATGCGCGCAAGCGGGGATACGACCTGTCCTCTTTGCGCGCGCGCCGGGTCAGCGCGTCGGATTTCGAGCGCTTCGACCTCGTGCTGGCGATGGACGAAGACAACCTCGCGCACCTCGACGCTATCTGTCCGCCGCACCTACGCTCCCGGCTGCAACTGTTGATGAGCCATGCGCCGGCCTGTCGCAGCACCGTGGTGCCGGACCCTTACTACGGCGGTATCGAAGGCTTCGAACAGGTGCTCGACTACGTCGAATCGGCCTGCGACGGCCTCGTCGCCCAGCTTCGCGCGCAGCTCGCACAGCGCTAGCCGGAACTTCGTCCGGCAATCTCGACCAAATCACTCGGCTTCATGTATAATCGAGTAAATCGCTCGGGATTCCTCGAGGGTTAACCCGGTCACCCCCGGTTCATACCGGCATGACAGCTGCCTGTGACCCACCGGTCTTCATGTTTGCTGCGCTGCCGCAAGGCTAGAAGGAGAAGTTATGCGTCTTACCACCAAGGGCCGTTTTGCAGTCACCGCGATGATCGACCTGGCGCTGCGCTCCCACTCCGGCCCCGTGGCCTTGGCCGCGATCAGCCAGCGTCAGCAGATCTCCCTGTCCTACCTCGAGCAGCTGTTCGGCAAGCTGCGCCGACACGAGCTGGTCGAGAGCACCCGTGGCCCCGGTGGCGGCTACTCGCTGGGCCGCAAGGCCGAGGACATCACGGTGGCCGACATCATCGTCGCCGTGGACGAGGCGCTCGACGCCACCGGCTGCGGCGGCAAGGAAAACTGCATGGGTGACGACACCGGCCGCTGCATGACGCACGACCTGTGGACCAGCCTGAACAACAAGATGATCGAGTACCTCGACTCGATCTCGCTGAAGAAGCTGGTCGACGACCAGCTCGCCAAGGGCGTGTCGGTCGAGGAGGCGCCGGTCAAGCGCGCCATCTCCACCCAGCCGGTGGTCAAGCCGATCAAGGTCACCGCGCCGAACTCCGTGTTCGCCCTCGGCAGCGCGTTCTCCAAGTAATTCGCCTTTCCAGAAGAAGACCGTCTCGACATGGACATGACACCCCATTTCCCGATCTACATGGACTACGGCGCCACCACGCCGGTCGACCCGCGCGTGGTCGATGCCATGATCCCCTGGCTGCGCGAACACTTCGGCAATCCGGCCTCGCGCAGCCACGCCTGGGGATGGGAAGCGGAAGAGATGGTCGAGCGCTCGCGCACGCAGGTGGCCGACCTGATCGGGGCCGACCCGCGCGAGATCGTGTGGACCTCCGGTGCCACCGAGTCGAACAACCTCGCGCTCAAGGGGGCGGCCCACTTCTACAAGAGCCGCGGCAAGCACCTGATCACCGTGAAGACCGAGCACAAGGCCGTGCTCGACACGATGCGTGAGCTGGAGCGCCAGGGCTTCGAGGTGACCTACCTCGACGTGCAGGAAAACGGCCTGCTCGACCTCAACAAGTTCAAGGATGCGCTGCGCCCTGACACGATCCTGGTCTCGGTGATGTTCGTCAACAACGAGATCGGCGTCATCCAGGACATTCCGACCATCGGCGCACTGTGCCGCGAGCGCGGCATCATCTTCCACGTCGACGCGGCCCAGGCCACCGGCAAGGTGGCGATCGACCTGCAGACCCTGCCGGTCGACCTGATGAGCCTGGCCTCGCACAAGAGCTACGGCCCCAAGGGCATTGGCGCGCTTTACGTGCGCCGCAAGCCCCGTGTGCGCCTCGAGGCGCAGATGCACGGCGGCGGCCATGAGCGCGGCATGCGCTCGGGCACGCTGCCCACGCACCAGATCGCCGGCATGGGCGAGGCCTTCCGCATCGCCAAGGAAGAGATGGGCACCGAGAGCGAGCGCATCCGCATGCTGCAGCAGCGCCTGCTGCGCGGCCTGAGCGACATCGAGCAGGTGTTCATCAACGGCGACCTCGAGAAGCGCGTGCCGCACAACGTCAACGCCTCGTTCAATTTCGTCGAGGGCGAGTCGCTGATCATGGGCATCAAGGGCATCGCGGTGTCCTCGGGCTCGGCCTGTACCTCGGCCAGCCTGGAGCCCAGCTACGTGCTGCGCGCCCTGGGTCGCAGCGACGAGCTCGCGCACTCCAGCCTGCGCATGACGATCGGCCGCTTCACGACCGAAGAAGAAATCGACTACGCGGTGGCGACGCTGAAGGATCGCGTGGCCAAGCTGCGCGAACTGTCGCCGCTGTGGGAGATGTACAAGGACGGCGTGGACATCAGCGCGATCCAGTGGACCGCGCACTGAGTTCCGAAGGAGCAAGAAAATGGCATACAGCGACAAGGTCATCGACCACTACGAAAACCCCCGCAACGTTGGGTCCTTCGACAAGAACGACGACTCCGTGGGCACCGGCATGGTCGGCGCCCCGGCCTGCGGCGACGTGATGAAGCTGCAGATCAAGGTCAACCCGGCCACCGGGCTGATCGAGGACGCCAAGTTCAAGACCTACGGCTGCGGCTCCGCCATCGCTTCCAGCTCGCTCGTGACCGAATGGGTCAAGGGCAAGTCGCTGGACGAGGCGCTGACGATCAAGAACACCAAGATCGCCGAAGAGCTGGCGCTGCCGCCGGTGAAGATCCACTGCTCGATCCTGGCCGAAGACGCGATCAAGGCGGCGGTCGAGGACTACAAGGCCAAGGCCGGGGCCAAGGAAACCGTGCAGTGACCGCCATGGCAGTGACGTTGACGGAAGCTGCGGCCCGCCATGTCTCGCGCTACATCGCCAAACGCGGCAAGGGCGTGGGGGTACGGCTGGGTGTCAAGACCACCGGCTGCTCGGGCCTGGCCTACAAGCTCGAATACGCCGACGAAGTGGCGCCCGAAGACCACGTGTTCGAAGGCCACGGCGTGAAGGTGCTGGTCGACCCGAAGAGCCTGCCCTACATCGACGGCACCGAACTCGATTTCGTGCGCGAAGGCCTGAACGAGGGCTTCAAGTTCCACAACCCGCGCGAGAAGGACCGCTGCGGCTGCGGCGAATCATTCCGGGTCTGAGATCACCCGCGACGAACCTGGGCGCGGTGGGTGCACCGCGCTTTTTTTCGGCCATGAAACTCGACGACGACGACTTCACGCTGTTCGGCCTGCCCCGGCGTTTCGCGCTCGACCGCACGCAGCTCGACGCCTCGTGGCGCGCGCTGCAGACCCAGGTGCACCCCGATCGTTTCGCCTCCGAGGGCGCTTCGGCGCAGCGGCTCGCGATGCAGTGGGCCGTGCGCGTGAACGAGGCCTACCAGCGTCTGCGCGATCCGCTCAAGCGCGCGACGCTGTTGTGCGAACTGGCCGGCGCGCCGATCCAGGCCGAGAGCAACACGGCGATGCCGGGCAGCTTTCTTATGCAGCAGATGGCCTGGCGCGAGGCGCTGGAAGAGGCGCAGGGCGTCGCGCAGGTGCAGGCGCTCGATGACGAGATCGCCGCGCAGGAACGCAGGATGTTCGACGACGTGCGGCAGGCGCTCGACGAGCGGCACGATGCCGCTGCCGCGGCCCAGCTCGTGAGAGCCCTCATGTTCGTTGCACGCTTTCGTTCCGACATCGATAAACGCCTGGACGCGCTGGGACAATAAAGGCCATGGCTCTCCTACAGATCTCAGAACCCGGGCAGGCGCCCGACCCGCACCAGCGGCGGATCGCAGTCGGCATCGACCTCGGCACCACGCATTCGCTGGTCGCGGCCGTGCGCCACGGCGTGCCCGAATGCCTGCCTGATGCGCAGGGCCGCGTGCTGCTGCCGTCGATCGTGCGCTACCTCGAAGGTCAGGGCCGGCAGATCGGCCATGAGGCGCAGGCCGCGCAGGCCGAGGATTCCGAGAACACCGTGGTCTCGGTCAAGCGCTTCATGGGCCGCGGCCTGGGCGACATCGTCGACCACGACAAGCTGCCGTATCGCTTCGTCGACCAGCCCGGCATGGTGGGTCTGCAGACGCGCCAGGGTCTGAAGTCGCCGGTGGAGGTGTCGGCCGAGATCCTCGCGACGCTGCGCTACCGCGCCGAAGACACCTTCAACGACGACCTGTTCGGCGCCGTGATCACGGTGCCGGCGTATTTCGACGATGCGCAGCGGCAGGCCACGAAGGATGCGGCGCAGCTGGCTGGCCTGAAGGTGCTGCGTCTGCTCAACGAACCCACTGCCGCTGCAGTGGCCTATGGCCTGGACCATGGCAGCGAAGGGTTGTATGCCGTCTACGACCTGGGCGGCGGCACCTTCGACATCTCGCTGCTGCGCCTGTCGCGCGGCGTGTTCGAGGTGGTGGCCACCGGTGGCGATGCCGCACTGGGTGGCGACGATTTCGACCAGGCACTGGCTGACTGGGCACTGCAGCAGGCCAAGACCCAGGTGGCCGGCCCGCAGGACAAGCGCGCCGTGCTGGTCGCGGCCCGTGCGGCGAAAGAGGCGTTGACCACCGCCGACTCCGCCGAGCTGCGCTGCCGCATCGCCGGCCGTGACATCGCCGTGCAGGTCAGCCGAGAGCGCTTCGATGCCCTCACGCGCCACCTGATCGACCGCACGCTGCAGAGCGTGCGCCGCGTGCTGCGCGATGCCAAGGTCGCCAAGGACGAAGTGCAGGGCGTGGTGATGGTCGGCGGCTCCACCCGCATGCCGGCCGTGCAGCGCCTGGTCGGCGAGTTCTTCGGCCGCCAGCCGCTCACCGACCTGAACCCGGACGAAGTGGTGGCGCTGGGCGCCGCGATCCAGGCCAACCAACTGGCCGGCAATGCGGCCGACGGCGAAGGGCTGCTGCTGCTCGACGTGATCCCGTTGTCGCTGGGCCTGGAGACCATGGGCGGGCTGGTCGAGCGCATCATCGAGCGCAACACGACGATCCCCACGGCCAAGGCGCAAGACTTCACCACCTTCAGGGATGGCCAGACGGCGATGGCGCTGCACGTGGTGCAGGGCGAGCGCGAACTGGTGTCCGACTGCCGGTCGCTGGCGCGCTTCGAGCTGCGCGGCATTCCGCCGATGGCGGCCGGCGCCGCCCGCATCCGCGTGACCTTCCAGGTCGATGCCGACGGACTGCTCAACGTCTCCGCGCGCGAGCAGACCTCGGGCGTCGAGGCGTCGATCGCGGTGAAGCCGAGTTATGGCCTGGCCGATGACGACATCGCCCGCATGCTGCGCGAAGGCTTTGCCAGCGCCGAGGAAGACATGGCCGCCCGGGCCTTGCGTGAGGCGCGCGTCGAGGCCGAACGCATGCTGCTCGCTACGCACTCCGCGCTGTCGGCCGACGGCGATCTCTTGAGCGCCGAGGAGCGCGCGGCCATCGATTCGCTCGTCGAGCAGCTGCGCGACACGGCCGCCACCGAAGACCACACCGCGATCAACGCGGCGGTGGAGGCGCTGGCCAAGGGCACCGAGGCGTTTGCCGCCGCCCGCATGAACCGCGGCATCCGCCATGCGCTGGCGGGTCGCAGCGTCGAAGAGGTTTGAAGGAATCCCCCACCGTGCCCATCATCAAGATCCTGCCGCATGCCGAGTACTGCCCCGACGGCGCCACCATCGAGGCGCCTTCGGGCACCTCGATCTGCGAGGCGCTGCTCGACAACGACATCCCGATCGAGCATGCCTGCGAGATGAGCTGCGCCTGCACCACCTGCCACGTCGTGGTGCGCGAGGGCTTCAACTCGCTGGGCGAGATGGACGAGAGCGAAGAAGACATGCTCGACCGCGCCTGGGGCCTGGAACCCAGCTCGCGCCTGTCGTGCCAGGCCATCCTCTCCAACCAGGACGTGACGATCGAGATCCCCAAGTACTCGATCAACCACGCCAAGGAAAACCACTGAAAAGACGGCCTCTCCACCACGCGGATGGAGAGGCCCGGACAAAGGGCTTAGCCCTGCTGAGGAGATAGACAGACACCGCACGCAGTGTCGATCTCTCCAACGCAAGGCCTGTGCCACGCCAAGTTGGTGCGTGGCGTGCCGTTCAGCTCTTTCGCTCCACGTCGACGCACACCATGCCGGGATAGGTGTTCCAGCGCAGCGTGATCACATAGGGCAGGCGCCGCGTGCGGCGCAGGCTGTGCACCCGCCCGCGGCGCGTGATCGGCACCGAGATCTCGAGGTCGTCGCCCAGTTGCTGGCGCGCATTGCCGGCCAGCGTGTTGGCGATCTCGCCCACCGCGTCGAGCAGGTTGCTCTCCGACAGGTCGGTTTCGCGCTGGAGCAGCAGCAGTTCGCACAGCGGACGCTGCGGCATCGACACGGTGACCTGCCCGTTGAAGCGGCCCGACAGGCCGACGATGCCGTTGAACTCGTGCTGCGGCACCTCGCTGGTGCCCAGGAAGGCCGAGGTGATCTCGGGGACGATGCGGCTGCTGGTCTCGAAATAGCGCCGCACCGAGTCGACGAACACGCGGAGGTCGGTTTCCTGCAACGGGCTCATCGCGAGTGTCCTTCGGGCGTGACGAGGTTCAGCAGCGCGAGCTGCAGCTGTTCGTCGGAAAACGGCTTGGCGAGGAAGCCGCGGGCGCCGAGCTTCAGCGCGCGGATCGCGGTGGATTTGTCGGTCAGTGCGCTGATGACCAGGATGCTCGCGCTCGGCACGATGCGCAGCAGCTCGGGGATGCAGGCCAGCCCGTCCATCTCGGGCATGGTGAGGTCCATGGTCACGACGTCGGGCTGGGCGACGCGCGCCACCCGTAGGGCCTCGATGCCGTTGCGCGCCAGGCCCACGATCTGGATCGCGCCGAGCGGACCGCCCTGGGCGAGCCGGGCGATGCGCGAGCGCACGATGTTCGAATCGTCGACGGCCAGCAGCTTCATCGCCGGCCTCATGCGCTGAACCGCACGCGGAATTCGGTGCCGCGCCAGCGCTGGCTGCTGACCAGCAGGCGGCCTCCGAGTTCGCGCACATGCGAGGTCACCACCTCGAGCCCGATGCCGCGCCCGCTGTGCTCGTCCACCGCCAGCGCGGTCGAGAAGCCGGCCTTGAAGATGTGCCCCAGCAGCTGCTGCGGGCTCATCTCGTCGATCTGCGCGGCGTGGTACCACCCCAGCTCCAGCAGGCGCTGGCGCACGCGCTGCAGGTCGAGCCCCGCACCGTCGTCGTGCACCACGAGGTCCATCGTGCCGTCCTCGGCCAATTCGAGCCGCACGCCCACGGTGCCTTCCTCGGGCTTGCCGGCACGCAGCCGCTGTTCGGGGGCTTCGATCCCGTGCGTCATCGCGTTGCGCGCCAGCTGAACGGCGATGCGGGTCAGGGCGTCCTGCAGGCGGGTGGGGAGCCTGGCCAAGGCGGCGGTGTCGTGCTGCACCCGGGCCTGCTTGCCCGTGTCGACCGTGATGCGTCGCACCAGCGCGGCGATCTGCGTGCCGAGGTCGGGCAGGGCGCCGTCTTCCGTGCCCTGGCGGACTCCGCGCCCGGTCTGCGCGAGCCGCTTCAGCGCCTGCACGCGCGTCAGCAGCTCCTCCAGCGACACCGGCAGCGCCAGCAGGCTCTCGCCGCCGAACTCGCCCGATTCGCGCAGCGCCTGCAGGCGGCTCTCGAAGGCATGGGCCGTGGCGCTCAACAGGTCCAGGCCGAGCATCGATGCCTCGCCCTTGACCGCATGCACATGGCGGCACATCGCATTGACGATGCGCTCCACCTGCCGCGGGCCGGCTTCGGCGGCCACCTGGCTCAGCATGTCGTTGACCTGCAGCAGCGACGACTCCGAGCGCTCGACGAAGCGCCGCAGCGCCGCCGGCTCGGCCTCGAAGGCCTTGACCAGCAGGTCGAACTCGCGTTGCGCCCGCTGCCGCTCCCCTTGCAACTGCTGCTCGAGCTCGACACGCGCACTCACGTCCTGCACGGTGACAAGCAGGTGGCGCACCTGCTGCTCGACGATCACGCGGTTGAACTGGAAGGCCAGGTGCCGGCGTGCGGGCTGGCCCAGCGAATCGGTGATCGACAGCTCGACCTCCGACAGCGGGTTGATGCTCTGCACCAGCTCCTCGCGCACATGCGGCGTGAACAGCAGCTCGAGGTAGTCGCGCGCGTCGGCCAGCGTCTTCGCCGAGACCACCGGCTGCAACAGGCCGATGAAGCTGTCGCCGGGCCGGACGCTGCGGCCGAACAGGCCGCTCACCGATTGCGACAGCTGCGTGCCCAGATGGAGCTCGGGCGTGAGCAGGAACAGGCCTTCGCGCACGCTGGCGAGGATCTCGCGGTTCTCCTCGGTGGCTTCCTCGATCGCCGCATCCGAGCGACGCAGGCGCCGGATGAACTTGAACAGGATGAACAGGAAGTTCACCAGCGCCAGCACGATGCCGGCCGTCTGCACCTGACGCAGGCGGGCGGCGCGCCCGTTGGCGTCGCTCTCGAGTGCGGTGGTGAACTCGTTCATCAGGCCCAGCAGCGCGAGGTTGTGCTGGCGCGCATGGTCGGCAGCGGCGCTGATCAGCGGCAGGTCGGGCGAAGGAACGCTGCGCAGCGGTTCGATGCGCTGGCGCCAGGGCTGCCACAGCGTGTCGGCCCGCTGCAGGATCGCGAGACCAGCGGCGCTGCCGGCCGACGACAGGCTCAGCGGCTTGCCGTCGCCGCCGGTGGCGGTGCCGCCCTGCCGGAATGCGAGCAGCGTGCCGTCGAACAGGTTCACTGCCGTGCGCAATTCGTCGAGCAGGGGCTCGGTGGGCTGGCCACGGGCCTGGGCGACTTCGAGCGCGAACAGCGTCTTGGCCATGCGCTGCGTCAGCATGCGCTGGCGGCCGGCCAGGTTGATCGCGACCGCGTCCTGAGCAATCTCATACGACACGACGAAGTTCAACACCAGCACGGCCAGGTCGAACAGCAGGAAGAAGGCCACCGCGATCAGGATCTCGCGGTACTTGCCGAGCGCCCGACGGCTGCGCTGCGGAGCGGCGGCCGCGCGCGGACGTGCCGGCACGGCGATGGGCGGCGCCAGCGCCGCCATCGTGGGCGTGGACATGGGCTTGCTCCCGAAGGCTCAGGCAGCGAGTGCCTGCGGACGGCCGTGGCGCGTGTAGAGAAAGTCGAGCACTTCCTTGCGGTAGTGGACGTAGGCGGCGTCTTCAGCCAGCTCGACCCGGTTGCGCGGGCGCGGCAGGTCGACCTTCAGGACCTCGCCGATGGTGGCGGCCGGGCCGTTGGTCATCATCACGATGCGGTCCGACAGCAGCACGGCCTCGTCCACGTCGTGGGTCACCATCACCACGGTGCTCTGCGTGCGGGCGACGATCTTCAGCAGCTCGTCCTGCAGGTGGGCGCGGGTGAGGGCGTCGAGCGCGCCGAAGGGCTCGTCCATCAGCAGCACCTTGGGCTCCATCGCCAGCGCGCGGGCGATGCCGATGCGCTGCTTCATGCCGCCGGAGATCTCGTGCGGCCGCTTCTGCGCGGCGTGGCCCATGCCCACCAGCTCCAGCGCTGCGTCGGTGCGGAGCTTCAACTTCGCCTTCGGTTCGGCGCCGCCGAACACGCGCTCGACCGCGAGGTATACGTTCTCGAAGCAGGTGAGCCACGGCAGCAGCGAGTGGTTCTGGAACACCACCGCACGCTCGGGGCCGGGGGCTGCGATCTCCTTGTTGTCGCAGATCAGCGCGCCGCTGGTGGGCCGCAGCAGCCCGGCGATCAGGTTCAGCAGCGTCGACTTGCCGCAGCCCGAGTGCCCGATCAGCGTGACGAACTCGCCGCGCGCCACCGAGAGGTCGATCTCGCGCAGCGCATGGAAACGGCCCTTCTTCGTGTCGAACACCATTTCGGCGTTCTGCACCTGGATGAAGTTGTGCATGGTCCCTCCGTTGTGTGTGTGGGTGTCAGTCGTCGAACGAGAAGCGCTTGGCGATGCTGACGAGCAGCTGCTCGAGCAGCAGGCCGACGATGCCGATCACGAAGATCGCGATCAGGATGTGCTGGACGTTGAGGTTGTTCCACTCGTCCCACACCCAGAAGCCGATGCCCACGCCGCCGGTCAGCATCTCGGCCGCCACGATCACCAGCCACGCCGTGCCCACCGAGAGGCGCACGCCGGTCAGCATGTAGGGCAGCACCGCGGGGAACAGGATCTTGGTCATCACGCTCCATTCGCTGAGGTTGAGCACGCGGGCCACATTGAGGTAATCCTGCGGCACGCGCTGCACGCCCACGGCGGTGTTGATGATCATCGGCCAGATCGAGCAGATGAAGATCGTCCAGATCGCGGCCGGATTGGCGCTCTTGAACACCAGCAACCCGATCGGCAGCCAGGCCAGCGGCGACACCGGCCGCAGCAGGCTGATCAGCGGCGACACCATGCGGTTGAGGAAGGTGAAGCGGCCGATCATGAAGCCGGCCGGGATGCCGACCGCGGCCGCCATGCCGAAGCCCACGGCCACGCGCTGCAGCGAGTTCAGGATGTTCCAGCCGATGCCCTGGTCGTTCGGGCCCTTGCGGTAGAAGGGATCGCTGAAGAGCTTGACGGCGGCATCGAAGGTGGCAGCCGGGGTGGGAAACGAGCTGCTGTTCATCGTGAGCAGCGCCCAGATGCTGATCAGCATCGCGATGCCCAGCACCGGCGGCAGCACGGCCAGCCAGAAGGCCCGCCAGTCGTAGGGCGCGCGGGGCGGCTTCGCAGGCTTGGAGGATGCTGCCGGTGCGATGGCAGCAGGCGCAGCGGCTTTGGCGACCGGCTTTGTGGCCGAAGCCTCCGGCGCGTGGAAAACGGCACTCACCATGGTGGGCTCTCCTTCAGACCTTGACCTTGAAGCTGTCGGCGTACTTCGCGGGGTCCTTGCCGTCCCACACCACGCCGTCGATCAGCTTGCTGCTGCGCATCGCGTCCTTGGGCACGCTGATCTTCATCGCCGAGGCGACTTGTCTGTACAAGTCGACCTGGTTGATCTGCTTCGCCACGCCCAGGTAGTCGGGGTGGTCCTTGATCAGGCCCCAGCGCTTGTGCTGGGTGAGGAACCACATGCCGTCTGACAGGTAGGGGAAGTTCACCGCACCGTCGTTGAAGAACTTCATGTGGTTGGGGTCGTCCCAGGTCTTGCCCAGGCCGTTCTGGTAGCGGCCGAGGATGCGCTGGTTGATCGCGTCGACGCCGGTGTTGACGTAGGCCTTGTCGGCCACCGTCTCGGCCATCTTCAGCTTGTTGGTCAGGCTGGCGTCGATCCACTGGCCGGCCTCGAGGATGGCCATCATCACCGCGCGCGCCGTGTTGGGATATTTCTTGACGAAGTCGCCGGTGGTGCCGAGCACCTTCTCGGGGTGGTCCTTCCAGATGTCCTGCGTGGTCACCGCGGTGATGCCGATGCCGTCCATGATCGCGCGATGGCCCCAGGGCTCGCCCACGCAGTAGCCGTCCATGTTGCCCACGCGCATGTTGGCCACCATCTGCGGCGGCGGCACGGTGATGACCTTGGCATCCTTCATCGGGTTGATGCCCACGCTGGCCAGCCAGTAATACAGCCACATCGCATGGGTGCCGGTGGGGAAGGTCTGCGCGAAGGTGTAGTCGCGCTTTTCGGCGCCCATCAGCTTCGCGAGCGAGGCACCGTCGACCGCGCCCTTGTCGGCCAGCTTCTTCGACAACGTGATCGCCTGGCCGTTGTTGTTCAGCGTCATCAGCACGGCCATGTCCTTCTTGGGGCCGGCGATGCCCAGGTGCACGCCGTACACCAGGCCGTAGAGCACATGCGCCATGTCGAGCTCGCCGTTGACCAGCTTGTCGCGCACGCCGGCCCACGAGGCTTCCTTGCTCGGAATGATCTTCACGCCGTACTTCTTGTCGAAGCCCAGCACCGAGGCCATGACCACCGAGGCGCAGTCGGTCAGCGGGATGAAGCCGATCTTGACCTCTTCCTTCTCGGGCTTGTCGGAGCCGCCCGCGTAGACCGCGGCTTGAAGGCCCGGCAGCAGGCCGGCGGCGCTGGTGGCCGCTGCGGCCTTGATGAGGGTGCGGCGTGCCATGTCGATCTTTCCCGAATGCTCCATGTGATTCCCGATGCGTTGACCCAGAAAAACAAAAAGGCGTCCTCACAGTCGCACGCGGTCAGCGCACGGTGTGGGGACGCCATCGTCCTGGTGCAGGCCGCCGCCATTGGCGGCTTGCACTGAATGGTCAAGAGATCGCCATTGATCTCTTACGGGCAGACACAACGCAACGAGCGTGCCAGGGAGAACAGCGTGTGTTTAGCAAGGCTCTGCACCAAAAACGTGGTGATCGTGCTGCGCTGCGGCGCGGGGCGCGCCGTCTTGGTGCCAAGGTTCACCCGAGCAGGTCGGCCACGTCGATGATGCGCTGGGCCACTTCGGCCAGCTTCAGGCCCTTGTCCATCGCGGTCTTGCGCAGGCGGGCGTAGGCCTCGTTCTCGCCGATGCCGTGGCGTTGCATCAGCAGGCCCTTGGCACGCTCGACGATCTTTCGTTCGCTCAATTGCAGGCGTGCATCGGCCAGTTCCTGGCGCAGCGATTCCTCGTGCTGGAAGCGCGCCATCGCCACATCGAGCACCGGCTTCACGCGATCGGACGCCAGGCCGGCCACCACGTAGGCGGTGACGCCAGCCGCGATGGCGTCGCGCACGTGCGAGGTGTCTTCATCGTCGGTGAACAGCACGATCGGGCGGCGCGCATGGCGCGTGGCCATCACCACATGCTCGAGCGTGTCGCGCGCCTCGCTCTCGGCGTCGACGATGATCATGTCGGGCTGGATCTGCGCGAGGCGGTCGGGCAGGAAGATGTCGGGCGGCAGCACGGCGACGATGTTGTAGCCGTTCTCCAGCAGGCCGATGCGCAGCGAGCGCGAGCGCTCCGCCTCCCACCATGCATCGACGTCGGCCGGATCCGGCGACAGCGACTCGGGCGCGATGATGACGATTCGGAGGGCGGGGGCCGTGGACATGGGCCCCATTCGAGCAACATTCGCGCCACGGGCGGGCGCGAAGCGCACCAGGAGGATGCGGGATCAGCGCTCGGCTTCGACGGCGGCTTCGCGCTCGCCGTTCACGTTCAGGGTGCGGCGCAACCAGCCGCCGATGGGCGCGAATAGGCTGCCGCGCACCGGCGCGTCGCGCTCGCTGAGCAGGCCGCGCTCGGTGAGCATCTGCAGGAACAGGCGCACTTCGAGGCGCGAGGCGCCGCTGGTGGCCATGAGCTGCTGCACCGTCACGTAGCGGTGCGACATGTCGCTCAGCATGCGCCGGTACGTGGTGCGGTGGAAGGGCGCCGGAAGATCCGGCCAGGCGGACAGTTTGAACTCTTTCATGGATCCCAACCGGAAAGGCGGCCGCTTGTCACGCGAGAGAGCGGCCTGTGGTTATTCTTGTGCGGGGGCGTAGGGTAGCCCCAACGCCCCGGGCTCTGCAAACATTCTCACCCCGGCTCAGGGAAAACACTGGGGCAAGCTTGTGCACTATTGCAAGCCGGATGCCAGGAGAAACAGTGTAGGCAGCGCTCGTTACACTCGCGTGATGAACGTGCTGGGTATCGAGTCCTCCTGCGATGAAACCGGTGTGGCCCTGGTGCAGACCGCAGAGGGCGATGCCGTCCCCCGGTTGCTGGCGCAGGCGCTGCACAGCCAGATCGAGATGCACCAGGCCTATGGCGGCGTCGTGCCCGAGCTGGCCTCGCGCGACCACATCCGGCGCGTGCTGCCGTTGACGCGCGAAGTGCTGGCCCAGGCGGACTGCAGCCTGGCCGACATCGACCTCGTGGCTTTCACGCGAGGCCCTGGCCTGGCGGGTGCGCTGCTGGTGGGCGCCGGCGTGGCCTGCGCGCTGGCGGCGGCGCTCGGCAAACCCACGCTGGGCGTGCATCACCTAGAGGGCCATCTACTGTCGCCCTTCCTGTCGGCCGACCCACCGAGCTTTCCGTTCGTGGCGCTGCTGGTCTCCGGCGGGCACACGCAACTGATGCGGGTGGACGATGTCGGCATCTATGAACTGCTCGGCGAGACGATCGATGACGCGGCCGGCGAAGCCTTCGACAAGTCGGCCAAGCTGATGGGCCTGGGTTACCCCGGCGGGCCTGCGCTGTCGCGGCTGGCCGAGCAGGGCAGGGCCGATGCATTCGCACTGCCGCGGCCGTTGTTGCACAGCGGCAACCTTGACTTCTCCTTCGCCGGCCTGAAGACGGCGGTGATGACGCAGCTCAAGCGCCTGCCGCCGCCGGTGTCGGAGGCGCAACTGGCCGACCTGGCTGCATCCACCCAGGCGGCGATCGTCGAGGTGTTGTGCGCCAAGGCGATGAAGGCGCTCAAGCTCACCGGGCTGAAGCGCCTCGTCATCGCGGGCGGGGTGGGTGCCAATGCCGAGCTGCGCCGCCGGCTCAATGCCGCCTGCGAGCGCATCCGTGTCCGGGTGCACTATCCCGAGCTCAGCCTGTGCACCGACAACGGCGCGATGATCGCGCTCGCCGCCGCGATGCGCGTGCAGCGCGGCAAGGCGCACCCTGGCTTCGACTATGCGTTCGACGTGCGGCCGCGCTGGGATCTGGCGGCCGCCTGAAGGAATCCATCACGATGAGAGCTGTCGTCGAGGCCCTGCCGGCCTCCAAGATCCGTGAGGTCGCCAATGCAGGGTTGCAGCGCGGCGGCGATGTGCTGGCCTTCTGGTTCGGCGAGAGCGACGAGGTCACGCCGGAGCCGGTGCGCCAGGCCGCGGCCGAGTCGCTGGCGCGGGGCGAGACCTTCTATTCCCACAACCTCGGCCTGATGCCGCTGCGCGAAGCCTTGTCGCGCTACACCGGGGCGCTGCATAGCGAGGTGCCGCCCGAACGCATCGCGGTCACGTCGTCCGGTGTGTCGGCATTGATGATCGCGAGCCAGTTGCTGGTGGGCACCGGTGACGAGGTGGTGGCGGTGGTGCCGGTGTGGCCCAACATCGCGGCCCAGCCGGCGATCCTGGGCGGCCAGGTGCGGCGCGTGTCGTTGCAGCCGTATGGTGGCGTCTGGCGGCTGGACCTGCAGCGGCTGCTCGATGCGGTGACGCCGCAGACCCGCGTGCTGCTGCTCAACGCGCCCAACAACCCCACCGGCTGGACGCTCACCCGCGACGAGCAGCGCGCCATCCTCGAACATTGCCGCCGCACCGGTACCTGGATCGTGGCCGACGAGGTGTACGAGCGGCTTTACTTCGGCGATGCGCCTGCCGCACCGAGCTTCCTCGACATCGCCACGCCCGACGACCGGCTGGTCGTCACGCACAGCTTCTCGAAGAGCTTCCTGATGACCGGCTGGCGCCTGGGCTGGCTGGTGCTGCCGCCCGGCATGACCGACGCCGTCGGCAAGCTGGTCGAGTTCAACAGCTCCTGCGCGCCGGTGTTCGTACAGCGCGGCGGCCTCGCGGCGCTGGCGCAGGCCGATGCCTCGGTGCCGGCGTTGGTTCAGCACCTGAAGGCCTGCCGCGACCGGCTGCTGGCGGGCCTGCAGGCGCTGCCCGGGCTCGAGGTGGCGCTGCCGCCGGGCGGGATGTATGCCTTCTTCCGCGTCGAGGGCGAGACCGATTCGCTGGCCCTGGCCAAGCGCCTGGTGGCCGACCATGGCCTCGGGCTCGCGCCGGGCGCGGCCTTCGGCCCCGAGGGTGA
The DNA here is from genome assembly GCA_966212505.1 of uncultured bacterium. Classification (GTDB taxonomy): domain Bacteria; phylum Pseudomonadota; class Gammaproteobacteria; order Burkholderiales; family Burkholderiaceae_C; genus CAMLIZ01. The sequence continues at coordinate 32,000 of CBIHRS010000043.1, forward strand.
GGGGTGGCTGCGCTGGTGCTTCGCCTCGCGCGATCCGGCGCGGCTCGACCAGGGGCTGGATCGGCTGCGCGCCGGGCTTGGTCTATAATCCGCCGGTTCTGCAGTCGCCTCCCGGCTGCTGTGGAGCAAACAGCACGGCACGGATCGGTTTCATCCGTGACCGCAAGTGGCAACCGAGACCGCACCCGGCACACCTGAATCCGCCGGCCATGCGCGTTCTCACAACCAGGAAACACGTCATGGCAGTGGCAGACATCAACAAGGCCGACATCATCAAGTCGAACGCGCGCGGCGCCGCCGACACCGGCTCCCCCGAAGTGCAAGTGGCGCTCCTCACCGCCCGCATCAACGAGCTGACCCCGCACTTCAAGGCCCACCTGAAGGACCACCACGGCCGCCGCGGCCTGCTGAAGATGGTCAACCAGCGCAAGCGCCTGCTGGCCTACCTGAAGGACAAGGACGCCGACCGCTACACCGCACTGATCCAGAAGCTGGGTCTGCGCAAGTAATCCACCGAATATGACCAAGAGCCTGTCTGGACAACTCCAGCACAGGCTCTTTGTCTTTGGAGCCGGCCGCTGAAGGGGCGCTGCTGTGTCATTCCAGGGTCGCTGCTTGCCAAGAAATAGGGCAACCAGCGACGCTGGAATGGCATCCCGCCCAAGGGGACCGATGCTCCGGGCCGACAAGACGCCGGCCATCAATGCGTCGCATTAAAACGGAGAAAAGAACATGAGCATGTTCAACAAAGTCACCAAGACCTTCCAGTGGGGCCAACACACCGTCCGCATGGAAACCGGCGAGATCGCCCGCCAGGCTTCCGGCGCCGTGCTGGTCGACATCGAAGACACCGTGGTGCTCGCCACCGTGGTGGCGGCCAAGAACGCCAAGCCCGGCCAGGACTTCTTCCCGCTGACCGTCGACTACATCGAGAAGACCTATGCCGCCGGCAAGATCCCGGGCAGCTTCTTCAAGCGCGAAGGCCGCCCCAGCGAACTCGAGACGCTGACCAGCCGCCTGATCGACCGCCCGATCCGCCCGCTGTTCCCCGAAGGCTTCTTCAACGAAGTGCAGGTGGTGATCCACGTGCTGTCGCTGAACCCTGAGGTGCAGGCCGACATCGCTGCGATGATCGCCTCGAGCGCCGCGCTGGCCATCTCGGGCATTCCGTTCAATGGCCCGATCGGCGCCGCGCGCGTCGGCTACATCAACGGCGAATACGTGCTGAACCCCGGCAAGACCCAGCTGGCCGACAGCAAGCTCGACCTCGTGGTCGCGGGCACCGAAGCCGCCGTGCTGATGGTGGAATCCGAGGCTGACCAACTGAGCGAAGAGATCATGCTGGGCGGCGTGGTGTTCGGCCACGAGCAGGGCAACATCGCGATCAACGCCATCCATGAGCTGGTGCGCGATGCCGGCAAGCCGGTGTGGGACTGGAAGGCGCCTGCCAAGGACGAAGGCTTCATCGCCAAGGTCACCGCGTTGGCCGAAGAGAAGCTGCGCGCCGCCTACCAGATCCGCTCCAAGCAGGCCCGCACGCAAGCCACCCGCGAGGCCTATGCCTCGGTGAAGGAAGCGCTGAAGGCCGAGGGCGCCGACTTCGACGAGGTCAAGATCGAAGGCCTGCTGTTCGACATCGAGGCGCGCATCGTGCGCAGCCAGATCCTCAACGGCGAGCCCCGCATCGACGGCCGCGACACCCGCACGGTGCGCCCGATCGAGATCCGCGCCGGCGTGCTGCCGCGCGCCCACGGTTCGGCGCTGTTCACCCGCGGCGAAACGCAGGCCCTGGTGGCCGCCACGCTGGGCACCGAGCGCGACTCGCAGACCATCGATGCGCTGGCCGGCGAGTACAGCGAGCGCTTCATGCTCCACTACAACATGCCGCCGTTCGCCACGGGTGAAACCGGCCGCGTGGGCAGCCCCAAGCGCCGCGAGATCGGCCACGGCCGCCTCGCCAAGCGCGCGCTGGTCGCTGTGCTGCCGTCCAAGGAAGACTTCCCGTATTCGATCCGCGTGGTCTCCGAGATCACCGAATCCAACGGCTCGTCGTCGATGGCTTCGGTCTGCGGCGGCTGCCTGAGCCTGATGGACGCTGGCGTGCCGCTGAAGGCACACGTCGCCGGCATCGCGATGGGCCTGATCAAGGAAGGCAACCGCTTCGCGGTGCTGACCGACATCCTGGGCGACGAGGACCACCTCGGCGACATGGACTTCAAGGTGGCCGGCACGACCAACGGCATCACCGCCCTGCAGATGGACATCAAGATCCAGGGCATCACCAAGGAGATCATGCAGGTGGCGCTGGCCCAGGCCAAGGAAGCTCGCCTGCACATCCTCGGCAAGATGGTCGAGGCTGTGTCGGGCGCCAGCACCGAGGTGTCGCAGTTCGCGCCGCGCCTGTACACGATGAAGATCAACCCGGAGAAGATCCGTGACGTGATCGGCAAGGGCGGCGCCACCATCCGCGCGCTGACCGAGGAAACCGGCACGCAGATCGACATCGCCGAAGACGGCACGATCACCATCGCCTCTACCGATGCCACCAAGGCCGAAGAAGCCAAGAAGCGCATCGAGGCGATCACCGCCGAGGTCGAGGTGGGCAAGATCTACGAAGGCCCGGTCACCAAGATCCTCGACTTCGGCGCGCTGGTCAACCTGCTGCCCGGCAAGGACGGCCTGCTGCACATCAGCCAGATCGCGCACCAGCGCGTCGAGAAGGTCACCGACTTCCTGAAGGAAGGCCAGATCGTCAAGGTCAAGGTGCTCGAGACCGACGAGAAGGGCCGCGTGAAGCTGTCGATGAAGGCGCTGGCCGACCGCCCCGAGCGTGAGCCGCGCGGCGAGCGCACCGAGGCCGAAGCCCAGCAGCAACAGCAGCAGTGAGCGTCGCGAGGGGCGCCCAGCCCCTCGTGATGATGCTGTAGCCCGTGCGATGCGAGCGATAGAGATCAGCCAGTTCGGCGCCCCTGAGGTGCTGCGTGAGACGACGCGTCCCGACCCCATCCCGGGGCCGGGCGAGTTGCTCGTGCGCGTGGCGGCTTCCGGCGTCAACCGGCCCGATGTGTTGCAGCGCAAGGGTCACTATCCGATGCCGGCCGGGGTGAGCGATCTGCCTGGGTTGGAGATCGCCGGCGAGATCGTCGGCGGCGATGCCGGCGAACTCGCGGCCGCGGGCTGGAAGCTGGGTGACCGCGTCTGTGCGCTGGTCGCTGGCGGCGGCTATGCCGAGCTCTGCGTCGCGCCGATCGGGCAATGCCTGCCGGTGCCTGCGGGTTTCAGCGAGGCCGAAGCGGCGAGCTTGCCCGAGACCTTCTTCACCGTCTGGTCCAACGTATTCGAGCGCGCTCGCCTGCAGCGCGGCGAAACGCTGCTGGTGCAGGGTGGATCGAGCGGCATCGGCGTCACGGCCCTCCAGCTCGGCAAGGCTTTCGGCGCCAAGGTGATCATCACCGCCGGCGACGACGACAAGTGCCAAGCCTGCCTGCATCTGGGTGCCGATCATGCGATCAACTACCGCACGCAGGACTTCGTGGCCGAGGTGAAGTCGCTGACGCAGGGGCGTGGGGCCGACGTGGTGCTCGACATGGTCGCGGGCGCCTACGTGGCGCGCGAGATCGAATGCCTGGCGGAAGACGGCCGCATCGCGATCATCGCGGTGCAGGGCGGCGTCAAGGCCGAGATCGATGCCGGCGCCGTGCTGCGCAAGCGCCTCACGATCACCGGCTCGACGCTGCGGCCTCGGTCGGAGGCCTTCAAGGCGGCGATCGCCAAGGCGCTGCGCGAGCGGGTGTGGCCGCTGCTGGAGGCGGGGGCAGTGAAGCCCGTGATCTACAAGGTGTTCGACGCGAAGGACGCTGCCGCGGCCCACGCGTTGATGGAATCGAGTCAGCACGTCGGCAAGATCGTGCTGCAGTGGAACTGAGGAGATTGGAAGCAATGCGACGCAAGCTGGTCGTCGGTAACTGGAAGATGCACGGCAGCCATCCTGCCAATGCGGAGCTGCTGGCGGGTGTGCTGGCCGCGCGGCCGTTCAACGCCGACGTGGCGGTGTGCGTGCCGTTCCCGTACCTGTCGGAAACGGCGGTCACGCTGGCCGGCAGCGATCTGCGCTGGGGTGCGCAGGACGTGTCGGCGCACGAGCAGGGCGCCTACACCGGCGAGGTGTCGGCCGCCATGCTGGCCGAGTTCGGCTGCCGCTATGCGATCGTGGGTCACTCGGAGCGGCGCGCCTATCACGGCGAGACCGACCAGCTGGTGGCCGACAAGGCCAAGGCGGCGCTGTCGCGCGGCGTCACGCCCATCGTCTGTGTCGGCGAGACGCTGCAGCAGCGTGAAGCCGGTGAAACCGAAAGCGTTGTCAAGCGCCAGCTCTCGGCGGTGATCCACACGCTCACGCATTGCATCGGCGAGATCGTGGTGGCCTACGAGCCGGTCTGGGCCATTGGCACCGGCCGCACCGCCACGCCTGAGCAGGCGCAGGAGGTGCATGCCCTGCTGCGTGCGCAGCTGCTGGCCGCCACGCCGCATGCCAGCGGCATGCGCCTTCTGTACGGTGGCAGCGTGAAGCCCGACAACGCAGCCACGCTGTTCAAGCAACCCGACATCGATGGCGGATTGATCGGTGGCGCCTCATTGAAGGCAGCCGACTTCGTCGCCATCTGCCGTGCGGCCGAGTGAGGCCGGCGGGCGAATCCATTTCAAGCGAGAGAACACATGCAAATCTGGATGAACATCGTGCTGGTGATCCAGCTCCTGGCTGCGATCGCGATGATCGGCCTCGTGCTGATCCAGCATGGCAAGGGCGCCGACATGGGGGCATCGTTCGGCAGCGGCGCGTCGGGCAGCCTGTTCGGTGCAACCGGCAGCGCCAACTTCCTGTCGCGCTCGACGGCGGTGTGCGCCACGATCTTCTTCGTCTGCACGCTGGCGCTGGCCTATCTGTCGAACGCACACCCCGAGCGTTCGGGCGGCGAGAGCGTGCTCGATCGCATGGCACCTGCGGCGCCGGCAAGTGCGCCGGCTTCCGGCGCGATCCAGCTTCCGGGCGTGCAGCCGGCCGCATCCGCCGTGCCTGCGCCTGCTGCTCCTGTGGCCGCTTCGGCAGCCTCTGCCGCACGCTGATCGCAACTTGTATGGGCAAGGGCGCTTGTCGCCCTTGTGCATGGAGATGCGATAAAGCAAATCATGCGGGGAACCCTTATATTCCTTCGAAAATCGGGTTAGAATTCAAGGCTGTCTGGGGAGCAACTCCTCAAGCCACCCAGGCAGTGAAATTGGTGTTGTAGCGCACGTGGTGAAATTGGTAGACACGCTATCTTGAGGGGGTAGTGGCGAAAGCTGTGCGAGTTCGAGTCTCGCCGTGCGCACCAAGCTCTTTTCGATTCCGGGCTTCATCCGGCTCCGGGATCGGGCGCCCCAGCAAACGCGAAGCAGGGGACAACGTGGGCGCGCTCAGTGTGTGGCAGCCGGCAAGGCTGCTGCGGACGGCGCGCCATTTTCATGGCCGGATGGTCGAGCCCAACGTCTTTCAAAGCCCCTCACGCCCCATGGACCTGCAACAGTACCTGCCTGTCATCCTGTTCATTCTCGTGGGCGTGGCGGTAGGCGTGTTGCCCCAGGTGCTCGGCTTCGTCTTCGGCCCCAACCGGCCCGACGCCGAAAAGAATTCTCCCTACGAATGCGGCTTCGAAGCTTTCGAAGACGCGCGGATGAAGTTCGATGTTCGCTACTACCTCGTGGCGATTCTCTTCATCCTGTTCGACCTGGAAATCGCGTTTCTCTTCCCCTGGGCGGTCGCGCTGAAGGAAATCGGTGCCACCGGCTTCTGGGCCATGATGATCTTTCTCACCATTCTCGTGGTCGGCTTCGTCTACGAATGGAAGAAGGGCGCCCTCGACTGGGAATGAACGCAAGGAATACGAGGTAGCGCAATGGGTATCGAAGGCGTCCTGAAAGAAGGCTTTGTCACCACCTCGGTCGACAAGCTCGTCAACTGGTCGAAGACCGGCTCGCTGTGGCCGATGACCTTCGGCCTCGCCTGCTGCGCGGTCGAGATGATGCACGCCGGTGCGGCGCGCTACGACATCGACCGCTTCGGCATGCTGTTCCGTCCCAGCCCGCGCCAGAGCGATCTGATGATCGTGGCCGGCACGCTGTGCAACAAGATGGCCCCGGCGCTGCGCAAGGTCTACGACCAGATGGCCGAGCCGCGCTGGGTGCTGAGCATGGGTTCGTGCGCCAACGGCGGCGGCTACTACCACTACAGCTACTCGGTGGTGCGCGGCTGCGACCGCATCGTGCCGGTCGACGTGTACGTGCCCGGCTGCCCGCCCACGGCTGAAGCGCTGCTGTACGGCATCCTGCAGCTGCAGGCCAAGATCCGCCGCGAGAACACCATCGCCCGCTAAGCATGAGCCAGAAACTCGACACGCTGCAATCGGCACTGGAATCGGTGCTGGCCGGCAAGATCAAGAGCGTCAAGCGCGACCGCGGTGAACTCACCGTTGTCGTGGGCGCCGCCGAATACCTCGAGGTGGCCCGCACGCTGCGTGACCACGAGGCCTTCAAGTTCGAACAGCTGATCGACCTCTGCGGCGTCGACTACAGCACCTACAAGGACGGTGAGTACGACGGCCTGCGCTTCTGCGTGGTCTCGCACCTGATGTCGGTCTCGAAGAACTGGCGCCTGCGCCTGAAGGTGTTCGCGCCCGACGACGACCTGCCGCTGGTGGCCTCGGTCACCGACCTGTGGAACTCGGCCAACTGGTTCGAACGCGAGGCGTTCGATCTCTACGGGATCATCTTCGACGGCCACGTCGACCTGCGCCGCCTGCTCACCGACTACGGCTTCATCGGCCA
>CBIHRS010000044.1:0-38678 GCA_966212505.1 uncultured bacterium
TGGACGGGCTGGTGGAACAAGCTGCGCGCCGACAGCACCGCCCGCCTGGGCGTCAAGCCCTCGCCGCGGGAGGGCGCCTACCGGGCCGACCACGGCTCGGACAGGTTGATCGGCGACATCTGGCGCGCCTGGTCGCTGGCACTGTGCTGGAAGCTGTCCGACCCGCAGGACAACCGCTATGCCGACGATGCGGTGGCGACCCTCGACGCCTGGTCGAGCACTTTGAAGGAGATCGGGACGCTTCCTCCCGGATCGACCTCCCATGACGACCACACCTTCATCATCCTGGCCGGCATCCAGGGCCACCAGCTGGCGCAGATCGGCGAGATCATGCGCACCTACTCGGGCTGGGCACCGGAGAACCTGAAGCGCTTCCAGGACATGCTCCTGAACATCTTCGCCCCGGTCTCGTCGTGGTTCCTCAGCGACGGGCGGATCGGCTCCCATGCCAACTGGGAGATGGCCTCGCTGGCCGGCGCCATGGCCATCGGCGTGTTCTGCGACAAGCCCGACCTGTACCGGCTCGCCTGCGACGTCTACGCCGGCAACAACCGCGGCAAGCTCAGGACCTTCGGCAACGGCTCCATCGTGCACGGCGTGTACTTCATGCACCCGGGCCACTTCGGGCAGTGGGAGGAGAGCGGCCGCGACCAGGGCCATGCCACGCTGGGCATGTCGCTGGGCGGCGACGTGCTGGAGATGGCCTGGAACCAGGGCGACGATCTCTACGGGCTGTACAACAACCGCTTCCTGGCAGCCGCCGAGTACGTCGCGCGATCCAACCTGCTGGACGAGAACGGCAAGCCCTACCCGCTGCCGTATGCGCGCGAACACGATCCGTCACAGCCCCACACGGCCCTGTGGACCCAGGTGAACCAGTCGTTCCAGCACGGCCGCAACGCCTGGGAGCCCATCTACAACCACTACGTCAACCGCATGGGGCTGGCGGCGCCGAACGTCGCGCGCATGGTGAAGCTGTGCGAGCCGAAGTATGGTGGCAGCAGCGACGACGTCTGGTGGCCGACGCTGGTGCATCGCCGCGTGTATGACGGGCCGACGCGGCCGGCGTCGGGCCTCACGGCCCATCTGCGCGGCGACCGTGTCGTGCTGTCGTGGTGGGGCAGCGCCGCCGCGACGTCCTATGTGGTCAAGCGCAGCAGCCGGGCCAACGGCCCCTTCGCTCCGCTGGGCACGGTTTCGGCGAGCGAGCTGCTCACCTACAGCGATGTGCCGACCAAGGGCGTCTGGTTCTACCAGGTCGACGCCCAAGGCCCCGGTGTCCCCGCCGGCTCCAACGTGGCTCGCATCGCCGTTCCCGGCGAGCCTCGCCTGTCGCTGCCGCTGAACGGCGCGAACAACACGGGCGCGGTCGGCACGCTGTTCACCGCCGCCGGCACCTCTGTTTCACTGGAGGGCAGGCTGCTGGACGGCGCCACCTGGGGCGAGGGGCGCCTCAACGACAAGGCGCTGGTGTTCGACGGCAGCAAGGCGGGCCTGCAATTGCCCCAAGGGGTGTTCAGCGATCTGGACGATTTCAGCGTGTCGCTGTGGGCCTATGCGAACTCGCTGCATTGGGACACCTGCATGTTCTTCGCGGGACAGGACGCCTACAGCTTCATGTGCATCGCGCCCCAGAGCGGCAAGGGCGTGCTGCGTTTCGTGATCGCCGGCGCGACCCACAACGATTCACAGGCCGTGGAAGCGCCCTGGGCCATGCCCACACGCCGCTGGGTCCATGTGGCGGTCACGCTGCAGGGCAACACCTGCCGCCTTTACGTCGACGGCACCGAGGTGGGGAAGTCCGACGACATGCTGCTGTCGCCGCGCCAGGTGGGCGACCAGGTGACCTTCCTCGGGCGCAACTGGGCGCATCCATCGTTCAACGGCCGCATCCAGGACTTCCGCGTCCACGCTGGCGCACTGAGTGCCGCGGAGATCGCCGCGCTGGCGCGATGACGCCACAGCCATGCATGACGTTTCGCCCGAAAGGAAAAGAATGCCGACCCCACTGAACGCCGCATCCGCTGTCCGCCTCGTCACGCTTGCCTTGCTGATGGCAAGCGTCGCCTCCTGCGGGGGAAGCGGGGCACCATCGCCAGGCCCGGAGGCGACGCCGTCGCCTTCTTCGCCATCACCGTCGCCATCACCGTCGCCATCGCCTTCTTCACCATCGCCATCGCCATCGCCTGCCCCGTCGATCAATGCCGACCTCGGCGTGCCCAACCGACTGCTGGCCGGCCTGGGTGCCGGCAACTCGATCTCGGACATGACGAGCCAGCAGATCCAGCCGGACATCATCGACACCTACCTGGTCGGGGTGGGCAGCGGCTCGTGGCCCACGTGGAACAGCCCCGATGGGGCCTATGTCACCTACGTCTCCGCGAACGTCAAGGCCGCCGGTGCGGTGCCCATGTTCACGCTCTACCAGATGGCTTCCAGGGGTGAAGGCAACCTCGACGCCATCAATGACGCGAGCTTCATGACCAGCTACTGGGCACAGGTCAAGCTGATGTACCAGAAGATCGGCGCGACGAACCTGCCCACGCTGGTGAACCTGGAGCCGGACTTCTGGGGCTTCACGCTGGCGGGCGCTCCGGGCGGCGACCCGACGAAGCTGCCCGCGCGCGTGAGCATGGTGGCGGAGTGCGCGAGCCAGCCGGACAACGTCGCGGGCCTGGCGGGATGCCTGCTGGCGCTCGGGCGCACCTATGCGCCCAAGGCCAAGATCGGCTTTCCGCCGTCGTTCTGGGGCCGCGACGCCACCACCGTCGGCAACTTCATGCTGAAGGTGGGTGCCGACAAGGCCGACTTCATGGTCGCCCAGACGAGCGACCGCGATGCGGGTTGCTTCGAAGCCTCCCCACCCCCGTCGGAGTGCACGGGGCGCGGCAACGGGCCGTTCTACTGGGACGAGGCCAACGTGACGACACCCAACTTCCACCAGGACCTCGCCCAGTGGGATGCCGTGCGAAGCAAGCTCGGCAACCTGCCCATCCTGTACTGGCAGACGCCGCTGGGGGTGCCCTCAGCGACCCCTGGCGGCACGCCCGGCCACTTCCGCGACAACCATGTCCAGTACATGCTCACGCACGCCACGGAGTACACCGCCGGCGGCGTGTTCGCGATCGTGTTCAGCGGCGGCGGCAGTACCTCGGCCAACATCACCACCGACGGCGGGCAGTTCGCCCGCCTGCTCAAGGCCTACCTGGCGAACCCGGCGCCGCTGGGCCACTGAGCGCTGCTCCGCACTAAGCGGAGGCCTGAAGCTGCAGCCCGACGATGCCCGCCACGACCAGCCCGATGCAGCCGATGCGGGCGAGGGTGGCGGGCTCCTGGAAGAGCAGCATGCCCAGCACGGCCGTGCCCGCAGCGCCAATGCCGGCCCACACCGCATAGGCCGTTCCCACCGGAATGACCTTGAGCGTGAGGCCCATGAGCCAGACGCTGAGGATGGCAGCACCGACCGAGAGGACGGAGGGCACCGGCCTCGTGTAGCTGTCCGAGAGCTTCATGCTCACGGAGAAGGCGACCTCCAGAAGCCCGGAAACGAGGATGAGCAGCCAGGCTGAGCCTGTGTTTGCGATGGCGAACATGGCGGGGTGTCGAAGCACGGGAGGCTTCACTCTGACAGTTCACGCTCGGCCCGTCCAGCGCACTCGATCAGTTCACCGCAAAGCAGTAGAGCAACCCGGCGCCGCCGGTCGAGACCAGGTTGTCCTGGCTGCAGCCGCGGCTCGGGTGGGCCGAGTTCCACGAGATGCTGTTGCCACCGGTGCGGTCGAAGTGGCCGAGCTGCACCGTGCCGTCGCTGCTGCTGGTGTAGTTGCGGCAGGTGTGGTCGGCCGCGTCGGCGAAGGCGCGGCCCTCGGGCGTGGAGCCGGTCAGGATGTCGTGCTGGTTGGGTTTGTCGCCGGCGCGCTTGACCGGCTCGTTCTTCTCGGTGAACGCAGTGGCCCAGCTGAGGTTGTTGCCCACGCGGCCGAGCTCCACGGTGTCGCCGTGCAGGTGGGCCACGTCGCGCGCCACCAGCGCGCCGCGCACGTTGTACCAGGGGCCGGTGCCGATGCGGTCGCGCGCGTGCACCGCCGGCTTGCCGTCGGCGGCCTGCGCGCTCAGGTAGGCGTGCCAGGTCTTGTTGCCGGCGCCCACGGCAGTGGCGAGCTTCTGGCAATGCGCGTCGGCGCCGGCCAGGCCGCCCAGGTCGGCGCCCTTGCCGCTACCTTCGCTGGTGATGAAGAAGCTGAACAAGCGGGCGGCCTCGGCGGGCGAGATGGCAGATGCGGCAGGGGCCGGTGCGGGCGCGGCGTTCTGGGCCTGCACGGCCAGCGGGGCCAAGGCGAGGGCAGCGCACAGGCCGGCGGTGCGGCGGATCGTGGTGAACATCATGAAGGTCCTCCTGAGGGGTTGTCTAGGCAAGTGGAGCATCAGTCCTTCGCGCGGAAGTCGTCGTGGCAGGCCTTGCAGGTGCGTGTGAGCTTGCCGTACTGATCCTTCACCAGCGCCGCATCGCCGGCGGCAGCCACGCGGGCGAGCTCGGTGGCTTCCTTCGCGAAATCGGCGTTGCGGTCGCCGGCCTTCTTGGCATCCTGGAAGAGCTCGGGCTTGGCCGAGGTCTCGTGCCAGCCCTTGGCATGCTCGGTGCCAGGCGCGAACAGCGAGCCCAGGCCCGAGTTGGCGATGCCCGCGATGGTGTTGGCGGCCTTGAGTACCTCGTCCTTGTTGTAGGTGCCGTCGAGCGAGGCCTTGATGCGGCCGGCGTTCCAGCCGACGACCTGGAAGGCCGACTGGCGCCACTTGACCAGTTGCTCGGGCTTGGGCGCCTGCTGCGCAAGCGCGCCGGTGGAGGCAAGCGTGAGAAGGGCGGCCGCGGCAGTGGCGGCCACGGCGATGCGGGACACGTGGATCATGGTTGTCGTCTACCTGTTGCGCAGGTTCTGGTTGAAGAAATCGACGGTGCGCTGCCAGGCCAGCTTCGCGGCGGCCTCGTCGTAGCGCGGGGTGGTGTCGTTGTTGAAGCCGTGCTGCACGCCGGGGTACACATGGGCCTGGTAGCGCACGCCGGCGGCCCTGAGCGCTTCTTCATACTTGGGCCAGCCGGCGTTGATGCGCTCGTCGGCGCCGGCGTAGTGCAGCAGCAGCGGCGCCTTGATGCGGGCGGCGTCTTCGGCGCTGGGCTGGTTGCCGTAGAAGGGCACGGCCGCGGCCAGGTCGGGCAACTGGGTGGCCAGGTAGTTGGCCATGCCGCCACCGAAGCAGAAGCCCACCACGCCCACCCGGCCGTTGCCCTGCAGCAGCGCCTTGAGCCAGCTGGCGGCGGCCACGAAGTCGGCCCGCACCTTGGCCTGGTCGAGCTTGGTGAACAGCTCGCGCGCCTTGTCTTCGTCGCCGGGGTAGCCGCCCAGCGTGTAGAGCGCATCGGGTGCGAACGCGATGAAGCCGTCGAGCGCGAGGCGGCGCGCGATGTCCTCGATGTGCGGATTAAGGCCGCGGTTCTCGTGCACCACCAGCACGGTGGGCAGCTTGCCTTCGGCCTTGGCCGGCTGCACCAGGTAGCCGCGCAGCTTGCCGTAGCCCTGGGGCGAGGGCAGCTCCACATACTGCGTCTTCAGGCGGGGGTCGTTGCCTGCCACCTGCTGGGCCTGCGCGAAGTTCGGGCTCAGCTGGGCCAGCAGCAGCTCGGCGCCGGCCACGCCGGCCGCCGAATACCTGGCCGCGGAGTTGAGGAAGCCGCGCCGGCTCAACTGGCCGTGCACGTACTGGTCGAAGAGCTTCAGTACTTCAGGCGCGAAATCGGCGGCGGTCTTGCGGGTCATGGTGCGTTCCTTCCTTGGGTTCACTGTGCGGCGAGGTAGCTGGCCAGCGCCTCGATCTCGCTGTCGGTGAGGGCGCGGGCCGCCGCGTTCATCGTGCCGTCGGGGCTGTTGCGGCGCTCGCCGCTGCGCCATGCCCGCAGTTGCTGGTCGAGGTAGCGCCATTGCTGGCCGCCGATCACCGGCACGCCGGCGATGCCGCGGCCTTTGCCACCCTCGCCGTGGCAGGCGATGCAGGCGGCGATGCCGCGCGATGCATCGCCCTCGGCATAGAGCCGGCGGCCGGGCGCGTGATCGCCGCCGCTGCCTTGCATGGCCGGGCGGCTGGCGAAGAAGGCGGCGATGTCGGCCGCATCGGCGTCGTCGAGGCTGCGCGCCATCATCGCCATGAAGTCGTGCTTGCGCGCGCCGCTGCGGAAGTCGCGGATCTGCTTGAGCATGTAGTCAGGCACCTGGCCGGTGAGCTTGGCGAAGCGGGCTTCGGGGCCGGAGACCGGCCCGTCGTGCGGATCGGGGCTGTGGCATTCGAGGCAGCGTTCGGAGTCGGCCTTGGCTTGGCCCAGGCGCGCGTCGCCGCCGGCCAGCGCGAGGCTGGCAGTGAAGAACAGGGCCGTGCATGCGATCAGGGCCTTGAGGCCGCTCACTGCGCGGCCGCGCCGAGCTTCTGCACCGCGGCCAGCGCCTGCTCGACGTTCTCGGCCGGCGTGAGGCCGCCGATGGTCGCGGCGATGCGGCCATCGGGCCTCACGATGAAGGTGGTGCGCTCGGCGAAGCCGTGGTCGATGTCGGCGCCGCGCGTGTCCTTGCGGCCGGCCACCGCGTCGCGCACCTGCAGGTCGTAGGCCTTGGCGATGCGGCCGTCGGCATCGGACGCCACCGCGATCTTGCCGGCGCAATATTGCGGATCGGCCGAGAAGTCGTTGAGCCGCTGGATGCTGTCGAGCGACACGCCCACGATGGTGGCGCCGGCCGAGGCGAACTGGTCATGCTTCACCGCGAAGGTGTGCGCCTGCAGGTTGCAGCCGCCGGTATAGGCCGAGGGGTAGAAGTACACGACCACCGGGCCTTTCTTCAGCGCCTCGGCCAGCGAGAAGCTGAAGGCCTTGCCGGCCAGCGAGGCCTGCGCGGTGAAGGCGGGGGCCGCGTCGCCTTCCTTCAGCGCGGCCTGGGCGGGCGCGGCGCCGAGTGCGCCCAGCAGTGCCACGGCAAGTGTGATGCGAGCAGGGATCATGATTTCTTGTAGAAGTTGTGGCAGGTCTTGCAGGTGCGCGACAGCGTGGTGGCGGCTTCGGTGGCGGCGCCGTAGTCGGCCGCGCCCACCAGCTGCTGGATCCGCAGGCTGAGCTCGCGGCTCTTCTTCGCCAGCTCCACCGCATCGGGCGCATCGCCCTTGTGGGTATAGAAGGCCTCGACCTGGGCGAACATCTCGGTCAGCTCCTTGGCGTCGCTGCTGGCGCCCTTGGCTTCATGCGTCGCGATGTTGGAGGCGAGGCTCTTGTTGCTGTCCTCGATGGCATGCATCAGGTCGGTGTCGAGTTCGTCGGTCGCCGACCTCACGCCGCCGGCCAGGGCCAGCAGCGCAAGGGCGGTCGCCATGGCGCGGCGTCGTCGCATCAGGTCAGCAGCTCCTTCACCACCTTGCCGTACACCACCGTCGGACGCTCGGAGCGGCCGTTGTTGAGGAAGGTCGTCTTCAGGTGGTCGAGGCCCAGCAGCTGCAGCACGGTGGCGTGCAGGTCGTAGGTGTCGACCGCCTTTTCCTTGTCGGCCACCTGCAGGCCGATCTCGTCGGTCTCGCCATAGGTGAAGCCCGCCTTCACGCCGGCGCCGGCCATCCACTGCGTGTAGCCCCAGGGGTTGTGGTCGCGGCCGTTGCCGCTCTGGCCATAGGAGGTGCGGCCGAACTCCGAGGTCCACACCACCAGCGTCGACTCCAGCAGCCCGCGCGACTGCAGGTCGGCCAGCAGGCCGCCGATCGGCTTGTCGATCATGCGGGCCATCAGGCCGTGGTTCTTCTCGAGCTCGCTGTGCGCGTCCCAGCTGGTGATCTCGGTCTCGCCATCGGGTGCACCCGACACCACCTGGATGAAGCGCACGCCGCGCTCCACCAGCCGGCGTGCGCGCAGCAGCGTCTTACCGTAGCTCTCGCTCACCGGGTCGTCCAGGCCGTAGAGCTTCTTCGTGGCGTCGGTCTCCTTGTCGAGGCCCACGGCCTCGGGGGCCGCGGCCTGCATGCGCTCGGCCAGGTCGTAGGAGCGCAGGCGGGCGCGCAGCTCGGTGTCGGTGGGATAGCGTGCGGCGCCCTGGTTGTTGAGCTGCTTCAGCAGCTGCAGCGAGGCCTTCTGCTGCGCCTCGGCGCGCAGCTCGGGCCGCTCGAGGTAGAGGATGGGCGAGTTGCCGGGGCGGAAGGCCGTGCCCTGGTACACCGCGGGCAGGAAGCCCGAGCTCCAGTTGACCGAGCCGGCGCTGGGCTCGCTCTTGCCGTTGTAGAGCACCACGTAGGGCGGCAGGTCGGGGTTGGCCGAGCCGAGCGCGTAGCTCACCCAGGCGCCCAATGAAGGCCGGCCGGGGTTGAGGTCACCGGTGTTGAGCTTCAGGATCGAGATGTCGTGCGTGGCGCCGATCGTGGTGCTGCTCTTGATGAAGGCGATCTTGTCGGCCTGCGTCGCGATCGTGGGCACCAGGTCGGAGAACCAGGCACCGCTCTCGCCATGCTGCTTCCATTCGCGCTTGGAGACGTAGAGCTTGCCCACGCCGCCCTGGGTGCTGGTCTTGATGCCCTTGAGGAAGCTCGCGGGCACCTCGGTGCCGGCCAGCCTGACCAGCTCGGGCTTGTAGTCGTAGAGGTCCAGCGTGCTGGGTGCGCCGTTCATGTGCAGCCAGATCACCGACTTGACCTTGGCCGGGAAGTGCGGCTGCTTGGGGGCGAGCGGGTCGACGAGGTCGGCGGCATAGGCGGCGTTGAACGCGCCCACGCCGGGGATCAGGCCGGCCAGCGCCGCGCCGCCGGCCAGCTGGCCGCTCTTGAGCAGGAAGTCTCGACGCGATTGCGTGCTCATGGTGTGTCCCTTCAGTTGATTCGTTGAGTCGTTCAGAAGCGGTAGGCGAAGTCGTTCGAATTGGCGACCGTGTGCACCAGGTCGACGAAGGCCGCGGCGCGGATCGGGTTGAGCTTCTGCGCCTGTTCGTCCTTCAGCCCGGTGGGGATGGCCACCTCGAACTTGCCGTTGCCGCTCTTGCGCTGGATCAGCTTCTCGTCGCTGTTGAGGAATTCCTTCAAGGCCAGCTTCTCGGCCTTGTTGGGATCGCGCGAGAACAGGATCTGGTACAGCCGCGTGAGCTGCGCCGATTCGTCGGTGCCCGCCTCGCGGATCACGCGGCCGGCGAGCGCCTGCGACCAGCCGAACACGATGTCGCTGTTGAACAGCGTCAGTGCCTGCAGCGGCGTGGTCGTGACGTCGCGCTTGTGGTGCGGCGCCGAGGGGTTGGCGGGGTCGAAGTTCTGCATCAGCGGGTAGGGCACGCTGCGACGCACGAACACGTAGAGGCTGCGGCGGCGGTGGTCGCGCTCGTCCTTCGACACCTCCCACAGGTTGCCGGCGTTGAGGTTGCCTGGCACCGGCGGGAACACCGCGGGGCCGCCCACTTCATCGACCAGCTGGCCCGAGGCATAGAGCAGCGAGTCGCGGATCTCCTCGGCCTCGAGCCGCTTGCGCGGGAACACCGCGAGCAGCTTGTTCTCCGGGTCGGCCTTGATCGCATCGTCGCGATGGGCCGACGACTGGCGGTACACGGCCGACAGCATGATCTCGCGGTGCAGCTTCTTCACGCTCCAGCCCTGGCGGACGAAGTCGGAGGCCAGCCAGTCGAGCAGCTCGGGGTGCGTGGGCTTCTGGCCGGCACGTCCGAAATCGGCCACGGTGCTGACGATGCCGATGGCGAAATACTGCGACCACACGCGGTTGACGAACACGCGCGCCGTCAGCGGGTTGGCCGGGCTGGCCAGCCAGTTGGCCAGCGCCGTGCGTCGGCCCGACGAGGTGGCGGTGGGCGCGACCTCGATCTTCTGGCCGGCAGACCACAGCGCCGGCAGGCCGGGCTGCACCTCTTCGGTGGGCCGCTCATGCACGCCGCCGAAGCGCACGAAGGTGGGTGGCGCATCGGCATGGCCGAGCTCGGTGGCGGTGGTGAGCCAGGTGGAGCCGCGCACCGGCTTCAAGTGGTCGAACTTCTTCAGCTCGGCCTGCAGCTTCTCGTACTCCTTCCACTTCTCGACATTGGCGGCGTCGTATTCGGGGCTGTCCTTGTCGGTGGCGCTGAGCTTGAGGAACTGCGCGATGTCGTTCTCGGTGCTCACCGTCTTCAGCCGGAAGTTGACCCAGCGGTCGAGCGCGTTCCATTCGCTCTGCGGCTTGAAGATGGATTCGCGGCTGTCGGTGAGGTAGCGCTCCTTGTGGTACTGCTCGCCCTTGGCGCGCACGCTGTCGAGGATGGCCTTCTGCTTGGCGCGGATCTCCTTGGTGGCTTCGCGGTAGGCAGCCTGCTGCTGCTCGTAAGCCTCGTCCCACGCGGTCTTCTGCGCGAGCGGCGCCTTCTCGTCGAAGCTGGTGTTCGCGAAGAAGGCCTGCAGCTGGAAGTATTCCTTCTGGCTGACCTTGTCGGACTTGTGGTTGTGGCAGCGTGCGCAGCCGATGGTGGCGGCGAGGAAGGTCTCGCCCACCAGGTCGGTCATGTCGGTGGCGATCTGGTACTTGCGCTGCACCAGGTCGCGCGAGTTGCTGTTGTCGGGATAGCCGGCGAGGAAGCCGGTGGCGACCTTGGCCTCCTGGCTGTCGGGCCACAGCTCGTCGCCCGCGACCTGCTCCTGGATGAAGCGGCTGAACGGCTTGTCGTCGTTGAACGCCTTGATCACGTAGTCGCGGTAGCGCCAGTTGTTGGGCCGCGTGTTGTCGTTCTGGAAGCCGGCGCTGTCGGCATAGCGGGCCAGGTCGAGCCAGCGGCGCGCCTGGCGCTCGCCGAAGTGATGCGAAGCCAGCAGCCGGTCGACCAGCTTCTCGTACGCATCGGGCGAGCGGTCGTTGACGAAGGCCTGGGTCTCCTCGGGCGTGGGCAGCAGGCCCCAGGCATCGAGCGTCGCGCGGCGGATGAAGGCGGCGCGGTCGGCTTCGGGCGAGGGCTTCAGGCCCTTGGCCTCCAGCTGCGCGAGCACGAAGGCATCGATCGGCGTGCGGGCCCAGCCTTTGAGCTTCACGTCGGGCACCGCTGGCTGCTGCACCGGCTGATAGGGCGACCAGGACGGCGCCGAGATCGCCGCCGCCGAGATCCCCAGCAGCAGCGCCAGGGTCAGGCTTTTCTTCATTCGAGAACTCCAGTTGCGAAGGACGTTTGCCGGGGTGTCCTAGTGCAACTGGCGGGCCAGGAATATCGGGGGCGACTTGCTGGGTTTTCCTCGTTTTGGAAGTCGCGTTGCTGCGCATCGGGCAGCGCAGCAGAGTAGGGTGCTGCAAACCTCACATCGCTGGAATCAGGCTGGGGACTGCGGGTCCCCGGCCAGCCTCGGTGGCCATCGTTCCCATCGCCAGAGCTTGGTTCCGCCCAGATCAATAGCAGCTGCGGATGTGGCTGGCGGCGGGGCGATCAACATCGAGCAGGATCCCGAGCGAAGTCGGGATCCGCGGTTGTGCACCGGACTACCGACCGTCCTGACCGAGCTGCACAACATACTCCTCGCTGCTGCCCATAGCATTGGTCGCCACCAACGAAACATTCCATATCTGGCGCGGCCCCGTGTTCGCACCCAGCGTGGCGCTGATGGTTGGGCTGGTGCCGGCGTCAGCCCCGTTGATCTTCCATCTGTAGGTGGTCGGATTGCCGGCGCAATAGGCCGTGGCGCTGAGGTAGCCGCCGCTGGCCGGCACTCGGCGCGCATTCACGCCAATCGAGCATACGGGCAATCCATTGCCGCCATCTGCGACGACGGCTTCGTACACGTCTTGCTGCACCTTGTTCCAGCTCAGGCGGCCAAAACCGGCCAGGCCCCACGTGGTACCCCAGGAGTTTTGAATCAACAGACCCTGATCGTTATAGCCAAGTGCCAGCACTTCATGCAGACCGCGTGCCGGGCTGCTCGTGTCGTTGTCGACCGGAGATTGATAGCTCATACGGTCGAAGCCTGCGCGCACCGGCAATGCAATCGCCACCGGTTGGCCGTTCGCCAGCGCTTGTTTGATCGCATTCACATTGTCCGACGTGCCACCGGTGCCGGGCTGGCGTGCAAACAAGACGCTGTACTTGAGGTTTTCGTACTTGAAGCGCTTGGCGCTGTCGCGCTCGGCATTGCTGGGCTGGGTGACCCAGTCATAGTCACCTTGCCAATAGTCGCCGCGGACATCATTGCCTTGCGACAGCACCACCTTCATCGCATCGGTGGCGTGAGAGCCTCCATCCTGCCCGTATGCGCCGAGGGCATTGATCTGCGAATACATATACATCGGCGCGAACGACTGCGGGGTGCCACCCTTGTTCAGATACCAGCCCAGCATCCCATGCGCAATCGCCCACGCCACACAGGAGCCGACCGCGCCTTGATCGCCAACCGGCATTGCCCAGGGTGTCAGATCGACAGCTTGTGGAAGTGCCGTTGCGCCCGGAGCCATCGCACGGACCGCCACCGTTTGCTGGGGCGGCAGAGCCCCCAAACCATGCTGTGAAGCGTTGGTGCTGAAAGGGGCGGCGTTGGCACTGAAAGCTGCGCCGATGACCAGCGCCAGCATGATGGGTTTGCCAGAAAAGTGTTGCATCCAAAGTTCCCTGTGTGTGATGAGGTTGCTTGTCGTGCCGGACGCCTGCGCATCCGCGCGCGATGCGTCCTGCACGTCACTGAGTGATGCGCAGCCGCTGAAACGATGGCTCTATTACTCGGGGTTACCCAACCCCCGTGTCTCCGACTCCCGAGGCAAGAAATGCCGGGGTGAAGCGCCTCAGCGCCCGCAGCTGCCGTCGGGCCTGGGCACGAAGCAGAACTCGCCCACGAGGTTGGTGCTGAGCCAGGGTTGCTGGCCGTGGCGGGTGTCTTCGCTCACGGCCTGTCGAACGCGCTTGAACGCGTCTTCGATCGACAGGCCCGGCTCCTGCATCACGCGCAACAGGTGGCGCGTGAAGCTGCTGTTGCCGGCGTTCGCGCCGTCATCGGCCACGCCGTCGGGGCCGGTGGAAAACGCCAGCACCACGCCGCGCGGTGCCGGTGCGCTGGCCAGCCCTGCGCGTGGCGCGGATCCCCGCGTGCGGCGCACGGTGCCGAGGAACGGGTTGTCGCGGCAGGCGTCGACGATGACGATGCTGAGCCCTTCGGCCAGGTGCGACAGTGCGGTGACGATCGCATCCACCTCGATCGCCGAGGCGCGCAGCCCACGCGCCTGCGCCGGCGCGCTGCCGACCGGATTGAGGTAGCTCCTGCCATCGACCTGCATGCCGTGGCCGGCGTAGTACAGCAGCCGAACGTCGTGGTCCGGCGCCGCCTTCGTGAAATGGTCGAGGGCCTGTATGCAGCCGTCCCAATCGAGGTTCTCGCGGGCGGTCACCTGGAAACCGACATGCTCCAGCGCGCGGCCCATCGCCCGCGCGTCGTTGGCGGCATTGCGCAAGGGCATGCGCTCGTAGGCGGCATTGCCGATCACCAACGCCGTGGCGCGTCGGCCTGCAGCGCTGCCGGCCGGTGCGGCGCCGGCAGCATCGAGCAGCGCCGACAGGCCGAGCAGGCCCAGCACGCGCAGTGCTGGACGCCGCGCCATCGAGCGGTCGCTCATGGCTTGCAGCACCCGCGCTCCGCCACCACGCCAACCTGGGTGACCCAGGGGCTGTGGGCCAGCACCTGACGGGCCGTCTCGAGGCGGTCTGCCGACACGCTGATGCGGTAGTCGCCGAGCTGCGAGGGGCCGTCCACCAGGTGGCCGTCGATCTCGAGCAGCAGCTTGCGCAGCTCGTACTCGGTGGCCAAGCGGCTGAAGCGCACCTCGAGCACGGGCCCTGCGGGTGCGGTGGAGCGGTGGGTCGCATAGGGCGGAGCCTCCGCGTCCGCGCCGGTTTTCTGCGCAGCGATCCACGCCGCCTGCACGCCGATGACGAGCATGGCCACGGCCGCAAAGGCCGGCGTGGCCGCGAGCGACACCGACCGCCGCAAGGCCGCCACCAGCCTGCGCAGCCCGCGGCCTGGCCGCGGGGATGACTCCAGGCCCATGCGGCGGGCGTAGTCGTCCCACCCGAGGTCGGCGGGCACATCCGAGGGGTGCTCGCGCACCGCGTCCCTGAGCAAGGCTTCGAAGGCATCGGGCGTCATCACGCTCTCCCCAATCGAAGGTCAAGGCACGACCTCACCCTCAGGTGTGCATCGCGGATTCGCGTCTTGACCGTGTTGATGTTCAGCTCGAGCATCGAGGCGATCTCGGCCTGCTGCATGTCGGCGTAGTAGACGAGCAGCAGCATCTCGCCGAGCTTCGGCGACAGCTTCCGGATGCAGGCCAGGATGGCTTCGCGCTCCCGGCGCCGCGAGAGGTGGTGAAGCGGGTCGAGATCATGGGCTGCTGCATCGGCATCGGCCTCTTCGTCACCGGCGGCATCCGGCATCGGCTCGGCCTCGAGCCGGCCGCGCTTGCGCAGGGCCGAGGCCGCAACGTTGCAGGCGATGCCTATGACCCAGGTGGAGAATTTCGACCGCGCCTCGAACATCGCCGAGCCGCGCCAGATCTCGGTCACCGTGTCGTGGAAGACCTCCCTGGCGAAGGCCTGGTCGCGGTATTTCCGGCAGATATAGGGGTAGACGACGCTGCAGGCCATGTAGAGGCGCCGCACCGCCTCGGCATTGCCGCTGCGGGCCTGCCTCACCATGTCGGCGTGGTCGGTCTGTCCAGCAGATGTCATATCGGAAGCCAAGTCATCCTCATGTTCTCGCGTGCTTTCGCGCGCTCCGGCCGGCAGCGGGAATGCCGGCTTCACGCCGGTGAGTTGCAGACCGGGCCCAAAAGGTTGGGTCAATCGTTGGGGGAGGCGGGCGGCAGGTCGAGCGGCCCCCAGGCGCCGGCCGCGATGAAGCCGGCCCAGTAATACGGGTGGTTGAATGGCGGCGGGCGCCGCATCAGTGCAAGCTGCACCTGCCGCAGCGCCTCCACACGATCCTGGCGCCGCATGAGGTTGCGGTAGTAACGCGACATCAGGCCGCGTGTCGATTCATCGTCGACCTTCCACAGGCTCACGAGCTGGCTTCTCACGCCGGCCATGACCAGCGCGCGCCTCAGGCCATAGACGCCCTCGCCGCGGTGGACTTCGCCGAGCCCGGTTTCGCAGGCCGACAGCACGGCGAGCTGCGTGCCCCGCAAATCCAGCGCGGCCAGCTCCAGCGCGGTCAACACGCCGTCTGCGGCCGCATGGTCGCGGCGGTTGGCGCCCGCCAGCGCGAGGCCGGAGCGCAACAGCGCTTCCTCTGGCCTCGGCTCGCTGCGGCCGGGCGGGGCGTCCATGTAGAAGCCATGGGTGGCGATGTGCACGATGGCAGGGCTGCGGGCCGTGCCGAGCGCAGCCTTGCTGGCCTGGGCTCCGGTGAGCACCTGCATTCCAGGAACCAGTTGCCCGACCGCGCGCGCCTCGTCCAGCGTACCGGGCAGCGACATGAAAGGCCACGGCAAGACGCCGCCGCGCAGGCGTCGGGCCACGCGCGTGGCGCCGTCGGACTGCGCCGTGTCTTCCGGATGCGGCGCGGCCTCCGGGGCAGCATCGAAGTCGGGAGCGGCCAGCAGCAGCGCCGGCCCCGGCGCCGAGTGCACAGGGCGACGCCACGACAGGATCTCGCGCCCGCTCGTCACGTAGCTCAGTGCGAAGCGTTCGACGAGACGGCGGTGCCGGTCGTCCTGCAGCACCGCGAACGGCACGAGGTTCAGCTCGCGGTCGGGTGCCAGCAGCAGCCGCTTCGCCGTGGTGAGGTGGCGCGCCAGTGGTGCCTCGATGCGGGCCTGCACCTGCCGTCCCAATGCATCGGCATCGTCCGATTCGGGATCGGCCAGCGCCTGGCGCAATCGGGCCACGAGATCGTCGATGGGACCGGCCTCGCCAAGGTCGACCCCCACAGGCCGGCTGCCGGCACGGAACACGTAGGCCGCATAGCGCGGCGGCCCGAAGCGGGAGGCGGCCCGCGCCGCCCCGGGATCGAAAGGACGATAGGCCACCCATTCGATCAACGCGGTATCCGCCGGCAATGTGCGCCGCAGCCGCTCGAGCATGCCGCCGGAGACGTATTGGGCGTTCGATCCGGTCTGTCGTGCGGCGAGGCGGGACACCAGCGCCTGCTCCCGCCGCTCCAGTTCCAGCGCCCGTGCCTTGTAGGCCTGCCACTGCGCAGCGACGGCCGGCACCATGCCTTGTGTGGTCTCCAGGGCCGACAGCATCAGGTGGGCTCGCTCAGCGCGCACCTGCCGCAGCTGGTCGAGCAGGGCCTTGTCCTGCGCGGACGCCTGACGGTGGATCAGGCCCATCGACTCGGCTGCGGCTTCCAGCACGCGGCCCTTGCCGCGCAGCACCGTCAGCGCCGCCAGCCGGGCCGCTGCCGGGTCATGCGGCGCCGCCTGCAGGTGCAGCGAGACGGCAAAGTCGTTGCTCGTCTGGAGTGTTTCCAGGAAAAGCCGCTGCTGGCGCTCGGGGCCGGTGGCCAGCGCCCGCTGGAGATGGCGTTCCTGGATTGCCGCCGCGCGCTCGAACAAGGGCAGGGCGCGGATCGGCCGCCCCCCGCGCCACGCCAGTGCTGCGAGCTCGAACAGTCCTTCGGCAATGGCCGGATGCTCCGGCCCCAGCGCCCGTTCCCGGATCGCGAGGCTTCGGCCATAGGCTCGAGCAGCTTCAGCGGTCTTGCCTGTGTCCCGGTAGAGATCGCCCAGGTTCTTCAGCACCTCGGCCGCGAAACGATGATTCGGCCCGAGCTCCCGCTCGATCAGCGACAGGCTGCGCAGGTGCGTTGCAGTTGCTTCGTCATCCTGGCCCTTGGCATGGAGCAGGGTGCCGATCAGGGTCAGCATGGGTGCGAGGATGAGCTGCTGACTTGGCTCAATGGCCTGCTTGTTGATCGACAGGCTTCGCCTGGCGGTGGCAAGGGCGATGTCGTGCCGGCCCAGCATGGCCTGGACCTCCGCCAGGTCGCCCAGCGATTCGGCCAGCTCGGTATGGGCCGGCCCGAGTGCCTTTTCGTTGATGCCGACGGCCTGTTGCAGCAGCGTCTCGGCCTGGGCGAGATCGCCCTGGCGTGCACGCATGATCCCGAGGTTGCCCAGCACCTTGGCATAGAAGTCACCCTCCGCCTGCCCCGCGCCTTCGAGCAGACGCAGCGTGCGTGAATACAGCGGATCAGCCTTGCCGTAGTCGGCGTTCTGCCGGTAAAGGGTGGCGAGGTTGAAGAGATTCGTGGCGAGCGCCGGGTCATCGGGAGACAGCGTGCGCTCCATGATCGCCAGGCTGCGGAGGTGGAGCTGTTCGGCTTCTGCACGCGAGCCGTTTATCTCCACGATGGCGGCGAGATTCTGCAGGGCGACGGCCACGGCGCGGGGGTCGGGGTCGACCGACCTCTCCAGGATGGCAAGGCTTTTTCGAAGCAGCGTTTCAGCCTGGCCGAAATTGCCCAGTTCGTACTGGAGTTTCGCGAGGTATCTTGCCGAAGCCGCCGTGTGGGGATGGTCAGGGCCGAACAGCCGCAGGGTGGCGTCGTAGGCCTGCTGCAACGGTGCCTGCGCCTCCTTGAGACGACCTTCGTCGACCAGTTGCCGTCCTTGCTGCATCAACTCGCGCCAGGCCGGCTGACGACTGTCTTGCGCGTCAGAGGCAGCGCCCTCCGAGGCGCTGTATGCACGGAGCGGCGAGCCGAGCGCTGCGGCAAAGGCCAACAGCAAGCCTATGAGGAGCCTTGGTTCCACGCCCCATCCCTTCACTTTTTTTCCATCCGGTCTAACGCCCTGGCGTGGTGGGGCGAGCGGCTTTCGTTGAATTGTTCCACGGCGCTTGGCCGTGGTCCAGGTTATTGTGAAGCTACAACATTGAACAATGCCGCCACCGGGCTACGGAGGCGATGATGGTCGTTTTGTTGGACTTTTTCCGAGGTGTTTGGGAGCACCGAAAGTACAACAATTCCTGCGGTGGATGGGAAGTTGCAACATTTCCTGGTGTGGCTCTAGACACCTGCGGCTGCCCGGCACGCGTTCGATCGATAGATCCTTACACCCGCTTGTTTGCGGCACGGGGCGGCGAAGGCGGACTCGCTATGCCTGCTAACGTCATGGCACGAACTATCGTTCGAACAGCGAAAGGCTGGCCATGACATCGCGCAATCCGCAACACCTCCCCGACGGAGTACGCGTCCGGGGCCGAGAAGCGGAGGACATCCGCGACTTTGCGCGGCGGGCTCTGGCAACGCTTTGGCTCGATAACGAGCCAAGACGGCTGCAACTTGTGGCCTATGCTGAGAAGATCGAGCAACTGGCTGAGGAGGCGATCGAACTCATCGCCAAAGCGCATCATTGAGATGACGATCGGAGTCATCTGGTTGCCCGGACGCTGCGGCCGGCATACAGACAAGGTTCGCGGACCTGTGATCTCATCGACGAGACAATCTTTCCTCTGACCGGAGCGGACAGTCACCGAGCGCGAATGCATCTCCAAGGTGGAAGCGGCCAAGCACCCGGATATTCACTCCTCTCTGCCGCTATAAGCCGCTCCGCGCTGAGACTCGACAGTGTGTACATGCCGTACTTCAAAGCGCCAGCGCTCATTGGGTGCAATCCAAACGTGCATAGCGGAAACGTGTTTGTGTTCAGCCGTACAAAGCGCTTCAAAACGTTTTGAGCCTCTTGCAAAAATAGACGGTCGGCCAACGTCGACTCTGCACTCTGTTTAGCCTTGGCAGGACACTTCCTTCGCAGCTGTCGCCACTTCTCATCGACCTCCTGACACGCTTCTAGATATTTTGCTGTCGCCCCAGAAAGTACAAAGAAATGGGACAGAGCGAACTGTGCGAGCACGCCAAGATCATTAGGAAAGGTCGCATTCTTAGAGACCAAAATGTAACGGAGGTCATCAGAAAAGAAGGCGTCCGATTGAACCGGCCGGACCCGAGTACCGAGTACCGAAAGTCGGTGGTGATGCCTTGAGCCCTTGACCTCCCCTAGTCGGGATTCGAATGCGCTGCGCCAAGCAGCAAAGGCTTGGACAGTTCCTGGAATATCAAATTCGAATGTCGGATCACGGGCAACGAACTTGAGCTGAGGCAAGAGAGGGACGAACCGTCTGTGTGGCCTGAGATATGTGTTGGACAAGTGCCTTCGGATCGATTTGAAGATGGGTTTGAACGCCTCCTCCACATGATCTGCGTCCTCGACCGGCTTCGAGTTTCCAGCGATTTCTGCGAATCGGACCGACTCAGGCAGTGAAGCCCACAAGTGCTCATCGCGTTCGAAAGGAATCAGTTTTGTCGCACATTGAAATGCGATGGCGTTCATGGATGCAGCGGCCAGGCGGAGGGTGTCGCCTGGGATCTTCGACCTGAAGTCACTTGGTACTTCAATCTTCGCGAGCTTTCGAAGCCAAGCGGCGATCGGACCCAGACGTGCCCGACATTGCGCGTGCAACTCACCAGTCTGTCCCCATTCCTTCAAATCTGAGGTCCAACGCTCGCCGCAGCGCACACACTCGAACGGCTGTTGACACATGCTGCCGGTGAGTCCATAGATCGGCATCGGCGCGCCACACTTGCATTCGTCCCGCAGTGGGACGTTGTGCATCGGGCACGCAACCAGGGCGCTGATCTGAAACACGGTCGACTGATATCCGCGCGCAAGGCATTCGTGGCAGAAGCGAACGCGCATGTCGGTGGCTAGGACTGGAGCCCATTTCCCAGCGAGCTCACTGAGCACCGACTGACCAAACAGTAGCCGGAATTTCAAATCGTCTGCCTCATTGCTGGCGAAATCAGCGAACTGCCTCCATTGTCCCCTTACAAAGCTTCGTGTCGGGGTGGAATCCTGCAGTTCCCCATGCTGCCTCACCCCAAAAATTCGGCTCATGCGGCGATGAGCAATGCAATTTGCCCATGCTAGCTTGGACACAAGTGTGAATGCACCTTCGAATGGACCTTGCCACGACTGGCTCCACGTGTACCTTCCCGTCGTCACTCTTCCTCTCCCTTCTTTGTCGCAGGTGAGGGCCGGAGGGGCAAATCGCCAACTCGGTAGGTCTCGCCCAAGGAGTCAGCGAACCCAGACTCACCGACCGCCACAGACCAATCTTCGAATATCGGCTCCAGCGTGTCGTAGTCCAAGGCCTGCGTGAGCATGTATTCGACGGCTGCAGTGAAGTAGTCTGCGCCGACTTGCAGGGCCTCAATGCCATCGGGGCTGCATTCGCGGGCAGCAGCCTGGAATGCACCCCAACAGCGCTTTGCCTGGCGAGCAAGTCGCCAGCCGTTGGAGAAGGCACGTGGGCAGAAAAACCGCGAGAACGACCAGCCAGAACCGCGCGGGTAGTCTGCAATTTCGTGGTTGTCGAACTGACCCAATACGGCCTCTGCCTCGGCCTGGGAACATATTCCGTCGAACGAGGTAAGTCCTGCAAGGAACCGCCCGATGAGGTCCGTCCTCCGCATCGCCAGTAGAGCGGACTTCAGGTGATCCATTTGTTCTGTTCCAAAGGAAACCACTGTGCAGCGCAGGTCGTTGTCCACAAGCTTGTTCAGGAGGTCCGCCATCGTTGTCAGTTCATCGATCGACAATCGCGGCAACTCATCCACGAGAAATATCATTTGATTGGCCTTGGCGTCGTATGCCCGAGCGCGAAATCGACGGACGACGCGTAGCAGTGGATCGCCGCCCTCGGATCGCCTGAACGGCGGTCCTCCGTCCAACTCATAGAGCCAGTTCGAGAACGCTCCAGGTCCTTTGATGTTGGCCTTCTGGCCGATCACCGGGAGTACGAGGGCGTCGGGAACCTGATGGCGGATGTCCGCCGCTAGATATCGAATGGCGCTCGACTTGCCGAAGCGAGGCATACCAGCGAAAGCGCAGCAAGCCAGTCTTCTGCCAATTCGACTCACCGCCCGTTCAGAGGCCCGCTCCACCGATGGAGTGGGCATCAGGTACTTCCTCAATGTGACCGGGTGTACCGCCGCCATGATGATCTGCTCCTCGCGGTTTGCCGGTGGAGGATCGCCTGGTTCTTCCTGTCGATCGCTAGCATCCATGGAACCAATCCTCGGGCCACTTGATGGGAGAGCGAAAGAGCGTCGCTGGTAAGGCTTGGCATCCAGCTGACAGGGCTGCGAATGCGCTCATCAGTAGACTGCACGCCGTGGAGAACGCTGCCTCATCCATGGCGGCCTCGTCGCTGGCGGCGCGGTCCGTGAGGGCGGGCAAGCTGGCGGCCGCGCGATATTCCTCGGCGGTACAGGCGGTGGTGCTCCTGGCGGTGCATTCGACCCGGAATCCGGCACTTCAGGGATCGGCAGCCCGGTGGTGTGGGCCACCTTCGCGACTGCAGTGGCCTCCTTGGAGACCTTATGCTTGGGCTGCTTCGCGCTGCCTTCGATCGCCTTCGTCGCGAGGTGACGAAGGTAGGCCTGTACCCAGTCTTCCCCGAGACGCCGCTCGAGTTTCTTTAGCCTGATCAGCTTGTTGATCGCCTTTCGAATTTCTCGGCTGTGAGGGGTCCGATCCCAGCCCTGGGTCGCTTTCAGCACACCCAGATTGCCGCCGTCCGGCAGGAATGCCTCGACCGAGCGGAGATCTGCTTCTTTGATCTGCAAACGCAGGCTGGAGCCGATAAGGTTGAAGCAACGTGCGAGGACCTCGTTGGTGTAGTGCACATCGTCGATCTCGACGTAGCAGGAACGGCCTTCGGCGAGATTCCCACACACCGATCGAGTTTCGACAACGATATCCAAGTCTGGCATGCCCGGTGGTAACGGTGGAAGCGGCCTGGGCAAGAAGTTACTTCGTGGGTCTTGGACAAGTTCACGAAGCACCTGAAGCGGCGTGCGCCCACCAAGGCTTGGAAGTGGCGAGGCATTCCAGGTTGCGAGTGCAACGTCGACGAGGTACACGAGTTCGCTGACGTCACATTCCAGAGCAATAGCCTGCTTTTCTGGGCTGCGACGGCGAACGTCTTTGTGGTCCTTACCCGTGGTGTTTGGTAGACGCTGGAACCCTCTTCGTTCGAGTACGCCAAAAATGGCTTCAACGAGAAACCTTCGTGGCCAGTCCTTCACTCGTCCAAAATTGATCGCGCATCCCACCCGCTTTCGCATGCGCTCCACCATTGCATGGGAGGTGTTGATGCTTGCGTTGTCGATGTAATGCAGCGACCACCCGACGCCGGCGAGCTCAGGAATGAGACCCGACGGAAAGCCAGCACCTTCCGGATAGCGTACCGGCGGGTTCTCCATCACGAGGGGAGACCAAGTATCCAGCGCATTCTTCACTGCCGCCAGGGCATCGTTCGCTGACGCTTCCTTGCCTATCGACAATTCGTAGCCAAGTACGCATTGGGACGCGACATCCACAATCGGCTGAAGAATGAACCGCTGAATGGGTATAACCACATGTCCGCTCGGATGCGGGACGCGAATGCTTCCTATGAAGTCGAGCCTGTGGCCGTCCTGTTGGACCGCCATATACGGTTCCAGGTTGCTCAGGATCGACTTCACTCCCGAATCGAGTCGGAGGCGACTGACTGCTCCGGGCCCGCCCATCAGAGCGGCGGTCTGCTCGGGGTTGTCCGCCCTGAGCGCTTCGACGTAGGTTCGCAGGCCGCCAAGGCCCTTGTTTTCTGGGCACAGTGGCCAATCGAACTTGGTGATCTCTGGATGTTTGGCGCAAGCGCGTAGCAGTTCGGCGTGGATGTCTGACACATTCATCTGCGACTCGGCGACCTCATCTTTTTCTGGCTTCCTCAGTGCCAGTCGATCAACAAGACCCCGCAGATCCGGAAATCTCTCGAAGAACGCACCGACGACGCCCGAATAGCCCACATTCCCGGTCTTCGGGCAGGGCGCGACTGGTGCGGTGCGCCTGTAGGGCGCCAGGTGCTTGTAAGGTATTAAGGCACGCCAGCCAAAAATCCGCCCATCCTCATGAATCTGTACCGCTCGATTGAGCAGCCTGAGAATCTCGGATCGACTGACGCCGTGCTCCGCGCTGATGGCGATGACGCCACCGCCTTGAAGGTAGGCAAGAATCGCTGCGCGACATCGGATGAACCGGTCTTCGTTAGGTCGCGAGCCTTGCGCATCATCATCCAAGGCACTGGAGTCGACCGTGGGCCATTTCGACAGGTCACGGTACTCCGGAGGAAGGTTCTTCCGAGTAAACCAGGCCGATTCACCTTCGGCGCCGCTGGCGATCCGCGAGATCATCAAAGCGAGCGAGTCCGAACGGCTCTGGGCTGCTGCGAGGTGTCGAGCGGTGACCTGCTCGTGCAATGCGATGGTGTCATCGGAGGTTGCCCCGATGGATGGCGGGGCGGAGGTGTCGTCGCCAGGGTCCGCTTCCGCCACAGCACCTGGCTTCCAAATTTTTGTGGCTTTGCCCCAGGGTTTGGAATCCAAGTCGGACGCCACTGTGCCGTTTGATATCGCCCGAAACAGCGCGGCTAGAAAAAGCGCGAACTCGTTCTTTTCCACGTAGGGAAGAAGTTCAGCAACTGTCCAACTTGAACGCCTTCGAAGCAGCAGGCTCAGCGACAGATCGGCGTTGACCAGAGAGTGCAGACGCGCAGCACTGATGGTGGCCAGACCGAACTTCCAGTTCTCGATGAGCACGGGGCGCTTGGTGAACTCTTCGTTGGTCACCCTGACGTATTTCGCACCGATTGCGGCACACAGCCGTTCGTGATCTTCACTCCTGAGTTCGCCGACCATCGAGTCGTGGTTGGCCGCCGGGACAGAACGCTCCAGTAGGTGCAGCTCGCGCTGACCATCGCGCGTTGTGACATCAGCATCGAACCTGTCCACGAGATTGGTAGCGTCCACGGAGCCTTTCTCAGATTTGGCGCAGACGCTGTAGGCCTTCACTTCAGGGCTGCCTTCGAGCGAGAGCACATGCAGCAGCGCGGCGTCGCTCCGGACGACAAGGTCGCTCTTCGCCTTGTTGCCGAACAGGTACCAGATATTTCCGGGCCCAGCGCCTCGCGCGCGAGCCGCATCTGCGAGGGGGCCATCCGGTTTGAACCCCTTTCCGCGGGAACGTGGCGACTGCTTCTTTGACACGTCGAGCCTCCAAATTTCAGTGGCGCCGTAGCGAAGAAGCAGTCCTGACAAAAACTTCAGGCAGAAGAAGCCCCGGCCTCGCAAAAACTCAAGGCTTCGCCTAGAGTCCAAGGACCTTGTTGACTGGTTCTCAACGAGCACGAAGTCTCTTTCAGAGCGGCCCAACCATTGCATTGGTTGGGCCGTGCCACTTTGCCGAACGCATTTCCTTTAGCGCCGTGACGTGGCGCCTACCCTCGTTGTTACCTACAACCTTTGCAAAGGTCAACTGGGTGCAAATTGCCCGCCGGCCTTTCGCAGGCGCGTCAATGGGTTTGACGCGTGGCATCGAGAAATTGGTTCCAAGAATGTGCCGACTTAAAAGGTTTCGAAACTACTCAAGCTATGCATCACGGTGCGAAATGGAAAGCGCATGGAAGTTGCCTCCTCACATGAAGTTGGGGGCGAACAGGCCAGTACTCGGTCTTCCAGCAGTCTCCAGCGGCGCCGCGGTGTGAATGGACTGGCCTGAACGAATCTCAACAAATTGCACGACGTTCCACTTGATCGTGTTCCGGCCGCGGTGAAGCCTTGAACCCGCTGCTTCCCACAGAGATTCTTACGCGCCAATCGATAAATCGATTGAATATTGAGAAAACTTATTTGTGTAGAAGGTCGACCTCTACGAGTTGTTTCAAAAAACTTTGTACCATCAGAAAAAGGGCTTGATCATCCCTTCCGTCCGATCACGACCTCTGCCATGCGACGCTCGCGTCCTGGCCGTGTTGGCACCGCGGTGTTTGGTAGCTTCAAATTCCACTTGCTCATTGTTCCGCGCCAGGCAGGACGATTGCAGTGGCTTGGCATAACAACGCCGTGCCGGCGCCAGTTCCTATGCCGGGGCAAGTGGTCTTATCCGTCGCGATCTGCGAGGCCGTACCGAAAGGAGTGCCTATGATGAATCAGTGGGAAGGACGGGGTTCTGGCTTCCCTCTTCGCGACGGGCGAACCTGCTCGGACTATCGAGTTGTGGCCCGTAGCGCGAAGAACGCCGTTGCATTGCTCAATCAGATTGCGGAGTGGCGAATATTTGTTGACATTGGCGATCTTGGCTTGGGCGTGCCTACGGCGGAGGATGCAGAGCTGGGAGTCTGGCTACAGTGGGCGCAGGGAGGGGAATTCGAACGACAGGACCTTCGATCTCCGTCCACAGCGCTTTCGCCGACTCAGAGAGTCGTGCAGTCATGGGGCCGTCTTCGAGACAAAGGCGGCCACCGGTCGACTGTCAGACTATCCAGCGATGCCTGGCAGGCCTTGCAATTCTTGGAAGGAAAGATTGCGGGTTGCCGCACGCACGTCTTGGAGAAACTCGTTCTTGAGCGAGCCGAAGAACTCGGGTGGAAGCCCGAGCGAATGGTGGATTGACCTGCACCAATTGCCCACGCCCCTCGTTGAAGCGCGCACGAGCGGTCAGGCGTTGCAGGCAGCCATCCTGGATGTCCTCGGTGACGAGCGGCCACTTTTGGCCGCTGAGCTTCATCGCCTGGAAGGTCACGAGTAGGATGTGCAGCGCCACTTCCAACTGCGCCATGTCTACCCCCATGCTCGGCGGCGCCAGGATCGAGGCGAGCATGTTGGGCTGTTGGGCGTAGATCTCGTCGGCCAGGCGCACCTTTTGATCTTGACTCATGCTGCGGACGGCGACGTCGGCTCGATCATCACCAATTGCGTGAGCCGTCCCACCATCAGGCGGGCCGCCAGCGATGCGGCAGCAGCTCTTCGAGCCGGTGGCTCGGAAGCGAGTGGATGCGCGCCAACACGTCGCGCAGGTAAGTCCACGGATCCAGGCCGTTAAGTTTGACGGACTGCACCAGGCTCATCACCACCGCTGCACGCTGAGCGGCCAGCTCGCTGCCCACGAACAACCAGTTCTTCGCGCCGAGCTTCCACGGCTTGATCTGCCGCCGGTACTCATTGTCGGTCCCAGCGGCATCGGCAAGTCCCACCTCGCCCAGGCGCCGGGCCACTGCACGTGTTGTCCGCCACCTGCGCGCAGTTCACGCAGAGCTTGAACGCGGCGCGCGCCACCGGCAGCTACGGGCGCAAGCTCTCGAGTTCGCGTGCGAGCTCATCGCGCTCCGAGCTAGGCGGCGGGCCGTGCTGGACCTTCATGGATTCCAATGCCTCGTTGCTGAGCAGTTGATCCCTCCAGTGGTACAGCGAAGCCTGGCAGACACCTAGATCCTCGGTCACCGTTTGGGCTCTTCCCAGCCGCAGGCACAGTGCCATGACCACGGGCTGCTTCGCCTGGGATGACACCGCTTCGTGGGCTTGCCCCACCCTGGGACGCAGTTCGGGATGCGCGTCCAGGATCCAGCCGGCGAGCCGTGGGCAAGTCCAGCCGCTGCTCGTACTCCCGGTGCCAAGCCTTGAGAGCGTTCTTCGTGGGATAGCCGAGTTGCCGGATGGTCAGTCCAGCACGCTTGCCCAACTTGATGTAGAGCTGAACAGCTCGCAGTCGATCGTCGGACGAGTACATGAACTACCCCAGAAGTTAGTCCAAGAAATCGTCCGCACCTCCGTGGGTCAGTTTTCAGTGAGCGTCAATATCTATGCCCGGACCTCCGGTTTTCGTCATAGCAGCGCACGTGCAGCGGCACCCGCCAAGCGGCCTGCGTATTTCGGCCCTTGTGGGCAGCCAGACCGGCAACGTGGGCAGGACGCTCGGTGATCGCGAGCGCCGGAACGGCACGGCATTCGGTTTTTGCGTTCTTTCTTCTTTCTAAAGGGGTTCGGCGCGCGAAGCGCGCCCCCCCTCCTAGTGACAGGTCGGGGTGACGCTTAGCTCCGAAAATCGCCTCAGCAGCAAGTCGCTTGATCGCGGTGCACGTTCGCCCAGCCAAGGACGAACTCAGCTCTCTCGGAAGCTTCAGCGCAAAGGATGTGAGCGGCCTCATCGCTCAGTGCTCGCTTGTTGGTTGCCAGACCAAGCAAGACTTCGAGCGGTGTAAGGCCGCTCATGTCAGGGTGGACCGAGCCGAGAAACAGGAAGGTCTGTACGGGTCCCAGAAGCTGCAGGCACTGGCGCACCGGCTCACGTAGCCGAGGGTCAAACTGGTACGCGGGGTACCGAACCTCGCCGCCCGCTGGGAGAACGAATCGAGCTGCGACCAGTTCGCCGCGTCGCGTCTGCTCCTGCACGTCGCCCACGCCCGCTTTCAGCAGGGCTGCCACCTCGTCAACGCTCAGTCGGGCGCACGGGTCCTGTTCTTGGCCGTCGGTGACTCGATTCATAGCGCACTCGTCCTCTCGTTGATGCGCTGTAGCGCACGGTGCGGACGGTGGGACTCGAACCCACAACCAAAGCCTTATAAGGGACTCTGCTCTGCCGTTGAGCTACGCCCGCCGCGAAAGCGGGCGCAACATGGCCCGCCTCAACAATGAGCAGGACGTATCGATCGATGATAGGTCGAGACCTGGTTCACGCCCCAAGGATAGCGCCAGTCGCTTCTGAAATACACCTGGGCAACGCGTATACCCCGGCTACGCTGAAACGCTCAGTTTTGCGTCGGGCAGCAGTTGAACTCGTGGACGTGCCCGCCCCGCGGCACCCGTTCGGCCAGATTGGGTCACGGTGCTCCCGATCTCGTGAGTGGGGCTGCCGCTGAAACGCTCAGTCCTCGCACCGCGGCCTGTACGATGTACTGGGGTTCGAGGCCAGCGCAGTAGGCACCGGCAATAGCGATACTGAGCATCCGCTCGGGCGGGCAATGCGATAGTGTCGGCAGGAGGAGACGCGATGGGCGCAAAGAACCCGGAACCGCGGGATGTCCTGTACCGCATCAAGCGTGGCCTAGCGGGCTATGTCAGCTATCTGGCCGCCTGTGAGATGAATCAGGCCTTCAGCGAATACGTCTTGTACGAGCCGATCCTGCGCATCCTCACGGCACGGGGCTACACCGTGGAGTGCGAATGCGAATGCCCGGGCATAGCGCAGCCGGCGAAAGGCGACAAAAAGCGAATCGACTTCCGGGCCACCGGGCAACATCTTGAGCTTGCGATCGAGGTGAAGTGGATGAAGGCAACAAAGCCCAACCTGGACAGTGACCTGGCGAAGCTGCGCGGCTTTGCGGCGGCTAGGCCCGCCTCGGTCCCGCTGCTGGTGTTGTTCGGTCGGGAGTCCCACTTAACCAAGTTCGAATCGCCCGATGACTCGCTGAAGGAGCGCGGCGCCGCGGTGATCGCGCAGTTCGGCACGACACGCTACGGTTGCCGAATCTTTGAGCTGAAGGCGGGATGAGCGGCGATGTCCTGGGAAGATCACGCACCGATAAGGCGCCCCTGCCCCTGCGGCAACGGGCACTACGCCATATTTCAGCGATCCGATGACTGGGGCCGCTTCGAGGAGCGGTGGGTGATGGAGTGCTGCGCCTGCAGCGAGAAGTACGGCCTATACAGCGCGACCTACAACCGCAAGGGTATGCGCGAGACTTCTTCCGGATGGGTGTCACATGCCATGCTGCAGCAAGTCGCGGCGGCGAAGCTGAAAGTCGAAGAGGCTGAAAGACGGTTAACAGCCGATGCTGCAAGCCAATTTGGCGAACCTTGGCGCAAGCATTTCGATGGCAAGGCGAAGAAGACCATCTGGAGCGAGCTGACCGAAGATGGCAAGTGCTATCCGAGCCTCGGGACCTTTTACGCGCATGTGCGCGATTCAGGTCTGGACCGTGTACTGGCGCGCTACTTTGACCGGCGCGAACTGTTGACGGTCATCCGCATCCTTGGCCCAAGCGCATCGGTACTCGCGGAGCGGATGGCGGAAGTAGAAAGGCTTGAGCGCGATCTGGACACGCGGAGCAGTTGGGCGCGCCGGCAGGCGTTCCGCTAGACCGGGGGCCGCTGTAGAGGCCCATAGATGCGCTCGCGGCGCGCCACGCTGAGCCAGGTGTCCGCCATGCCTCCGGCGGAACGCCGTGCGACTGGCGATGGCGTTGATTGGCCGTATGGCCGGCTCATGCGCCATGCTGTACATTCATACAGCCTTTGACCAGTCGCCGGTTGGAGCCTTTGACCAGTCGCCGGTTGGGATTGCCACGGTCGGCCGTTCCCTAACGGTCGCAGCTCAACTCAAGAGACGCTACAGCCGTCTCGGCGTTCTTGACATTCGTCTCATGAGACCGCAAAATCGTCTCATGGAATCAGAACATCGCTTCATTAATGAGTTGGTCCGGATCGTGAACGGCGCCCTTCGTCTCGACGTGGACAAGGTGCGCAACTACACCGCATTCCTGGCGGAGAAGCTCGAAGCCGATGGACAGAAGAGTTCGGCCGACCGGCTTCGCAAGCTTCTTGAGGAGAATGACAACCAGTTGCGTCCGGCCGAAGTTCGTTTCGCGAAAGCGCTTCCGGTTGACTCCGAGAGCCGCTTTCCGCTGATCGAACGGGTCAAGGTTAAGGGCATGCGGGAACCCCCGGTGCAACTGCTCCAGCCGCAATGGGACGTGGTAAACGAGTTCGTCAGCGTGGCGAAGAGCTACGCGTCTCTGGACACGAACGAACTCTCTGGCGCGCTCAGCCTGCTCATGTACGGCCCGCCTGGCACTGGCAAGAGCCGCCTTGCCCGATACATCGCCGACGAGCTTGGCCTAGAGCTATATGTCGCGCGCCTTGACGGTTTGATCTCGTCGTATCTGGGCAGCACGTCAAAGAATATTCGCGCGCTGTTCGACTTCGCCGCGAAAACGCCGTGCGTGCTCTTTCTTGATGAGTTTGATGCGATCGCCAAGGTTCGGAGCGACGGGCAGGAACTCGGCGAGTTGAAGCGCGTCGTGAACAGCTTTCTGCAAAACCTCGACACCCTGGGGCGGCAATCGATCGTCCTCGCGGCCACCAATCACGACGCGCTATTGGACGCAGCCGTCTGGCGTCGTTTTGCATACCGGCTGGCGCTGCAACTGCCAACGCCGGAGCAGCGGGCACGCATGTGGGCCGACTTCCTTGATCCGGTGCAATTCACGGATCGTGAGCTGGCGGTGTTGGGCGATTTGTCGGAGGGCTTCTCCGGTTCGGATATCAGAGAGATCTGTGCTCGGCTTCGACGCCGTCACTTTGCCGAGAAGAAACCGCTGCAGCTGAGCGACGCGTTTCCCGTGCTACAGAATCTGGCGCTCGGTGGCGAAGGTGAAACGCGTTTTGTCTCTAGCTTGGCCGACAAGGATGTCGTGGCCATCGTGCACGCGCTGAGAGAGCGCGATCCGCGCCTGTACAGCCTTGCCACGTTGGCCGACCTGCTAGGTCTGTCAAAGGCCACTGCGCAGCGCCTGTCCAAACGCGACGGTGAAGGCGAGGGGGTGGCCAATGCCTGACGAAAAGCGCAACGTCGGCGGCAATGAGCGGCTGCCGATCAAGCTCATCATGCCCAAGCAGGGCACCGAACGCAGGGTGCCCGGCGGCGGCACCCCGCCGGCGCCATTTCGTACGGTCGACGGCGAGTACCGGAAGCGACTGTCAAATCAGGTCGGCGCAGCACGCGAAGCCATACTTCCGCAACTTGGCGTCGCCAAAGCCGTGCCAGTGCGCGTCAAGATCATGGCAAAGGCTGCGGCGAAGAGCCACCGTCCGGAGAAACTTTTTTCGGATCAGTCCTGTCCGATCATTGGTGCCGGTCGTCTTGGCGAACTCTTCATCAAGGCCACCGCGGATGGCCTTACACGCCTTAACGAACTGATCGAGCACAACACCTCGGACCGCATTACCAAGGAACTGTCGTGCATCGAAAGCATTGAAGCGATCACGCCCGCCTTGCGTCGTCGCGGGCTCGGGTCGGAGGACATCCTGCGGCGCAGCCCAAGGCGTCGCGACAAGTTCATTACCCGCATCCGCCTCTTCAACTTCGGCGCTGACGACGATCATCCGGCGCTCGTCGAACACTTTGAGGCCGCTTGCGCGGCGCGCGGGATCAAGCTTGATCAGACTGGCTACGCCACGCACAGTTTTACCTACGCCGCAGAGTGCGAGACCGTCGCCGATGTGGAGGCGCTGTCGCGCATAGTCGGCGTGCGATCCATCGCGCACATGCCGCTGGTGCGCACCATTCGACCGCGCATGCTGAACCAGCAGACGCTGCCGGTGCTCCCGACCCGCGATCCGGCCGAATCCGACGTGCCGGTCGTCGTAGTGGTCGATGGGGGCATCACCGATCAGATGCCAGCCTTGAACTCTTGGGTGATGGGCCGGATCAAGGACGTTTCGCCGCCCTACGACAAGAACACGGACCATGGGACGTTCGTAGCGGGACTGGTGTGCTGGGGACATGCGTTGAACCCGACCGTGGCCGGCCTCGATGCCGGCCCGTGCGCGGTCTTCGATCTTCAGGTGATTCCGAACGACGACCCGGCGCGCGGCGACACGTCGGCGCTGCTCGAGTCGGAGCTGTTGTCGTCGCTGGAGACCGCGCTGCAGCAGCACGCCAACAAGTACAAGGTCTGGAACTTGTCGCTCGGCACGGACAGCGTCTGCTCGCTCGACGAGTTTTCGGAACTCGCGGAACAGCTCGACAACCTTCAAGAGAAATACCAGGTGTCGTTCGTCATCAGCGCTGGCAACTATCAAACGCCGCCGCTGCTCGACTTCCCGCGCACGCCGGCCCAGATGGACATCGGGCGCATCACGTCGCCGGCGGACAGCGTGCTCGGCATTACCGTGGGTTCGGTGTCACACGTCGACTACCGCGCTAACGGTCCCAGGCTGCATAACCCCTCCGCCTTCTCGCGTCACGGCGCCGGCCCGAACTACATCATCAAGCCCGACTTGGTTCACTATGGCGGATCGTGCTCGACCGACACGGCACACGTGCATGGCATCCGGTCAGTCACAGAAGCCGGCCTCGCAGAAGACCTGGGCACGAGCTTCGCGACCCCGTTGGTGTCTCGTACGCTCGCGCAGATCTATCACCAGATTACGCCCACGCCCAGCCCGGTGCTGGCGCGCGCGCTGCTGACGCACCACGCACGCGACCCCCGTTCCGGAACGCGCGTGCCTGATGGCGAGGAGAACTTCCTCGGCTTTGGCCTTCCGGCAGCGGTGCCCTACTGCTTGGAATGCACGCCGCACACCGCGACGCTGGTCTTCGACGACACGCTGAGGCCGGGATACTTCCTGGAGTGGGACGACTTTCCGTATCCGCCGTCACTCCGACGCAATGGCCGCTACTTCGGAGAGGTGTGGATGACGCTGGCGTTCGCGCCCGCGCGCGGCGCGCGGTGGGGTACGGAATATTGCGAGACCCACATCGACGCCCACTTGGGCGTTTACTTCGATCAGGTGTCGCGCGACACCGGGGAGATCAAGCAAAAGTTCAAAGGCCTTGTCCCGCCCGAGCATCGCAACCCCGGGCTGCTGTACGAAGCCTATCAAGTGGAGAAACTGCGTAAGTGGGCGCCGGTGCGCACGTACTACGGCCACCTCGGTAGCACCGGCGAGCGTGGGAGCCGGTGGCGGCTGATGCTCAGACTGCTGACTCGGCACGGCATCGAAGACGAAGCCGCATTCAAGCCACAGCCCTTCTCGCTCATCATCACGATCGCTGATCCCGAGAAGAAGGCGTCTGTTTACGACGAGATGGCGCAAATCGTCCGCAACCGATTCCAAGCGCAAAACCTGTCCGTCAGAACTCGCGCGCGCGTGCGAGGCAAGGCATGAAGCAAACCAGACGCGCGCGCGGTGGCCGCTCGCCACCGGCATAAAGAAGAAGCCGCTCAAAGGACTGGACCTCCCTTGAGCGGCTCAGACAGGTCACCGATCCCGGAGAAGCCTGTCGCCTGCTGTTGCACGCAACGCGACCATACACATGATGTTCGCGCCAGCCAATAGAGGTTTTCAATGTTCCGGGTTTTTCAACTGCCTTTTCTCACAAGGAGATTGATATGGCAGCAACGAAGAAGCCCGGTGAAAGCACCGGTAGTCAGGGTGGGATCTTCCAAGAGGTCGGTCCCAGGGGCGGCAGACAGCCGAACTACACGACGGTTCCGGACAACCGGCCGTTGCCGCCCACGACAAAGCCAGGCCACACCTGGACGCCCGTGAAAGTCACGCCGAACAGCAATCGTTGAGCGGCTTTTTCGGGGCGGCGGTTTCCGCCGCCCCCTCTGGCTCAAAGAAAGAACCCCTATGTCAGTTCACTTTACGACCAATGCGGCCGCGGCGCTGCTGCGGGAATTTGATCGGCGTGTCCACCAGTCCGAAGCAACAGGCAAGATCACCACCTGGGAGAAGAGCGCGGACGGCAACTTCTATACGCACAAGGCCAAGGAGTGGCATGCCAAAGCCTGGATGAAGCCTGTCGTACGAGACGACCAGTTGGTCTTCAACATCATCAGGCCGCAGAACGCCAACATCAGTTCACTTGTGTACGCGTACTACCATGGTCATCTGTCGGAGACCTTCCTCAATCACTTCGACAAGATGTTCGCATGGGGAATGTCAAGCGCGTTGCCATCGACCGGCGATGTCGTCTCTGCCTAGAAACAGCCATCTTCCATATGGCACATGGCCACCAGCACGGCACACCAGCGGCCGTGAGTGCACCGGCGCATACTGCAGGTGGCATTGCCAGCAAATCGCTCGTGGTAGGTGACCGCCCCTCCTAGGCGAACCGCCATAGTAGTGACGATGTAAGACTTTTGCTGCTCGACAAGCCTGCCGGCACTCGGTTGGCTTGCGATATGGTGCGCTGAAACGCTCAGTTTTCGCGTTCAACGAAGGACCCGCTCAACCCGAGATCCCGAAGGTCCACTGGTGCGTCGAAGTCGTCTTCTGGACCCGGGAAGGATTTGAAGCTCTGCTCGATGAATTCCATGCGGTCCGCTGCCCAGGTCTTCCGAGCCAAGTCGTGCCAAGAGACATGCACGTCCAGCCGCTCATTGGGGGCGACCGGCGCCCAGTGCTGGCACACGCGGTCAATCCAGTTGAACAAGTGCGGATAGAAGTCGCACGTCTCGGCAGCGTCAGCGATCTGTGGCTGTAGTGCCGAGTAGCAGTCCAGCGCCCACCCCCTCAGCTCGGCGGAGCCCACGAACTCGGACTGCTGCACCAAGAGCACGGTTGCCACCAGGGCGTCGAAGGTGCCGATGTGGGCCAGTGTCTCAAAGTGTGATCTGTCGAGTCG
Source organism: uncultured bacterium (assembly GCA_966212505.1). Classification (GTDB taxonomy): domain Bacteria; phylum Pseudomonadota; class Gammaproteobacteria; order Burkholderiales; family Burkholderiaceae_C; genus CAMLIZ01. The sequence continues at coordinate 34,235 of CBIHRS010000044.1, forward strand.
CCGAGGACGCATGTACATCGGTTCGCCCGCCGGTTCGCTGGGGATGACCAACTGCGGCCGGAATATGCACGGCCTTACGCTCTGATCCTTCAAACTCACGTTGACCGGCATCTTCAACTCGATCGACTCCTCCGCCCACTCGGGCACCTCCTTCTCGAACTAACTCACGGTGCCAATGGCTTGGCGACCATTCGCCCGCGAATGAGCTCGCTTTCCAGTGAACAAGTTGAGACTGGCAGCCCTTGCAGGGGTCTCCGGTGCGCGACGGACCATCTCACCGCTTACGGCTCGTTCTGTCGTCTCGGCGTTGTCATTCGAACCTTCCTCGAACGCAACATCTTGTCCGAGTGGCAAAGCAAAGATTCAAGGCGTAATAAACAAGCGACCAGACGGTCGAAATAAAAGTTACGGCAAGACACGCCACCCCCCTAATCTGAAGGAGCATGGGATTTCGCCCGGGTCGTTAGACTGCCTCTCAAAATAGATTTTTCAGGGAAGATTTAATGACCATTCAACGCCCGCCAGGCCCGCGGGATCGACGGTTTGGTTTTGCCCTACTGGGTGAGATGCGCCGTCGCTATCTCGACTTCTGGGTAGAAACACATCGCCGTTATGGTGATGCTGTTTACATGCGGCTTATGGGCCGCGATCTTTACGCCTTTGCGCATCCAACCTTCATTCGCGAAGTGCTGGTCGAGAAGGCTAAATCCTTTGTCCGATATGAGCGCATTATCGAAGTGCACTCTCAGTTGCACGGGCGAAGCGTATTAATAGCGGAGGGTGAAGAATGGCGCCAACAAAGGCGGCTATTACAGCCCAGCTTCAGCAATAAGCAATTCGACTATTACGCTGGTCAGGTGGCGGAGGCGGCGCGCGAATCGCTCGATCAACTGCACACGGAATCGCCGTTGGACTTCGAGCATGCAATGAACATGCTCACTATCGACATTGTCTTGCGCACCATGTTTGGCGGTCGGGTGGAGCAGGACACTGCCGAGATCGAGAAGGCAGTACGACTTTGGAGTCGAATCTCCTTTGCCGAGATGGCGGTGCCAATGACGTTGCCTGACTGGCTGCCGCTTCCCGGTAAAAAGGAGAAGCGCTGGGCGATGGGGGTACTGAACGAGTTCGTTATGTCTCAGATTCGTCGGCGACGCGCCGAGCAATCGAAGCATGACGATTTCCTCGGAACCTTACTGGCTCTTCCCACGGTCGACGGAGCTGGCGACGGTGGCTTGGACCGCCATGCGCGAGATCAGAGCATGGCCGTCTTTCTTGCCGGCCACGGAACGACCGCCACAAGTCTTTGTTGGGCAGCTTGGGTGCTGGCAAAATATCCAGATATCCAGGAGCGCACAGTACGCGAGCTCGACGGGGTGCTGGGACAGCGAACTCCAACATTTGCGGACTTGACCCATCTCCCTTATCTGGATCAAGTGGTCAAAGAGACCCTGCGCCTCTATTCGCCAGCCACAGGCGTGATAGCTCGTCGAGCCATAGAGGACGTGCAAGTTGGTAATTGGTTAGTCCCAAAAGGTGCGCTGGTTTCCATCCTTTCGTTTGTCGTGCAACGCGACGAGCGCTGGTTCCCAGATCCTCTCCATTTCGATCCCGAGCGCTTCAACCCTGAGAACGCAGAAAACATTACCCGAGGCAGCTATTTTCCTTTCGGTCTTGGCCCTCGAGTATGTATCGGCAACAACCTCGCCAGCATGGAAATAAAGCTCGCGCTGGCTATGTTGTTGCAGCGCTATTCGTTGGTGCCGGCGCCTAACCAATCCGAGCCAGGGCTGTTGATGCACACGACGATGCGCCCGGCCGGAGGCGTGCGCCTGGTTCTTTCGAGGCGGAAAGGCAGTCCGACTGTGCATTTTTTGAATTCGAGGGCGCCGTTGTCTGCTGGAGGCTGTCCAATTCACGCAGCATCAAGTTCTTGAGTTGCAAAGACGTTCCAAGTTGCAATGACCTAAAGGCAGGGATTTCGTGATGCGTGCATTCATCTTTCCAGGGCAGGGCTCCCAGAAGAAGGGAATGGGAGCGGGTTTGTTTGATCGGGAGGAATACCTTTCGGTCGAGCAAGACGTTGACGCCCTACTCGGCTATTCCTTGCGCGACTTCTGTGCAAACGCCGCACCGAGCCAGCTCATGGATACCCGCTACACACAGCCGAGCCTGTTTGTTGTTAATGCAATGCACTATGCCGAGACGCTGTCGCAAGGGCTACGTCCCGATATCGTCGCCGGGCACAGCCTCGGCGAATACAACGCATTGCACGCCGCTGGTGCGTTCGACTTGCTGACGGGCGTTCGTCTCGTCCAGAAGCGAGGCGAACTCATGGCGAAGGCGAAGTCCGGCGGCATGGCCGCCATTGTGGGACCCGATGCAGCTCGGGTCGAATCCGTTCTTCAAGCGAGAGGCCTCACTGGGATCGACCTCGCCAACTACAACTCTCCCACTCAGACGGTGATTTCGGGGAAGAAGGAAGAGGTGACGACGGCATGCCAAGCACTGGAAAAAGAGTCGGATGCCTGTGTGCAGTTGCCAGTGGGGGCGGCCTTCCACTCGCGCTACATGATCGATGCGGCACGGGAGTTTCAGGACTTCCTCACCGGCTTCAATTTCGAGCCGTTGCGCCTGCCAGTTGTTGCGAACGTGACAGGCCGCCATTACCCCTCAGGTGATCCAACATTGACGCTGCGCGCCTTTCTGGTTCGTCAGATCTCGCGCCCGGTACTTTGGACGCAGAGCGTGCGGCATATGTGTGACCAAGGCGCGGGGGAATTTCACGAGATCGGCCCGGGCACCGTCCTGACTCGCCTGGTGCAGCAGATTCGGGAGAGCAACGCCGCCGTCGTTTGAAGGCGACCAGGCAGGCCTGTGCACGCGCCTTCACCTGAATCGTCCGAAGAGCGTGCCGGGCGGAGTGGCCGGTTGGCGTTCCGGGCTTCGAGCGACACCTCCGGCACCCATCGATCGGCACGCAGGCTGTGGCCACTGGTGGGTCTGCCAAGCCTAGCAGTGGAGTCGCGTCGCTTTTCAGCTGAGAAGGAGCGATGGGCGTTCCCAGTTGAATCGGAGCGCGAACCATGCCATCGCCGTGCCCATGGGGGACGACCGAGCTCTGATCGCAAAGGCGAAGCGGATCCTTCGAGTTCGGGGCTGCTGGACGAAATGGAAGCGGGCTGATCAGCGTGCTGGGTCCAGTGCGCACGGCGAAGCCGGAGCCCGTAGCCCGGACAAGTTGGGGTGCAAACCGGCTACGCCGCTGGATGAAGGTCGACTCGCCGAGTCTGAGCCGGTGTTGCGGGGAGGACTTGAGCAAGCCGCCCGCTTCCGGCGATCTAGGGAAAGGTCTGAAAGCATGAACAAGTTGTTGAAGTACGTGTTTGACCAGGTGGCGGGGAAGCGGCTGTCAGTGGAGACCGCCTCCGCCATCCTTAGATCTTCCCGTCAATCCGATGGGCCATTGAGTTATCCCGCGTGGCGAATCGAGGTGCCTCACGACAGCGCGCGCCCGTCCGAGCTGCGGTTCTGCGCGGTGTTTACCGGGGACGAGCCCTTCCTGGCGGATCATGTATTCCAGGGTCTCCGGCTCCTGCCAGCGGTGACCTGTCTAGAGCTGGCGCGGTGGGCGGCGGTCCAGGCGTTGGAGTTGACACCCGCGCAGGCGCCGCGCGTGCGGTTGGAAAGCGTCGAGTTCGTGCGACCTGTGCCGGTGGGTGAGGGGCCGTTAGAAGTGCACGTCGCCCTGGCGCCCCACGAGAGCGACGCACTGGCTTTGGAGATGTCTACTTGGTCGACTGACAAGGACGCGCTGCAGGTGTATGTGCGGGGTCTGGCCCGGGTCGGTCCGTCGGTCGATGTGCCGCTCGAGGACTTGGATCACCTGCGAGAGCAGTGCGGCCGCGTGATCTCGGACGATGCTTTTTATGCGCGCTTCGCGCAAGTGGGATGGGCCTATGGTCCGACGTTCCGGATGCTCTCCGAGCTGCGACTGGGGCGGGACGCGTCAGGTCGGGTGTTGGGATTGGGGAAGCTGGGCGCGCCGCTGTCGGCGAGCTGCCAGACAGGCGCCGCCATGTGGCAACTTGGCATGTTGGGCGGGGCGTTGCAATCATCGTTTGGCCTTCTCCTGCCGTGGACAGGGGGCGAATTGCCACTGCTGCCTTCCGTAGACTTCGTGGACCAGGTGGAGCGGTTCGAACTGTTCGCACCAGTGCCGCCGAAAGCGGTGGCGGTGGTGCGGCAACGTCCGGACGATTCACCTGACGGTTCAATCCCGAAGTGGGATGTGTCGCTCGTGGATGCAAATGGTCGGGCGTGTGTGCGCTTGATCGGCATGCGCGGCCGCGTGCTAGATGCGGTGCCGGAACAAGTTGACGCGCAGGTCGAGACGTTGTTATTGCGCCCGGTGTGGAAGGCGGCCGGGCCGTCGGCCGCGGAG
>CBIHRS010000045.1:0-38426 GCA_966212505.1 uncultured bacterium
CCGGTGGCCAGCATGTCGATGCGGTTGCGGATCGGCGGCACCCAGATGTTGGACAGGCCCGGCACCTTGACGATGCGGTCGAGCTCCTCGACCAGGCTGTCGGTGGTCATACCCGGCCGCCACTGGTCGCGCGGCTTGAAGCGGATGGTCGTCTCGAACATCTCCAGCGGCGCCGGGTCGGTGGCGCTCTCGGCACGGCCGGCCTTGCCGTAGACGCCGGCCACTTCGGGCACGGTCTTGATCAGGCGGTCGGTCTGCTGCAGCAGCTCGGTGGCCTTGCCGGCCGAGAGGCCGGGCAGTGCCGAGGGCATGTACAGCAGGTCGCCTTCATCGAGCCGGGGCATGAACTCAGCCCCGATGTGCCGCAGCGGCCACAGGCTCGCGACGAGCATCGCCCCGGCGACCAGCAGCGTGAGCACCGGCGCCCGCAGCACCGCATCCAGCAGCGGCCGGTAGGCCTTGATCAGCAGCCGGCTCAGCGGATTGGCCTGCTCGTCGGGGATGCGGCCGCGGATCAGCAGGCCCATCAACACCGGGATCAGCGTGACCGAGAGGCCGGCCGCGGCCGCCATCGCATAGGTCTTGGTGTAGGCCAGCGGCGAGAACAGCCGCCCTTCCTGCGCCTCGAGCGTGAACACCGGCACGAAGCTCAGCGTGATGATCAGCAGCGAGAAGAACAGCGCCGGCCCCACCTCGGCCGCCGCATCGCCGATCACGCCCCAGCGCTGCGCGCCGGCCAGCGTTTCGCCGGGATGCGCATGGCTCCGTTGCTCGAGGTGCTTGTGCGCGTTCTCGATCATTACCACTGCGGCATCGACCATTGCGCCGATCGCGATCGCGATGCCGCCCAGCGACATGATGTTGGCGTTGACGCCCTGCAGGTGCATCACGATGAACGCGGCCAGGATGCCCAGCGGCAGCGAGACGATGGCCACCAGCGCCGAGCGCAGGTGGAACAGGAACACGAAGCACACCAGCGCGACGACGATGAACTCCTCGGCCAGCTTGTGCGTCAGGTTGCCCACCGCGCGCTCGATCAGGCCCGAGCGGTCGTAGGTGGGCACGATCTCCACGCCCTTGGGCAGGCTGCCCTTCAGCGCGTCGAGCTTCTGCTTCACGGCGGCGATGGTCTCGAGCGCGTTCTTGCCCGAGCGCATCACGATCACGCCGCCCACCGCTTCGCCCACACCATCCATCTCGCCGATGCCGCGCCGCATCTCGGGGCCGAGCTGGACGCGCGCCACGTCGCCCAGCTTCACCGACACGCCGGCCTCGGTGGTGCTCAGCGGGATGGCGCGGAAGTCGTCGAGCGACTGCAGGTAGCCCGAGGCGCGCACCATGTACTCGGCCTCGCCCAGCTCCAGCACCGAGCCGCCGGTTTCCTGGTTGGCGCGCTGGATGGCCTCGACCACCCGGGTGTGCGGGATCGCGTAGGCCGCGAGCTTGTCGGGATCGAGCACCACCTGGTACTGGCGCACCATGCCGCCGATGGTGGCCACCTCGGCCACGTTGGGCACGGTCTTCAGCTCGTACTTCAGGAACCAGTCCTGCAGCGCCCTCAGCTGCGAGATGTCGTGCGTGCCGCCATGGTCGACCAGCGCGTACTGGTAGATCCAGCCCACGCCGGTGGCATCGGGCCCGAGCGAGGCCTTGGCCGCGGCCGGCAGGCGCGATTGCACCTGGTTGAGGTATTCGAGCACGCGCGACCGGGCCCAGTACAGGTCGGTGCCGTCTTCGAACAGCACGTAGACGTACGAATCGCCGAAGAACGAATAGCCGCGCACCGTCTTCGCGCCCGGCACCGAGAGCATGGTCGTCGTGAGCGGATACGTCACCTGGTTCTCGACGATGCGCGGCGCCTGGCCCGGATAGGTGGTGCGGATGATCACCTGCACGTCGCTCAGATCGGGCAGCGCATCGAGCGGCGTCTTCATCACCGAATACACGCCCCAGGCGCCGAGCATCAGCGTGGCCAGCAGCACCAGGAAGCGGTTGGCGATCGACCAGCGGATCAGGCCGGCGATCATCGCGTGCTCCCCGAGGCGTGCGCCTGCGCCGGCGCCACCGGGCTCACGCGCGTGAGCTGGGCGCTGCCGTCTTCCGCCACGTAGAACTCGAAGCGCACCATGTCGCCCACCGCCAACCCGCGCGGCAGGCCTTGCGGCGGCCGTTTGAAGGGCATGGTCATCGCCGGCCACTTGAGTGCGGGGATGGCCTCGTGCGAGAGCGTCAGCTCGTCGTTGCCGATCTCCTCGACCTTGCCGCTGGCTTCATGGCGCGGCGCCGCGGCGGGCTGCTGCGGCGCGGGCTCGTCGTTGAGCCGCGCTTCCAGCCCGCGCAGGCTGGCCTCCGAATCGATCAGGAATTGCGACGAGATGACGACACGCTGGCCGGCCTTCAAGCCACGGCGGATCTCGGTGCGCCCGCCGCTCTCGAGGCCGACCTCGACCTCGGCAGGCCGGAAGCGGCCGTTGTCCTCGGCCACCATCACCACCGCGCGCCGGCCGGTCTGGATCACCGCGTCGCTCGGCACCAGCAGCGCCTTTTCCGGACGCATGTCCATGAACTGCATCGACACGAACATGCCGGGAACGAGCCGGCCGCCCGGGTTGCCGAGCTCGACCCGGGCCTTCAGCGTGCGCGTCGCGGCGTTCACCTCGGGCAGCAGGGCCTGCACGCGGCCATCGAACCGCTGGCCCGGCAGCGCCGGGCTGACGGCCTGCACCTTGGCACCCGGGCGCAGCAGTGCAGCCTGGCTCTCGGGCACCTCGGCCTGCGCCCACACCGTGCCCAGGCCGTTGATGCGGAACAGCATGGCACCGGGCATCACCGTCATGCCTTCGCGTGCTGCCAGCTCCACCACCACGCCGCCCAGCGGCGCCGTGAGCGTGATGCGGGGATGCGTGCGGCCGGTGGTCTCGACCAGGCGGATCTGCTCGTCGCTCATGCCGGCTTGGCGCATGCGCTGGCGGGCGCCTTCGATCAGCGGCGAGAGGTCGCTGCCCTGCATGCGCCGCACCGACAGGAACTCTTCCTGCGCCGCCACCCAGTCGGGCACGTACAGGTCGGCCAGCGGCTGGCCCTTGCGCACCGGATCGAGCGTTGCGCGCACATGCAGGCGCTCCACATAACCCGCGGAGCGAGCCTGCACCACGGCCTGGTCGCGCTCGTTGTAGGCGATGCTGCCCACCGCCGACACCTGCGGCGACAAGGCGCCCTCTTCCACCGCCACGGTGCGCAGGCCGAGGTTCTGCTGCATTCGCGGGCTCACGACCACCTTGCCCTCGTCGCCATCGCCGCCGGCATAGACCGGCACCAGCATCATGTCCATGAACGGCGACTTGCCCGGCTTGTCGAACTTGGTCCCCGGCACCATCGGGTCGTGGTAGTAGAGGATCCGGCGGCCGTTGGCCGGGTCGATGTCGCCCGCCTTCAGCGCCGCGCCGGGGGCAGCCGCCACCGTGCTCCCGGTGGGCGCCATGGCGCTCGACTGTCCCAGCCGGTACAGGCCGAAGCCCGCGGCCGCCAGTACGCCACCGGCGACGAGAGCGCCGGCGATCCAGGTGCTTGTCTTCATGGCTGCCCCTCCGGTTGGCCGTGCTCGACCGGCGCCAGGTAGTTCAGTTGGGTCCACAGGCGGGCCGCGTCCATCTCGAGGCGCAGGCGCTCCATGCGGGTGTCGATCTCGGCGCGGCGCGCCTCGAGCACGCTGCCCAGCGTGCCGGCACTGCCCCGGTAGGCCGCGAGCGCGGCCTGGGTGCGCTCATGCGCCAGCGGCTGCAGCACCGCGTCGTAGCGCGTCAGCCGCTCGCGGGTGCTGCGCCATTGCTGCAGCATCGCGCGCGCTTCGGCGGCATGGGAGCGCGTGGCCTCCTCGCGTTCGGCGTGCAGTTGCGCCACGGTGGCGAGCCTGGCGGCGAGTTCGCGGTCCTGGCGGTTCTTCCTGTCCCACTGCAGCGGGACCGACACGGCCACCGACACCATGTTCGAGTAGCCCGGGCCGCGCTGGCTGTACATCAGCTCGACGCTGGCGTCGGCCTGCCGGTTGCTGCGGGCCACCTCGGCCTCGGCTTGAGCGATCGCTTCCTGCTGCGCGAGCACGGCGATCTGCGGATGGTGCGCGATCTGCCCTTCGAGTCCGCGGTCGTCGAGCATCACACGGTCGAGCGCCGGCGGCGCGCCGGCTGGTTCGATGGTCTGGGCTCCGACCCAGCGCTCGAGCTGGGTGGCGGCCACCGCCACATCGCGCTCGGCCTGCGCGAGGCGGTCCTCGACCTGCGCGACGGCTGCACGCGCAGCGAACACATCGGCCTGCGAGCCCCTGCCGCCGCGATAGGCCGCCTCGGTAGCCTCCACCTGCAGGCGGGCCTCGTCGCGCTGCTGCTGCAGCAGCTCGCGCATGCGTTCCAGGAAATACCGGTCGAGCCACGCGGCCGCGGTGTCGCGCTGCAGGTTGGCCAGCGCCAGGCGGCGGCCGGCCTCGGCGGCCTCGGCTTCGCGCTCGTAGCGTGCGCTGCGCGCCTTCAGCTTGCTCTCACGCGTGAACTCCTGCATCACGCCGATCGAGCGCATCGTCATGAAGTCGCGCGTGAGGCTGAAGCGGTCGTCGCCGTTGATCGGCAGGTTGCTGATGCCGGCCTTCAGCGTCGGGTCGGGCCGCTGGCCGGCAGCGGCCGCCATCTCGCGGGCAGCGGTGGCGGCGGCGTCCTGCGCCGGCAGTTGCAGCGAGCGCTGCTGCGCGAGGCGAAGGCTCTCTTCGAAGCCCAGCGGCGCGGCAGCGCCCGGCGTCGAGGCCATGGCCAGCAGCGCCAGCGCTATGCCGCCCAGGGCATGGCAGTAGGAACGAGACATGAAAACTCCAAGCGACGGATCGATCAGGACCGGCCCGGGCATGAAGCCCAGCGGTCAACCTCGGGGTCGCAGGGAGATCAGATGCGCAGCACGCAGTGCAGGATGGCGTGCGGCGGTGGGGGTGCCGCGGGGATCGTGGCGTCGGGTGGCGCCGATGCCGCGCCGGCCGATGCCAACGTCGAGATCGGTTCGGCCGGCAGCAGGTACAGCAACGCCGGCGTACCGGCCTGCACCGCCGGCGGCGACGCGGCGTCGGCGCTCTGCTGCCCGAAGCGGCAGTGCTCGGCGCACAGCGCGGCGGCGTCCGGATCCATCTGGTCGCAGCCGGGCATCGTCTGCGCACTGGCCTTGGCGGCCATGGCCACCGGTGCTTCGAGGCTGGGGCAGGCATACGCTGCCACCGCGAGCTGCGCGAACAGCAGCACGCCGGCCAGGATCTGGCAGACGAGGCGTCGGAGTTCGCGCGAGAGCTTCATGGTGCCGGCGATTCTAGGCCGCTCACTTCGTGGTGTGCGTCTCGTGGTCGTGCTCGGGCGCGGCTTTCTTGGCGCCAGCCTTGGGCTTGGCGCCGCTCTTGGCCTTGGCCTTCGTCTTGGCCACGGCCTTGTTGTTCATGCAGCCCATGTCCTTGCCGCCCATGTCCTGGCCGCCTTTGCCATGCATGTCCATCATTTCGCAGTCATGCGGCATCGATGCCGCCATCGCGGGCTTGTCGGCCGACTGCATGTCGCCGGCGGCCCAGGCCAGGGGAGCCGAGGCAAAGCCCAGCGCGAAGATCGACAGGGTGACAAGGTGGCGCATCGTCGGCTCCAGGTATGGTCAATGAGATGCGGTCAGCGTATCAAGCACGCCCCGCCGGGCATTGATGCCCATCAACCGCAGGACGCCCGACCGGCGCCGCAGCAGCATCCGCTGCGCTTCGTGGCTTGCGCCGGGGGCGCGGCCTGCACCGGCACCGGCGTATAGCCGGCATCGGTGATCGCGGCGGCCAGCACGTGCGCATCTACGTTCGATGATGTGATCTTCACCAGATGGCTGGCAAGGTCCACCGTCACTTCCGCGCCGGCGTCCACGGCCTTCACCGCCCGGCTGATGGCGCCGGAGCAATGGCCGCAGGTCATGTCGTCAACTCGGTAGGCCAGCATGTGGTTCTCCTGTCGGTGGTGGATGGAGACAGTCTCGACCTTCCCATCGTTGGAAGGTCAAGCGATCCACTCTGCGCCAGATCAAATGCCCGCGAGGACGAGGATTCACGAACTGCGCCGCAGCAGCAGCGCGTTGCCCACCACGCTGAGCGACGACAGGCTCATCGCCAGCGCGGCGATCATCGGCGAGAGCAGCCAGCCGGTCAGCGGATACAGCACGCCGGCCGCGATGGGCACACCCAGCGCGTTGTAGACCAGCGCGAAGCCGAGGTTCATGCGCATGTTGCGCACCGTGGCTTCCGAGAGCGCACGGGCGCGTGCGATGCCGCGCAGGTCGCCTTTCACCAGCGTGACCTGAGCGCTGTTCATCGCCACGTCGGTGCCGGTGCCCATCGCGACGCCGACATCGGCGCGGGCGAGCGCCGGCGCATCGTTGATGCCGTCGCCGGCCATCGCCACGACGCGGCCTTCGCGCTGCAGCCGCTCCACCAGCGCCAGCTTGTCGGCCGGCTTCACCTCGCCGTGCACTTCGTCGATGCCGAGCCGCGCTGCGACCGAGCGCGCGGTGGTGAGGCCGTCGCCGGTGGCCATCACCACCCGGATGCCGGCCTCGTGCAGGCTGGCCAGCGCCTCGGGCGTCGTCGCCTTCACCGGGTCGGACACGGCCAGCAGGCCCAGCAATCGGCCGGCGCGGGCCAGGTACATCACGCTGCTGCCGCTGCCGCGCAGGCTCTCGGCCTGCGGGCTGAGCGGCGCCACGTCGACCGCATGCTGTGCCATCAACGCGGTGTTGCCCAGCGCGAGCGGCTGGCCGTCGACCATGCCGCGCACGCCGATGCCGCTGGACGACTCGAACTGCTCTGCCTTGCTCAGCGACAACCCGCGTTCGCGCGCTGCCTGCACGATCGCGGCCGCCAGCGGATGCTCGCTGCCCTGGTCGAGGCTGGCGGCCAGCCGCAGCACCTCGTTCTCATCGATGCCGGCGGCCGACACGGCACGCTCGAACGCCGGCTTGCCCTCGGTCAGCGTGCCGGTCTTGTCGACGATCAGCGTGTCGATCTTGCGGAAATGCTCGATCGCCGATGCATCGCGGAACAGCACGCCCTGCGTCGCGCCCTTGCCGGTGGCCACCATGATCGACATCGGCGTCGCCAGGCCAAGCGCGCACGGACACGCGATGATCAGCACCGCCACCGCGTTGATCAGGCCGAACAGCCAGCCCTGCGGACCGCCGAACACGCCCCAGGCGAAGAAGGTGGCCACCGCGATCGCCACGACCACCATGACGAAGTAGCCCGCCACATGGTCGGCCAGGCGCTGCATCGGCGCCTTCGAGCGCTGCGCCTGCGCCACCATCTGTACGATCTGCGACAGCACGGTCTGCGAGCCGACCTTCTCGGAGCGCATCACCAGGCTGCCCGAAGCGTTGATCGTCGCGCCGATCAGGCGGTCGCCCGGCCGCTTGGTCACCGGCACCGGCTCGCCGGTGAGCATGGATTCATCGACCGCGCTGCTGCCTTCGGTGACCACGCCGTCGACCGGCACTTTCTCGCCGGGCCGCACGCGCAGCAGGTCGCCGACATGCACGTGCGCCAGCGGCACGTCGGCCTCGCTGCCATCGGGTGCGATGCGCCGCGCGGTCTTCGGCGCCAGGCCCAGCAGCGACTTGATCGCGGCCGAGGTCTGCGAGCGCGCCTTCAGCTCGAGCACCTGCCCGAGCAGCGTGAGCGAGATGATCACCGCCGCCGCTTCGAAATACACCCCGATGCGCCCATGCATCATGAAGCCCTCGGGAAACGCGCCCGGCGCGACGGTGGCCACCACGCTGTAGACGAAGGCGGCCGAAGTGCCGAGGCCGATCAGCGTCCACATGTTGGGGCTGCGATGCACGATGGACTGCACGCCGCGCTCGAAGAACGGCCGGCCCGCCCACAGCACCACCGGCAGCGACAGCGCCAGCTCGACCCAGCTCTGCGCTGAAGGCGCGAACAGGCCAAGGCGATGCCCCGCCATCGCCAGCACGGTGACGACCACGGTGAACGGCAGCGTCCACCAGAAGCGGCGGCTGAAGTCTTTCAGCTCGGGGTTGTCGTCGCCGGCCTCCAGTTCGGGGATCACCGGCTCCAGCGTCATGCCGCACTTGGGGCAGTTGCCCGGATGGTCCTGCCGGATCTCCGGGTGCATCGGGCAGGTGTAGATCGTGCCTTGCGCCGCCGCAGCCGGCGGCATGGACACAGGGTGATGGTGGTGTTCGTGATGTGTATGTTCCATCTCGGCTCCGCGAGTCGTTGCGATGGTTGCGGCCAAAGGCCGCGGCCGGGTTGACGGTGGTCAAGGCGCCGGGTCGGCGCCGGTCAGGCGAGGCTCGCTTGAGCTTGCTCAAGATCCCTGCGATGCGGACCGGTAGCCTGACGAGACCGGGCATTCCAAGGAGAGCAGATGGACCCGCACCACGAGCACCAGCCCGACCGGGGGCCGACGCCCGGCCGCATCGCGCTCGGCGTGTTCCTGGCGATCGCGCTGTTCTTCCTCATCACTGAGCACCGCGCCCATCTGTACGGCGCGCTGCCGTACCTGTTTCTGCTGGCCTGTCCGCTGATGCACCTGTTCCACCACCACGGCCACGGAGGACACCACCACCCGGGCGGCAGCGATCGCCGGCCGCGCAACGGCGCCGAAGGAGACTGGCCATGAACACATCGTCCACCGACTACGGCCTCTGGGGCCTGGTGATCGTCAACTCGCTGGTGTTCATCATCTTCGCGTTCAGCTTCACCAACCCGCGCACCTCGCGCGACTGGCGATCGTTCGGCGCGTTCTCGGCCTTCGTCGTGGCGCTGTTCACCGAGATGTATGGCTTTCCGCTGACGATCTACCTGCTCTCGGGCTGGCTCGGCCGCCACGACCCGGGCATCGATTTCCTGTCGCACGATGCCGGCCACCTGCTGGAGATGCTGTTCGGCTGGAAGACGAATCCGCACTTCGGGCCCTTCCACCTGCTGAGCAACGTGTTCATCGTCGGCGGCTTCCTGTTGCTGTCGAGTGCCTGGGGCGTGCTGTACAAGGCGCAGCGCTCGGGCCGGCTCGCGACGACCGGTGTCTATGCGCGCATCCGCCATCCGCAATACGTGGCCTTCGTGCTGATCATGTTCGGCTTCCTGCTGCAGTGGCCCACGCTGGTTACGCTGGCGATGTTTCCGGTGCTGCTGGTGATGTACGGCCGGCTGGCGCTGAACGAGGAGAAGGAGATGCGGCGGCAGTTCGGCACCGAGTTCGACGACTACGCCGCCCGCACGCCGCGCTTCGTTCCGTCGTTCGCCCGGAGCGCGCCCCGTCAGGGTGTCCATCGGGGAGCGTAGCGCCGGCCTCGCCATCGTCAGGGGTGCTTCTTCAGCCAAGCGTCCATCTGCGCGATCTCCTTCTGCTGGTCACGCATCATCTTGCGGGCCATGGCCTTGATCTCCGGCGATTTGCCGTGCTCGGCCTCGACCCTGGCCATGTCGACCGCCTGCTGGTGGTGCAGCCGCATCATCGACGCGAAGTCCTTGTCAAGGTCGCCGCTCATCTTCATCCGAGCCATGCTGTCCATGCCGGCCTTCATGGCCTGATCGAGCTGTGCCGATGCGGGGTCCATCGCCATCTGCGGCTGGCTCGCTGCCTGGCCATAGGCTCCAGACATCGCCAGTGCCAGCAGCGCCAGGGGAATCCATTGCTTGTCCATGGGTGTGCTCCTTGAACTCGTGTCAGTAGGACACCTGGAGGAGCAAGGCATGGCCCCGGGAACCTCACCGCGCCGTTTCGATCCGGGTCACCACGATCGCGCCGCCCGACTTCTCGGCCGCGAAACGAACCTTGTCGCCGGGCTGCAGCTTGTCGAGCATGGCCGGATCCTTGACGCGAAATACCATCGTCATGCCGGGCATGTCGAGGTTCTTGATCTCGCCATGCTTGAGCGTGACCTTCTGCTGCTCCTTGTCGACCTTCTTGACCTCGCCTTCGGTGAGCGAGGCGCTGTCGGCCGCAGCCGCGGTCGTGTCGCTCCTGGGGCCGCCGCCCTGGCCTTCGCCGGCCGCCCAGGCGCCGCCGCCGGCGGAGACACCCAGCACGAAACCGACGGACAGGATCAGCGGTAGAAAGGCTCGGCTCATTGCGTGCTCCTTGAAGATGGCCGCAGCATCAACCTTGCCACGGTAGCAAGGTCAATCCTGGGGCCATCAGCCCGTGGAGGCCTGCAGGTGCGGCAGCAACTGTTCGAGCAGCACCGGCTTGACCAGGTGCGCTTCGAAGCCCGCCTCGGCGCTGCGCTGGCGATCGCTCTGCTGCTCGAAGCCGGTCACGGCGATGAAGCGGCAACTGCCCGGCGGCAGGCGCTTCTGCAAGGCCTGGGCCAGCTCGTACCCGTCCATCTCGGGCATCGCCAGGTCGAGCACCGCCACCTGGGGCCGGAAGGCATCGGCGGCTTCGAGTGCCTGCTTCGGATCGTTGAACACCTGCACGTCATAGCCCACCAGGCTCAGCAGGTCGGCCATCGAGACCGCGGCATCGCGGTTGTCGTCGACGATCAGCACGCGCTGCTGTTGCGCGGGCGGCGGCGCCAGCGAGCCGTGCGCACCGGGCGTTTCGCGCTGCAGCCGCGGCAGTCGGATCGTGAACTCGCTGCCCTGCGTCGCGCCAGCACTGCGGACCGCGATGGTGCCGCCGTGCATGGCCACCACCTGTTTCACGGCGGCCAGGCCGATGCCGCCTGCCGGCTGCTCGCCCAGGCCCTGGCCGGTCTGGAAGAAGGGCCTGAACACATGCGGCAGCGCCTGCGTGTCGATGCCCCGGCCATGGTCGGTGACGCAGAGCAGGATCTCGTTCTGGCGCGCGATCATGCGCACCTCGACCGTGTCGCCCGTTCCGCTGAAGCGCGAGGCGTTGTCGAGCAGGGTCACGAAGACCTCGATGAGCCGCTCGGCATCGGCCCAGCACAGCAGCGGCCGCTGCGGCATGTCGATCGACAGATGCTGGCCGCGTCGCTCTCGCGCAGCACGAGTCTGCTCGATCGCCTGCATCAGCAGGTCGTCGACACGGCAGGGTTCGAGCCGCAGCTCGATCTGCCCGCGCTCGGCCTCGCGCGAGTTCTGCAGGCCGTCGACCAGGTCGACGAGGCGACGGATCTGCCGGCTCACCAGGTCGAGCGCCGGGTCGGTCTCGCCCCCGCGGCGCTTCATCAGCTCGATGCCGTTGACGATGGGCGCGAGCGGGTCGCGCAGCTCATGGCCGAGCATCGTCACCACCTCGTCCTTGCGCCGGCGCGCCGCTTCCAGGTCGGCCTGCAGCCGGCGGCGCTCCTGGTCGGCGCGCTCGAGCACGATGCGGCTGCGCACCCGGTCGCTGATGTCGGTGGCCGACACGATCAGGCCGCAGACCCGGCCCGATGACGTGCGCAGCGGATCGATGTTGAAGCGTACGTACTGAGCCTCGTTGACATGCGCATCTCTGCCGGCCGAGAGCGGAAATTCGCGAACCACGGTCGGATGGCCAGTGCTCAAGGCCTCGTCGAGTGCGGGCACCAGTTCGGCATCGGCCGGCGCGCCGAAGGCCTCGGGCAGCGCCAGGCCATCGGGCTTGTCGCGGCCGGTCATCGCCCGGCAGACCCGGTTGGCAAACTGGATGCGATGGGTGGGCCCAGTGGTCAGCGCGATGCCCACCGGCGCCTGCTCCAGCAGCTGGAGCGCCAGGCGCTGGCCGAAACGGTCGTCTGCCTCGAAATGTGCGGCGAGTTCGCCGAACTGTTGCGGGTCAATGATCATCGTCAGGCCGAGCCTACGACAGAAATGCGCAACACGGCGCCCCTGGCGTCCTCGATGGGTCGTTTCAGCTGAAGAAGCAAACAACGCTCCCGCAACGCCGCGCCGGGCGTGTCGCGCTATCCTCCGCGTCATTGCCAACCAGCCCTCGGGAAAACGCCATGGCCTTTTCGTCGTTCCGCCTTGCCTGCCTCGTCGTGGCGGGTCTCGCCACCGCCGCTGCCAGCCATGCTGAAAGTTTTGCGTCATCGGCCTCGAGCGCGGGCTCGGCTTCGGTGGGCAGCCTGTCGGACTCGATCAAGGGCTCGAGCAACAGCTCTTCCGGCAACAACAAGGTGGCCGAAGGCGACTACAAGATCATCGAGGTGGCGGCCTTGCCTGAGCGCCCCGGCATGCTGCGGCTCACGCTGCGCCAGGACGACGAGCATGAGTTCTTCCTCGAGCTGCCGCAGCAGGCGCTGGGCACGCGCGGCGCCGCAGCCGGCGACACGGTGAGCGCGCATTACCGGCCCTATGGGCTGGAGTTCGCGCGGGCCGATACGCGGGAGCCCTTCTTCCTGGTGCTCGCCGACGACTGGCGCCGCGAGCTCGACGCCCGCCCCGTCTCGCTTTGACCGTGATGCGCGCGCTGCTGCTCGCGGCAGCGCTGCTCGCCTGGGCCGCGGCCGGCCATGCGGCCTCGTCGGCCATGCGCTTCTGCGACAGCCCGCAGCAGCTCAGCGCCGCGCAGCAGGACCGGCTGCTGCGCTTTGCGGCCGTGGTCAAGCAGGTGCTCGATGATTCGGGCCAGCAGGTGGCGCTGGTCTCGCGCACCGGGCTCGATCTGCAGCGCTTCGGGCTGCGCTATTCACATGCCGGCGTGAGCCTCAAGGCCAGCGGCAATGCGCCGTGGTCGGTGCGGCAGCTTTACTACGCCTGCGATGAACACCGCCCCCGGCTCTACGACCAGGGCCTGCCGGGCTTCCTGTTCGGCAACGACGACCCGGTGCTGGGCTATGTGTCGATCGTGCTGCTGCCGCCGGCCGAAGCCGCGGCGCTGGAGCAGGCGGCGCTCGACAACGCTCGTGCGCTGCGGCTGCTGGCCGCCACCTACAGCGCCAATGCCTATCCCTTCAGCCTGCGCTACCAGAACTGCAACCAGTGGGTGATGGAACTGCTCGCGGCCGCCTGGGCGCCGCTGCAGGATGCCGACGACCTGCGTGCCCGTGCACAGCAGTGGCTTGGCGCCCAAGGCTATGCACCCGAACCGGTGGACGTGGGCTCGCACCTGCTGATGTTCGCGGCCGGGTTCTTTCCGCTGGTCCATCTGGACGACCATCCGGAAGACGACCGCTTCGCGCTGCAACTGCGCACCAGCCTGCCGAGGTCGATCGAGGCCTTCGTGCACCAGCGTTTTCCGCAGGCCCGGCGCATCGAGCTGTGCCATGACGACAAGCAGGTCGTCGTGCGCCAGGGCTGGCATGCGCTCGCCGAAGGCTGCCGCGCCGAGGATGGCGATCGCGTGATCGCCTTCGACTGACCAGGCCCCGCGCTCAGACATTGGCGCGCTCCCCCACCCAACGGTCCAGCGTCTCGCCCAGGTGCTCGAGCGTGAAAGGCTTGGGCAGCAGATCGTCCGCCCCCGATTCGCGGCAGCGCAATTGCTCGTCGGGCATCAGGCTCGCGGTCACCATCACGATGGGCGAGCGCGGCCGCTGCATCGCCGTCTCGAAGTCACGGATCGCCTGCGTCGCCTCGGCGCCGTCCATCATCGGCATGCGGTAGTCCATCAGCACGATGTCGAAGCGCTCGGCCATCATCAGCACGAAGGCCTCGGCGCCATTGCTGGCGCGCCGCACGCTGCAGCCGAAATGCTCGAGCGCCTCGATCTGCCAGGCGGCGTTGCTGTCGACGTCTTCCGCCATCAGGACACTGCGCCGCTTGCCTGCCTTGCACATGCTCCACCTCGCGGACCCAACGACTCCATGTATTTCTGAAGCCTGGTGTCATTGTTGGTAGACGTAACACCTGCGGGCAAACGACAAATCTCTCTATGGCTTGATCGAATCTTTCGATGGCCCGAAATGCCACCACGCCGGCAGCAGGCGCCGCACCTCGGCACGCTGGTAGCGATCGTCGATCAGGTACACCACGCCGCGATCGCTCGCATTGCGGACCACGCGGCCCGCGGCCTGCACCACCTTCTGCAGCCCGGGGACCAGGTAGGCGTAGTCGTAGCCGGTGCCGAACACTGCGTCCATGCGGTCCTTCATCGCCTCGTTGACCGGGTTCACCTGCGGCAGGCCCAGCGTCGCGATGAAGGCGCCGATGAGCCGCGTGCCGGGCAGGTCGATACCCTCGCCGAACGAGCCGCCCAGCACCGCAAAGGCCACGCCGCGGCCGCCGGGCTCGAAGCGGGCGAGGAAGGCGCTCTTGTCGTCTTCCGACATGCCGGGCGATTGCTCCCAGATCGGGATCTGCGGATGCGCCTGCTGCAGCGCCGCCGCCACCTCGCGTAGGTAGGCGAAGCTGCTGAAGAACGCGAGGTAGTTGCCTGGCGCTTCGCGGTAGCGCTGCGCGATCAGCTCGACGATGGGCGCGACCGAGCGCGCGCGGTCGCGGTAGCGGGTCGACACATGGCGCACGATGCGCACGGCCAGCTGCCCGGCATCGAAGGCCGAGGGCACGTCGACGATGGCGGTGCCGTCGGGCAAGCCGAGCAGGTTCTGGTAGAAGCCGGTTGGCGTGAGCGTGGCCGAGAACAGCACGGTGCTGCGGGCCGCGGCGAAGCGCGGCTTGAGGTGCGGCGCCGGCACCACGTTGCGCACGCACAGCGTGCCGGGCTCCAGCGAGAGCTCGAACTGCGAATGCTCGTCGATCAGCTCGAGCAGGCGGTCGAAATGCAGCGCCTCGAAATGGAACTGCAGCAGCTCGCTGGCGATGCCCTCGCCCGCCTCGGCCAAGTGTTCGCCCATCGCGGAGACCGACTCCTTCAGGGCCTTGGCCAGCTTGGCCGGCACCTCGGCATGGATGCGATACGGCTCGGCCTGTTCCTTGGCCAACGCGTTCCATTGGCGGTTCAGCCGGTCGAGCGGCTTCTTCACCAGCGGCGGCGCCAGCTTGCGCGCCTTCTGCAGCTGGGCATGGGCGAGCGTGGCGGTGTACATCATCCGCGCGCGCTCGACCATGTTGTGGGCCTCGTCGACCAGCACACCCACGGCCCAGCCCGACGACACCGTCAGGCCATGCAGCAGCGCGCTGATGTCGAAGTAGTGGTTGTAGTCGCCCACGACCACATCGGCCCAGCGCGCGAGCTCCTGGCCCAGGTAATACGGGCAGACCTCGTGCTGCAGCGCCAGCGCGCGCAGAGTGGCCTTGTCCAGCCCGGCCGCCGACACCGTCGCATGGCGGGCATCGGGCAGCCGATCGTAGAAGCCCCTGGCGAGCGGACACGAGTCGCCATGGCAGGCCTTGTCGGGGTGCTCGCACGACTTCTCGCGCGCCACCAGTTCCAGCACCCGCAACGGCAACCCGCCGCTGGCCGAGCGAAGGTGTGCGAGCGTGTCGAGCGCCTGCTGCCGGCCCGAGGTCTTGGCGGTGAGGAAGAACACCTTGTCGAGGCCTTGCGTCGGTGCCGCCTTGAGCATCGGGAACAGCGTGCCGATGGTCTTGCCGATGCCGGTGGGCGCCTGCGCCAGCAGGCATCGGCCCGAGCGCGCGGCGTTGTACACCGCGGTGGCGAGCTGCCGCTGGCCTTCGGGAAACTGCGCGTGCGGCCATGCCATGGCGGCGAGCGTGGCATTGCGCTGCTCGCGATGCGTGGCCTCCTGCTCGGCCCAAGCCAGGAAACGCTCGCACTGCACCTCGAACAGGGCCGTGAGTTCCGCTGCAGTGAAGCGGCGCGTGTCGGGTGTTTCGTCGCCGCTATCGATGTCGAAGTAGACGACCGAGACCTGCAATTCGGCCAGCCCGAGCTGCTCGCACAGCAGCGCGCCATAGACCTGGGCTTGCGCCCAGTGCAGCGCGCGGTGGTTGGCGGGGATCCTGTCGACCGGCCCGCGATGCGTCTTCACCTCTTCGAGGTGTCGGGCCTCCGGGTCATAGCCGTCGATGCGGCCGCGGACCTTGAGCGTGCGGTAGACCGTTTCGACCCGCACCTCGCGCCGGTAGGCCGCCCCGCGCCGGCGGGCCACGGTGTTGTGCCCCTCGATGCCCTCCTCGGCCGTGGGCGACGGCGTGAAGCGCAGGTCGAGGTCGCCGGCCTTGGCCGTGAACTCGCACAGCTGGCGGACGGCGACGGTGTAGCGCGGCGGGGGGACTGCTTCCAAGGGCCAACGGGAGACTGTGGGTTTGTACAGTTTCCCACAGCCCCGGCCAGCCTCAGCGCGCGGATTTCACACCCGGCGCCATCGCATCAGCAGCGCCATGCCCGCCAGGCCGGCGAGCATCAGCGCGTAGGTTTCCGGCTCGGGCACCGGATCCGCCGTGAAGCTCACGGTGCGCAGCTCGAAGCCATCGGTCACGCCATTGCCCTGCACGTAGAAGTCGATCGTGTTCAGCCCCGCCACGAATCCGCCCGAAAGCACGGTGGTGCCGGTGTAGTCGTACCACGCCGTGCCGGCCCCCTGGAACGCGCCGCCGTTGAGGCGGAACTGCGGCTGCCAGTTGCCGCGGTCCCAGTAGCCGGGCGTGGGGATGTCGTCGGCGGCCCACTGGAACTGCAGCGTGGCGGTAGCCGGATCGAATCCGCTCAGGTCGAAGGTCTGCCGGAACACGAACTGCGTGAACAAGCCGATCCAGCCGTTGGTGCCGGAGGCGTTGTTGGCGATGTAGTCGCCGCGGCCTCCGACCTGCACGGCCGGCGCGAAGTCGGCCGCACCGGTGAGGAAACGCGACGCGTCGCCATAGGTGTCGACACCCGTCACATGCGTGCTCACCTGCCATGCGGACGGATCGCTGGTCGAGGCGAAGCCGACCGTCGCCGCACCGGCGCCAGTTGCACCGAACAGCAGCGTCAGAGCGGCCACTGCCATCGTCTTGGTCTTCATGCACATACCCCTTGTGGACAGGACATGCAAGGCATCGTAGAAAGCGCGACGCCGGGGGATCTGCGCTGCATCAAGCGTCGCGCGCTCGCGGCTCCCGTCCCCCTCAACCGCGGGGTGCACCCTCGGCCACGTAGGCCTGCAGCCCTTTCAGCAATGCATCGAACGTGACCCGGCAGCGGGGGCTGGCGCGCAGGTCTTCGTGCATCGTCAGCCAGGTGTCGAGCGGGATGTTGACCTCGCGCGCCAGCACACGCACCAGGTCGGGATCACGGCGCGCCACGCCCACCTGGCAGATACCGATGCCGCCGCCCGCGCGCACCAGCGCAAGCTGCGCCACGTCGCTGTCGCAGCGCGCCGCGAACACCTCGCGCCGCCACATCGGCCAGGCCTTGCTGGCGGCGCGCAGGAACGGCGTCTCCTCGTCGAAGCCGATCAGGCGATGCTTCGCCAGATCGGCCGGCGTGCGCGGCGTGCCGTGCCGCGCGAGGTAGTCGCGATGCGCGTGCAGCCCGATCTCGATGCGGCCGACGCGGCGCGCGATCAGTTGGTCCTGGTCGGGCTCAGCCATGCGCACGGCGATGTCGGCCTCGCGCTGCAGCAGGTTCTGCACACGGTTGGTCAGCACCAGCTCGACGCGAAGCTCGGGGTACGCGTCCTGCAATGCGGCCAGGATGGGCGGCAGCACGTTCACGCCGATGGCCTCGCTGGCCGTCACCCTCACCGTGCCCTTCACGCCCTCGCCCTGGCTTTCGGCCATGCGCTTCAGTGCCTCGGCGGTGGTGTGCATCGCTTCGGCATAGGGCTGCAGCGCGAGCGCCGCCTCGGTGGGCAGCAGGCCGGTCTGCGAGCGGGTGAAAAGCACGAGCTTGAGCTGCTTCTCGAGCGCGGCGATGTGGCGGCCCACGGTGGGCTGCGCCACGCTGGTGGCACGCGCCGCACCTGACAGCGAGCCCTGCTTCAGCACCGCGAGGAAGGAGTGATAGAGCTCCCAGCTGATGTCGGAGCCGATGTCGTTGTCCATGCATAAATGTATAGCTGCACCTACTCTTTCGACAATTCCATTTGAACCCCCCTCTCTCCAGAATTCCTTCCATCGCAGCTTTTCTTCGCAGGAGATTCGAGATGGACAAGGTCAACACGGCGCTGGTGCTGGGTGCCACCGGCGGTATCGGCAGCGAGGTGGCGCGGCAGCTGCGCCGGACAGGCTGGCAGGTGCGGGCGCTGAAGCGCAACGCGCCCGAAGCCGAAGCGCAGTGCGACGGCATCACCTGGCTGCGCGGCGACGCGATGAACCGCGACGAGGTGATGGCGGCCGCCCGCGGCTGCTCGGTGATCGTGCATGCGGTCAACCCGCCGGGCTACCGCGGCTGGGGCGAGCTGGTGCTGCCGATGCTGGACAACACCATCGCCGCCGCGCAGCGCGAAGGCGCGACCATCGTGCTGCCCGGCACGGTCTACAACTACGGGCCTGATGCCTTCCCGCTGCTGCATGAAGATTCGCCGCAGCGCCCGCTGACCCGCAAGGGCGCGATCCGGGTCGAGCTGGAACGCAGGCTGCAGGCCGCCACCGCCCAGGGCTGCCGCGCGATCGTCGTGCGCGCCGGCGATTTCTTCGGCCCGAAGACCGGCAACAGCTGGTTCGCGCAAGGGATGATCCGGCCGGGCCAGCCGGTGAAGGCGGTGGCGGTGCCGGGCGACCCGGGCGTGGGCCACCAGTGGGCCTACCTGCCCGACGTGGCGCGCACGATGGTCGAGCTGCTGCAGCGGCGCGAGGCGCTGCCGGCCTTTGCGAGCTACCAGATGGCCGGCCATTGGGATGCCGACGGCACGCAGCTGGCGCAGGCGGTGCAGCGTGCAGTGGTGCGCCGCGGCGGACGCGAGCCGCAGCTCAAGGCGGTGCCATGGTGGCTGCTGCGCCTGGCCTCGCCGTTCGTCGTGGTGTTCCGCGAGATGATGGAAATGCGCTACCTGTGGCAGCAGGAGGTCCGCATGGACAACCGCCGCCTGGTCGAGGTGCTGGGCCATGAGCCGCATACGCCGCTCGACGAAGCGATCGACACCACGCTCGCCGGGCTGGGCTGCTACGGCGAGGCGGTGGCCCGTTCAGTGCGGATCGCGTGATGGCGGCGCCTGCGCTGCAGCCGGCAGCCTGATCGCGGAGCACACAGGGACCCCGGCTCTCGTTGCAAGCCGTTGCAGCCGTCGTCATGAATTCGTAATGACTGCCTGCAGGCACGGTGCTACGGTGCCGGCACGCACAAGGGGGGACGGGCACGTGAGCGAATCGAAGACTGACGCGGTGATGATGCGCCCACACCGCACGCATCGGCTGCACGCCTTGCTCTGCCTTCTGGTCGCCTCCTCCGCGCTCTCGGCATGTGGAGGTGGAAGCGATACCTCGACACCACCGCCGGCACCTGCTGCACCTGCGCCCGGACCCACTGCACCCGCACCTGCCCCTGCGCCCGCTGCGGACTTCACCGTCAAGTGGACAGATGTCCACCAGACCATCGACGGCTTCGGCGCCTCCGATGCCTGGCACGGCGCCTTGACCGCCGCACAGGCGGACCTGTACTTCAGCACCACCTCGGGCATTGGGCTGTCGCTGCTGCGCGCCGCCATCAGCCCCGAGGGCGGCACCTTGTCGAACTGGAACAACGCGAGGCTGGCCATCGCGCGCGGCGCCAAGGTATGGGCCGCTCCCTGGTCGCCGCCCGCGAACCTGAAGACCACGGCCAACCTCAATTCCGGTTCCCTGCGCAGCGACAGCTATGCCACCTGGGCCGCGACCCTCGCGCCGTTCGCGACCAACTTCAACGCCAACGTCGGCAGCCCGCTGTACGCGATCTCGGCACAGAACGAACCCGACTTCGACACCCAGGGCGCCTATTCGATGTGCCTGTACGGCTTCCCCGACATGGCGGCCTTCGTCGGCCAGCTCGGGGCGGCGATCGCCGCGCTGAAGCTGTCGTCGCCGCCGAAGATCCTTGCCCCCGAAGCGGCGTCATGGGACAAGCTCTGGAACTACAGCGCGGCCATCGCCGCGGACCCGGTGGCCCGCGGCTACATCGGCTTCTACGCGACGCATCAGTACGGCGGTGTCAGCAAGTACCAGGCATTGGACAAGCCTGTGTGGGAAACGGAGCAATCCTCGTTCGAATCGTTCGATCCCTCCATCGCCAATGCGCTGAAGGTCGGCTCATGGATCAACGAGGCGATCACTTCCGGCAATGTGAGCGCGTGGCACTACTGGTGGCTCAACGGGCTCAATGCCGACAACGAAGGCCTGATCGGCAAGAGCGGTGATTTCCAGCTGACCAAGCGGCTGTTCGCGCTCGGCCACTATTCGCGCTTCGTGCGTCCCGGTTGGGTCCGCATCGGCATCGACGGCAGCGCTCCCGGGCTGCTGGTGACCGCCTTCAAGAACCCCGTCTCGGGCGAGTTCGCGATCGTCGTGTCCAACTCGGGCGGTGCCACGACGCGAACCTTCTCCGTCAACGGGGCGAACGGCACTACCGTCTCCGCCTACGTGACGGCCGACACCACGCTGGGTGCCATCGGCACGGACGGCAATCTGTCGCTCGGGTCGGCGTCGCAGCACGTTCCAGCATCGCTCCCGATGGCGCAAGGCCGATTCACCGCGCCGATCGTGTACGGCTTCACCACGTTCACCGGGAAAGCCGACTGACTTTCATGCCGGCCCGGCTGACGCAGCCTGCGGCTGGGCGGGCAGCGTGATCACGAAGCGGGTGCCGCGGCCGGCCTCGCTCTGCACGTCGATGCTGCCGTCGAGCACGCGATACACCAGCTTGTAGACCAGGTACAGCCCGATGCCCGAGCCGCCCTGCCCCAGCTTGGTGGTGTAGAACGGATCGAAGATCCTGTCGAGCCGGCCCGCCGGAATGCCGGCGCCATCGTCCTCGAACGACAGCACCACGCTGCCGCCGGCGCCCTCGCGGCCCGTGATGCAGATGGCCCCGCTGCCGCGCCCCTCGAAGCCGTGGCGCAGCGCATTGCTCATCAGGTTGGCCAGCACCTGGCCGAGCGCGCCGGGGTAGCTCTGCAGCACGAGGTGCTCCGGCACGTCCACCTCCACTCGATGGGCGGTGCCGCGCAGGCTGGGCCCGAAGCTCTTCACCGCATCGTGCACCGCATCGATCAGCCTGAAGCGCTGCAGCGGCTCGTCGCCGCGCTCGCTGCCTTCCACCTGCTTGAAGTGCTTGATCAGGTCGGCCGCGCGGCGCAGGTTGCGCTGCATCATGTCGGTGCTCTCGCGGCTGAGCTGCAGGTAGGCATCGAAGTCGTCGCGGCGCAGGCTGCGCTCGGCCGCGGCCTTCTCGATGCGCTGCGATTCGTCGCTGAGCGTGGTGGCCGAGAGCAGCGCGTTGCCCAGCGGCGTGTTCAGCTCGTGCGCAAAGCCCGCCATCAGCGAGCCCAGGCTGGCGAGCTTCTTCGAGCGCACCAGCTGCTCCTGCGCCTGCTCGAGCTCGGCGGTGCGCTCGCGCACCTTGCTCTCGAGCTGCTCGTTCCACGACTCGAGCAGCGCCTTGGCAGTGGTGAGCTCGTCGAGCTGCTTCTGCAGCTTGCGCGTCACGCGGTTGTAGTCGTCGCGCAGCCGGCCCAGCTCGAAGCGCAGGCGGTCGTTGTCGAGCAGCGCAACGCGATGCGCTTCCTCATGGCCGCAGGCCTGGCGGATGGCCGCCAGCCAGCCGGGCAGCCATTCGGACAGCGTGAGCATGCGGTCGTGCGACAGCGTCAGCAGCCACAGCAGCGGCCCCAGCGCCTGCGCGCCCGGCTGCCCGCCGTATTGCAGCACCACGCCGCGCATGCGTTCGCGGAAATCGGGCAGCAGCGCCTCGATCTCATCGAGCGAACCCACCAGGATCACCACCGTGCCGTCGAGCAGGTGGCGCTTGGACAGCCGCACCGGCACGAAGCCGGGCGGCACGGGCGAGAGGGTGCAGCCGAAGACGTTGCGCGGGTCCATTCAGGCGCCGATGAGCAGCAGCACGTAGGTCATGTTGTGGAAGAGGTTGCGCGTGTACGCCCCCTCCTCCGTCTTCAATGGCCCGATCTCGCCGAACGATGCAAAGCCCACCAGCGGCAGGTCGCGGCCGAAGGTCTGCTTCAGCGCCAGCGTCTCGTGGCGGATCTGCTCGCCGAGCAGCCACTTGCGGCCGTTGCAGCTGACGAAGAAGGCCGCGGCCGGCTCGAAGCCCTCGCTGCGCGCTTCGGCTGCGATGCGGTAGACCTCGGCGGTGAGCTGCTCCGGATCGGCCAGGCACACGCGCACGCGCTTGCCGGTCTCGATGCCGCCATAGAGGCCGAGCGATCCGGATTCCACGCTGAAATCCGGCACGATGGTGCGCAGGATCTTCTCGCTCGCGCGCTCGCTGTCGATCACGGTGAGCGCGAGCACGCCGCGGTCGGTCTGCAGCACCTGCTTGCCGGTCTCGCGCTCGATGAAGTCCATCGCCTTCAGGCCGTCGATCTGCATCACGTTGGTGCCGGCCGCACGGTCGACGCGGCCCGCGCTGCCCACCGGCGTGAGCGAGTTGCCGATCGCGATGTCGTAACGCAGGGGCCCCTCGGCGGCCACCATCACCACGCTGTTGGTGACGATCTCGCGGTTGCCGAACACATAGCACTGCTGCATCTGGTTGTCGTCGGCCGCGAGGCCGCCCACCACCGGCACGTCGACCTCGTCGCGCAGCACCGTCTCGAGGCGGCTGGCATCGGTGCGGAAATCGGAGAACAGCAGGTACAGCGAAGGCTTGGCCCGGCTCTGCGCCTTCAGCGCCTGCAGGCAGCTGCGCACCGCTTCCTCGGGGGCGGTGTCGACGCCCTCAGCCTTCGCCAGGCGCCAGGTGACTTCGCCGTGCGTCGACAGGCCCAGCGCCGCCACGCCGAGGTTGGACACCTCGCCCGGCACGAAGTAGCCGTCGCCCGAGTTGCCGGCGACGATCAATCGCTCGTTGCCGATCGCGTCGTACAGGCCTTCGAGCAGCTCCGGGTTGCGCGCATGCGCCACCGCGCCGAACAGCAGCACGATCTCCGGCTCGATCGGTGCGAGCTCGGTGCCCAGCTCGATGCCGGCGCGGTAGGGGTCGGAGGCGAGCGAACTCGCCGAGCGGGCTGCGATCGACATGGCAGGTCTCCTCGCGTGGGTGGCCGGATCAGGGCTTCTCCAGGTGGCGCAGCAGCGCCTCGCCGGTCATCGGTTTGCCATACAGATAGCCCTGGGCCTCGTCGCAGCCGAAGCGGCGCAGCAGCTCGGCCTGGGCTTCGGTCTCGACGCCTTCGGCGATCACGCTCAGGCCCAGCTTGTGCGAAAGCGCGATCACCATCTCGACGATGCGCGTGTCGGGCCGGGCCGAGGCCAGCGGCTTGATGAAGGCCTTGTCGATCTTGATGCGGTCGACCGGCAGCCGGTCGAGGTACGACAACGACGAGTAGCCGGTGCCGAAATCGTCGATCGCGATCGCGATGCCGCGCGCCTTGACCTCGTGCAGCGCCCGCTCGATGGCACTCGAGCCCATCATCGCCACCGATTCGGTGATCTCGAGCTCGAGCGCCGCGCCCGGCGTGCCGAGCTCGCCCAGCACCCGATCGAGCACCTCGAGGAAGGCCGGATGCCTGAACTGCACCGGCGACACGTTGACCGCCATGCGCACCTGCAGCCCGGCCTGCCGCAGGCGATCGAGCATCTGCAGCGAGGCGCGCAGCGCCCACTGGCCGAGGTTGACGATCAGCCCCGACTGCTCGGCCACGGGAATGAACACGTCGGGCGACACCTGCTCGCCCTCGGCGCCCGGCCAGCGCATCAGCGCCTCGACGCCGACGATGCGGCCCTGGGCCAGGTCGATCTGCGGCTGGAAGGCCATGTAGAGCTGGTCGAACTGGAAGGCATGGCGCAGGTCGGACAGCAGCCGCGTGCGCTGCCGCGTCTCTTGTGCGATGGCATCGGAGAAGTAGACGAACTGGCCCTGCCCCGCGGCCTTGCCGCGCTTGATCGCGATGGACGCATCTTTCAGCAGGTCGGCGCCGCTGCCGGCATAGCCGGTGAGCCGCACCAGGCCCATCGACACCGACACGCCATGGTCGGTGCCGGCCGGGGCGAAGGGCTCGTCGAACACCGGCATCAGCACCTCGGGCCGCACCAGCGATTCGTCGCCCAGCACGCCGAACACGTCGCCCGCCACGCGCGCCACCACGCAGTGCTCGCCCAGCCGCTCGACCAGCCGCAGCGCGATGGCCTGCAGCAGCCGGTCGCCATAGGCATGGCCGAACATGTCGTTGGCCTCCGAGAACTGGTCGACATCGAGCAGCGCCACCGCCTTGCCCTCGAGCGCATGGCCGGCCCGCAGCTCCTCGATGCGCGCGATGAAGGCCGAGCGGTTGGGCAGGCGCAGCAGCCGGTCGGTGAAGGCATGTTCGCGCAGCTCGGCCACCAGCTCCACGTTCTCGTAGCAGATGGCGATGTTGGAGCAGAACACCTCGAGCAACTGCTCGTCGACCTGCCGCAGCGGCGCCGCTGATTCGACGTACACGGCGAACGACTTGCCGTGGCGGCCCTCGAAATACAGCGTCACGTGGTGCGGCGTGAGCAGGCGGTCGCCGCTGAGCAGCGTGCGGCGCAGGCTCTCGGCGATGAGCGGATCGTCGACGTCGGCCAGCCGCCGGTTCAGGTAGGACGCACACCGGCCCGCCGCGGCGATGATGACGCCGTGGGCCGGTGATTCGGTGGCATGCATGCGCGCGCAGACCAGCCCGGCCGGCGCCACGCCGATCAACGAGGCCAGCTGCGTGATCACGCCGTCGGAGAACGCGTGGATGCCCTGGTGCGAGATGAAATCGTTGCAGGCCTGGACGATCTTCCGCAGCCCGTTGCGGCTCGTCTCGAGGCGGCACAGCTGGTCGTAGGAGCGGATGGCCGCGATCACCGCGGTGAGCAGCCGCGTGCGGGTGAGCTCGTTCTTGGTCTTGTAGTCGTTGATGTCGTAGTCGCGGATCGTCTCGATCTCGGGCGCATAGCCCGGCTGGCCGGTGCGCAGGATGATGCGCAGCTCGTGCAGGCCGAGCTCCTGCCGCACGGTGCGCACCAGCGCGAGGCCGGCGCCGTCGGTCTCCATCACCACATCGAGCAGCAGCACCGCCACATCGGCCGTGCCACGCAGCAGCGCCAGCGCCTCGGCGGCGGTGTCGGCATGCAGGAAGGCGAGCGGACGATCGAGGATGCGCGTGCCGCGCAGCGCCAGCTCGGTGCTGCGGTGCACATCGGGATCGTCGTCGACGATCAGGATCTGCCAGGGCGGGGCGATGTCCGGCGCGTTGGCGGCCGGGTCGTCGCCGAAAAACTCCATCAGCTCGCCGGTCCGCTCCATCGTGGGGTGATGCTACTCGCGCGGTGCGAGCGCATCACCCGTGCTTACCAGCAGATCAGAAGCTGAAGTTGGTGGTGACCGTGCCGCCGGAGGTGATGGTGACCGGGCCGGCCGACTTGGTGGTGCCGCCGGAGGCCGCCTGCAGCCCGTACTTGGCGCCGGCGGTGGCATCGGCCGCGAAGCTCAGCGTGCCCGGTGCGGCCACGTAGGCCGCGACCATCGGTGCCGAGGCCGGCAGCGCGTAGGCATAGGCGCCGGTGGTGGCATCGGCCGGGCCGCTGACGATCTCGATCGTGTGGGCGTTGGCCAGCGTCTGCGTGCCGCGCACG
The DNA here is from genome assembly GCA_966212505.1 of uncultured bacterium. Taxonomy (GTDB): domain Bacteria; phylum Pseudomonadota; class Gammaproteobacteria; order Burkholderiales; family Burkholderiaceae_C; genus CAMLIZ01. The sequence continues at coordinate 25,529 of CBIHRS010000045.1, forward strand.
GTGGCATCGATCGGCGTCGTTGGCGTGGTGACCGTGCCCACCGCATTGCCCGTGGCGGCCAAGGCCGGCGCGAACTGCGAGGTGCTGCCGTTCAGCGTGGTCACCGTGGCATCGGCCACCGGCACGCCGGTGATGACGGTCGTGACGTGCCCCGGCGAGGTGATCACGAGATCGTAGGTACCGGGCGCCACCGGCTCGAGCACGAACTTGCCGGTGCTGTCGGGTGCCGTGGCCTTGACCACGGTGCCGCCCTGCTGCACCGAGACCGAGGTGTTGCCGCTGGCGATGCTGGTGTCGACATAGCCGATCACGCCCGACGCGAAGCGCGGGATCACGCTGACCACCGGCTTCAACAGGTAGCGGCCGGAGTTGCCGGCCCGCACCACCGACTTGCAGGCATTGAAGTCGAGCACCAGATCGGCCAGCTGGTTGGCCGCCACGTCGAGGTCGAGGTTCATCTTGAGGCCGCTCTGCTGCGCGCTCGGCGTGCTCAGCGCGGTCTCGCTGCCGCCGGTGGGCACCACCGAGTTGGCCATCGGCGTGGTGGCGTCGTTGGAGGCCAGCACCAGGCGCAGTTGGCTGTAGTGGCCGGCCGGCAACTGCACCTGGCCCAGCTCGGCCAGCACGCCGTTGGTGAGGCTCAGCAGGTCGACGCGCTGCGCGGGGTTGAGCACCACCTCGGACCAGCCGTCGTCCGTGTCGGACGCGGTGCTGCTCTGGTGGACGCGCACCTTCTGCACGGTCACGTTCACCTGGTCGTAGCCGCAGGCGGGTGCATCGGTCAGCGCGACGCGGAAGGTGCCGCTGTCGGCCGTGGCCGTGCCGGTGGAGCCGCCGCCTCCGCCGCCGCAGCCGGCAAAGGTCAACACGAGGGCCGCGGCCAGCGGCGCAAACAGTCGGCGGTGGATCTTCTTCACGCTACTTCCCCTTTTCAACGACGCCAATCCATATGAATGTGCTGTTTGCACATTCATAAATCATGCATCAAGGGAAGCCGGCTCGCCGCACTGTTGTGTGTCAAGCCGAAACCGGAGCTCAGAGCTGCTTGTAGAAGAACGTCGTGCCGCAGAAGGCCCCATCCGGCATCAGCGCGTAGCGCGGCACCACGCCCACCCGCTGCCAGCCGGCGCGCTCGTAGAGGCGCTCGGCGTCACCGCCGGTCACGGTGTCGAGCACCAGCACGCTCTTGCCTTCCTCCCGCGCCGCGGCGTCCAGCGCCGCCATCAGCCGCTGCGCCACGCCCTGGCGGCGTGCGCTGCGGTGCACCAGCATCTTGGCCACATCGGCACGATGCGGCTGGTTGTCAGGCAGCGACATCAACAGTTGCACGGTGCCGACGATGCGGCCCGCGGCATCCTCGGCGATCAGCAGCACGCGCTCCCGGCGCGCCACGCCCTCGGCCACACCACGCCAGAAAGCCAGCGCCTTCTCCCGCGGGAGCGGCCACATGAAGCTCACCGAAGCGCCGCCCTCCACGCAGTCGATCAACACATCGGCCAGCGCCTCGACACAGGTTGCGGCTTCGTTGGCGCCGACGCGGCGGATGGTCACGTCACTCGTCATCAGGTTCTCCTTGCGGACACGAACGGCAGGTTGACCAGCGCGACGAGATAGCGCGCCGGCCTGCGGGTGGGGTTGCGGTAGACGATGGGCTCGTCGAGCTTCATCGCGATGCAGTCACCCGCCTCGAGGCGCCAGGTCTGCTCGCCGACGCTGACCTCCATCGCGCCATCGATCATCCAGACCTGCTGGTGGATGTCGGCCTCGCGTGCCGGGCTGTCGTACGACACCTGCTGCCCGGCCGGAAACACCACGTCGACCAACTGCAGCGGCGAACGCACGGCCGGGGACACATTGCGACGCACATAGCCCGAGGCCGGGTCGGTCCACATCGGCTGTTCGGCCACACGGATCACCGGCGATGGCTCGGTCTGAGGCCCGGAGGAGTCCTCGAACAACGACGCCAGTGTGACCCCGAGCGCCGACGCCAGCTTGTCGAGCACCACCGCCGTGGGGCTGCTCTGGCCGCGCTCGATCAGCGAGATGTTGGAGCGGCTGACGCCGCTGCGCTCGGCCAGGGCGTCGAGCGACAGGCCCTGTGCGTCGCGCAGTTCGCGCACGCGCCTGGCGATGCGGGTGTTGATGTCCATGCATCCAGTTTACTGGAAATTCTATCCAGAAAACTAACATCAGCTCACCATCGTCGGAAGGCGGTGGAGCCCTGGCTCGACTATCGGCGGTGAGAGGCGGAGGCCCCTCGCGGGTGACCAGCCGTCAGGAAACCAATACGGCGACGGCGTGCAGTCCGTCGAACCGTGGCCCCGCCATCGCAAACGCGGCAGCCGGCTTGATCACGAACGACACAACATTCCTGCCAGGTCCTCTGCGGGCAAGGCAGCGTATCGCGCCTCCTGGTAGTCGGAAATTGCTTCGACGAGCAGATTCACGTCGGACTCGTAGAGTCGACTGGCGTTAAAACAGTTGCACTCCACGACCCTCAATTGCCCGCTGACCCTGCCGACATCAATGGCGAACACTGCGGCCGGCGTCCATGCTTCGATGGCTGATCTTGAAAACTCGATCACTTCGCTCGGCAAGCGTGGGTCGGCAGCCGGCCTGTACATGCTGCCTGTAATGACTTCGCCGTCGACAACGAAAATCCGCCATTCGGCGTCCACCTCATGGGCGGGAGCGACCACGACTTCCGCATGCAGAAGTGCGTCGCCATGTCTTCTTCGCAAGGATTCAAAGAGCGCGCCAACGGCAGACATCGCAATGGCTTGGCCTGTGAATCCTTTGTAGTCGTCGTTCGGTTTCACGAATCGGTATCCGGAAGATCCGGCAGCCATCTCCAGAAGTTCTGTCCAGGTCATCACCTCCGCGCCATGGTTCAACAAAAGGTGACCGTAGCCTTCTGCATAGGCTCGATGCTGAAACGTGTTGGGATTGAAGAAGACGCCATGCCGCCATGGGCTCCGAAGCGCATTGAGGATCAGGGTTGATCGGCCGTGAAATACGACGGGGCCGCCCTTGGCGGCCTCGGGCATGGGAGGCAGTTTCTTGCTTCCCGGCAAGACGGTGAGGGGAAGGTACGGCCGCCGCTTGAGGTCGCAGGCTCGCTGAAGGAGCACAGGTGTCGGCGACTCGAGGGCGAAGTTCGTCTGAACCAGCCAGGTGGTGGGATTCATGAGCGGTGTCGTTGATGGCCGGACAAGATACCACCCATGGCCCAACTCAACGCGAGAGACCAAGGATGCTTTCCCGGATCAGCATCCCTCCCCCCATCAGCCACACGAACAGCACGGCCCCGAGCGCCAGCGGCCGAATGCCGGCGCTGCGGATCGTCGACCAGCGCGTCGACAGGCCGAGCGCCGCCATCGCCATGCCCAGCAGCAGGCCATCTGCCGACTGGACCGCGCTGAGCGCCGCGGGCGGCAACCATTGCAGCGAATGGACCAGCGCCGCTGCGATGAAGCCGAAGGCGAACCACGGTATCGTGACCTTTGGTGCAGGCCCGGCCGCGCCGCCATCAGCCTTGCGCGACAGCAGCGCCGACAGCACGAGCAGCAGCGGCGCCAGCATCATCACGCGCACCATCTTCGCGATCACCGCGACATCCGCGGCCTCCGGACCGATCGCGCGCCCCACGGCCACCACCTGCGCCACCTCGTGGATCGTGGCGCCCGCATAGAGCCCGAAGCCGGTGGCGCCCCCGCCGAACCAGCCTGCTGGAGTCGAGGCCCGGTACAGCAGCGGATAGATCAGCACCGCCAGCGTGCCGAACAGCACGACGACCGCAATGGCGACCGTGGCTTGTGCCTGGCGCGCCCGCACCACCGGCTCGGCCGCCATCACCGCCGCGGCACCGCAAACGGCGCTGCCGGCGCCGATCAGCATCGAGGTCTCGCGGTCCAGGCCGAGCCAGCGCGGTCCCGCCCAGCAGGCGAGGCCGAAGGTCGACGACACCACCATCGCGTCGATGCAGAGGCCCACCAGACCCACGTGCGCAATGTCGTGCAGCGTGAGCCGCAGGCCGTAGAGCACGATGCCCAGGCGCAGCAGGCGCAGGCGCGCCAGCCCGATGCCGGATGCTGCCGCGGGTGAACGGGCGAACGCCCACCGCGAGCCCAGTGCGACGCCGAGCAACAGCGTCAGCGTCAACGCGCCCAGGCCGTGCGACTCGAGCCAGGCCACCTCGCCCAGCCAGCGGCCGGCGAGCGCCAGGCCCAGGCAGAGCCACAGCCCGGGCAGGCTGCGGGTCGCCTGAGGCCAGGGCAGAGAAGGAATCTGGCGGGGTGTCGCAGTGCTGCTCATCGTGAGACGGCACTCTAGGCATGTGCCGATGACCCGTCCAACGGATCATCTGCGTAAGATCGAGCGATTCAATCGCTATGGAGCCGAGCTCATGGACGTCTTGCGCCTCACGCTGCGCCAGCTGCAGGTCTTCGCCGCGGTGGCACGTTGCGGCAGCACCGCGGCCGCCGGCGCCGAGGTGGCGTTGTCGCAATCGGCCACCAGCTCGGCGGTCAACGAGCTGGAGCGGCTGCTGTCGATGCGGCTGTTCGACCGGGTGGGCAAGCGGCTGGTGCTCAACGACAACGGCCGCGCGCTGCTCCCGAGGGCGCTAGGCCTGCTCGACGGCGCCGGCGCGATCGAGCGGCTGTCGCACGATCCGGCGGCGCAGCTGCAGTCGCTGCGCATCGGCGCGAGCATGACGATCGGCAACTATGTGCTGCCGTCGCTGCTGAGCCGTTTCCTGGCGCGGCATGCACCGGCCGATGCGGGCTGGCAATCGCGCGTGGTGATCGGCAACACCTCGGCCGTTGCACATGCGGTGGCCGGGTTCGATCTCGACATCGGCCTGATCGAAGGCCCCTGCCCGGAGCCGCATCTGCATGTGGCGCCCTGGCTGCAGGACGAGCTGGTGGTGGTGGCCTCGGCCCATCATCCGCTCGCCCGCGTCCAGGGCGGCGTGAGCCTGAAGGCGCTGCGCGAGGCGATGTGGCTGTTGCGCGAGCCCGGCTCGGGTACGCGGGAGGTGACCGACCAGGCGCTGCTGCCGCAGCTGCGCGCCTACCACCGCAGCATCGAACTCGGCGGGCCGGAGGCGATCAAGCAGGCCGTGGCCGAAGGCGTGGGGCTGGCCTGCCTGTCGCGCTGGGTGGTGCGCGACCTCGTCGCGTCGAAGCGTCTCCAGGTGCTGAAGACACCGCTGCCACGCATCGTGCGGCAGTGCCACCTGATCATGCACCGCGACAAGCACGCCACGCTCGCGCTGCGGGCCTTCGTCGCGCTGGCGATGGAGGGCCCTTGAGCGGCGCGTCCTCCTTCAGGGGGATGCGCAAGGCGCGCACGATCGGCTACAACCGCCGACACGACGATCCACACCCCGGGGAGCCACCGATGATCCACCGCCGCTTCGCGCTGGCCGGCCGCCTGCTGCTGGCCCTGGCGCTCGCCGCCTCCGCCACCGCGCAGGCCAAGGGTTCGCACCACAAGCACCGCCATCCGCCGGCCAACGTGTCCGGCAAGTTCGACTACTACGTGATGTCGCTGTCGTGGTCGCCCACCTTCTGCGAAACGCACCAGTCCAACCCGCAGTGCGACAAGCATTTCGGCTTCGTGCTGCACGGGCTGTGGCCGCAGTACGAGTCGGGCGGCTATCCGCAGGACTGCGCCACCGGCGAGCGGCTGACCGACGAGGCGCGCACGCTGGGCCTCACGGTGTTTCCCACCGAGCAGCTGATGGCGCACGAGTGGCAAAAGCACGGCACCTGCAGCGGCTCGCCGGCGCTGGACTATTTCAAGGCGGCCGAGAACGCGCATGCTTCGGTGAAACTGCCGCCCGAGCTGGAGCCGGGCAGCGAGCGCCGCAAGATGACCGGGGCGCAGATCGAGAAGCTGGTGCGCGATGCCAACCCGGCGATCACCGCCAGAAGCTTGGCGGTGGTCTGCAATCGTCAGGAGTTGGTCGAGGTGCGCGTGTGCCTGGCCAAGGACCTGTCGCCGCGCGCGTGCGGCCGCAAGGTGGCCGGCACCTGCGGCACCGGCCCGGTGCAGGTGCCGGGCGCGCACTGATCAGCGTTCGACGCGGCCCTTGCCGCTCTTCTTCGCGCGGTACATCGCGGCATCGGCCGCTGCGATCAACGCATTGGCATCGCTCGCCGATTCCGGACATGAGGCCATGCCGATCGAGGCGCTCACCGACACGGTGAGCGGCCCCATCACGTAGGGCCTCGACAGGCGCTCGACCAGCATCTTCGCCAGCTGGCCGGCCTGCTCGGGCTTCAGCCCCGGCAGCAGCACCGCGAACTCGTCGCCGCCCAGGCGCGCGAGCACGTCGGTCTCGCGCACCGCGGCGCGCAGGCGTGCCGCGAACAGGCTGAGCAACTGGTCGCCCACCGCATGGCCGTATTCGTCGTTGACGGCCTTGAAGCCGTCGAGGTCGAGGTAGAACAGCGTCAGGCCCTGGCCGTCGCGGCGCCAGTCGGCCACGTCGTCGTTCAGCCGCTGGGTGAACTGGGCACGGTTCATCAGGCCGGTGAGCGCATCGTAGTGCGCCATGCGTTCGAGCTTGTCCTTGTCGGCCAGCAGGCTGCGCTGCGCATCGGTGGCGCGGTCGCGCTCCTCGGTGCGCAGCTTGAGCAGCGCCGCGGCATCGAGCAGCGCCTGGCCGAGTTCTTCCGCTTCCTTCACATGCAGCGGCGGCACCACCGGCTCCTCGCCGCGGCCGAGCATCTCGGCGGGCTGGACCAGCGCGCGGATCGAATGCGCGATCCGCGACGCCAGCGCCTGCGCCAGCCCCAGGCCAGCCATCAGCAGCAGCACCGAGCTCACCGCCAGCAGCAGCATCTCGCGCCGCAAGTCGCGGGTGAGCTGCGCCCGCGGGATGCCGATGGCCACCGTCCAGCCCGAGACATTGGAGCGGCTGAACGAAGCCACCACCGGAATGCCCTCAAGCGTGTCGACGTCGACGCTGTCTTCGCGGACCTGCTTCATGCGCTCGAGCAGCGCCGGCGCACCCTTGTGCCCGACGAAGCGGGCCGGATCATGCGTGCGCGCGACGATGGTGCCCTGGCTGTCGAAGATGGACACCACCCACTCGGTGTTCTGCTGCGAACGCTCGAGCACGCGGTTCAATCGCTCGGGCATGCAGCCGGCGGCCAGCGCATAGGCCACCCGCTCGCCGATGCGCACCGGCACCGTCACCGCGATCACCGGCTTCTTCATCACCGCGCCGATGAACAGATCGGACACCAGCGGCAGGTTCTTCTCGAAGACCGGGCGGAAGCGCTGCTGGTCGGCCTCGCGCGGCAGCGGCGAGCCGATGGGCCGCAGCGTGTTCATGAGCTGCTGCCCATCGGGGTTGAGCAGCACGAAGCTGTTGACCGAGGGCTGGCTCGGCAGCACGCCGGCCGCGAAGCGCTGGAACCCTCCGAGGTCGCCAGCCCGCAGCTCGGGGGCAGCCGCCAGTGCCCACAAGCTGCCTGTCACGCTGGCCAGTTCCTGGTCGACCGCGTTGCTCATCGCGCGGGCAATGTCGGTGCTGGCCTGCGTGAGCAGGCCGCGCGAGCGGTGGTAGCCGAAGAACATCTGCGCCGCCATCGCCAGCACCACCGGCAGGATGCAGGCGACGACCAGCACGTTCAGCTGCGTCCGCAGAGGGCTGTTTCCCTTCTTCTTCATGGCACCGTCATCTTGGACGGCAGCCGGGGTTTCCGCGTGCGAGAAAACCCTGTTCGATCGCTACTTCCTGAAGCTCCAGGCCCTCACGTAGCGGATCTCGAAGGCGTTGCCCGGTCCGGTGGGCGTGGTGGCATCGGCCTGGCCGCTGGCGCTGCCGAACTGGTAGCTCAGCAGGATGTACATACGGTCACCCATGCTCACGTCGACCGAGTAGAACGGCTGGCCGTCGAAGTAGAAGGTCTGCTTGCCGGGCTCCCACTTCACGGCGTACTTGTGGAAGCCGGCCGAGAGGTCGGGCGTCTGCAGCATGTAGAACCCCGCGCGGTCGTCCGGATTGCCGCGCCAGATGGTGGCGCCGTAGGCCGTGGGGTGCAGGCTCGCGTTCGACCAGCCGCTGTCGGGGCCGCCGCCCGGATAGGCCTCCATGATGTCGATCTCGGGGCGGTACGGGTCGGCGTAATCGTGGTTGTAGAGCCAGAACGCCGGCCACGGGCCCCGGCCGTAAGGCAGCTTCGCCTCCATCTCGAAGAAGCCATAGGTCTGGTAGTAGCGGCCATCGGTGGTGATGTGGCGGTAGTCGCGCTTGAAGTCCGTGCCGGCCACCGGCCAGATCTTCAGGCTACCGTTGCCCACCGCATAGTTGGGCGTGGCGTCGGTGCCCTGGTACCAGAGGTGGTCGGTCCACTTGCTGGTGTCCAGGGCCGTGCCGTCGAACTCGTCGGCGAACACCAGCGTGTACTGCGAGGCATCCTGGCCGTAGGGGCCGGGCGTGCCGGTGGGCGGCGGCGGCGTGCTGCCGCTGGCGCTGAACGACCACGACTGGTTGGCCTGGCCGGTGCAGTCCCACAGCTCGGTGAGCGCGCCCTCGGCAGTAGCCGTGGGGCCGCCGGTCACGTCGAGGCAGCGGCCGCTGCCGGCGGCCACGATCTGGTTCTGCCCGCCGCCCAGTGGCTTCACGCTCCACAGCTGGCGCGTGCTGCCGGTGCAATCGGCCTGCTGGATGGCCGAGCCGTTGGCGGTGCCGCCGTTGAGCACCTCCATGCACTTGCCGCTGTGCGCCGCGACGAACTCGTATTTCGAGTTGCCCATGTCCTTCAGCGTCCAGCGCTGGTTGTCCATGCCGCTGCAGGTCCATTGCTCGATGCGTGCGCCGGTGGCGGTGGCGGCCACGCCGCCGCGCACGTCGAGGCACTGGCCCGAATGCTTTGCCACCACCTGGCCCGAGGTAGGCTGCGCCACGGTGAGCGCCCATGACTGGTTGGCCTGGCCGGTGCAGTCCCACAGTTCGGCATACACGCCATCGGCCGTGGCGGTGGTGCCGCCGGTCACGTCGAGGCAGCGGCCGCTGGGCACCGACACCACCTGGTAGATGCCGCTGCCCTGGCTGCGCAGCGTCCACAGCTGCTGCGGCTGGCCGGTGCAGCCGTTCTGCTGGATGGCGGCGCCGTTGGCGGTGGCGGCGTTCATCACCTCCATGCACTTGCCGCTGCTGGCGGCGATGAACTCGTACTGGCCACCGCCCATGTCCTTGAGCGTCCAGGTCTGGTTGGTCTGGCCGGTGCAGGTCCACTGCTCGATGCGCGCACCGTTGGCGGTGGCCGTGGGGCCGCCGCGCACGTCCAGGCATTTGTTCGAATGCTGCGCCACCGCGGTCGTCACGGTGTCGGCCTGCGCGGCGCCGCTGAACGAGGCAGCGGCCAGCAGCGCCAACGTGGCGCCGCCCCAGCACGACAGGCGGCTGGTCAATCGTCGAAGGGAAAGCATCGGAAGACTCCTCGGCAAACGTTGTGAACGGATCGGCCCGAGGAAAATTCTGAGCGGCGCAAGGCATGCCACCCGCACTGCGGGGGTGACAAGGGGGTGACATGCCCGGAACCTAGAACGCGCCTGATTTCTCCGCCGCGTCGAGCAGCGTGTGCGTCAGTTCGCGCACCTGGGCAGGCAAATCGCCCGATGGCGGCGCGCTGGCCTGGGCCGTCCACAGCAGGCGGCTGGTCCAGGCATTGGTGAGCCGGCTGTTGGCGGTGTAACCATTGACACCCTGCGTGCCGCCGATCGGCAGCGACACGCCGACACCGCCCCCCACATGGCTGCCGCCGCCGAAGCCGCCCAGCCCGATCGAGAAGCCCGAGCCTTCGCCGCTGTGCGAGCCGATCGTCATGCTCACCACCAGCACCGCCTTGGCGCCGGCCGTGCGCGCCGCCTGCAACAGCTGCTCATCCGGCACCGGACGGCCCGGCGTGGACCCGGCCACCTCCGGCCCCGCCACCGGCGTCGCGCCCCGCGCGGTGAGCTCGGACGCCACCTGATCGCGGCACAGCTGCTTGACCACCGGCTCGTAGGCCTCGCAGGCCACCAGCACGCGGGCGCCACGCAGCGGGGTCGCGGCGAGCTGGCCGTCGGTCCATTGCGCATTCAGCTTGGTCGAGGCACAGCCGGCTGCGCCGAGCGCCAGCACGAGGGTGGAAGCCAGAGGTAGAGCGAAGTGGCGCATGCCGAGTCTCCCGGGAACGTGTTCGACAGCAGGGGCAAGCAACGTGCCCCACTGTTCACGATCCCGCGGCACCTGGCAAGCGCCCGCGATGTCAGCAGTTGTGATCGTCGAGCGCGCAGGCCACCGCCTCCGGGCGGAGAGGCCGGCCAGCGCCGAGCGCGCCGATCTGCACCGCCCCCTCGGCCGTCGACAGCTCTCCGAGCAGCACGCCCCTGACCACGGCTGCAATGTGGTCGCGCATGAAGCGAGGCGAGCCCTGCAGCAGGCTCATCGACGGGATCAGCAGCTCGGGACACAGCGTCGCCAGGTGGAACATCTTCCACAGCGCCGGGTCGATGTTCGAATCCACCGCATCGCGCACCGCCGGCAGCGCCCCTTTGACGAGGCCGAACTCGCACTGCACGTGCGGCTTGAGCAGCGTGCGCGTCAGCTGCCCGAGTGCCTGCGGGTCAGCGGGCCGGTCGATGCGCTCCACCGGCACCAGGTAATCCACGTTGTAGAGCAGCGAGGTCTCGGTGCCGGGCACCGCCCACTTGTAGACCTCGCGATACGGCTGCGCGGCATGTCCCGGCAAGCGGCCGAACTCATGGTGCACCCAGTCGCCCATCACCACCGCGGCACAGCGCCCATCGCGGCATGACGCGGCCGTTTCCGGCCACGGGCGGCCCAGCGAAAGCGGCGAGACGAAGCCCCGCAGCGCCGCGATGAACGCCAGCGCTTCGCCCATGCGCGCCGAGGCCAGCGCCTCGTGCGCGCCCATGCCGAAGGCGCTGCGGTGGAAGTCGGTGCCATGCATCGCGAGCACGATCACCTCGAACAGCAGGCTGGCCTGCCAGTTCTCGCAGCCGATGCCCAGCGGATGCTCGACGCTGCGGGCCGCACGCCGCAACCAGGCCAGCCATTCGTCGATGCTCGACGGCAGCGTGCCGATCTGGTCGGCGATGCGCCGGTTGGCCCACAGGCTGTTGTTGCGAAAAGCCCCCAGCGGCACGCCATGCAGCGACAGGTGCGACGGTGAGTTGACCGCACGGAACGGCGCGAAGATCCGCGCCTCGAGGTCATACGGCCGCAGGTAGGGCGACAGGTCGATCGGCCGCAGCCCGAGGCCGCACACGCCCTCCCACACACGCTGGGCCGACATCAGCTGGGCCGACACCTCGGCCTCTTCTTCGCGTGCGGTCAGCTCGATGCCATCGGCCGCGAGCGCCGCGCGCAGCGAATCCAGCGCCAGCAGCTCCGAACGCGAGACCCACCAGTGATCCAGGTGAACACGATGCATGGCGACACCTCCGCCTCGGGATGGTTCATCCGCTCATGGCCGGGCCGCCTCCACCAGCCGGGTCATCGCCTCGTCGACGCTCATCGCGTCGCGGTTCCAGAACTGCGACACCACTTCGCGCAGCGCGCCGGCCGTCTTCTCCGGCAGCGCCATCTTGTGCGCCACCGAGGGCACCAGCGTGTTGATCATCGACGAGGCCACGAAATACGCGCTCGACTCCTGCGCGCAATGGTCGAAGCGCTCCATCTGCACGCCGGACCCGGCGGGAATGGAGCCCTTGTTGAGATTGAAGGCCTCCTGGAAGCGCGGGCTCATGATCGTGCGCGCCAGTGCCTTCTGCGCCTGGATGGCGGCTGCGTCGCTCAGCTTGAACATCGCGAAGCTGTCGACCGTGAAGCTGTAGGCGCGGTCGCTGCCGGGCGCCGAGGTGCAGATGAAGTCGCGCACCGGCTGCTTGCCGGCCGCGATGAACTCGCCCTTGGCCCAATCGCCCATGAACTGCATCGCCGCCTCGCCGCGCACCACCATGCCGGTGGCCACGCTCCAGTCGCGCCCCGGCGACTTCGCATCGGTATAGCCCTTGAGCCTGCGGAAGGTGGCGAGCGCGCGCGCCATCGTCTCGCCTTTCAGCGCCGCGGGCTCGAGCTGCACGAAGGCGCGGCGGTAGAAATCGGCCCCGCCCACGCCGAGCGCCACCGTCTCGAAGGTGGTGAAGTCCTGCCAGGGCTGCCCGCCGTGCGCAAGCGCCACCAGCCCCGCCTTCTGGAAGCGGTCGGCCAGCGCGAAGAATTCGTCCCAGGTGCCGGGCGTGCGGCCGCCCACGCGGTTGAGTGCCTCGCGGTTGATCCACAGCCAGTTGACGCGGTGCACATTGACCGGCGCGGCCACGTAATGGCCGTCGACCTTCATCGCATCGGCGATCAGCTTCACCAGCCGCACGTCCCACTGCTGCTCGCGCGCCACGTCGTCCAGGTTGGCCAGCACCTTCATGCGGCCCCACTCCTGGATGGCCGTGCCGTTGATCTGCGCGGCCGACGGCGGCTTGCCGGCCAGCACGCGCTGTCGCAGCACGCTCATCGCCTCGACGCCGGCGCCGCCGGTCACCGCGAAGTCGCGCCAGCGATGGCCCTGCTCGCCCATCATGTCCTTCAGCGCCTGCACCGAGCGGGCTTCGCCGCCCGAGGTCCACCAATGCAGTACCTCGACCTCGCCGGCCAGCGCAGGCCGCAGCTGCATCAGCAGCAGGCAGGCCAGAAAACGCAGCGCAGAACGCATCGCACACTCCGTTTCGAAAAAGGCACGGGCCGGCCGCTCGCCGCCGTCGGCCCGTGCTGAAACGCCGTCAAGCGGCGGCTCTCGCTCTCCTGGAGATCAGAACCACATCTCGACCTGAGCACCGAAGGAGGTGCCGGAGGTCTTGCCGCTGAAGGCGGGGACGC
>CBIHRS010000046.1:0-37931 GCA_966212505.1 uncultured bacterium
GCGCGCGGCCATGCCTTCTGCGCTCCTCGGCGTCGTCTGATGCGCCCCCGCCGCAGCGCAGCCCGCTCGCAGCCTTGCGGCACCGTTCGTTGTCGGGCACGGATGAACTCAATTCCTTGCCTGTTCCACCACAAGAACACACATGCTGAAGCTGGAAAACCTCCACGCCTACTACGGCAAGAGCCACGTCCTCCACGGCGTGAGCCTCGATGTGCAGCCCGGCGAGATCGTCAGCCTCCTCGGGCGCAACGGCTCGGGCCGGTCGACCACGGTCAAGGCCATCATGGGCCTGGTCGACGGCGAGGGCGGCATCACCTGGCGCGGCCAGCCCATCCTCGGCAGGAAGGCCTTCGAGATCGCCCACCTCGGCATCGGCTACGTGCCCGAGAACCGCGACATCTTTCCCAAGCTCACGGTCCAGCAGAACCTGCTGCTCGGCGAGAAGAGCGGCAAGAAGACGCCGCGCTGGACGCTCGACGACATGTACCGCATGTTTCCGCGGCTGAAGGAGCGCCAGCACACCGAGGCCGGCGTGCTCTCGGGCGGCGAGCAGCAGATGCTCACGCTGTGCCGCACGCTGATGGGCGACCCCGACCTGATCATGATCGACGAGCCCACCGAAGGCCTGGCGCCCAAGATCGTCGAGCTGGTGGGCGAATACCTGCGCGAGCTCAAGCGCCGCGGTGTCTCGGTGCTGCTGGTCGAGCAGAAGCTCACCATCGCGCTCGAGGTGTCCGAGCGCTGCTTCGTGATGGGCCACGGCCAGATCGTGTTCGAAGGCTCGCCGGCCCAACTGCGCGCCGATGCCTACGTGCGCAAGGAGTGGCTGGAGGTCTGACCTCCCCTGGCAGCTCCAAGGGATTTCCCTAAACCCTGCGCGGCTGTCGCCGGAGAGACAGCAACCGCGTTGGTCGGCCATAGAATCGAACGATCGTTCTATTTTTGGCTCGCAGCCTGAGGGGACCCCATGAGCGCCAGCTACGAAGTCCACGGCGATGTCGCCGTCATCACCCTGAACAACCCGCCGGTCAACGGCCTCGGATTCGAGACCCGCAAGGCCGTGACCGACGGCGTCGCGCGGGCCAATGCCGATGCCGGCGTGAAGGCCATCGTGATCACCGGCGCCGGCAAGGCCTTCTCGGGCGGTGCCGATATCCGCGAGTTCGGCAAGCCGGCCGCGCTGGCCGCGCCCAACCTCGGCGACGTGATCCGCACCGTGGAGCAGAGCGACAAGCCGGTAGTGGCTGCGATCCACACCGTATGCATGGGCGGTGGCCTGGAGCTCTCGCTCGGCTGCCATTACCGCGTGACCGCGCCGGGTGCGCAGATCGCGCTGCCCGAGGTGAAGCTCGGCCTGCTGCCAGGCGCGGGCGGCACGCAGCGCCTGCCGCGCGTGCTGGGCCTCGAGACCGCGATGAACATGATCGTCAGCGGCGAGCCGGTGAAGAGCGAGCTGCTGGCCTCGCTGCCGGGCCAGAAACTGTTCGACAAGGTGATCGAGGGCGACCTCGTGGCCGGCGCCGTGGCCTTCGCGAAGGAAATCGCCGACAAGCGCCCGCTGCCGAAGGTGCGCGACCTGAAGGTGACGCATCCCAATGCCGAGGCCTACGTGCAGTTCGTGCGCAACACCGCGGGTGCGATGTCGAAGAACTTCCCTGCGCCGCTGAAGTGCGTGGAGACGGTGGCGGCCTCGCTGACGAAGAAGTTCGACGACGGCATCGCCTTCGAGCGCGAGCTGTTCGTCAACCTGATGCTCACGCCGGAATCGAAGGCGCTGCGCCATGCCTTCTTCGGCGAGCGCGCCGCCAGCAAGATCCCCGACGTGCCGGAAGACACCCCGGTGCGCAAGATCGAGAAGGTGGCCGTCATCGGCGCCGGCACCATGGGCGGCGGCATCACGATGAACTTCCTCAACGCCGGCATCCCGGTGACCATCCTCGAGATGAAGCAGGAAGCGCTGGATCGCGGCATCGCCACCATCCGCAAGAACTACGAGGCCCAGGTCAAGAAGGGCAAGCTGAAAGAAGACAAGTACCAGCAGCGCATGTCGCTGCTCAGCACCACGCTGAACTATGGCGACCTGAAGGATGCCGACCTGATCATCGAGGCGGTGTTCGAGGAGCTGGGCGTCAAGGAATCGGTGTTCAAGGCGCTCGATGAAGTGGCCAAGCCCGGCGCCATCCTCGCCAGCAACACCTCGACGCTGGACGTCGACAAGATCGCCGCGTTCACCAAGCGTCCGCAGGACGTGGTGGGCATGCACTTCTTCAGCCCGGCCAACGTGATGAAGCTGCTGGAGGTGGTGCGCGGCGCCAAGACCGGCAAGGACGTGCTGGCCACGGTGATGCAGATCGCCAAGAAGATCAGGAAGACGGCGGTGGTGTCCGGCGTGTGCGACGGCTTCATCGGCAACCGCATGATCGAACAGTATTCGCGCCAGGCCGGCTTCCTGCTGGAAGAGGGCTGCACGCCCGAGCAGGTGGACAAGGCAGTGGAGAAGTTCGGCTTCGCGATGGGCCCGTTCCGCATGGGCGACCTCGCGGGCAACGACATCGGCTGGGCGATCCGCAAGCGCCGCTACCAGGAGAAGCCCAACATGCGCTACAGCAAGACGGCCGACCTGCTGTGCGAGATGGGCCGCTTCGGCCAGAAGACGCAGGCCGGCTGGTACGACTACCAGGCCGGCAAGCGCGATGCGATCCCCTCGGCCGCGGTGGTCGAGATGATCGAGAAGCACCGCAAGGACCTCGGCATCACGCCGCGCAAGATCAGCGATGAGGAGATCGTGCACCGGCTGGTGTTCTCGCTGGTCAACGAAGGCGCCAAGATCCTCGAGGAAGGCATCGCCAGCAAGGCGAGCGACATCGACATGGTCTACCTCACCGGCTACGGCTTCCCGCTGTGGCGCGGCGGCCCGATGTGCTATGCCGACCAGGTGGGCCTGTGGAACGTGGTCGAGACGATGAAGCGCTTTGCACGCAACCCGCACGACGATGCGACGTTCTGGCAGCCGGCGCCGCTGCTGCAGAAGCTCGTCGCCGAAGGCAAGAGCCTGACCTGAAGCCTGTCTAGACAAGATTCGAGGAACGCATCATGACCAACGCCGTCATCGTCTCCACTGCCCGCACGCCCCTGGCCAAGAGCTGGAAGGGCGCCTTCAACATGACCCATGGCGCCACGCTGGGTGGCCATGTGGTCAAGGCCGCCGTCGAGCGCGCCGGCATCGACGCCGCGCACATCGAAGACGTGCTGATGGGCTGCGCCACGCCTGAGGGCGCCACCGGCTCCAACATCGCGCGCCAGATCGCGCTGCGCGCCGGCCTGCCCATCACCGTGGGCGGCGTCACCGTGAACCGCTTCTGCTCCAGCGGCCTGCAGACCATCGCGATGGCCGCGCAGCGCATCATCGCCGGCGAGGGCGATGTGTACGTGGCCGGCGGCGTGGAGAGCATCTCCTGCGTGCAGAACGAAGCCAACAAGCACATGATCGTCGAGGGCTGGCTGCAGCAGAACAAACCCGAGATCTACTGGAGCATGCTGCAGACGGCCGAGCAGGTGGCCAAGCGCTACAAGATCGGCCGCGAGCGCATGGACCAGTACGGCGCGGCCAGCCAGCAGAAGGCCTGCGCCGCGCAGGAAGCCGGCAAGTTCAAGGACGAGATCGTGCCGATCACGGTGACGGCCGGCGTGGCCGATCCGGTGATGGGCCTGCGCACCAAGGAAGTGACCGTGAGCGCCGACGAAGGCCTGCGCCCCGGCACCACCTATGAAGCGGTGGCGGGCATCCGCACCGCGCTGCCCGGCGGCGTGATCGCGGCCGGCAACGCCAGCCAGTTCTCCGACGGCGCCGGCGCCTGCGTGGTCGTGAGCGAAGACTACGCGACGCGGCACAACCTGAAGCCGCTGGGCCGTTTCCTCGGCTTCGCGGTGGCGGGCTGCGAGCCCGACGAGATGGGCATCGGCCCGGTGTTCGCGGTGCCGAAGGTGCTCAAGCGCCTGGGCCTCTCGGTGCAGGACATCGACCTGTGGGAGCTGAACGAGGCCTTCGCGGTGCAGGTGCTGTACTGCGCCGACACGCTGGGCATTCCGATGGACCGGCTCAACGTCAACGGCGGCGCCATCGCGGTGGGCCACCCCTACGGCGTGAGCGGCCAGCGCCTCACGGGTCATGCGCTGATCGAGGGCAAGCGCCGCGGCGCGAAGAAGGTCTGCGTGACGATGTGCATCGGCGGCGGCATGGGCGCCGCCGGCGTGTTCGAGGTGCTGTAACGCAGAGGTGGCGCGATGACCTTCCGTTCGACGCTCGATTTCCTGCTGGATGACTGGCTCGGCGTCGAATCGCTGACCCGTCGCGCCCGTTTCGCCGAGCACTCGCGCGAGACCTTCGCGCAGGTGCTCGACACCTGCGAACGCATCGCGCGCGAGAAGTTCGCGCCCTTCAATCGGCTGGCCGATACGCAGGAGCCGCATTTCGACGGCGAGCGCGTGCACCTGCCGCGGGCCACGCACGACGCGGCGCTGGCCTATGCCGAAAGCGGCATGCTCGCGGCCGCGCAGGACTACGACGTGGGCGGCATGCAGCTGCCCTGCGTGATCGAGATGGCGGGCAATGCCTTCTTCTCGAAGGCCAGCGTCGCCATGGGCGGCTACGCCATGCTCACCAGCGGCAATGCCAGCCTGCTGATGGCGCACGGCACGCCGCTGCAGAAGACGGTGTTCGCGGCCAACGAGTTCGCCGGCCGCTGGTTCGGCACCATGTGCCTCAGCGAGCCGCAGGCCGGCTCGTCCTTGAGCGACGTGGCCACGCGCGCCGTGCCCGATGGGGCCGGTTTCGAGAGCGACCCGCTGGGCCCGCGCTTCCGGCTCAAGGGCAACAAGATGTGGATCTCGGCCGGCGAGCACGAGATCACCGAGAACATCGTCCACCTCGTGCTGGCCAAGATCCCCGGGCCCGATGGCAAGCCGTTGCCGGGCGTGAAGGGCATCTCGCTGTTCATCGTGCCGAAGCAGCTGGTCGACACCGAGGGCCGGCTGACCGGCGAGCGCAACGACGTGGCGCTCGCGGGGCTGAACCACAAGCTCGGCTATCGCGGCACGACCAACACGCTGCTGAACTTCGGCGAGGGCAAGTTTCCGGTACGTGGCGCGCCTGGTGCGATCGGCTACCTCGTCGGCAAGCCGGGCGAAGGCCTGCGCTGCATGTTCCACATGATGAACGAGGCGCGCATCGGCGTCGGCCTGGGCGCGGTGATGCTGGGCTATGCCGGCTACGAGGCCAGCCTGGACTACGCGCGCAACCGGCCGCAGGGCCGGCCGGTGGGCGTGGGCGGCAAGGATGCCTCGCAGCCGCAGGTGCGCATCGTCGAGCATGCCGATGTCAAGCGCATGCTGCTGGCGCAGAAGGCGTATGTCGAGGGCGGCCTCGCGTTGGAGCTGTATTGCGCACGGCTCGTCGACGAGCAGCACAGCGGTGAACAACCGACTGCCGCCGAAGCCGGCCTGCTGCTGGAAGTGCTGACCCCCATCGCGAAGAGCTGGCCCAGCGAATGGTGCCTGGAGGCCAACAGCCTCGCGATCCAGGTGCATGGCGGCTACGGCTACACGCGCGATTTCCCGGTGGAGCAGTACTGGCGCGACAACCGCCTGAACATGATCCACGAGGGCACGCACGGCATCCAGGCGATGGACCTGCTGGGCCGCAAGGTGGTGATGGATGGCGGCGCGGGACTGAAGCTGCTGGCCACCCGCATCAGCGAGACGATCCAGAAGGCCGGGCAGGTGCCGGGCCTGGCCGAGCACGCCACCGCGCTGGCGCGCGCGCTCGAGCGCGTGGGCAGCAGCACCAAGGCGGCCTGGGCCACCGGCGTGCCCGAAGAGGCGCTGGCCAATGCCACGCCCTACCTGCAGGCCTTCGGCCACACGGTGCTGGCCTGGCTGTGGCTGGATGTCGCCATCGCGGCCGAACGCGGGCTGCAGGCAGGCAGTGCGCCGGGCGCCGATTTCCATCGTGGCAAGCTAGCGGCTGCGCGCTACTTCTTCCACTTCGAACTCCCGAAGATCGATGCCTGGCTGGGGGTGGTCGCGTCGCGCGATGCGACCTGCCGCGAGATGCAGGACGCCTGGTTCTGACATTTCTTCGCGGAGAGTTGCCGATGAAGGCTTCCACCCTCGAGACCTTGATCTGGGTGCTGATCTACGGCGGGCTGCTGGTGCTGTGCCTCAGCGTGTTCGTTTCCCAACGCAGTGCGGCATTTGGCGGCACGCTGGCGGTGGCCGGCGGCCTCGGCGCCGCGGTGGGCGCGGTGCTGATCTATGTGCGCTCCCGCATGAAGGAGGCCAAGTGATGCTGCGCCACATCGTGATCTGGAAGCTGAAGGACCCTGCCGACGCGCCCCGCTTCAAGGCGCTGCTCGACAGCTGCAAGGCCCTGGTGCCCGGCATGCGCGAGTTCGAGGTCGGCATCAAGACCGAAGGGCTGGAGGCCAACGCCGACGTGGTGCTGGTCTCGAGTTTCGACGACGCGGCGTCGCTCGACGCCTACCAGAACCATCCCCACCACAAGGCGGTGAGCGCGCAGCTCGGGCCGCTGCGCGAGACGCGGCAGGTGGTGGACTACTACACCTGAGGACCCACTCCCCATGAGCACCCCGATCCAGCAACTGTTCGACCTCACCGGCAAGACGGCCCTCGTCACCGGCGGCTCCCGCGGCCTGGGCCTGCAGATCGCCGAGAGCCTCGGCGAAGCCGGCGCGAAGATCCTGCTGACCTCGCGCAAGGCGGCCGATCTCGAGGAGGCCGCGGCCGAGCTGCAGGCCAAGGGCATCGACACCCGCTGGATCGCGGCCGACGCGAGCGACCCCGAGCAGATCCAGCGCGTGGCCACCGAGGCGCTGGAGCGGCTGGGCCAGGTCGACATCCTGGTCAACAACGCCGGCGCCACCTGGGGCGCGCCGGCCGAGGACTATCCGCTGGAAGCCTGGGACAAGGTGATGGACCTCAACATCCGCAGCGTCTTCCTGATGAGCCAGGCGGTGGGCAAGCTGAGCATGATCCCCCGGCGCCAGGGCCGCATCATCAACGTGGCCTCGATCGCCGGCCTGTCGGGCGCGCCGAGCACGATGAAGTACATCGCCTACGGCACCAGCAAGGGCGCGGTGGTCAACTTCACGCGCACGCTGGCGGCCGAGTGGGGGCCTTATGGCATCACGGTGAATGCGCTGGCGCCGGGCATGTTCCCGAGCAAGATGACCAAGGGCACGCTGGAACGCGTGGGCGTCGACAACCTGGCGGCCAATGCGCCGCTGCGCCGCATCGGCGACGACGACGACCTGAAGGGCGCGGCGCTGCTGTTCGCGTCGCAGGCGGGCAAGCACATCACCGGGCAGATCCTCGCGGTCGATGGCGGCGTGTCGATCGTTCACGGCTGAACTCTTCAGATGGATTTCCTGGTCCGCATTCCCTTCGTCGAGCTGCTGGGCATGCAGCTGCGCAAGTTCGAGGCCGGCGAGGCCGAGATCGTGCTGCCGCTGCGCGAGGAGCTGACCAACAGCTGGAGCGTGGCGCACGGCGGCGTCACGATGACGCTGCTCGATGTGGCGATGGCGCATGCGGCGCGCACGCCCGATCCCACCACCGGCACCATTCCGCCGGGTGTGGTCACGGTCGAGATGAAGACCAGCTTCATGCGGCCGGGGCTCGGCGAGCTGCGTGCGGTGGGCAGGCTGCTGCACAAGACGGCGTCGATGGCTTTCTGCGAAGGCTCAGTGTTCGACGAGAAGGGGGCGCTGGTGGCGCATGCGACCGGGACCTTCAAGTACATGAAGGGGCTGCCGGCAGGGGGCAGGAAGATCCAGCGCTTGAATGCGTCGGATTGAGTGTTGTGCCATGCCACGGCTGCTGTCATGCGTGAGACCGAGCTTGGGCAGGTGGGCAGGGTATGCGTTCTCCGGCTCCACCTCGCGGGGCGCCGGTGGAGCACTTACGCGGCCGAGCCATCAAGCCGAGCCAGGCAAGGCAAGAGTCATGACACCGCGAATGGGGCCTGCGCCCGCATACCCTGCCCACCTGCCCCCGGCACCACCGGCTGCAGTGCATCGGCAGGCATGCCGCGAGTGGTGCCTGCAGGGGGATGGGGGTGCCTGCGGGCGCAGGCCCCATTCGCGGTCGCCCCGATGGATGCAGTGCACCCCGGTGTTGAAGAGGCTTGCGGTGGCAGTCCTCGGTCGCCGCCCGCGAGGTGGAGCCGGAGAACGCAGGTTCCCCCATCCCCCTGTCGCTCCGGTCGCCGCATGAAAGCAGCCGCGGCGCTCAAACAACCTCTACCCGTGAAGTCAAGAAAGGGAACACGAACATGATGAACAAGCAGATCCTCCTGGCCTCCCGTCCCGAAGGCGAGGCCACCACCGCCAACTTCAAGCTGGTCGAATCGCCCGTCCCCGAGCTGCAGCAAGGCCAGGTGCTGGTGCGCCACCACTTCCTGAGCCTCGACCCGTACATGCGCGGCCGCATGAACGACAGCAAGAGCTACGCGCAGCCGCAGCCGCTGAACGAGGTGATGATCGGCGGCACGGTCGGCGAGGTGGTCGCCTCCCGGCACGAGGGCTACCAGCCCGGCGACAAGGTCGTGGGCATGGGCGGCTGGCAGCAGTATTCGGTGGTCAACGCGGCGCAGCCCGGTGCGCTGCGCAAGGTCGACACCACGCACATTCCGCTCGCGGCCTACCTCGGCGCCGTCGGCATGCCCGGCGTCACCGCCTGGTATGGCCTCGTGAAGTTGATTGCGCCGAAGGAAGGCCAGACGGTCGTGGTCAGCGCCGCCAGCGGCGCCGTCGGCAGCGCGGTGGGGCAGCTCGCCAAGGCGCGCGGCGCGCGCGCGGTGGGCATTGCCGGCGGCGCCGACAAGTGCGCCTACGTGACCGACGAGCTCGGCTTCGATGCCTGCATCGACTACAAGCAGCACAAGGACCTGAAGTCGCTCGCCGGCGCGCTGAAGCAGGCCTGCCCGAATGGCATCGACGGCCATTTCGAGAACGTGGGTGGCATGATCCTCGATGCCGTGATGCTCAACGCCAATGCCTTCAGCCGCATCGCGATGTGCGGGATGATTTCGGGGTACAACGGCGAACCGATCCCGATGGCGGCGCCCCAGCTGATCCTCACCAACCGCATGAAGGTCGAAGGCTTCATCGTCAGCGAGCACATGGAGGTCTGGCCCGAGGCGCTCAAGGAGCTGGGCACGCTGGTGGCCACCGGCAAGCTCAAGTACCGCGAGAGCGTGGCGCAGGGCATCGAATCGGCACCGGAGGCGTTCCTGGGGCTGCTCAAGGGCCGCAACTTCGGCAAGCAGCTCGTCAAACTCATGTAGAAAGGTTCCGTCATGGCCCTCAGCTGGCACTGGTCGCGTTTCGAGGAACTGGGCATCCATGCCCTCTATGAAGCGCTGGCCCTGCGCCAGCGGGTCTTCAACCTGGAACAGCACTGCGACTATGTGGATGCCGACGGCCTGGACCCCCATGCCTGGCATCTGCTGGGCCGCAACGGCGACGGCAAGCTGGTGGCCTACCTGCGCGTCGTCGACCCCGGCTACAAGTACGACGAGCCGTCGATCGGCCGCGTGGTCACCGATGCGTCGGCGCGCGGCAACGGCTCTGGCCGGCTGCTGATGATCGAAGGCGTGGGCGGCTGCGATCGCATCTGGCCCGGCCTGGCCGTGCGCATCAGCGCGCAGGCTCACCTGCAGCGCTACTACCAGTCGGTCGGCTTCGAGACCGTGTCGCCCGAGTACCTCGAAGACGGCATTCCCCACGTCGAGATGTTGAGGAGCGCGAGATGAGCTTCCAGACTCATGAGGTGTTCAACCAGAGCACGCCGCTGGCCGACATCAACCTCTTCACGGCCAACAAGCCGCTGCAGGATGCGCTGGCCTTCCACCATCCCGGCTACGACCGCGAGCATTTCCATGCGCTGGGCGCCGAGGTGGGCTCGGCCGCGATGCAGGAGCATGCCCGCCTGGCCAACCTCCACAAGCCGTCGCTGCACACGCACGACCGCTTCGGCCGCCGCATCGACCAGGTGGAGTTCCACCCCAGCTACCACGTGCTGATGAAGAGCGCGCTGCAGCACGGGCTGCACGGTGCACCCTGGGCACGCGGGCCCGGCGCGCACATCGAGCGGGCGGCGGCCTTCATGCTGTTCACCGAGCTCGAGCCTTCGATCCTGTGCCCCGTGTCGATGAGCTATGCGGTCACGCCGGCGCTGCGCGCCAACCCGGCGGTCGCCGAAGCGTGGATGCCCAAGATCACCAGCCCGCTGTACGACGCGCGCTTCCTGCCTTTCGAGGACAAGGCCGCGGTCACGCTCGGCATGGGCATGACCGAGAAGCAGGGCGGCTCCGACGTGCGGGCCAACACCACGCAGGCGGTGTTCGATGCCGACACGCCCTGGGGCCGCGCCTACCGCATCACCGGGCACAAGTGGTTCTTCTCGGCGCCGATGTGCGATGCGTTCCTGGTGCTCGCGCAGGCGCCGGGGGGCCTGAGCTGCTTCTTCCTGCCGCGCATCCTGCCCAATGGCGAGGTCAATGCGCTGCGCATCCAGCGCCTGAAGGACAAGCTCGGCAACCACGCCAATGCCAGCTCGGAGGTCGAGTTCCACGGCGCCACTGCGTGGCTGGTGGGCGACGAAGGCCGCGGCGTGCCGCAGATCCTGGCCATGGGCGCGCTCACGCGGCTCGATTGCGCGCTCGGCACCGCGGGCCTGATGCGCAACGCGCTGTCGATCGCGCTGCACCACTGCAGCGAGCGCATGGCCTTCGGCAAGCCGCTGATCGAGCAGCCGCTGATGCTCAACGTGCTGGCCGACCTGGCGCTCGAGAGCGAGGCCGCCACCGCGCTCGCTTTGCGGCTTGCGCGCGCGGTCGACCGCAGCGAGAACGGGCAGGACCCCGGCGGCTTCGAGGCCGCGATGCGCCGGCTGATCACGCCGGTGGCCAAGTTCTGGGTCTGCAAGCGCGGCAGCGCCTTCGCGCAGGAGGCGATGGAGTGCCTCGGCGGCAACGGCTACGTGGAAGAGGGCGGCGAAGGCGTGATGGCGCGCATCTACCGTGAGATGCCGCTCAACTCCATCTGGGAAGGCGCGGGCAACATCATGGCGCTCGACCTGCTGCGCGCGTTGCGCGGCTCGCAGGCCATGGAGGCGCTGATGCAGGAGCTCGCGCCCGCGCGCGGCGCGCACCCGGCGCTCGATGCCGAGGTGAAGCACCTGGCCGACGCGATCGACGGCGTGGCCGACGAATCGCAGGCCCGCGGCCTGGCGCGCTCGCTCGCGCTGGTGCTGCAGGCTGCGCAGCTCAAGCAGCACAGTCCTGATTTCGTGTTCGATGCGTTCTGCGCTTCGCGCCTGGGCGGCGAGCGCGGCGCGGTGTTCGGCCTGCTGCCGGCCACCACCGATTTCGAATCGATCGTCTCGCGCGCGATGCCGCATTGAGTCTTGGCCTGACGCACAGGCGACAACGGCGCGAGGCGTTCCCTGCCATCCTTGAGGGCACATGAACGATCTCATCCTTCACCACTACGCCTCGTCGCCGTTCTCCGAGAAGGTGCGGCTGATCCTCGGCTTCAAGGGGCTAGCCTGGCAATCGGTCACCGTGCCGGTGATGCTGCCCAAGCCCGATGTGGTGGCGCTCACCGGCGGCTACCGGCGCACGCCCTTCCTGCAGGTGGGTGCGGATATCTACTGCGACACCGCGCTGATCGCGCAGGTGCTCGAGCAGCGCAAGCCGTCGCCCAGCCTGTACCCCGCCAGCGCGCCGATGGCGCCGGCGCTGGCACAGTGGGCCGACAGCACGCTGTTCTGGACCGTCATCCCCTACACGATGCAGCCGGCCGGTGCCGCGGTGATCTTCAAGGGCCTGCCGCCCGAGGCGATCAAGGCCTTTGCAGCCGACCGCGCCGCGATGACCACCGGCATGACGCGCAAGACCGTGGCCGATGCCACCGCGCAGTTCAGCACCTACCTCGGCTTTTTCGATGCGCAGCTGACCGATGGCCGGCCCTTCCTGTGCGGCAACGAAGCCTCGATCGCCGACTTCTCGGTGGCCCACTGCCTGTGGTACGTGCGGCGTGCGCCACCGGTGGCGCAGATCCTCGAGCCGCATGCGCGGCTCAACGCCTGGCACCAGCGCGTGCTGAGCTTCGGCCATGGTCGCCACGAGACCATGGCGCCCACGCGTTCACTCGACATCGCCGCCGCCAGCGCCGGCCATGCGTCCACGCAGGTGGAGCCGGGGCAGGGCTTCGAGCCCGGCGAGGCGGTGATCGTCTCGGCTACCGACTACGCCACCGATCCGGTGGCCGGCCGGCTGGTCGGGCTGACGCAACACGAAGCCGTGATCGAGCGGCACGACGATCGCGCGGGCACGCTGCATGTGCACTTCCCGCGCATCGGCTACCAGGTCAAACACTCCGAAGGCAAACCCGCATGAAGACTTTCAAGGGCCGCACCGCGGTCATCACCGGCGCCGGATCCGGCTTCGGCCTCGAGGCCTCGCGCATCGCCGCGCGCGAAGGCATGAACATCGTGATGGCCGACGTGCAGCAGGATGCGCTCGACAAGGCCGTGGCCGAGATCGAGGGCCTGGGCGCGAAGGTGCTCGCGTTCAAGCTCGACGTGTCCAAGGCCGCCGAGGTCGAAGCGATGGCCATGGCCACGAAGGAGCGTTTCGGCGCGCCGCATTTCGTGTTCAACAACGCGGGCGTCGGCCTGGGCGGGCTGATCTGGGAACACTCGCTGCGCGACTGGGAGTGGATCGTCGGCGTCAACCTGATGGGCGTGGCCCACGGCGTGCGGCTGTTCACGCCGATGATGCTCGAGGCGGCCGAGAAGGATCCGTCGTACGAGGGCCACATCGTCAACACCGCGTCGATGGCCGGCCTGCTCAACGCGCCCAACATGGGCGCCTACAACGTCACCAAGCATGCGGTGGTGGCGCTGAGCGAGACGCTCTACCAGGACCTGAGCCTGGTCACCGACCAGGTGGGCGCCTCGGTGCTGTGCCCGTTCTTCGTGCCCACCGGCATCCACGAGAGCCACCGCAACCGGCCGGCGGAGCTCAAGGGCCAGAAGCCCACGCGCAGCCAGCTGGTGGCGCAGGCGATGAGCACCAAGGCCGTGACCAGCGGCAAGGTCACCGCCGGGCAGGTGGCGCAGATGGTGTTCGATGCGATGCGCGAGCGCCGCTTCTACATCTACAGCCATCCGCAGGCGCTCAAGAGCGTGCAGACGCGGCTGGAAGACGTGGTGATGGGCCGCAACCCGACCGATCCGTTCGCCGACAAGCCGGAGCTCGGCCAGTCGCTGCGCGAGGCCTTGCGCGGCAGCCGCTGAAGTCACAGCGTCATCGCGCTGCAACACGGCGCGACGATAAACGCGGGCTTTCGTTGATGCACGACGCGAGCCCATGCCTCCAGCCCTTGCCGTGCCGCGCGAGCCCGACCGGGTGCGCGCCGGCCTCGAACTCGACCGCGAACTGCTGCAGCAGCTCAGCCGGCCCGCGCCGCTGGCGCTGCTGGCCTGCACGCTGTTCGAGTGGGGACTGATCGCCGGCGCGATGGTGCTCGCCTCGTGCGCGGGCAACCTGTGGGCCAGCCTGGCCGCGATCGTGTTCATCGGCACGCGGCAGCATGCGCTGCTGATGCTGATGCACGAGTTCTCGCACCGGCAGTTCAGCCGCTGGCACCCCGGGCTGAACGACGCGCTGGGCGACCTGTTCACCGCGTTGCCGCTGTTCATCACGATCCACGGCTTCCGGCGCAACCACCTGCAGCACCACCGCATGCCGTCGACGCCCGACGATCCCAACTGGGTCAGCTCGCTGCGGCTGGCGCGCTACCGGTTTCCGCGCTCACGCGCGGGCATGGCGTGGGTGCTGTGCCTGCACTGCATCGGCTTCTATGCGTTGCAGGACATCAAGGGCTACCTCGTCGATGCCCGCATGGCGCTGGAAACGCCGCCGACCACCAAGCTGCGCCAGGCCGTGTTCCTGCTGGCGGTGCTGACGGCGGCCTGGGCCTTCGATCTCTGGGCGGTGCTGGCGCTGTATTGGGTGCTGCCGATGCTCACCGTGCTGATGGCCTTGCTCTACCTGCGCGACGTGGCCGAGCACCATGCGATGCCCGCGCGGGGCCTGGAAACCTCGCGCACCATGCTCACCGGCCCGATCGAGGGCTTCCTGATCGCTCCGCACGCAGTGGGCTTCCATGCGGAGCACCACCTCTATCCGGCGGTGCCGTTCTGCCGGCTGCGGCGGCTGCATCGGCTGCTGCGCGACCGGCCGGGCTACCGCGCGCATGCGGTGGTGACGCGGGGCTACCTGAGCGGGCTGCTGCGCGAGGCTGCGGGGCGCTGATGGTCGATGGGGGCGTCGAAAATGCGGGGGCATCACGACCTCCGCAGCGCTTCATGTCGTCTCCGCTCTCTCCGCTTCACTTCGCCAACGGCAGCGTGGCGCTGTGGCTGGCGCCCGAGCCCCGGTTGTCAGGCGGGATCGTCGGCGCGATCTGGCGCGACACCCGCGGCGCCTCGCTGGCCGCGCACCAGCGCTTCAACCACTTTCCCGCGTCGCCGATGTGCACGATCACCTGGCTCTTCGAGGGCGCGAGCGTGGTGCTGCAGCCCGGTGCCGGCAGCGCGGAGTCGCTGGGCGGCCCGATGCTCGACGGGCTGATTGCGAGCGGCGCACAGTCGGGGCCCTCTTCGTCATGGAACCCTGGCGAGGTGTGTGCGCTGATGGTGGTCTTCTACCCCGAAGCGCTGAGAGACCTGCTCGCGGTGCCGCCGAAGACGCTGAGAGACCGCAGCGTGCCGGCCGTGCAGGCACTGAAGCCGGAATGGCACAGCCGCTTCCGCGCGCTCTTCGAGATGCCTCCAGCCGAACTCGCGCCGCAGCCCTGCTTCGACCGGCTGCAGGCTTTGCTGTCGGGTTCCGCTGCGCTGCCCGAGGCGCGGAGCCGGCGCCCGCTCATCCAGGATTGGCTGGCCGACATGCTCGGCCGCGCCGCGGGGTCGAACCTCGGCCGTGGCGTGCGCCAGCTGCAGCGGCGCGTGGCCGACTGGACCGGGCAGAGCCGCCGCGACCTGGAGACGTTTGCGCACACCGAGCGCCTGTTTCTCGAGGTGATCTCGCGAGGGCCGGTCTTCGATGCGGCCACCCTCGCGGCTGACACCGGCTTTGCCGACCAGGCGCACATGATCCGGCGCGTGAAGAGCGTGACCGGCCTGCCGCCGCACCGGCTGCAGGCGCACGTCCTCGGCGACGACGGGTACTGGCCGTATGCGGTGATCGGCACCCACCTTCAGCGATTGGCGAGCTCGGAAGCCGCGCCCGCGCAACGCTGATCAGCGGGATTCGGCAGTCGCCGCGCAGTCCACGCGATCGCGTCCACCTGCCTTGGCCGCATAAAGCGCCCGGTCGGCACGGCACATCAGCGCGCTGAGGTCGTCGCCCGGCAGCAGCGCCGCCACGCCGAAGCTGGCGGTGAGCCGGCCGATGCCGCTGAACGGCGTGGCGGCCAGCGAGCGCCGCAGCACCTCGGCAAAGGCCGCCGCGGCGGCCAGGTCGGTGTGCGGCAGCAGCAGCGCGAACTCCTCCCCGCCCAGGCGGAACAGGCAGTCGCGCCGCTTCGTGGCCTGCAGCACCCGCTGCGCGAATTCCTTCAGCACCGCGTCGCCCACCGCATGGCCGTGGCTGTCGTTCACGCGCTTGAAGTGGTCGATGTCCACCGCCACCAGCGCCAGCGGTGCGCCGCTCGCGCTGCAGGCGGCCATCAGCGCCTTGGCCTGCTCCTCGAAGCTGCGGCGGTTGAGCGCGCCGGTGAGGGCGTCCTTGCTCGCCAGTTCGCGCCACACGATGCTGCGGTTCTCGATCGGGGCGATCACGGTGTGGCTGAGCATGCGGTTGAGCACGATGAACAGCGCGCCGAACACGATGATCGTGGTGGCCACGTGCCACCACCAGGCCTCGCGGGCTTGCGTGATCGCCTGCGTCATCGGCACCGAGACGATCTGTGCGCCCACGGTCTCGCCGAGCTGCCAGCCGGCGCCTTGGGTGCCGTAGCGCTGCAGCAGGTCGGAGGGCATGCCGCTGGCGGGGCCGTGGCAGGCCATGCAGTCGGCCGTGGGCCGCACGACGCGGGCCACGTGCATCACCTGGCCGGTGGGGCCGTCGGTGAAGCGGGTGAGCTCGGTCTTCGTCGGGTCGTTGCGGAAGTCGCCGATCAGCGCCACCTGCCAGTCGGTGGCGCGGTTGGCGGGGTTGATCGGATTCAGCGCCACCTCGCGGTAGCGGTACGCGGGATGGTCCTGCTCGAGCAGGGCCATCGAACGGATCGCGGCGTGGGCCGGCACCGCCGGTGGCAGATAGGTGTGGCCCGAGGACTGCAGCAGCGGCCGCACCTCCTCGATCGTGTATTTCCGCACGGCCAGCGCCATCTCCATGCGCAGCGTCGATTCGCGCTTGACCTCGGCCACCGCGCCGTCCATCAGCGAGCGGTAAAGCACGGCGCTGCTGGTGCAGAACACCAGCAGGAAGGTCAGGGCGAGGTAGAGGTTCAGGCGAGCACGGGTGCTCATGCGGTACTTCGGGGAGAGGGCACGGTCGAGCACTGGAATTGTCGCCGCGCCGGCCGTGCCGTGCCGCGGATGCATCACCGAAACGGTGCATCGCCGAGGACTGTGTCACGCAGCCCGTGCACCGGCGCTTCCGCGTACGCGCCAGCGGCCGGGCTATTGCCAGAACCCTCGGCCCCCGTGACACTGGCCGTCACCTTTCCTCGCCAAAGCAGTCCCCGTGCGAACGAAACAACCCCCGGAACCCGTGCCGGTCGGCTTGCCGCCGATGCGGCCGACCTGGGTGTTCGTCGCGGTGGCTTCGTTCATCATCCTCGGCACCTGGGCTGCGTCCGGCTTTGCGATCTGGCGCGGCCGCAGCGATGCGCTGAACGACTGGCGGCTGTTCCTGTCCAACCTGTCGAACGTGACCGCGCAGCATGCCGACCAGACGGTGGCCGCGGCCGATGCGGTGTTGAACCGCGTGGTCGGAGAGGTCAACGAATCGAAGCCGGCCGACGAGACGCAGCTGCGCCAGCTGCTCTCGAGCGAAGAGGTCTACCAGATGATCAGCGCGCGCCAGAAGGAGCTGCCGCAGATCGACGTGGTGACCGTCGTCGCGGGCAACGGCGACATCATCAACTTCTCGCGCAGCTTTCCGCCGCCGGCCATCAACCTGGCCGACCGCGACTATTTCCGCGCCCATGTGGCCGACCCCGAGCTCAGCGTGTATCTTTCGCAGCCGGTGCGCAACCGCGGCAACGGCCGCTGGACCTTCTACCTCGCGCGCAAGCTGAAGAACCCGCAGGGCCGGATGATCGGGCTGGGGCTGGTGGGCATCGAGAGCGACTACTTCGAGCACTTCTACCAGTCGATCGACTTCGGTGCCAACGACATGACGATCGGGCTGCTGCGGCGCGACGGCACGCTGCTGGCGCGGCATCCGCATGCCGAGAACTACATGGGCAAGTCGCTGCGCGAGAGCGCCAGCTTCAGGGCGCTGGACAGCGCCGACCCCACCGGCACCGCGATCTCGCGCGAGCCGCGTGCCACCGATCCGAACGACAGGAGGCTGCGGGTGGTGGCACCGCGCGTCTCGCAGGCCTATCCGCTCATGGTGACCAGCATCGCCAACGAATCGCTGGTGCTGAAGGACTGGCGCCGCACCGCCTGGCTGATCGGCATGCTGACACTGGTGATGGATGCGATGCTGGTCGGCGTCACCGTGTGGATCCACCGGCTCACCAAGCGGCGCTACCAGGCGATGGCGCAGCTCTTCGCGGCCCGCGAGGCCGCCGAGGCGGCGAGCCGCGCGAAGTCGAGCTTCCTGGCCAACATGAGCCACGAGATCCGCACGCCGATGAACGGCGTGCTCGGCATGACCGAGCTGCTGCTGCACACGCCGCTGTCGCCGCGCCAACGCGAGCTGGCGGCGGCGGCCTACAGCTCGGGCGAGGCGATGCTGCAGCTGATCAACGACATCCTCGACGTGTCGAAGATCGAGGCCGGCAAGATCGAGCTCGAGCGCATCGACTTCGACCTGCATGCGCTGATCAGCGACGAGACCAGCATGTTCCGCGCGCCGGTCAAGCGCAAGGGCGTGCGCCTGTCGTCGCGCATCGGCGATGCGGTGCCGCGCGCGGTGCGCGGCGATCCGATGCGGCTGCGGCAGGTGCTGACCAACCTGCTGGGCAATGCGGTCAAGTTCACCGAACAGGGCGAGGTGACGCTGATCGTGGCGCACGCCGGCAGCGATGCGCTGGGGCACCGGCTGCGCTTCGAGGTGCACGACACCGGCATCGGCATCCCGAAGGAGGTGCAGGCGCAGCTGTTCCAGCCCTTCAGCCAGGCCGACGACTCGATGACGCGGCGCTATGGCGGCACCGGCCTGGGCCTGGCGATCACGCACCAGCTGGTGCAGCTGATGGACGGCCGCATCGAGGTCGAGAGCGAGGCGGGCCGCGGCTCGGTGTTCCGCGTCGAGCTGCGGCTCGGCCATGCGCAGAGCCTGCCGATGGCGCTGCAGCGCCAGGGCACCTCGGCGGCGCAGGCCGAGGTGCCGCTCGAAGGCGTGCGGGTGCTGTTGGCCGAGGACAACCCGGTGAACCGCGAGCTCGCGCAGGCCATGCTCGAAAGCCTGGGCGTGGAGGTCGACAGCGCCAGCGACGGCGCCGATGCCGCGCGCAAGGCCTGCGCCAACGGCTACGACCTGGTGCTGATGGACTGCCAGATGCCCGAGGTCGACGGTTTCGAGGCCACGCGCCGCATCCGCGCCCGTGGCCTGGCCGAGCTGCCGGTGATCGCGCTCACCGCCAACGCGATGGCGGGCGACCGCGAGCACTGCATCGCCGCCGGCATGAACGATTACCTCTCCAAGCCCTTCACCCGCGATGCGCTGGCCGCGATGGTCAGGCGCTGGCTGGCCCGGCGGCGGGAATAGGCCGGTTCCCTGCCGCTATTCGGCCGCTTGGGTGCACGGCGGCGGTCCTACCATGCGACAAGAGGGTCATAGGGAGGCCCGCACGGCGCAGCCAATCAGTCACGGGAGAGCGCGTGGGACCAGAGTCGATGAATGATCGCGAAACGATGCGTGCCGGCGCACCCGATGGGCTGCGCCAGCCCGACGAGCGCCTGGCGGCGCTGATCGAGATCGCGTCCGACTGGTACTGGGAGCAGGACCAGCACTATCGCTTCACCTATGTGACGGCGCGCCGCGCCGAGCTCACCGGTGCCGATCCGCGCCAGCACGTGGGCCGCTGCCGCTGGGACCAGGGCGCCGAACCCTGGGGCGACGACGGCCGCTGGGACCGCCACATCGCCACGCTCGATGCGCGGCAGTCCTTTTCCGATTTCGTGGTCCGCCGCTTCAACGAGCGCGGCGAGGTGCGCTACATCAGCAGCACCGGCGTGCCGGTGTTCGATGCCGACGGCCGCTTCAGCGGCTACCGCGGGCTGGCGCGCGACGTCACGGCCCGCGTGCTGGCCGAGATGCGGCTGAAGCTGCAGCATGGCGTGGCCCGAGCGCTCGCCGAATCCGAAGACTTCGCCACCGCCTCGCTGCAGATCCTGCGCGCGTTCTGCACCAGCCTCGGCTTCGAAGGCGGCGCCTGCTTCCTGCGCGAGCCCGGCCACCCGGTGCTTCACTGCGTGCAGGCCTGGAGCGTCTCCGAGTCCTTGCAGGCCAGCCTGCCGTGCACTGGGCAGCGCGCGGCCCTGCCGGCCGGCTCGGGCGCGCCCGATCGGGCCGGCTCCGCCTGGCGGACGGCAGTGCAGGTGCAGGCCTGCCTGCTGCACGATGCGGCGGAGAAGGCGGGTGCCGGCGCCGTGTTCGTGCTGCCGATCGAGATCGACGGCGAGTTGGCCGGGGTGATGGAATTCATCAGCCGGCAGCCCGCGATGCCCGACCCCGGGCTGCAGGACAGCGCCGCGTTGATCGGCAAGCAGATCGGCCATTTCTGGCAGCGCGTGCGCGGCCAGCAGCTGCTGCGCGACAGCGAGCAGCGCTTCCGCCACCTCACCGAGCTGTCATCCGACTGCTACTGGGAGCAGGACGAACGCTTCCGCTTCACCGCGCTGGCCGGCAGCGGCTCCATCGCGGTGAGCTTCGAGACGGTGTGCGGCAAGACCCTGTGGGACCTGCCGGTGTCCATGAGCGAGGGCAAGTGGGCCGAGCACCGCGCGGTGCTCGAGGCGCACCAGCCGTTCCGCGACCTCGAGTACGAGATCATCGGCGAGGACGGCGAGCGCCACTTCCACAACCTGAGCGGCGTGCCGGTGTTCGACCAGGCCGGCCAGTTCATCGGCTACCACGGCATCGCGCGCGATGTGAGCGCGCGCCGGCAGGCCGAGCAGCGCATCCAGTACCTGGCCACGCACGACGACCTCACGGGGCTGCCGAACCGCACGATGTTCAACACCGTGCTGAACATGGCCTTCAACACCGCGCAGCGCTACCAGCGCTGCTTCGCGCTGGTGTTCATCGACCTCGACCGCTTCAAGGTCATCAACGACACGTTGGGCCATGAGGCCGGCGATGCGCTGCTCAAGCAGGTGGCGCGCCGCCTCAAGGCCTGCCTGCGCGCGAGCGACCTGGTGGCCCGCCTGGGCGGCGACGAGTTCGTCGTGCTGGTGCAGGAGATCACCGAGCCCGAACAGGCCGCCGCGGTGGCGCAGAAGATCCTCGCGGCCATCAATCAGCCGCTGGTGCTGAGGGGGCAGGAATGCCGCGTGACCGCGAGCGTGGGCGTGAGCCTGTATCCGGCTCATGCGCAGGACGAGCTCACGCTGATGAAGAACGCCGACCTCGCGATGTACCTCGCGAAGGAGGAAGGCAAGAACAACTACCAGTTCTTCTCGCCGGCCATCAAGGCCGAGTCGGTCGAACGCCTGGCGATGGAGGCGGCGTTGCGCCGCGCGCTCGAGCGCGACGAGCTGTTCCTGCACTACCAGCCCAAGCTCTGCCTGAAGACGGGCCGCATCACCGGTGCCGAGGCGCTGCTGCGCTGGAAGCATCCCGAGATGGGCATGGTGTCGCCGGCGCAGTTCATTCCGCTGGCCGAGGAGACCGGGCTGATCGTGCCGATCGGCCTGTGGGTGCTGCGCACCGCCTGCGAGCAGAGCGTGGCCTGGCAGCGCGCTGGGCTGCCGCCGGTGTGCGTGGCGGTCAACCTCTCGCCGCGGCAGTTCAACGACGAGCACCTGTTGCGCGACATCCGCGCCGCGCTGGCCGAGAGCGGCCTGGCCTCCGAGCACCTGGAGCTGGAGATCACCGAAGGCACCGTGATGCAGGACAGCCAGCGCGCCGCCCGCATCCTGGGCGAGATCAAGGACCTGGGCATCGCGCTGGCGATCGATGATTTCGGCACCGGCTATTCGTCGCTCGCGCAGATCAAGCGTTTCCCGATCGACACCATCAAGGTCGACCGCAGCTTCATCCGCAACCTGCCGCAGGACGCAGAAGACAAGGCGATCACGCAGGCCATCCTCGCGATCGCGAAGACGCTGAGCCTCGCGGTGGTGGCCGAGGGCGTGGAAACGGCCGAGCAGGAGGCCTTCCTGCGCGACCACGACTGCGACCAGACGCAAGGCTACTTCTTCAGCAAGCCGATCGCGGCCGACGATTTCGCCGCGCTGCTGCAGCGGCACCTGGCGCTGGCCGAAGCGCAGTGACAATCCGCCGGGCCGGCGCTGTGCCGCCCGGGCTGTAACGAGGCTGTGCATGACACGGTTCCGTCACGGCGTTCCGACATGCTCGACCGGATGAAACCCTCCCTCGCACTCTCGCTGCTGGCGGCCTGCTTCGCCGCCGCCAGCCCCTGTTCGTTCGCCTCTGCCTCGGGCGTCGTCATCAGCCAGATCTATGGCGGCGGCGGCAACAGCGGCGCCACGCTGAAGAACGACTTCATCGAGCTGTTCAACGCCGGCGCCGCGCCGGTGTCGCTCAGTGGCTGGTCGGTGCAGTACGCGTCGTCTGCCGGCAGCAGCTGGCAGGTCACGCCGCTGCCGGCCGTGATGCTGCAGCCGGGCCAGTACCTGCTGGTGCAGGAGGCCATGGGTGCCGGCGGCAGCGCCAGCCTGCCCGCGCCCGATGCCACCGGCACGATCGCGATGTCGGCCTCGTCGGGCAAGGTGGCGCTGGCAAGCAGCACCACTGCGCTGTCGGGCGCGGTGCCGTCGGGTGCGCAACTGGTCGACCTGGTCGGCTTCGGCTCGGCCAACGGCTTCGAAGGCAGCGGCGCGGTGGCCACGCTGAGCAACACCACCGCGGCGCTGCGCAACGACAGCGGCTGCACCGACAGCGACAGCAACGCGACTGATTTCGCCGCCGGCGCCCCGGCGCCGCGCAACAGCAGCGCCGCGCTGCATCCGTGCGGCGGCGGCACCGGTGTGGCCGCCACGATCATGCAGATCCAGGGCAGCGGCAGCACCAGCCCGCTGGCAGGCCAGGCCGTGACCACGCGCGGCGTCGTCACGCGCGTCAACAACAACGGCTACTTCATGCAGGACCCGGCGGGCGACGGCAACCCGGCCACCTCCGACGGCATCTTCGTCTTCACCGGCAGCGCGCCCACCGTGTCGGTGGGCCAGCTGGTGTCGGTGAGCGCGAAGGTGGTGGAGTTCAACACCGGCGCGGCGGGCAACGCCGACACGCTGGCGCACACGGTGACCGAGCTGACGAACGTCAGCGCGCAGACGGTGCTGGGCTCGGGCTACGGCATCGCGCCCACGCCGATCACGCTGCCGGAGACTACCGACGGCGACCTCGAACGCTACGAGGGCATGCTGGTCACGATCCAGGCGCCGCTCACCGTCTCGCAGAACTACTTCCTCGGTCGCTACGGCCAGCTCTCGCTGTCGGCCGGCGGCCGGCTCGAGGCGCCGACCAACCGCTACCGCGCCGGCAGCGCCGATGCCGTGGCCATGGCCGACGCCAACGCGCGCCGCCGCATCGTGCTCGACGACGGCAGCACGCAGCAGAACCCCAGTCCCATCCCTTACATCGGCGCCGACGGCACCGTGCGCGCCGGCGACACGGTGAACAACCTCACCGGCGTGATCGACTACGGCCTCGTCACCAGCAGCAGCGCCGGCGCGGGCGACTACAAGCTCCATTCCACGGTGGCGCCGGTGTTCACGCGCGCCAACCCGCGCACCACCCAGCCGCCGAGCGTGGGCGGCACCGTGCGCATCGCGAGCTTCAACGTACTGAACTTCTTCACCACGTTGAACGACGGCACCAACACCTGCCCGCCGAGCAACACCGCGGGCGATTGCCGCGGCGCCAACAGCGCGGCCGAGTTCACGCGCCAGCGCGACAAGATCGTCGCGGCGCTGGCGGCCATCAATGCCGATGCCGTCGGCCTGATGGAGATCCAGAACAACGGCAGCACGGCGGTGCAGGCCCTGGTGGATGCGCTCAACGCGCGCGTCGGCGCCGGCACCTATGCGGTGGTGCCCACGCCGGCCGGCGGCGCCGGCACCGATGCGATCAAGGTCGCGATGATCTACAAACCGGCGACGCTGCGGCGCCTCGGCCCGGCGATGGCCGACACCCACCCGGTGCACAACCGCCCACCGCTCGCGCAGGCTTTCGTCGATGTCAACGGCGAGCGCTTCTCGCTGATCGTCAACCACTTCAAGAGCAAGGGCGGCTGCGACGATGCCACCGGCGGCGACGTGGACAGCGGTGACGGCCAGGGCTGCTGGAACGCGCGGCGGCTGCAGCAGGGTGCGGCGCTGCGCGATTTCGTCAGCCGCGTGCAGGCGCAGGCCGGCGACACCGACGTGGTGCTGGTGGGCGACTTCAACGCGTATGCCAAGGAAGACCCGATCGTCGCCTTCACCGATGCCGGTTGGGTCGACCAGATCGGCCG
The DNA here is from genome assembly GCA_966212505.1 of uncultured bacterium. Classification (GTDB taxonomy): domain Bacteria; phylum Pseudomonadota; class Gammaproteobacteria; order Burkholderiales; family Burkholderiaceae_C; genus CAMLIZ01. The sequence goes on from CBIHRS010000046.1 coordinate 23,976, forward strand.
CTTCAACGACAGCGTTGCGGGCTTCGGCTATTCGTACGTGTTCGACGGCGCCGCCGGCAGGCTCGACCATGCGCTGGCCACGCCGTCGCTGTCGGCCCAGGTGACCGGCGCGGTCGAGTGGCACATCAATGCCGACGAACCCTCGGTGATCGACTACAACACCGAATTCAAGCCGCAGGACCTGTACACGCCCACGCCGTACCGCGCTTCCGACCACGACCCGGTGGTGCTGGGCCTGCGCCTCGTCAAGCGCCCCTGAAGCGATTCACCCCTGTGGCACACTCGCGCGCTTCGCTGTGTGTGATGTGCTGCCAGCCGTGGAAAAGATCCTGTTGCAAATCGCGGCCGAGCTGAAGGTTCGGCCGGCCCAAGTGAATGCAGCCGTCGAGCTGCTGGACGGCGGGGCGACAGTCCCCTTCATCGCCCGCTACCGCAAGGAGGCCACCGACGGCCTCGACGACACCCAGCTGCGCGAGCTGGAGGCCCGCCTGGGCTACCTGCGCGAGCTGGAAGAGCGCCGGGCCGCGGTGCTCAAGAGCATCGATGAGCAGGGCAAGCTCACGCCCGAGCTGCGTGCCGCGATCGAGGCGGTGCCCACCAAGCAGGAGCTCGAAGACCTCTACCTGCCCTACAAGCCCAAGCGCCGCACCAAGGGCATGATCGCCCGCGAGGCCGGCATCGAGCCGCTGGCCGACAAGCTCTTCGCCGATCCGTCGCTCGACCCGATGGCCGAGGCCGCGGCCTTCGTCAATGCCGATGCGGGTTTCGCCGATGCCTTCGCGGTGCTCGACGGCGTGCGCGACATCCTCTCCGAGCGCTGGGCCGAAGATGCCGCGCTGGTGGGCAAGCTGCGCGAATGGCTGTGGGAGGAGGGCTTGTTCAAGTCGAAGCTGATGGACGGCAAGGACGAGAACAACCCCGACGTTGCCAAGTTCCGCGACTACTTCGACTACGACGAGCCGATCCGCACCGTGCCGTCGCACCGTGCGCTGGCCGTGTTCCGCGGCCGCACGCAGGAGATCCTCGACGCCAAGCTGGTGCTCGACGAGGAAGTGGTGCCCGGCCAGCCGTCGCTTGCCGAAGGCCGCATCGCGCGCCACCTCGGCTGGAGCCATGCCAAGCGCGCGGCCGACGACCTGATCCGCAAGTCAATCGGCTGGACCTGGAAGGTGAAGCTCTCGCTGTCGCTCGAACGCGACCTGTTCGCCCGCCTGCGCGAAGAGGCCGAGAAGGTCGCGATCAAGGTGTTCGCCGAGAACCTGCGCGACCTGCTGCTGGCGGCGCCGGCCGGCAAGCGGGTGGTGATGGGGCTGGACCCCGGCATTCGCACCGGGGTGAAGGTTGCGGTGGTGAGCGACACCGGCAAGGTGCTCGACACCAGCACCGTCTACCCGCATGAGCCGCGCAAGGACTGGGAAGGGTCGATCCACACGCTGGGCCGGCTGTGCGCCACGCACGGCGTGAACCTGATCGCCATCGGCAACGGCACCGCGAGCCGCGAGACCGACAAGCTGGCGGCCGACCTGATCAAGCGTATCCAGCAACTGGCGCCCGGCACGCACATCGAGAAGGTGGTGGTCAGCGAGGCCGGTGCCTCGGTGTATTCGGCCTCCGAGTTCGCCAGCAAGGAGCTGCCCGACCTCGACGTGAGCCTGCGCGGCGCGGTGAGCATCGCGCGCCGCCTGCAGGATCCGCTGGCCGAGCTGGTGAAGATCGATCCCAAGAGCATCGGCGTCGGCCAGTACCAGCACGACGTCAACCAGAGCGAGCTGGCCCGCACGCTGGATGCGGTGGTGGAAGACTGCGTCAACTCGGTGGGCGTGGATCTCAACACGGCCTCGGCGCCGCTGCTGGCGCGCGTGTCGGGCCTGAGCAATGCGGTGGCCGCCAGCATCGTGCGCTGGCGCGATGCCAACGGCGCGTTCAAGAACCGGCAGCAGCTCACGCAGGTGACGGGCCTGGGCGCAAAGACCTTCGAGCAGGCCGCGGGCTTCCTGCGCATCCGCGACGGCGACAACCCGCTCGACATGTCGGGCGTGCACCCCGAGACCTATCCGGTGGTCGAGAAGATGCTGGCCGCCACGGCCAAGCCGATCACCGAGCTGATGGGCCGGTCGGACGTGCTCAAGTCGCTGAAGCCCGAGGCCTTTGCCGACGAGAAGTTCGGCGCGATCACCGTGAAGGACATCCTCGCCGAACTCGAGAAGCCCGGCCGCGACCCGCGCCCCGATTTCAAGGTGGCGCGCTTCAACGATGGCGTCGAGGACATCAAGGACCTGCAGCCGGGCATGGTGCTCGAGGGCACGGTGAGCAACGTGGCGCAGTTCGGTGCGTTCGTCGACCTCGGCGTGCACCAGGACGGGCTGGTGCACGTGAGCCAACTGTCGAACAAGTTCGTCAACGATGCGCGCGAGGTCGTGAAGACCGGCGACATCGTGAAGGTGAAGGTGCTGGAGGTCGACCTCGCACGCAACCGCATCTCGCTGACGATGAAGCTCGACGCGGCCGCGCCGGCCAAGGGGCAGGGCGGTGCACGCGGTGACAACAGTTACCGTCCCGCCGGCCGCAACGAGCGGCACAACGCGCCGCGCGGTGGTGGCTCGGCACCTGCGCAGCAGAGTGCGATGGCCGCGGCTTTCGCGAAGTTGCAGACGAAGCGCTGAGCCTGCGTCCAAAACCTTGGCTCCTCCGTAGGTAGGGGGTGCTGGTGCGCAGGCGCCGGCCTCCCTACACTCGTTGACTTTCATCACAGAGGAGCTTCGCGATGCGTCACCTGAACACCCTCGGCCTTTCCCTCCTGGCCGCAGCGGCCCTCATGGGCTGCGCCAGCGCCGGCAAGGGCGGCGACCATCAGCACGGCATGGGCATGATGGGCAAGCCGATGGCGGTGGCCACGCTGTCGCCCACGCAGGGCAACACGGTCACCGGCATCGTGATGTTCCACGAGATGGAGGGCCACGTGATGGCCCATGCGCACATCACCGGCCTGGCCCCCAACTCCGAGCACGGCTTCCATCTGCACGAGAAGGGCGATTGCGCCAGCGCCGACGGCACCAGCGCCGGCGGCCACTTCAATCCCACCGGCCAGCCGCATGGCCCCCAGGACGGCCCGCACCACGGGGGCGACATGCCGGCGCTGAAGGCCGATGCCAACGGCGTGGCCGACGCCAAGTTCATGATGCACGGCGTGACGATCGGCAGCGGCACGGCCGACATCGTCAACCGCGCGGTCATCGTGCATGCGGGCGCCGACGACTACAAGACCCAGCCGACCGGCAACTCTGGGGCGCGGGTGGCTTGCGGCGTGGTGGTCAAGCACCCCTGAGCTTGAAGCGCCGCGTCAGGTCTTCGTGACCCGGCGCGGCACCTTCCGCTTGCCGTTCAGCGACGCCTTCTGCATGGCCGACTTGTCGAACGACTCGGCCTGCAGCTTGGCAAAGCGCTGCAGCTGCATCACCCGCCACACCTCGGTCATGTCGTCGCTGGGCTGAGTGTTCAGGCCCGGCGGCTGCGCCGGCAGCAGCATGAAGGCCGCGACCATCGCACCGCCGGCCAGCACCCGCAGCGAGGTGCCGATGCGCCAGGGCATGGCCGTGGCGACTGCGGCGGGGCGAGCTTCTTCCACATCGTGGACCACCCGCAGCGCACGCTCGTGTTGCCATGCCTGCCGCAGCGTGGCGGCTGGCGCCACTTCCTCGGGGATCGCCAGCAGGCCCAGCCTGCGCAGCCCACGCCCCAGCCCGGCCTGGCTGCCGACCACCGCCAGCGGCACCGCGATCAACAGCGGCAGCAGCATCGGCGCCACGCCCAGGGCCAGCGCCTGGTCCTGCAGCAGCACCAGCGCGGCCACGCTCGCCGCCAGCGGCAGCACCAGCCAGCGCAGGCTGGCAGCGGCATCGCGCCAGCCCAGCGCTTTGGCCGCGCGCGAGGGCGACTTCCATTCGAGCTTCCAGCCGGTGAGCGCCACCAGCACGAACAATGTGTGCGCAGCCATGCGCACCGGCGCCTGCAGCGCCGACATCACGGCCTCGACCGCGGCGCCGCCGAGCAGGCCCAGCGTGCCGCCGAAGCTGCGCTGCTCACCGCGCCACAGCAGGCGCAGCACGCCCAGCACGCGGGGCAGGAACAGCATGATCAGCACGGCCGACCACAGCGGCGCGCCGGCGCGTGCGAAGCCGCCCAGCGACAGGCCGGCGTTGGCATCGGTGGCGTCCTGCCAGGCGCCGAGCAGCACGAAGGCCAGCCACAGCGGCGAGGCCAGGTACGACAGCGCGCCGGTGACGAACATCGCGCGGTGCACCGGCTGGAAGCCGGGCTCGGCCATCAGGCGCGCGTTCTGCAGGTTGCCCTGGCACCAGCGGCGGTCGCGCTGCAGTTCGTCGACGAGGTGGTGCGGCAGTTGCTCGTAGCTGCCGTCGAGCTCGGGCACCAGCCACACCTCGTAGCCGGCGCGGCGCATCAGCGCGGCCTCGACGAAATCGTGCGACAGGATCTCGCCCGAGAGGCCGCCGCGGCCGGGCAGCGGCGCCAGCGCGCAATGGCGCATGAAGGGCTCGACGCGCAGGATCGCGTTGTGGCCCCAGTAGTGCGATTCACCGAGCTGCCAGTAGGCCAGCCCGCGCGTGAACAGCGGGCCGGTCACGCGGCCGAGGAAGGCCTGGGCCCGTGCGTGCAGCGTGTCGTGGCCGCAGCCGCTGGGCGCCGTCTGCAGGATGCCGGCGCGCGGGTGGGCTTCCATCAGTTTCACGAGCGAGGCGATGCAGTCGCCGCTCATCACGCTGTCGGCATCCATCACCACCATGTAGCGGTAATCGCGGCCCCAGCGGCGGCAGAAGTCGGCCACGTTGCCGGCCTTGCGCTTGGTGCGGCGGCGGCGCCAGCGGTAGAACACCTGCAGTGGCGTGCCGGCCTCGGCCATCTGCTCGCGCAGCTGCGCCCAGGCCTGCTGCTCGGCGGCGCGCAGCGCGCCGTCGCGCGTGTCGGAGAGCACGAACACGTCGAACAGCTGCGCGTGGCCCGTGGCGGCCAGCGATTCGCAGGTGGCGCGCAGGCCGCCGAACACGGTGGCGATGTCTTCGTTGCAGATCGGCACCAGGATCGCGGTGCGGGCCGAGGCATCGATCGGGCGGTTGTCGAGCGTGCCCACCGAGAGTGCATGCGCGTCGCCGCGCAGCAGGCACACGAAGCCCATCAGCGCGGTCATGAAGCCGGCCGAGACCCACGCGAACAGCAGGCCGAACAAGGCCGTTTGCGCAATGTGCAACGGTCCGGCCAGCGCCTGCGGATCCTGCGAGAGCAGGGCGCCCAGCGCGGCCGCCGTGCTGCCGATCACCAGCGCCAGCAGCAGCCAGCGGCGCCGTGCCGCGGCCTTGTGCCAGGCCGGCGCCGCGGTGCCGAAGGCATCGCCCCAGGGCTGGCGCCGCAGCAGCAGCTGCAGCAGGCCGATGGCCACGCCGCGCCACAACCCCACCCAGGGCCGCGGCGTCATCGAGCCGCGATGGATGGGTGGCGCGGTGTGGCCTTCGTTCACTCGGGAGGCAGGGAGTAGCTCCATGTTTCACTCAGAATGAGAGTTCCGCTGCGCAGGAATGCGCGCATTTCGACCGGACGCGACGCTGCAAGCCTCTTGAGCTTGAGCGTCATGCGCCAGCCACCCAGGACCGGATTCGGATAGGCGTTGGCCAGCAGCACCTTCGCATTGCCATCGGTGGTGACGATGGCTTCCACCGGCGCATCGGCCGGCAGTTGCTGCAGGGCCGGGCCCTTGAAGTCGACGTTGAACTGCAGCTCGTCGGGCGGCAGCGTGCCTTCGTGGTAGCCGTGCCCGCGGCGCGACTGCACCGCCTGGCTCGACGGCGGGCTCGGCAGGTCGTCGCCGCCCCAGCGCATGCGGTAGTCGAGCGCCAGCGGCTCGCCGGACGCAGGCAGGCGCTGCGGCACCCAGTAGGCCACCACGTTGTCGTTGGTCTCGTCGGGCGTGTGGAACTGGAACAGCTCCACGCGGCCCGCGCCCCAGTCGCCCTGCGGCTCGATCCACACCGAGGGGCGGCGGTCGTAGCGGGCTTCGAGGTCTTGGTAGCTCATGAACTGGCGGTCTCGCTGCATCAGGCCGAAGCCCCGGGGGTTCTGCATCGCGAACGAGGTGGCATGCGGCTGCTTCGGATTGACCAGCGGGCGCCACAGCCATTCGCCATCGGAGCCGAGCAGCTGCAGGCCGTCGGAGTCGTGCACCTCGGGCCGGAAGTCGTCGCGTTGCGGCTGGTTTTCCCCCGCAAGAAACATGCTCGTCAGCGGCGCGATCCCTAATGTGGCAACCGGCCCGCGCAGGAACACGCGCGACTGCACGTCCACGGCGGTGGGCTTGCCCGGCGTGATCACGAAGCGGTAAGCACCGGTGACGCGCGGGCCGTTGAGCAGCGCATACAGCGTGAGCGCCTTGGCATCGGGCGCCGGCCGCTCGATCCAGAACTCCTCGAAGGCCGGGAATTCCTCGCCCGAGCCGCCCACCGTGTCGACCGCCAGCGCGCGCGACGACAGGCCGTAGTGCAGGTCGGCCGCCACCGCGCGGAAGTAGCTCGCGCCGAGGAAGACGATGACCTCATCTTTGTAGCCGGCCTGGCGGATCGGGTAGTGCACACGGAAACCGGCGATGTCTGCCGCACCACGCGAGGGCACCAGCGAGGCCGCACGGCCATAGTCGAACGACGAGCGCGGGATGGTCAGCTGCCGCGGCTGGCCGAGCGTGAGCTCATGCAGCTTCAGCGGCGTGCGGAAGCCGCGGCCCGCATGGAAGAACTGCAGCTCGAAGGGCAGGCCCGCATCGCGCCACAGCGCATGGTCGGGGCGGAAGCGGATGCTGCGGTAGTCGTCGTAGCTCAGCGCGGCCAGCGAGGGCGCGATGGTGTCGGAAGCGGGCTTCCAGGGTTGTTGCGACAGGGTGCGGGCGCGTGCGGCCACGTCGTCCAGCGAGAACGCCTGGACGCACAGCGCTGCACAGGCGAGCAGAGCGCCGGCAGCAAGGCGAAGCACACGAGCGCTGGACCCGAGCGCGCTCGAAGCAAGAGTTGTTGTCATAGGAGAGCGAGTCGCCCGGGTTGCCGCCGTGTGGTCCGGCGATCGTCATCCGCGAGCGTTGAGAGCGGCGGATTTTGTCTCAGGTCTGGGCCTTGTCTAGGCGTCTGTGTGTGATGGCGGCTGCGACGCTGCAACAAGGCGTTAGATCCTGTCCGCGTCGGCCGATGCGCGTGTAGGCGGTGTCTGACATCGGCACCATGCCTGTGCGCTCGTCTACGATCGTCGTCCGATGAAAGCCCTGACCCTCCATGCCGGCCCGGTGGCGCTGGCCCATCTGCGCGAACGCGGGCTGCGTCCGGCCGACGTGCGCGTGATCCCCGGCGCGGCCGGAGGCCCGAAAGGGCTGGCGCTCAATCCGCTCGACCGCTTCCTCTTCGGCCACTGGCTGAAGGACGCGCCGCATCCCATCCACCTGCTCGGCGCATCGATCGGCGCGTGGCGCATGGCCAGCGCCTGCCTGCCGGATGCGGATGCGGCACTGGCCCGCATGGCGCACGACTACATCCACCAGCACTACGAGCATGCGCCGGGCAAGCCACCGGCGCCGCGCCATGTGAGCGAGGTGTTCGGCGCCAAGCTGGCCGAGCACTTCGATGGGCAGGAGAGCGCGATGCTGTCGAACCCGCGCTTCCGCCTGCATGTGTTCACGAGCCGCGGCGCGCACCTGCTGCTGCGGCGCGAGGGCCGGGTGCGCACGCCGCTGGGCTATGCGGCGGCCTTCGTCGCCAATGCGGTGAGCCGGCAGGCGATGGGCGGCTGGCTGGAGCGCGTGATCTTTTCAGACCCACGCGATCCGCTGCCGTTGCACCTGCACGATTTCCGCACGCACAAGGTCGGGCTGGCCGCGCACAACCTGCGCGCCAGCATCCTCGCGAGCTGCTCTATCCCGTTCTGGCTCGATGCGGTGCACGACATTCCCGGAGCACCACCCGGCGCCTACTGGGACGGCGGCATCACCGACTACCACCTGCACCTCGATTACGCATCGATGGGCGCATCGGATGCAGGCGGGCTGGTGCTGTACCCGCATTTCCAGAAGAGCGTGGTCCCCGGCTGGCTCGACAAGGCGCTGCGCCACCGCCATCGCGCGACCGAGCGCCTGGCCAACGTGGTGCTGCTGTCGCCCAACCCCGAGTGGGTGAAGACGCTGCCCAACGGCAAGCTGCCCGACCGCAACGACTTCAAGGCCTATGGCGACGACCTTGGTGGTCGCGTGAAGGCCTGGACGAAGGCACTGGCCGAGAGCCAGCGGCTGGCCGACGAGTTCGCCGAACTGGTGGCTAAGCCCGGCGCGATCGAGGCGCAGGCCCTCACGTAAGAAGTCCTGCATCCGGTTTTCAAGGCTGCGCGTATCTCGCCCCCAGACATCTTCCGGCCACGGGCCGAGGGGTGTCCGGAGGCGGGCCAGCAGGTCCGCCATTCAGAAGGATCTGCCAAGGAAGACACGCAATGAAAACCCTCTCTCCGCAGGCCCGTCGCCTGCTGCCTTTGACCGCCGCGCTGGTCGCCGCCGGTGCCGGCCTGCTGGCCGCGCCGGCGCAGGCTTCGAGCCACCGCGAGGCGCCGTTCATCACCACGCAGCCCAAGGTCGACGGCACCGACTTCTACATGTTCTCCAGCTACGAGCCCGGACGCGAGGGCTACGTGACGCTGATCGCCAACTACCTGCCGCTGCAGGCGCCGTATGGCGGCCCCAATTACTTCAGCCTCGATCCCAACGGGATGTACGAGATCCACATCGACAACAACGGCGATGCCAAGGAAGACATCACCTTCCAGTTCCGCTTCAAGAACACGCTGAAGGGCACCACGCTCAACATCGGCGGCAAGGACGTGGCGATTCCGCTGATCCAGGCCGGCCAGGTGACCGACCGGCATGCCGCGGCGCTCAACCTCAACGAGACCTACACCGTCGACGTGGTGCGCGGCGACCGCCGCACCGGCCAGCACGTGGCAGTGACCAACGCCAACGGCGGCAACCCGGTCTTCGACAAGCCGGTCGACAACATCGGCACCAAGACGCTCCCTGACTACGCGGCCTATGCGGCCAAGCACATCTACACCGTCAACATCCCCGGCTGCAGCATGCCCGGCAAGCTGTTCGTCGGGCAGCGCAAGGACGGCTTCGCAGTCAACCTCGGCACCATCTTCGACCTGGTCAACGCGCCGGTGTCGGTGATCACCGATCCCGCGCTGATCGGCGCGGCCGAGAACACCATCGACGACAACGTGACCACGCTGGCGATGGAGGTGCACAAGAGCTGCCTCACCAATGGCTCCGAGCCGGTGATCGGCGGCTGGACCACGGCCAGCCTGCGCCAGGGCATGCTGCTCGATCCCAAGCCCAAGAAGGGCCACCAGACCACGGCCATTCCCGGTGGCGCGTGGACGCAGGTGTCGCGCCTGGGCATGCCGCTGGTCAACGAGGTGGTCATCGGCCTGCCCGAGAAAGACCGCTTCAACGGCAGCAAGCCGAAGGACGATGCGCAGTTCGCCGACTACGTCACCAACCCGACGCTGCCGGCCCTGCTGGAAGTGGCGCTGAACCTGCCGGGCATCGCGCCGAAGAACATTCCGCGCACCGATCTCGTGACCACCTTCCTCACTGGCATCAAGGGCCTGAACCAGCCGGCCAACGTGGTGGCTTCCGAGATGCTGCGGCTCAACACCTCGATCGCGCCCACGCCCGAGGCCAACCAGCATCGCCTCGGCGTGGCCGGCGGCGACAACGCCGGCTTCCCCAACGGCCGCCGGCCGAAGGACGACGTGGTCGACATCTCGCTGGTGGCGGTGATGGGCGGGCTGTGCATGCTCAATGGCGACAGCAACGCCCTGCAGCTCGGCGCCGACTGCAAGCCGGCCAACGTGCCGCTGGGCGCCACCTCGCTGAAGCTGCACGATGCGGTCGACCAGGCCAAGGTGCCGTTCCTGCCGGCCTTCCCGTACCTCGACACGCCGGAACCCGGCGCCAAGTGAGAAGGAGCCGGCGATGAACCACAAGCTTCTGATGCTGGCCCAGGCCTTCGCGGCAGCCGCGGTGCTCACCGCGTGCGGTGGCGGCGGCTCCGATGCGCCGGTCGTGCCGCCGGTGGCGGGCCCGCTCGACCAGGTGCCTGACAGCGCCAGTCAGTCGGCTACCGGAATGACCGACTACCTGGGCCAGCTGAGCGCAGCGCCCGCTGCGTCGGCCGATGCGCGCGAGCCGCTGGACCTGAGCAACTACAAGCCCAAGACCAGCGACGACACCGAGCCCCAGCCGGTGTCGTGACCTGAAACGGCGCGGGCTGCCGTGCTGGCGGCCCGCGCCCCTGCCGGAGACACACGATGAATGCCATGCGCATGATCGTTTCGCTGTGCCTGGCCGTGGCTGCCTCTGCCTTACAGGCAGCCGTGCTGGTGCCGCATGGCGACGACGAGGTGATCGAGCAGTTGCCCGCGGCCACCGCAGCCCGCAGCGCGATCCAGAAGGCCCGGCGCTCTCCCGAGGCCGCGGCGGCCCAGGCCCGCGAGTGGATCGATCAGGCCCGCAGCAGCGGCGACCCGCGCCCGGCCGGCCAGGCGATCGCGCTGCTGAAGCCCTGGGCCGAGCGCCTGCAGGCGGGGTCCGAGGTGGTGCTGATGCTGGCCACGGCCGAGCAGTTCCTGCATGAGTTCGAACCCGCTGCCCGGCGCTTGCAGGCGCTGCTGTCGCGCGATGCGAACCAGCCGCAGGCCTGGCTGACGCTGGCCACCCTGCGGCGCGTGCAGGGCCGCTATGCCGAGTCGGACCAGGCCTGCGGACAACTGCTGCGGCTGCGTGCCGAACTGCATGGCCGCGCTTGCCTGGCGGAGAACCAGGCCTTGCGTGGCGAGGCCGATGCGGCGCGCGCGGAACTGGACCGTTTGCTGGCCGCCCGCCTCGATGCCGCCACGCGCGGCTGGATGTTGACCACATTGGCCGAGCTCGAAGAGCGCGACGGCCGGGCCGAAGCGGCCGAGGCGGCCTATCGCGCCGCGCTCGCGGCCCAGCCCGACGGCTATACCCGTCTGGCCTATGCCGATTTCCTGATCGCAGCGGGCCGCGGCGACCAGGCCATCGAGCAGTTGCATGACCTGCCACGCAGCGACACCGTGCTGTTGCGGCTCGCGCTGGCATCCAACGGTCAAGCGGCGGGCAAGGCCGCGGCCGCCGAGCTGCGCGAGCGCTTCGCCCAGGCCGACCAGCGGCCTGGCGCTGCGGCCGTGCATGCGCGCGAACGCGCCATCTTCGCGCTGCGGCTCGACCACAATCCGTCGGCGGCGCTCGCGCTGGCCCGCACCAATCTGAAGCTGCAGCGCGAGCCGCTGGACCTGCTGGTGTTCGCGCAGGCCGCGCGGGCCACCGGCAGGTTGGCAGCGATCGACGAGGCCCGACGCATCACCGAGGAGACCGGACTCCATGACCACCGCATCGACAGCCTGCTCTGAGCCCGGCGCCGGGCTGCGCCGCTGGCGTGCATGGGCCGCGGCCCTGCTGCTGTGCTTGGCGAGCGCGCCATCGTGGGCCCACAAGGCCAGCGATGCCTACCTGCAGGTGCAGGAGCGCGCCGACGGCCTCTCGCTGCGCTGGGACATCGCGCTGCGCGACCTCGACAACGTGCTGGTGCTGGATGCCGACGACGACCGGCGGCTCACGTGGCGCGAGGTGCGCCATGCGCTGCCGCAGATCGTGGCGCATGCGCTCGACCACCTGCAGATCGCCGGCTGCCCGCTGCGCCATGAAAGCGATGCGCTGGAGCGCCGCAGCGATGGTGTGTATGTGGCGATGAACTTCGGCGCGCAATGCACCCCACAGGCCGGCCTGCCGATGCGCTACACGCTGTTCAGCGATGTGGATGCCACGCACCGCGGCATCGCGCGCATCGTGCATGCGGATGGCCGCAGCGAGCTGCGCCTGCTGGATCCGGGCAGGCCAGTGGTGTTGACGGCCTTGGCGCCGGAGCCTGTGTCCGGGGCGGCGCCGACATTCGCAAAGGCCGGGGAAGCGTCCTCGGCCATGCCTGCCGCCTCCATCGCCGCGCTGGCAGCGGCTCCGCAGATCGACACGCCGTCGTTCATCGCCGAAGGCGTGCACCACATCGTCACTGGCTACGACCACGTGCTGTTCCTGCTGTGCCTGCTGCTGCCGGCGGTGCTGAGGCGCACGCCCGAGGGCTGGCGCGCGGTCGACCGATGGCGCCAGGCGCTGGCGCCGGTGCTGGGCATCGTCACGCTGTTCACGGTGGCGCACTCGATCACGTTGGCGCTGGCCTCGCTGAACCTCGTGTCGCTGTCGCCTGCCTTCATCGAGCCCGCCATCGCCGTGACCATCCTCGTGGCGGCGTTCGACAACCTGCGCCCGGTCTTCGGCCGCTGGCGCGGCAGCGTGACCTTTCTGTTCGGCCTGGTCCACGGCTTCGGCTTCGCCGGCGTGCTGCGCGAGCTGCAGCTGCCGCCGGCGGAGTTCGGCTGGGCACTGCTGAAGTTCAACGTGGGGCTCGAGCTGGGGCAGGTGGCGATCGTGGCGGCAGTGGTGCCGCTGCTGTTCCTGCAGCGGCATCGCGCGGCGTATCCGCGCTGGGTGCTGGGCGGCGGCTCGGTGGCAGCGATGGTGGTGGCGGGGCTGTGGCTGGTCGAGCGCACGGCCGACGTGTCCCTGTTGCCCGTGTAGCACGGTTGTCGCCTACAATCGGCCGATCCACATTCACAAGAGCGAGAAAGGCACTTCGGTTATGACACCGCGAACTACGACCTTCTTCACCTCCGAGGTTTAGTCGGCCGCGTCGTCACGTCCTTAGTTTCTCGTTCACCAGGAAAGCGCGGTCACCCACCGCGCTTTTTTGTTTCTGGAGTTTCCTCACATGATCGCCATCCAGCTGCCCGACGGTTCCAAACGCGAATTCGCCGAAGCGCCCACGGTTGCCGACGTCGCCGCCTCCATCGGCGCCGGCCTGGCCAAGGCCGCCATCGCCGGCCGTGTCGGCGAAGGGGCCGATGCCAAGGTCGTCGACACGAGCTACCGCCTGCACGACGGCGCCAAGCTCGCGATCGTGACCGACAAGGACGCCGATGGCCTGGAAGTCATCCGCCATTCGACCGCCCACCTGCTGGCCCATGCGGTGAAGGAGCTGTTCCCCGAGGCGCAGGTCACGATCGGACCGGTGATCGAAAACGGCTTCTACTACGACTTCGCATACAAGCGCCCGTTCACGCCCGAGGACCTGGCCGCCATCGAAGCCAAGATGGCCGAGCTGGCCAGGAAGGACGAGAAGGTCGAGCGCCGCGTGCTGCCGCGCGACGAGGCGGTGGCCTACTTCAAGAGCCTGGGCGAGCATTACAAGGCCGAGATCATCGGCAGCATCCCGCAGAACGAGGACGTCTCGCTGTACCGCGAAGGCAAGTTCGAGGACCTGTGCCGCGGCCCGCACGTGCCGAGCACGGGCAAGCTCAAGCACTTCAAGCTGATGAAGGTGGCCGGCGCCTACTGGCGCGGCGACCACCGCAACGAGCAGCTGCAGCGCATCTACGGCACGGCCTGGGCCACGAAGGACGAGCTGCAGCAGTACCTGCACATGCTCGAGGAGGCCGAGAAGCGCGACCACCGCAAGCTCGGCAAGGAACTCGACCTGTTCCACATCGACGAGCACTCGCCCGGCACGGTGTTCTGGCATCCCAAGGGCTGGACGGTGTGGCAGGAGGTGGAGCAGTACATGCGCCGCGTCTACCGCGACAACGGCTACCAGGAGGTCAAGGGCCCGCAGCTGCTCGACCAGGGCCTGTGGGAGAAGACGGGCCACTGGCAGAAATACCGCGAGAACATGTTCACGACCGAGTCGGAGAAGCGCGACTACGCGCTCAAGCCGATGAACTGCCCGGGCCACATCC
>CBIHRS010000047.1:0-36179 GCA_966212505.1 uncultured bacterium
CAAGAAGGTCTACGAAGAGGAATACGGCCAGTTCGGCGGCGAGCCCTTCGGCTGCATGGTGGGCGACTACTACTTCGACCACAGCCCGCCCGACGTGGAGCTGCTGGGCGAGATGAGCAAGGTGGCCGCCGCCTCGCACTCGCCGTTCATCGCAGCGGCCAACCCGTCGCTGATGCAGATGGGCTCGTGGCAGGAGCTGGCCAACCCGCGCGACCTCACCAAGATCTTCACCACGCCCGAATACGCCGCGTGGAAATCGCTGCGCGAATCCGACGATGCGCGCTACATCGGCCTGGCGATGCCGCGCTTCCTCGCGCGCCTGCCCTACGGCGCCAAGACCAGCCCGGTGGAGGAGTTCAACTTCGAGGAAGAAACCGCCGGCGGCGACCACGGCAGTTACACCTGGGCCAACTCGGCCTATGCGATGGCGGTGAACATCAACCGCTCGTTCAAGATGTACGGCTGGTGCACCCGCATCCGCGGCGTGGAGTCGGGCGGCGCGGTCGAAGGGCTGCCGGCGCACACCTTCCCCACCGACGAAGGCGGCGTCGCGATGAAGTGCCCCACCGAGATCGCGATCAGCGACCGGCGCGAGGCCGAGCTGGCCAAGAACGGCTTCATGCCGCTGGTGCACCGCAAGAACTCCGACTTCGCGGCCTTCATCGGCGCGCAGTCGCTGCAGAAGCCCTTCGAATACGACGACCCCGACGCCACCGCCAACGCCAACCTCGCGGCGCGCCTGCCCTACCTGTTCGCCTGCTGCCGCTTCGCGCACTACCTCAAGTGCATCGTGCGCGACAAGGTGGGCTCGTTCAAGGAGCGCGCCGACATGGAGAAGTGGCTCAACAAGTGGATCATGAACTACGTCGATGGCGACCCCGCCAATTCGTCGGAAGTGACCAAGTCGCAGAAGCCGCTGGCCGCGGCCGAGGTGACCGTCGAGGAGATCCCCGGCAACCCGGGCTACTACAGCTCCAAGTTCTTCCTGCGGCCGCACTACCAGCTCGAGGGGCTCACCGTGTCCCTGCGGCTGGTGTCCAAGCTGCCGTCACAAAAACAAGCGTGAAGCACGCAAGCGTGATTCGTCATCGAGTTTTCTGAGTTTCGAGAAGGCCACCAGCCTGCACATCACCATCCAAGGAGCCATTCATCATGACCATCGACACCCACCTCAAGATTGCCGGCGTGGACGGCGAATCGACCCACAAGGACCACAAGGGCGAGATCGACCTGCTCGCCTGGTCGTGGGACGTGCGCCAGGAAAGCACCGCCGCCATGGGCACCGGCTCGGGCAAGGGCAAGGGCATTCCGGGCCAGCTGGTGTTCGCGCACTACTACGACAAGGCCTCGCCGGTGCTGGCCAAGAACTGCGCCAACGGCAAGCACTTCGACCAGGCCGTGATCACCTGCCGCAAGGCCGGCGAAGGCCAGCTCGACTTCCTGAAGGTCACGCTGAAGCAGGTGCTCGTCACCTCGGTGGCGCCCTCGGCCTCCAGCGGCGGCGAGATCTCGGAGAGCGTGGCGCTGAGCTATGCCGACATCGAGTTCGAATACAAGCCGCAGGACGAGAAGGGCGCACTCGGCGGCGCGGTCAAGTTCGGCTGGAACGTCGCCAGCACCGAGACCCGCTGACACGGGCACGGAGCGCGCGATGGCAGCGAACCTCGGCGGAGGCATTCTTCCGGTCGATGCCGCTGCCTCGCGCGGCGCCGACATGTACCTCGACCTGACGCTCAAGCGGGCGGGCAAGGTCAAGGGCGAATCGGTGGCCGCGGGCCACAAGGACGACATCGTGCTGCTCGGCTTCACCTGGGGCGTAGGGGCGGGCGGCGATGCGGTGGCCGCGCAGCAGACCGGGCGGCGCAGCTACCGGCAACTGGTGCTGTTCAAGCCGCTCGATTCGGCCAGCACCGCGCTGATGAGCGCGGTGGCCACCAACGACGAGGTGCGCAGCGCCACGCTCACGCTGCGCAAGCCTGGTGGCGAGCAGGAAGACTTCTTCACGATCACGCTGGAAAAGGCCCGCGTGGCCGCCTACGACATCGAGACCGACGCCAGCGGCTCGCCGGTCGAGAAGGTGGCCTTCAGCTTCCAGAAGGTCGCGGTCGAATACCGCGTGCAGAGCGCCACGGGCCAGCTCGGCGCCAGCCACAGCTTCATGGATGACCTGACATGAACGAAGTCGAAGAGCTGGTGGCCGATGGCCGGCCCACCGAAGCCTTGGCGCTGGCGCAGCAGCAGGTGCGCTCGCGCCCCGAGGATGCGAAGCTGCGCGTGCTGCTGTTCCAGCTAATGGCGGTGTCCGGCCAGTGGCAGCGCGCGGCCACGCAGCTGGAGCTGTGCGGCGAGCTCGATGCCGGCGCACTGGCCATGGTCAACACCTACCGCGAGGCGTTGAAGTGCGAGCTGGTGCGCGAAGCGGTGTTCGCCGGCCGCACCACGCCGATGGTGCTGGGCGAGCCCAAGCCCTGGGTGGCGCTGCTGGTGCAGGCGCTGCAGGCCGAAGCCAACGGCGAACGCCAGGTCACGCAGGCCCTGCGGGCACAGGCGCTCGAGCAGGCCGAGGCCACGGCCGGCACGCTCGACGGCCAGCCGTTCGAATGGATCTGCGATGCGGATTCCCGGCTGGGCCCGGTGCTGGAAGCGATCGTCAACGGCCGCTATTGCTGGGTGCCGTTCGGCGCGCTGAGCCGCGTGCAGGTCGAGGCGCCCGAAGACCTGCGCGACCTCGTGTGGGTGCCGGCGCACCTCACGTTTCCCAACGGCGGCGATTCGGTGGCGCTGATTCCCACGCGCTATTCCGGCAGCACGCAGTGGGAAGACGAGCGCGTGTGGATGTCGCGCCGCACCGAATGGGTGGCGCTGGCCAACGACCAGTTCGCCGGCGTGGGCCAGCGTGTGCTGGCCACCGATGCCGGCGAGCAGGCGCTGCTCGACGTGCGCAGCATCGAGCTGAACGTGCAGTGAGCTCCCACCTGAAGGACCGCCTGCAGCCGGCGCTGCTCGACCGGTTGACCGACGACGACCCGCACCACCGCGAAGAAGCCGAGGAGCAGCGGGTCATGTCCAAGGGCCAGCTGCGGCAGGCCGTGCTGCGCGACCTGGGCTGGCTGTTCAATGCGGTGCAGCCGCTGGGCAAACAGGCCGAGGGCAATGCCGCGGTGGCCGGCAGCGTGCTCAATTTCGGGCTGCCGGCTTTGTCGGGGCAGCTCGCTTCCAAGGTCGACGTCAGCGTGCTCGAGAAGGCGATCCGCCAGGCGATCGAGCGCTACGAGCCGCGCATCCTGGCCGAGACGCTGGAAGTGCGCGCGCTCGAAGCCACCAGCGTGCTCGACACGCACAACGTCATCGAGTTCGAGATCCGCGGCCATCTCTGGTCGCAGCCGGTGCCGCTGGAGATTTTGCTGCGCACGCAGCTGGACCTGGAGGCGGGGCAGGTCGAGGTGAGGGATGCGGTCGGCAGCTCGCGCAGCCTGCCGCAGTGAGGCGAGCCGCGATGGACCCGCGCCTGCTCCGCCTCTACACCGATGAGCTGACCCACCTGCACGAGGTGGGCGCGGAGTTCGCGCGCGAGTTTCCGAAGATCGCCTCGCGCCTCGGCATGGAAGGTGCCGAGGTGGCCGATCCCTATGTCGAGCGCCTGCTCGAAGGCTTCGCCTTCCTCACCGCCCGCGTGCAACTGAAGCTCGAGGCCGAGCAGCCGCGGCTGATCGCGCACCTGCTGGAGTCGATCTATCCCAACTTCCTGGCGCCGGTGCCGTCGATGCTGGTGGCGCGCTTCGGGCTGGACACCAACGATCCCAACCTGATCAAGGGCTATCCGGTGCCGCGCGGCGCGGCGCTGGAATCGGCGTTGGCGCGCGGGCAGGACACGCGCTGCGAGTTCCGCACCGCGCATGCGGTCACGCTGTGGCCGATCGAGCTGGTGGGGGCGCAATATTTCACCCATGCGCCCGACCTGCCGCTGCGGCAGATGCCGCCGGCGCTGGGCGCCAAGGGCGGCCTGCGCATCCGGCTGCGTACCGGCGGCGGCATCGCGTTCAGCCAGCTCGGCATGGACAAGCTCGCGCTGTACATCAGCGCACCGGACGACGTGGCCTTCCGGCTGCATGAACTGGTGCTGAGCACCGCGCTGGGCAGCTGGGTGAGCGCGGCGCCGGGGCAGGCGCTGCAACAGTGGCGCGATGCCGCCAGCGTGCAGCCGCTGGGCTTCGGCGCCGACGAGGCGCTGCTGCCCGAGCTGCACCGCAGCTTCTCGGGCTGCCGGCTGCTGCAGGAAGTGGCGGCGATGCCGCAGCGTTTTCTGTTCTTCGAGATCACCGACCTCGCGTCGCGGCTGGCCCGCGTGAACGCCGACGAGGTCGAGCTGGTGCTGCTGTTTTCCCGCGGGGATCCTGCGCTCGAATCGCTGGTGGACGCCAGGAGCCTCGCGCTTTTTTGCACGCCGGCGATCAACCTCTTTCCGAAGCGGCTCGACCGCATCCAGCTCGGCACCGGCAGCTGGGAATACCACGTGGTGCCCGACCGCACGCGGCCGATGGACTACGAGGTGCACAGCCTGCAGTCGGTGGTGGGCTTCGGCAGCGGCAAGAACGGGCAGCAGGCCTTCCTGCCGCTGTATGCCACCTACCACGAGGCGCCGCGCGACACGCCCGGCTTCTACACCGCGCGCCGCGAGCCGCGGCTGCTCTCGGCGCGGCAGAAGGAGCACGGGCCACGCTCGTCGTACATCGGCGAGGAGGTGTTCCTCTCGCTGGTCGACCCGCAGCATGCGCCGTATCGCGAAGACATCCGTCAGCTCTCGGTCTCGGCCTGGGTCACCAACCGCGACCTGCCGGCGCTACTGCCGCACAACGGCCACGCCGGCGGCGAGCCGCTGTGGAAGCTGGATGCGCCGGGCCCGGTGCTGCGGGTGGATGCGCTGCGCGGCCCCACGCGGCCGATGAGCCGCCGCCCGGTGGGCGAGATCGGCTGGAGCCTGGTGAGCCTGCTCACGCTGAACCAGCTGCCCTGGGCCGACGAAGACCCGCAGCAGGCCGCGGTGACGCTGCGCCGCCTGCTCGCGCTCTACGGCCCGCCACACGATGCCGCCTGGCAGCGCCAGGTCGACGGCGTGCGCAGCGTGCAGGCGCGCTCGGTGGTACGGCGCCTGCCGTTCAGCGGGCCGCTGACCTTCGGCACGGGCATCGAGATCGGGCTGGAGCTCGACGAGCTCGCCTTCCAGGGCAGCAGCGCCTTCCTGCTCGGCGGCGTGCTCGAGCGCTACTTCGCGCGCCATGCGGCGATCAACACCTTCACGCAGCTGCAGCTGAAGTCGATGCAGCGCGGCGAACTCAAGCGCTGGGCGCCGCGGATCGCGATGGAGGACCTGTCGTGACGGCGCGCGAGGCGGCTATCGAGCGCGCGGCCGCGCTGCAGTCGCTGTTCGACCGCGTGGAGGCCGAGCCCTGGGCGCATGACTTCTTCGCGCTGCTGCGCCGCATCGAAGGCCTGTCGCCCGAGGCGCCCCGGCTGGGCCGCGCACTGCGGCCTTCGCAGGAGCCGCTGCGGCTGGGGCAGGAGCCCGAGCTCGACTTCGCGCCCGCGGCGCTGGCCAGCTTTGCGCGCGGCCCGCAGGCGCCGCGGCTGGGCGTGCGCTTCTTCGGCCTGCTCGGGCCGCAGGGGCCGATGCCGCTGCACCTGACCGAGTACGCCCGCGAACGCCTGCGCCAGCGCAGCGACCCGACGCTGGCGCGTTTTCTCGATGTGTTCCACCACCGGCTGCTCTCGCTGTTCTACCGCGCCTGGGCGCAGGCCCAGCCCACCGTGCAGCACGACCGGCCGGCCGATGACCGCTATGCGGCCTGGCTCGGCGCCTCGGTGGGGCTGGATGGCGTGCTGCGGCCGCAGGACACGGTGCCGCAGAGCGCGCGGCTCTTTCATGCGGGCCTGCTGGGCGGGCGCAGCCGTCACCCTGAAGGGCTGGCCAAGATCCTCTCGCTGCATTTCGGCGTGCCGGTGCGCATCGTGCAGCATGTGGCGCACTGGCTGCCGGTGGAGCGCGACGACCGCACGCGCCTGGGTCATGCGCGCAACCGACCCGAGCGCGTGGACGCCGCGCTGGCGCAGCTGGGCCGCAACGCCAGCGCGGGCAGCAAGCTGTGGGACCGGCAATACAAGTTCCGCATTGCGCTGGGGCCGCTGACGCTGAAGCAATACCAGAGCTTCCTGCCGGATGGCGACGCTTGGAAGCCGCTGCACGACTGGGTGCGGCAGTACGTGGGACTGGACCTGCGCTGGGATGTGCAGCTGATCCTGCGTGCCGATGAAGTGCCGGCGCCGCAGCCTAAGGCAGGGCTGCGGCTGGGGCTCACGTCGTGGAGCGGTTGTGCCGGGCGCCGGCCTCATGCGCGGGATCGTGGTGATCTTCGGTTGCGGCCGCATGGCTCTTCTTTGCTGCGGGCTCGAGAGGTGTGACATGCATCGCTCTTCATGCGTGATGTCGAGCGCGGGCAGGTGGGCCGGGTATGCGTTCTCCGGCTCCACCTCGCGGGGCGCCAGTGGAGAACTCACGCGGCCGAGCCATCAAGGCGAGCCATGTAGGCCTCGAGCCATGACACCGCGAATGGGGCCTGCGCCCGCATACCCGACCCACCTGCCCCCGGCACCAACCGTGTCATGCCTCTTCGTGGTGTGCTGCAGGTTCCGCCTCCACCCTGCCAACCAGAGCCTGAGCAAGAACCCAACCCCCTCCGCTAAGTGAACAGGAGCCACACATGACCGAGATCTCACGCACCGCCCTGTTCGGCAAGCTCAACCCGCTGGCCTACAAGGCCATCGAAGGCGCCACGGTGTTCTGCAAGCTGCGCGGCAACCCCTTCGTCGAACTGCAGCACTGGCTCTACCAGATCCTCAACACGCAGGACTCCGACCTGCATCGCATCGTCAAGCACTACGGGCTCGATGCCTCGCAGCTCGCGGCCGACCTCACTGCCTCGCTCGATCGCCTGCCGCGCGGCGCCACCTCGATCACTGATCTGTCGAGCTGGGTCGAGAACGCGGTGGAGCGCGGCTGGGTCTATGGCTCATTGATGTTCGGCGAGCCGCAGGTGCGCAGCGGCCACCTGATCGTCGGGCTGCTGAAGACGAGCTCGATGCGCAACGCGCTGCTGTCGATCTCGAAGCAGTTCGACCGCATCAAGGTCGACGACCTAGCCGACAACTTCGCGCGCATCCTCGAAGGCTCGCCCGAGCAGCGCATGCAGGCCACCGACGGCAGCGCCGAGCCCGGCGAGGCCAGCGGTGCGATCGCACCGGCGGCGATGGGCAAGCAGGAGGCGCTGAAGCGCTATGCGGTCGACCTGACCGAGCGCGCCCGCAACGGCGAGATCGATCCCGTGGCAGGCCGCGACGAAGAGATCCGCCAGATCGTCGACATCCTGATGCGCCGCCGGCAGAACAACCCCATCCTCACCGGCGAGGCCGGCGTGGGCAAGACGGCGGTGGTCGAGGGCTTTGCGCTGCGCATCGCACAGGGCGACGTGCCGCCGCAGCTGAAGGACGTGTCGCTGCATGCGCTGGACATCGGCCTGCTGCAGGCCGGAGCCAGCATGAAGGGCGAGTTCGAGAACCGGCTGCGCTCGGTGATCGACGAGGTGCAGGCCTCGGCCAAGCCGATCATCCTGTTCATCGACGAGGCCCACACGCTCATCGGCGCCGGCGGCCAGGCCGGCACCGGCGATGCGGCCAACCTGCTCAAGCCGGCGCTGGCGCGCGGCAAGCTGCGCACCATCGCGGCCACCACCTGGGCCGAATACAAGAAGCACATCGAGAAAGATCCCGCGCTGACGCGCCGCTTCCAGGTGGTGCAGGTGGGCGAACCGAGCGAGGAGCGCGCGGTGCTGATGCTGCGCGGCGTGGCCTCCATCCTCGAGAAGCACCACCGCGTGGCGCTGCTCGACGAAGGCATCGAGGCGGCGGTGCGGCTGTCTCACCGCTACATTCCCGCGCGCCAGCTGCCAGACAAGGCGGTGAGCCTGCTCGACACGGCCTGCGCCCGCGTGGCGATCAGCCAGCATGCGACGCCGCCGGAGCTGGAAGACTGCCGCCACCGCATCGCTGCATTGAAGATCGAGCAGGAGATCGTCAACCGCGAAGGCGCGATCGGCATCGACGTGGCCGAGCGGCGACGCAAGGTGGCGGCCGCGCTCGATGACGAGCACACTCGGCTGTCGATGCTGGAAGCGCGCTTCGGCAAGGAGAAGGGCGTGGTCGACCGCATCCTCGAGATCCGCGCGCTGCTGCGTGGAGAAGAGGGCCGGCCCGACCTGAAACCGCAGGAGCGCGATCCGCTGCTGCAGGAGCTCTCGGGCCTGCAGTCGCAGCTGCACGAGCTGCAGGGCGAATCGCCGCTGATCCTGCCCACGGTCGACGAGCAGGCGGTGGCCAGCGTGGTGCAGGACTGGACTGGCATTCCCGTTGGCCGAATGGTCAAGAACGAGGTCGAGGCGGTGCTCAAGCTGGCCGACACGCTGAACCAGCGCGTGGTCGGCCAGCCGCATGCGCTGGAGATGATCGCGCGCCGCATTCAAACCTCGCGCGCGCGGCTCGACAACCCCAACAAGCCGATCGGCGTGTTCATGCTCTGCGGCACCTCGGGCGTCGGCAAGACCGAGACGGCGCTCGCGCTGGCCGAGGCCTTGTATGGCGGCGAGCAGAACGTGATCACCATCAACATGAGCGAATACCAGGAGGCGCACACGGTGTCCACGCTCAAGGGCGCGCCGCCGGGCTACGTGGGCTACGGCGAAGGCGGCGTGCTCACCGAGGCGGTGCGTCGCCGGCCCTACAGCGTGGTGCTGCTCGACGAGGTGGAGAAGGCCCACCCCGACGTGCACGAGCTGTTCTTCCAGGTCTTCGACAAGGGCTGGATGGAAGACGGCGAGGGCCGCTACATCGACTTCAAGAACACCATCATCCTGCTCACCAGCAACGCCGGCAGCGAGACGATCATGAAGCTCTGCAAGGACCCGGAGCTGATGCCCGAACCCGAGGGCATCGCCAAGGCGCTGCGCGAGCCGCTGCTCAAGGTGTTTCCGGCGGCGCTGCTGGGGCGCATCGTCACCGTGCCCTACCTGCCGCTGAGCGAGCAGATGATGGGCCAGATCGTGCGGCTGCAGCTGGGCCGCATCGCCAGGCGCGTGCAGGAGAACCATGGCGTGCCCTTCACCTACGGCGACGACGTGGTGCAACTGGTGGTGAGCCGCTGCAACGAGGTGGAGAGCGGCGGCCGGGTGATCGATGCGATCCTTACCAACACGGTGCTGCCGCGCATCAGCCGTGAATACCTCACGCGGCTGCATGAGGGCCGGTCGGTGAGCCGGGTGGCGCTGGGCGTGAAGGAGGGCGACTTCGACTACGCCTTCGATTGAAATCGTGAACAAAGCCGCAACCCCGGTTGGCCAGTCCACTCATTCGGGGAGTTGTGGCTGAGCCGGGCTGCCCGTTCAATGGACCCATGCAGTACAGGCAGTTCGTGAGCGGGGTGGGGGTGTGGTGCGGTGCGGCGGTGTTGTCGGCCTGCACGGCGCTGATCGACGAGCCGCCTTCGGCCGGCATGGCGGGCGCGCCTTTCGTGGCCTGCATGCCGGCCGCAGACGGCGTGGTGCCGGTGGGCCTCAAGCCGGTGAGCGACTTCCAGCGCGTGGTCGAGGCCGGGCCCTTGTTTGCGGCGGCGGGCGGCAGCTCGGGTGTGGCCTCATGCACGATGCGGCGCGAGCGCTCGACCGTGGAGCTGCGCTACCGCTTCCGCAACGGCGGATCGCTGCGCGCCACGCGCGACGCGAGCATCGAGTTCGTCGAGCAGCAGGCCGGCCTGTCGGCACCGCTGGACGAAGAGCCGACGCTGGTGCTGGCGCGGGCCGAGCTGTGGGCTTTTGGCGAAGAAGGCTGCGGCATCGACTGGAGCCAGCGCGAGACCCTGCCGGCCGAAGGCGGTGCGGTGGACACCGTGTCGCGCGGCAACATGTGCCAGTGCCAGGCGCGCGTGCGCCGCGATGCGCAGGGGCGGGTGATGCGCCTGACGATCAGCAGCGCCTGCTGAGCGTCTGCTGATGGCCACATTGACCCATCACTCAAAAAATGGCGGCGGCCCTTCAGTCAATCGTGGGGGAGCCCATTCGTCGTACGTGAGAAGGCTTCCGTCGACCCATGGTTCACTCGAAGAGGCCGGTGTGGGCGGCTTGTAGGCCGGTGCCCCGGAGTGGTCGTCGCGCTGCCAGTACAGCCAACCCTCGCGCCAACTATCCCTGGTGGTGGCCTCAGGCCTGTCGGGCACCTGATAGCGCGGCCCCATCATGTGGCAACCGATGAGCGCTGTTTCGGCGTCCCAGGTCTGAATGAGCACCTCGAGCAGTGCCTTCGTCAACTTCGCATCCCGGAAGATCGGGCTGTAGGGCTTGGCGTCCAGCATGACGGAATTGCCGACTGCGTCAGCCCCGCAGCCTACCGTCAATACCGCTTCGCTCGGCGGCGGCGGGAAGAAGAAGGTGCTGAATCCGAAGGGGTAGGTCGGTGCGTCGCCACGCTTGGTGCCGAAGCGTACGAGCATGGCCGCGAGATCCTCGATGCTTGCTTCCGCCAGCACCAGCGCAGGCGGTTCCTGCTTCCGCCGTCCCCGTGCACCCTGGATCATCAGGCCTAACGGCGCGTGCACGGCTCCGAGAGCCCGCACGCATGCTTGCAGGCGTTGCGCACAGGCTTCGGGGCTTTCACGTCGCGCCCCCCAACTGACGGTGATGTCAGGACGGGAACGAACTTCTGCAATCAATGGGGGGGCGCTGCTCATGTCACTTCAACAACGGTTCGACGTGCTCGACTCGGAAATTAGAACCGGAACCAGGTGCGCCCTCGGTACCTTTCTCCACGAGTCGGCGGAAAGTTTCCTCTGCCGGTTTCTCGGCAATGCTCCATTCAACCGGTCGTCCAAGCGCAGCTTCAGCTTGGCGCTTGGCCTGGTCGCTGATGCCGTCGCGAACCTGTCTTTGGAAGAAGTCGCTTCCGTCGGGCTTCGCAGCAGTGCGCGCCGAGGCTTCGAACAGCTTCTGGTACCCCGGCCCCTTGGCCTCCTGCAGCACGTGACGGTGCACATCGCAGCCATCGAACCTGACGAGAGTCCCGTTGGCTCGGGGCACTGCGTAGTCGATGGCCGCGGGCATGTGGGTGATCTGCTCTTCGTAGCGCATGGCGCTGTCGCTGCGCCCCTTCGTGGGGTTGTAGACCCACCGGCCATCGGGTTGGCAGCTCGAGTCTTTCACTTCATCGCCGACCTTGTGAATGCTTGCAATCGCCAATTGCTGCTTCGGGCTCAGCCCGGTGTCGGGTTTCAATGATTCCTGGGATTCAGTCTTGAGCACCGGTTCGGGCAACGCGGAGGGACTTTGTGCCACGACCTCGGGCAGGGGCTGGCCGTAGGCTTCGCGCAACTGCTGCGGGTTCGAGACGTAAAGCTTGCCGTCGCGCGCCTCGCCCATTGCTGCCGTACGCCACTGGCCCGACTCGCCTTGCACCTGCACTTTCAGCAGGACCTCGTCTTCGTGGCGACTGGCGCGCAGGCCTGGTGCCAGGGCGATGTTCAAAGCGCGGCCGCCGGTTTCCTGCGGCATTGATATGACGCCGTAGACCGCGCCACGGCCCGCCAGGCGGAGCAGGCCGCCCGCTTTGTCCGCCCCCGGCGATGCCGGTTGAGGCTGTGGCTGGTTTGGCAGTTCTAGGACCAACTGGCGCTCACCTGCCGTCAAGGGGCGCCATAGGTCAGGCGGCACATGGGCCGGCGCGGGCGCGCGCAGCAGCGCGCCGCCGTCCGGCGGGCCGTCGAAGGCGCCCAGCGGCAGTGATCCGGCCGGCGACGCGCCGGCCAGTGATTCGAACAGGTTCATGATGAGTCCATCCCTGATGGTTGTTGGGGGACCGTCAGGCTATCGAGCGCGAGGGCCGCACAGGATCGCTCACCTTAGGGGGGTGCCGTTTCCATACGTGTCCGGGAGGCGGCCCGGCATGCATGACTTTCGTCCCTTCCGCGCCGAGCATGCTCCCCGCTACCGTCGGAGCATGCCCAGCCCCTGCCTGCTCAAGACACCGCTCGCCGACGACGTGCTCCGGCTGCAGTCGTGCATCTGGCGCGAGGGCTTGAGCGATCTCGGCGAGGCGCAGCTCGTCCTGCTCAGCGAGAAGAAGGACATTCCGCCCACCGACGTTCTCGGCAAGCCGGTCACGGTCACGCTGGCCTACCGCGACGATGCGAAGCGGCCGCTCAACGGCTACGTCACCCACTTCAGCCAGGGCGGCTTCGAGGGCAAGTATTTCGTCTACAGGATGACGCTGCGGCCCTGGCTCTGGCTGCTGACGCGCACCGCCGATTGCCGCATCTTCCAGGAGATGACGGTGCCCGACATCGTCAAGCAGGTGTTCGATGACCATCCGGTGGCGCGCGTGGAGAGCAAGCTCTTCCGCAGCTATCGCCAGCGCAGCTACTGCGTGCAATACCGCGAGACGGATTTCAACTTCGTCGCGCGACTGCTGGAGCAGGAAGGCATCTACTGGTTCTTCGAGCATGCCGAAGGCGAGCACAAGCTCGTGTTGTGCGATTCGGCCAGCGCGCACGATGCCGCGCCCGGCTGCGAATCGCTGCCGTTCTACGGCAACGTGGGGCAGGTGCCGCCGGAGCTGGAATGCGTGAACGAATGGTCGCTGTCGTGCGCGGTGAAGCCGGGCAAGGTGGTGATCACCGACTACGACTTCGAGCGGCCCTCGACCTCGCTGCTGACCCATCAGGCGCGCACGCGCAGCTACGACCTGTCGGACGGCGAGGTGTTCGACTATCCAGGCGGCTACAAGCAGAGTTCCGACGGCAGCCAATACGCCGAAGACCGGCTCGACGAGATCCAGAGCGGCTTCGAGGTCTTCGAGGCCGGCACCAACGCGCAAGGTGTGCGCACCGGCAGCCTGCTCAAGCTCACGCGCCATCCGCGCGACGACCAGAACGCGCAATACCTCGTGACCGGCACCACGCTGCGCATGCAGCAGCCGGTGCACGAATCGGACGACACCGAGACGCTGCTGCAGTGCAGCTTCGGCGCCATCGCGGCGAGCCAGCAGTTCCGCCCGCCGCGCCGCACGCGCCAGCCCCGCGTGGGCGGGCCGCAGACGGCCACCGTCACCGGGCCCGGCGGCGAAGAGATCTTCACCGACAAGTACGGCCGCGTGAAGGTGCAGTTCCACTGGGACCGGCGAGGCCACCGCGACGAGAAGAGCTCGTGCTGGGTCAGCGTGGCCTATCCGTGGGCGGGCTCCAACTTCGGCGGCATCCACATCCCGCGCATCGGGCAGGAAGTGGTCGTGAGCTTCCTCGAAGGCGACCCCGATGCGCCGCTGATCATCGGCCGCACCTACAACGGCGAGAACCTGCCGCCCTGGGACCTGCCGGCCAACGCCACGCAGAGCGGCTTCCTCACGCGATCGAGCAAGGGCGGCGCCTACGCCAATGCCAACGCCGTGCGCTTCGAGGACAAGAAGGGCAGCGAGCAGCTGTGGATCCACGCCGAGAAGAACCAGGACATCGAGGTCGAGAACGACGAGACCCACTGGGTCGGCCATGACCGCAAGAAGAACATCGACCACGACGAAACCACCCACGTGAAGCACGACCGCACCGAGACGGTCGACAACAACGAGACCATCACGATCGGTGTCGACCGCACCGAGAAGGTGGGCAGCAACGAGAAGATCAGCATCGGCGCCAACCGCACCGAAGACGTGGGCGCCAACGAGACCATCTCCATCACCGCCAACCGCACCGAGAGCGTGGGCGGCAACGAGACGATCAGCATCACCGGCAACCGCACCATCACCGTGAGCGCGAGCGAGACCGCCACGGTGGCGCTGCAGCGCACGCACAGCGTGGGCATCAACGAAACCATCGCAGTGGGCGCCGCGCAGGAAATCGTGATCGGCGCGGCGCAGATGGTGGCGGTGGGCGCGGCGCAGAGCATCACCGTGGGCCTGAATCAATCCACCAGCGTGGGCGTGAACCAGAGCAACGACATCGGCGCCAAGCAGACCAACACCATCGGCGCCGACCGCAGCCTCACCGTGGGCGGCGGCCAGACCACCAAGGTTGGCAAGGCGCGAAGCGCCGACGTGGCGGACAACGACGTGCTCAAGGTGGGAAAGAACTGGGTGGTCGATGCGGGTGACTCCATCGTCATCAAGACGGGCAGTGCCAGCATCACGATGAAGAAGGACGGCACCATCACCCTCAAGGGCAAGGACATCACGTTCGACGGCTCGGGAAAGATCAACGGGAAGGCCGGGGGCGATGTCGTGATTAAGGGCAACAACATCAAGCAGAACTGAAGCTGAGGAGCGATTCACATGAGCGGCAGAGACCTTCTCCATGGTTTGGCCGGCAGCGGGGCCGACTTGGTCTTTGCCGTGCCTGGACACGGAAGCGCCTTGCCGGTGCTGGTCTTCGGTCAGCTGGTGGCGCTGGCCGACGAAGGGCGCTGCCCGCTCGTCGCCTACGAGGGCATGCCCAGCGCCGCAGCAGTGCGCGCGCGCAGCCTAGTGGACTTGTGTGGCCGACACATTGGCCAGACCGTGGCGCTGATGTTCGAGATGGGCGAACCGATGCTGCCGGTCGTCACCGGCTTGTTGCAGGGTACCCCTGGCTGGCCGCAGGCTGACCTCCCGGCACAGGTGGAAATCGAGGCGGGTGGCTCTCGCATGATCGTGAGCGCGCGGCAAGAGCTGGTGCTGCGCTGTGGGAAGGCCAGCATCACCCTCACTGCCGACGGGCGCGTGGAGATTCGAGGTGAGACGATCCGTACCCAGGCGATCGGCGCAAACCGCATCTGCGGGGGCTCGGTTGAGCTCAACTGAAGGTGCCTTCTTGGCTACTGTCGCAAGCGAACCGCTATTGCGGCCGGTCGGATTCCTCCCCGGGGAGATCTCACGACTCGCAAATCGACGGGTAGTACAGGCCCATGCCGAGGAGGCGGCCTTCCTCTGGAGGCAGCGAAACAACGCAGTGCGCGCACCGCACTACCGCCTGAAGCACCTGACCCGGTTGGATCGCCGTGTCGAAGGGCACCTTGAAGGCTTGCGCCTTGGCGGCGATGTCGCCTGGGCGGCGGCTCAGAGCCAGCTCGAGCACTGCGACGCGGGCATGGTCTTCGTGATTGGCTACCTCGCGTTCGGTGGCGGCGACGATGAACGCATGCGATTCGCACTGCGGTTGGGCCTATCGGACCCAGGCTGGCAGGATGCGCTCGTCAGCGCGTTGGCCTGGCATGACATCGGGTTGTTGCGCACTGTGCTCGAACGGCTGGACAAGGCCGCCGATCCGACCTGCCGGCGCGTCGCCTTGTCCGCATGGACCGCTCATCGCGTGGACGTGGGAGCATCTGTCTCCGCTGCCTGCGACGCCACCGACCCGTCGCTGCGCGCTCGCGGCCTGCGCGCTATCGGAGAGCTCAAGCGCCGCGATCTGTTGCCTTCGGCTCAGCGGGCTGGCCGTGATGCGGATGCTGCGTGCAGGTTCTGGGCCGGTCATTCGCTGGCCCTGATGGGTCACGCGCACGGCGCGAGCTTGGCGTTCGAGGCGGCGCTGCAGGCACCATGGCTCATGCGCCATGCGATTGAGCTGGCCATGCGTTGCGGTGAACCAGCCTGGGCTCGCGAAACCGTTCGTGCGCTGGCGTCCGGGCAGGGTACGCTGCGGCAGGCGCTGCGGGCTGCTGGCGCTTTCGGCGACCCCGCAGCGATACCCTGGCTGCTCGCGCACATGACCGATCTGCGGCTTGCACGTGCGGCGGGCGAGGCGTTCTCGATGATCACGGGAGCCGATCTCGCCTACCTCGATTTGCAGCAGGACGCGCCCGACGAAGAACCGGAAGACGGGGACATGGAGGACGCTGACCTGCCCTGGCCCGATCCGCAGCGCACCTCGAACTGGTGGGCCGAACAGCGAGGGCGCTTCGCAGCAGGAGAGCGCTATCTGATGGGGCATCGGATCTCGGCGGCGGTTGCCGCGCAGGTGCTGCGCGAAGGCTACCAGCGGCAACGTTACGCAGCCGCTGTCGAACTGGCACGCCTCAATGACGGGGCCATAGTGTTTCCGGTGGCAGCGCCCGCAGACAGACAGAAGCGAAACCTCGCGTCATGAGGCTGACCAACCAGACAAGCTGCCCTGCAGGTTGGACGATGGGCTTCGAGCGGGATGGCCGCGAAATGCTGATCGTGGTGGCGAAAGCTACCTACGCGCTGCCAAGACAGGGCGAAGAAGCCTCGCTCTTGCCGGATCAGGTGCCACTGGTGGAAGCCGATGAATTTAGCGGAAAGCCAGGGTTCTCAGCGCCCACATATGAAACCGACTACGCGCACCGCAAGCCTTTCTGCGACGTGCTTCTGCTCGGCAGCGCCTACGCACCGCCGGGCCGGCGCGTGCTGCGCACGTCGGTCGGGCTGAAGGTGGGGAGCGTGGTGAAGGCGTTTTCGGTCGTTGGCGAACGGGTCTGGCGCAGGCAGATCTTCGGTGTTGGAGCGAGCGAACCCCAGCCTTTTCAGACGCTGCCCATCAGCTACGACTGCGCCTACGGCGGCACCGATTGCAGCCGGGAAGCACAGGGGCACACCGATGCGTTCCTGCCCAATCCCGTCGGACGCGGCTACTGGAAGCACGCTGAGGCCATCGATGGACAGCCGCTGCCGTGCACCGAGCAACTCGACCGGCCGATCGATTCGCCGGGCGCAAACTATGTTCCCATGGCGTTCTCGCCGCTGGGCCGGCACTGGACGCCGCGCTCGGGTTACGTCGGTACCTACGATGATCGCTGGAAGGAGACGAGGGCGCCGCTGTGGCCCGACGATTTTGACTATCGCTACTTCCAGGCTGCGCCGCCCGATCAGCTCATTCCCTACCCGCAAGGCGGGGAGGAAGTCGTTCTCCGCAACCTCACGCCCGACGGCCATCGTGCATTCCGTCTGCCGGCGCTGCACATGCCCGTGATGGTGTGCCTTTGCAACGGGCGCGATGTTGACCTGGCAGCGAACCCCGACACGCTCGTCATCGAGCCCGACCGTGAGCGCTTCACGGTCACGTGGCGGGCCAACCTTCCGCTGGAACGCAGCGTCTTCGATGTAAAGGAGATCCTCGTCGGCGAACTGCCACCGTCCTGGCATCGCGAACGACGCTTTCCAGGCAAGACGTATTTCAGGAACCTGGCCGAGGCGGTACGTGCGCGAAGGAGAGGGGAATCATGATGCCGGCCTTGTCAGTCGTCGGTTGTGGAATGGTCACGGCCATCGGGTTCAACGCCCCCGCGACGCTCGCGGCATTGCGCTCCGGTGTTAGCGGCGTACGTCGCACCGCATGGATCGATCCCGACTCCGGCGAAGCCCTGCGCGCAGCGAAGGTCGCCTTGCCCCAGTGGTGGGAGGGCGTGGGCAAGTTGGCGGAACTGGTGGCGCCGGCGATCGACGAGTGCCTGCGGGCTGCCAAACTAGAGCCGCCCGCCGCCATCCCCCTGCTCATCGGCACCGCCGGGCCGGCACGGCCTGGTCGCCTGCCCGACATCGAAGAGTCCCTGCTCGGCGAGGTGTACGCGAGGCTCGGCATCGCCAGGCACCCTGCCTCGCGCCTGTTTCCCGCCGACCAGACGGGTTGCGTGCATGCGCTCGTCGAGGCGCACCACCTCATTTCCAGTGGGCGGGCGAAGTGCGTGATCGTGGCGGGTGTCGACAGCCTGCTGCATCAACCCACGCTGAGCGACTACGCCCAGCGCTTGCGGCTGCTGACGGACGGCAACTCGAATGGCTTCCTGCCGGGGGAGGCGGGGACGGCTGTACTGATCCAGAGCGACGGTACGGCGGCTGACGATGCCCTTCGCATCACCTCTATCGGTGTCGGCGTCGAGCCGGCCACGATCGACAGCACCGAGCCGTTTGCCGCTCGGGGTCTGACGCAAGCGGTGTCCCAGGCACTCTCGGGTGCAGGGCTCTCGATGCGTGAGATCGGATTCCGGATGACCGATCTTTCGGGCGAACACTACAAGTTCAAGGAGGCGGCATTCGTCGCCACCAGGCTGGACAGCGGACCGCGGGACGAGATCCTCGAACTTTGGCATCCCATCGAATTCCTGGGCGAGATCGGCGCGGCTATCCTACCTTGCCTGCTGGCCTGGACGGCTCATGCGTTTCGCGAGGGCTACGCTGTCGGATCGGCCGCGCTGTGCCACGTCGGCAGCGACAGCGGAGAGCGTGCTGCGCTGGTGCTGCAGCCCGCGCCGGATGCCGTGGAGCCACGCGCATGAGCAAGAACGTGTTCGCCAACGGGCGCGAAATCTCGGCAGCCAAGGACTCGAACCAGATCCTGGGCGCCATGCCCGACGTGTGTCTGTCGCCGCCTTCTCCGCCCGCGGGCCCGATTCCCATCCCGTATCCGAATTTCGCCAATGCCTCGGACACCAGTGACGGTACGCGTACCGTGAAGATCGGCGGCGGCGAGGCAGGCATCAAGAGCGATTCGAACTTCAAGCAGTGCAAGGGCGACGAGGCCGCCACGCGATCATTCGGCGCCAACGTCGGATCGCATTGCATCCAGGGCAAGACCATTGCCCAGGCCTGGTCCTTCGATGTGAAATTCGAAGGCAAGAACGTCCTTCGACTGCTCGATCTGACGAGCAACAACAACGGTTGAGAGATCGAACATGGGATCCCCCAGCGTATCCGCGGTCCAGGTCAAGACAGGCAAGCCCACGCCGCCTGCGCCGGTCAGCTCGGAGTGCAAGGAACTCGACAAGAAGAACAACGCCAGCCGCGGCGAACTGAACGAGGTCTCGCGCGATCAATCCGTGGTCGGCCCGAAGAAGAGTGGCCGGGGCACGACCGTCTCCTCCTGCAAAGTGGTTCCCGGTCGCCCGCGATCGCGTGTGGCGCACAGCAACCAGAAGGCCTATGAAAAGTGTCCCAGCACTTTCACTCCCGGTGGCAGCACCCCTGTCCGCGAAGGCAAGGCCGCCACGACCTGCGGTCACAAGCATCCGGACCCGGCGATGCAGAAGTCGGGCCACGCCGAGGCGCGGCTGCTCGACAGCCTGGCTGGCGGAGCGATGCCCAAGTCGATCACCTTCAATATCGACTGGAGAAAGAAGAAGGGGCGCCCCTCAAAAATGCCTTGCATGACTTGTCACAGGTACATGTGCAAGGTGCAGGAGGATTGCGAGGTGGATATATCCCTTTGCGACAAGCGCAATGCCAAGCACAAGCTGCCTTGTCCGCCAACCCGCCGCAATCGCCAGGCGCTCAAGCGCAAGATCGATGGCCGCGGCCGCTAAAACCCTTTCAGAGGATGAACAAGAGCATGCCTACCGTTTCACCCAGCTGCGTCTCGTCTGCATCGGTCATTGGAGCGCCGATCAAGTACAAATGGAATGGCGACATCGCCATGGAAATCCTCGACGCGGAGAACGATCGTCTGTATGACGCGATCGACAGCCTCAGTTTCAAGGCGAAGTTCGCGTTCGGCGTCTTGCTGACCGAATGGATCGTCTGGCGGTTCCAGGGTCATGTCGATATCGCCGACGCTCTGCTGCGCATCGATGCGGCATGGGCGGGCGTTGTCCATCCAGCCTACATGACCGGGCTCGAGTTCGAGGGCTCCGCGGACGATGATTCTGAAAAGATCCTGGCGCCGCTGGAGTTCGCGCTGTCCAACCTGGGCGACATTGCCTCCGACTACGCCGAGGGCAACATCTATCTCGCCGAGACGGTGATGAAGCAGGCCGTGCTGGCTCGCCACGTCATGCCTGACAAGAAGGCTTTCGAGGCCTGGCTCACCGGCACGCTGAAGGCCACCGCGAAAGTGTTCCCACGCGGCGTCGAGTACGACGAGGCCAGCGAATTCCACGATGCCTCCAACGAGGCGCCGGTGCCTCGCCAGTTTTTCGAGCCGGGGTTCCAGTACACCGAGGCCGCGGCAGCGAGGGCGTTCGACGACTATCTGCAAACTCTCGTGCCTGCGGGCAACCCTTACCTGCGACCAGCCAAAGAGCTGGCGAAAGCCGGATTCAGCGGCACGCCGTACCGGGTGCCGGCCTGAGACGGTAAGCGCAATGTCCTACGAGTGGCCGGCCTACCTGGCCGCGGCAGGCGCGGACGATCCTCAGATCCGCTACATCTGGGACGATTCGCGTGCCAGCGAAGACTTCAGTCGCTCCGCAGACGACGCTGTCCACAGGATACTGTCGGCGACGCCGCGAGCTCAGGTCGTCGCGGGCATAGGCATCTACGAGTGGATTCTTTGGCGGTTTCATCGCCTATCGGCTGATCCGCTGCCATTTCAGGTGGGGGAGGCCGCATGGTGCGCCGCCATCGACCGCCGCTACATGAAGGACGCGCAACCGGCTCGTTTCGAGTGGTTGGGGCCTGTTCGAGGTCCGTTGTGGTGCGCCATCACATGGCT
Organism: uncultured bacterium; assembly: GCA_966212505.1. Lineage (GTDB taxonomy): Bacteria > Pseudomonadota > Gammaproteobacteria > Burkholderiales > Burkholderiaceae_C > CAMLIZ01. The sequence continues at coordinate 20,498 of CBIHRS010000047.1, forward strand.
GGTGCCGATGCTGCTGCAAGGCCCCGAGCGTCCGGAAGAATACGAATCGGGCCTGCGCTATCTGTCGCGGTTGGCCCTGCATGTCCTTCCCCAGCGCCCTCCTTTCGAAGACTGGCTTGAACGCGTGGCGGATCGTCTCCTTCAGTGCCATCCGGCACCTCCTGCCGATCCGTATGCAGGGCTGTTCGATGTCGCCGATCCTGCGCTGCTGGGTGAGTTGATCCCGAGAGAGGCGCTCGATCCGGATCGGGCCTACGACCCAGGGGATGCACGCCTCCTGCTGTCGCGGTACCTGGAGGTCGTCGACAGAAGCAATCCCTTGCTCGCTTCTCCGCAAGACATGCTGCGGCAAGGCTTCACTGGGACACCGTACAGCCTGGGCCCGCAATCCTGAACTCCACCCGCCGATCCAGCGCATCGCTCGCATCATCCGTCCCCGTCCCGATGATGTTCTGCCGGAACCCCACGCCGCTGGCCTTCGTGCGTGCGCCGAGCTCCGCCGCTTCGCCGATCAGCTTCTGCCGGATCACCGCTGCCCGCTGCTCCGACAACCTGTCGTTGTAGGCCTCGCCGCCGGTGTGGCTGGTGTGGCCGACCACGTTCATGCACACCTTGGCCCCGGCCGCATGCTTCGCGATCTGGCGCAGCCAGATGGGATACGGGCCGCTCACCTTCGGGTCTGACCAGAACTCGGTGCTGCCGGGGTTGAAGAGGAACTTCACGCCGAGGTTGTTGTTCGCGATGCCGTGTGCCACCACCTTGCCGAAGGCCTGTTCGGCCTCGCCGGTGCGGCCGAGCTTCCAGCTCGCGAGGTACACGCCGTTGAGCGTGCGCAGCTGTTCGCCGCTGGGGTTAGCCAGCGCGTTGCGGTACAGGCCCAGCGCTTCCTGGTAGCGGTCGGCGTTGTAGGCCAGCGTGGCGGCGTTGATCATCGTGGCCACGCTCACGCGCTGGAAGTAGTCGGCATCGGCGGGCTTGCCGGGCGCGGTTTCCGCGGTGCGGATGTAGCCGTCGACCACCTTGTCCTTCACCAGCACCGGGCTGTCGCGGTAGTAGGGCGTGGGCGTGGTGTCCTGGCCGTCGTCCCGCGCGCGCGCCGAGGCCTGGGCGACGACGTTGCCGTTCTTCAGGTCGACCAGCGCGAGGTTGATCTGGAAGGGCACGCGGGCGCCGCTGCCGGCCCTGGCGCCCTGCAGGCGCGCGAGGGTGCCGGTGAGCAGGTACTGGGCCTTGCCCAGGCTGGCGGGCTCGAAGGGCAGCAGCTCGAACTGGCTGGCGCGCAGGCGTGCGCCGACCTTGCTTTCGAGCTGGTGCGTCAGCGCGGTCTGCTGGCCCGAGCCGGCCTCGAGCATCGGGTCGACGACGACCGCGCGGCCCATCAGCTTGGCCACGAAGGCCGGCAGCTTCTGGCTCTGCGCGATCAGGCCGTCGGTGGCGGTGGCCACGGCCTGGTCGAAGGGCAGTTCGTCGGTGCTGACGGTGGGGTTGGACACGCAGCCCGACAGCCAGGCGGCAGAGATCAGCAGGGTGGTGCGGCGGGTGAGGCGGGGGAGGGCTGCAGTGTTCATGGCTGTCCGCATTGGTGCTGAAGGAACTCGCGCTCGTCGGCCGTCATCGGCTCGCCGAGCGACACGCGTTGGACGATGTCCGCGCAGCGGCGCGAGTGTGCCGACGGTGGCGTGGCGGGCGCTCGGTGCTGAGGGGCACGGATCGCGGGCCGCGCGGCCGCTACTGTGGGCGCAGGCGCCGGGACTTCGGCCTGCGGCGCGGGCACGGGGTCGGATGGTGGGGTGGTGTCCGCGATGGGCGGTGTTGCCGCTTCGGCCGTTGGTGCCGGTGCGGCTGACGTCGATGGCGTGTCGACCACCGGTGATCCGGTCACGCGTGGTTCGCTCGGCTCCGTCGGCGTGGCCACAGGTGGCGCCTCTACCACCGACGCCTTCACGCCGGCGGCCGTCGGCTCCACCGGCAACGGCGCATCGGCTGCATGCCGCCACACCACCATCGCCACGCTGGCCGACGCCAGCACCCCGGCCGCTACCGCTGCCGCTGGCCACCAGCGCCGCGCCCCGCGGCCCGGTGGCTGGCGCGGCACGGCCTCGCGCCTCACCTCCACCGGTGCGCCCAGCATCCGCCTCAGCTCCGCCACCGTCTGCGGCCGGTCTTTCGGCAGCAGCGCCAGCATCCGGTCAATGGTCTTCAGGAAGCGAGGGCTGTAGGGCGCCGCGGTCATGCGTTCCAGCGGCTGGTATTTGTCGGCCAGAAAACGCTGCAGCGCCGGCGGCGGCGTGCGGCCGGTGATCGCGAAGTGCACCACCGAGCCCAGCGCATACAGGTCGGTCCACGCGCCCTGCTGCAGGTCGGGCACGTCGCCGTATTGCTCGATCGGCGCATAGCCGGTCTTCAGGATCACGGTCAGCGCCTTGCTCATGTCGCCGATCACGCGGCGCGCCGCGCCGAAATCGAGCAGCAGTGGCCGGCCGTCGGGCAGCAGCAGGATGTTGTCGGGCGCGATGTCGCGGTGGAAGCAATGGGCGGCATGCAGCTGCTCCAGCGCATCGAGCAGCGGCAGCAGCAGTGCGCGCAGCCAGGCCTCGTCGGGCGGCTGGCCGGCCTGCTTGAGGTGCTGGCCCAGCGTGATGCCGGCGTAGTAGGGCATCACCATGTAGGCGGTGCCGTTGGCCTCCCAGAAGCGGTACACCTTCAGCAGCGACGGATGGTCGAACTGCGCCAGCAGCCGCGCCTCGATGATGAAGCTGCGCAGCCCCGCGGCAAAGGTCTCGGCATCGCGCTGCGAGCGGATCGAGACGGTGAGCGCCTCGGTGCGCGCGGCCAGCGCGGCCGGCATGTATTCCTTGATCGCGACGCGCCGCCCCAGCGAATGGTCCTGCGCACGGTACACGATGCCGAAGCCGCCGGCGCCCACCGTGCCCTCGATCTCGAACTCGCCCATGCGGGTGCCGGGCGGCAGCGCGCTGCCCGGCTCGGCGAGCGCCGGGCTCCGGATCACAGTGCGGTCGTCGTCGAATGTGGGCATGGCTGCGTCGCGGGGTCGCGCCTGCCGCCAAGGTAGTCCAAACCGCCGGGCGTGGAGGGTGACTTTTGGCCGGCCGGGCTTCCCCTGTTTGGATGAAGTGCCGCGGCCGGGCGCCGGCATGATGACTTTCGGACATTGCACCGCTGCCGCATCGCGGCAAGCATCGTCGTCATGCCGCAAGCCGCCAGCCCCGACGAACTGCCCGAGCGCCCGCCCGGCATCATCGGCGCGCAGCCGCCCGACGATGACGACGAGGCCACGCGCATCGCGCCGGCCGCGCCGCCCTCGGGGGCCGCGCCGTCGCCCGGCTGGCAGGCCGCGCATCCGCCCACCAGCCCGCTGCCGCGCACGCCCGCGCGCGTGTCGAGCGAAACGCTGCCCGGCGGCGCGCAGCCCGGCGGCATGGCGGTGCGCCAGGTGGGCCGCTACGAGATCCAGGAGCGCCTGGGCCGCGGCGGCATGGCCACCGTGTTCAAGGCGCACGATCCCGGCATCGGCCGCGACGTGGCCATCAAGTTCCTGCACGCCACGCTGTGCGAAGACGAGGAATACCGCTCGCGCTTCCTGCGCGAGGCGCGCGCGGCCGGCGGCTTGTCGCATCCCAACATCGTCACCGTGCACGACGTGGGCGAGATCGAGGGCCGGCCCTACATGGCGATGGAGCTGCTCGACGGCGAATCGCTCAGCGAGGTGATGGACAGCGGCCAGCCGCTGCCGGTGCGCGACGTGGTGATCATGGGCATCCAGCTCGCGCGCGCGCTCGACTACGCGCATGCGCGCGGCATCGTCCACCGCGACATCAAGCCCGGCAACATCGTGCGGCTCAAGGGCACGCAGACGGTGAAGGTCACCGATTTCGGCATCGCCCACATGGAGTCGACCAGCGGCAACGAGCACCGCACCCGGGTGGGCGACATCCTCGGCACGCCGCAGTACATGTCGCCCGAGCAGACGCAGGGCGAGAAGATCGACGGCCGCTCCGACCTCTTCTCGGCCGGCATCGTGCTGTACCAGATGCTCACCGGCCAGCGCCCCTTCCAGGGCGACAGCCTCGTCACGCTGGCGCTGAAGATCGCCAAGGAAGACCATCCGCCGATCGAGAAGCTGCGGCCCGGGCTGCCTTCGTCGCTGCGCCGCGTGGTCGACCGGTGCCTGGCCAAGTCGCCCGACCGGCGCTTCGGCACCGGCCGCGAGCTGGCCGATGCGCTCACGCGCATCTTGGCCGAGATCGACGAAGCCGCGCGCGACAAGGACAAGCCCCGCATCGTGCCGCTGCGCGTGAAGTGGGCCGCCACCATGGCGCTGGTCGTCGCGGTGGTGATGGCGCTCACCGCCACCGTGATCACGCAGCGCCAGCGCGCCGCGATGATGGGCCAGGTGAGCGACTATGGCGCCTCGCTGGCGCGCTTCATCGCCGCGCAGAACGCGGTGCCTGCGCTGGCCGAAGACTGGATCTCGGTCGATGCCGCGCTGCAGGAGATCATGAAGACCAAGGATTTCGAGAGCGTCGCGGTGATCGACCGCGGCGGCGTGGTGCGCGCCGCCAGCGATGCCTCGGCCGTGGGCCGCATGTACCAGCCGCCGCAGGCCGAGGCGCTGGGCCGGCTGGGCAACGGCGTGGCGATGACGCGCTATGCGGCGCTCGGCGAGCCGGTGCTGGGCTTCGAATCGCCGATCACCTTCCAGGGCAAGCAGGTGGGTCGCGTGGCGCTCGGGCTGCCCGAGCGGCCGCTCGAGCGCGTGGCGCAGCTCTCGCTCGTGCTGATGGCGGTGCTGGTGGTGGTGACGGTGCTGGCCGTGGCGGTGGCGATGTATTTCGTGGCCAACTGGTTCGCGCGGCCGATCAAGCTGGTGAGCGAATCGATGGACGAGATCGCCAAGGGCCGCTTCGACTACCGCATCCGCGAGCAGCGCAAGGACGAGTTCGGTCTGCTCTATGCCGCCTTCGACCGCATGGCGCAGGCGCTGCAGGACCGCGCGAACGTGGTGCCGCTGGTGGTGCCGCCGCCCGGCGTGGAGCCTTCGGGGCCGGTGACCCCGGTGGCGCCGCGGGCAGACCAGACGACCGCGCCGCTGCATCGCTCGATGCGCAACCACGCGGGCCCTTCCAGCTGAGCCATTCATGAACCCGAGGTACTCCGGCCCGCTCGTCGCGCTGGCGGCCGCGGCCTTGCTCGCGGCCTGCGGCACCGCGCCGCCTGCACCACCACCGGCCCCGCAGCGGGCGGCACCCTCGCCCGCGCCGGCGCGCGGCGAGGTCATCGCCCACAACGAGCGCTATGCGATCTACCTGCCCGCCGAGCGCGACAGCCTGCGCTCCATCGCGCAGCGCCTGCTCGGCAGCGAAGAGCTCGAGTGGGTGATCGGCGATTTCAACAACGTGGCCCAGGCCGAGGCCGGCCAGCCGCTGGTGGTGCCGCTGAAGAGCCCCAACCCGACGGGCGTGCGCGCCGACCAGTACCAGACCGTGCCCATCCTCTGCTACCACCGCTTCGGCGCGGGCGGCGGCAAGATGACCGTGTCGCCCGCCAACTTCGCGGCCCAGCTCGACTGGCTCGAGCGCAACCGCTACCGCGTGATCCGCCTCGCCGACCTGGTGGGCTACCTCGAAGGCCGGCAGCCGCTGCCGCAGCGCTCGGTGGTGATCACCATCGACGATGGCTACGAGTCGGTCTACCGCCATGCCTATCCGTTGCTGCGCAAGCACGGCTTCCCGGCCACCGTGTTCGTCTACACCGATTTCATCGGCGCCGGCGATGCGCTCACCTGGCCGCAGCTGCAGGAGCTCAGCGCCTCGGGCCTGGTCGACATCCAGGCGCATTCCAAGACCCACCGCAACCTGATCGAGCGCAGCGCCGGCGAAACCGACGACCGCTACCTGCAGGGCCTGGAGGCCGAGGCCCGCGTGCCGCGCGAGCTGCTCGAGCGCCGGCTGCAGGGCAGCGTGCGCCACTACGCCTACCCCTTCGGCGATGCCAACGATGCGGTGCTCGATGCGCTGGGCAAGCAGCGCTACACGCTGGCCGTGACCGTCAACCCCGGCGGCAACCCCTTCTTCGCGCAGCCGCTGATGCTGCACCGGACGATGATCTTCGGCGACCACGACCTCGAGGCCTTCAAGGCCCGCCTGCAGACCTCGCGGCGGATCGGTGCGCCATGAAGCGCGGCAGCTCATCGGCCTGGTGCGGCGGTGTGGTGATGGCGTGCCTGCTGGCCGCCTGCGGCAGCGCGCCGGTCGAGAAGCCGCCGGCCGAAGAGGCGCCGCTGCCGCCGGTCACCACCGCGTCGCCATTGCCCGCGTTCGAGAAGGCGCAGCAGGAGCGGGCGCTGGGCCTGGTGCGCCAGGGCCGGCTGGCCGATGCGGCCGTGGCCTGGGAGGTGCTCTCGGTGCTGCGGCCCGACGTGGCCGAATACCGCGACCGCCTGGCCGAGGCGCGGCAGCAGATCGACGAAGGCGTGGCCGACCACCTGCAGAAGGCCGAGCAGGCCCGCAAGCGCGGTGATCTCGATGCCGCGCAGGCGCAGTACCTGCAGGTGCTCGCGCTGCAGCCCGAGCATGCGGCCGCGGCTGATGCGCTGCGTGCGATCGAGCGCGAGCGCAACAAGCGCAGCTACCTCGGCAAACGCTCGCGCATCACGCTGAGCAAGCGGCCCGCGGTGGAGGCCGTTGATGCCGGCGCCGACCGCAACGACCTCGAGCATGCGTCCATGCTGTCATCGGCGGGCGAGTTCGACGAAGCGATCACGCTGCTCGAAAAGCGCCTGGCCGCCAACCCGCGCGACAGCGCGGCGCGTTCGGCGCTGTCCGATGTGTACTACCAGAAGGCCGACAAGCTCGGCCCCAAGCGCAAGGCGGCCGCCATCGCCGCATTGGAGAAAGCCGTGAAGCTCGACCCTGGCAATGCGCGCGCCGTGGCCTTGCTCAAGGTGATGAAGAACGGCGAGGCACGCTGAGGCTACTTCAGCCCTTCGACCTTCTTCTTCAGCATCAGCGCCTTCTGCCGTTCGAGCTTGGCCGTGTCGTTGTTCGGGTCAAGGTCCAGCACCTTGTCCCACGCGCGGATCGAACCATCGAGGTCCTGCTTGACGAAGGCGGTGCGTGCGGTCGAGGTGTAGCGCGCCACCAGCTTCTTGCGCACCTCGTCGGCCTTGGCTGCGGCGCCCGGCTGCTCCAAGCCTGCGGCGCGCTTGTATTCGGCGTAGGCCAGATCGAGATTACCCGCGCGCTCGGCCGCTTCGGCATTGCGCATCGCGCGTTCGCCGGGCGTGGGTTCGGGCGGCGGCGGTGGGGGCGCCGGCGGGGCCGGTGCGGGCGCGGGTGGCGGGGGCGCGGCTTCCTTCTTCGGCTCGACCTTGATCTCCACCTTGGGCGGCGGCGCGGCCTCGGGCTTGCGCACCTCGCGCTCCAGCGCACCGGGCGGCGGCGCCTTGCCGGGGATGCGGATCACCTGCCCGCCGGCCACCAGCCGCGGCACCTTGATGTCGTTGTAGCGCGCGAGGATGTAGAACGAATAGATGTCGCCCATGAAGCGGCCCGCGATGCGCGACAGCGTGTCGCTCGGCCGCACCGTGTACGGAAACGACTCGCGCCCCAGCGTGGCCACCGGGTCGGCGGTGATCTGGCGCATCAGGTTCTGCGCAAGCCGGTTGTTGGGGTCGAGGGTGAGCGCATGCTGAAGCTCGGCCCTGGCCTGGTCTTCGTGGCCGGCTTCGAGCAGGTCGATCGCCGCGGTGGCGATGCGCGCGGCCTGTGCCTGGGCCTGCTGCGTGGGCGGGGCCGTGGGTGCGGGTGGCGGCGGCTCGGGCGCGCGCTGCGGCGCTGCCTCTGCGCCGCCCGGAGCCGGCTGCCCGGTGCCATAGGGCCCGCTGCCCGGCGCCTGCGAGCGGGGCGGGGCGTTGCAGGCCGTCAGCAGGCTGACGACCGCACAGAGCACTGCGGCACGCTGGGTCGTGATCGGCTTCAGGGGCATGGGCTTCACATAGTCTGGCCGGCGCGAGCGAGTGTGCGGCAACTCGGCCGCCACGGCAGATGACTTTCGGACATTGCGGCTGCCCGGGGCGCTGTGGAGCATCGGCCGGGCATGCTGAGCCCTTCCTCGCCTTCGCTGTCCCGCCCGCCCATCGCCGTCGTCGTGCAGCAGCACGCCGAAGAGAGCGCGATGCTGCGCCATGTGCGCTCGGTGCTCGTGCGGGCGCCGCACGTCAGGCTGCACCAACTGCGCCGGCTCGACGACCGCATCGCGGCCCATCTCGATGGCCTGGCGGTGGCCGGCGATTTCGGCACCGCCTGCGCCAATGCCGGCCTCGCGCGTGCCGGCGCCGGCGAGGTGTTCGCGGTGGCCGCCTGCGCGCTCGAATCGCAGGACGAGGCGGCGCTCGACCGGCTGGCCTCGCTGGCGGCGGCCGAGCCCGATGCGATGCGCGGCCTGCTGTCGGCGCTGGGGTGGGTCTCGGCGCAGCAGCTGCAGGGCACCGTGAAGCGCATGCTGGCGTCGGCCGAGCCGCACCGCCGCGCGATCGGGCTCGGCGCGTGCCGGCTGCACGGCGTCGACCCCGGCGGCCTGCTCGCCACGGCGCTGCACGATGCCGATGTGCCGTTGCGCCTTCAGGCGTTGCGCACGGCGGCCGAGCTGGGCCGCACCGATCTGCTCGGGCCGGTGCTCGCGCTGCTGTCGGATGCCGAGCCCGAGGTCGCGCGCCATGCGGCGCAGGCCGCCTGCGTGCTGGGCGACCGCGCCGAGTCGCTGCAATGGCTGGAGGCCGCGGTGCTGCATGAAGCGGTGGATGACCCGCGCAGCACGCTGATCGCGCTGCAGGCCACGCGCTGGGAGCGCGCCGCCGAGCTGGTGCGCAGCGTGGCTCGCCGCAGCGCCGAGCCGCAGCGCCGCGTGATCCGTGCCTGCGGCTGGTTGGGCGATGCGCGCCTCGTGCCGTGGCTCATCGAGCTGATGCCGCACGACCGTTTCGCCCGCCTCGCTGGCGAAGCCTTCTCGATGATCACCGGTGCCGACCTGGCCGCGCTCGACCTCGAGCGCAAGCCGCCGCAGGACCTGCAGCTGGGGCCGAGCGACGACCCCGACGATGACGACGTGTCGCTCGATGAGGACGACAGCCTGCCCTGGCCCGATGTGGCGCGCGTGCAGGCCTGGTGGGCCGCGCAGGCCGGCCGCTGGCCCGCCGGCACGCGCTGCTTCGTCGGCGCTCCGGTGTCGCCTGCCCAATGCGATCGCGTGCTGCGCGAAGGCTGGCAGCGCCAGCGCATCGTGGCCGCCGTGCAGCGCTGCCTGCTGCAGCCGGGCACGCCGATGTTCCCGGTGGCGGCGCCCGCCTGGCGCCAGCAGCGCCGCCTCGCGGGCTGAACGCCCGTGAACCCGCACTGGCTGTTCCCGCTGCTGGCCGCGGGCTTCGGCATCGCGGCGTTCGCACGCTGCGCCCGCACGCGGCGCTTCGATCCTGCGGCCCGCACCTGGGCGCTGCTCGCGCTGGTGTTCGCGCTGGTGTCCGCATGGCTCGGTGGGGTGACTTTCGGTCATTGAAGCGCGGCCGGCCGCACGCGAGGATCGACACCACAGCCGGGAAACACGACCATGACCCTGACCTTGCGCGTGGTGTCGCTGAACGACCAGCCCCTCACCCAGGCCATCACCGCGCAGTTCGATGCGCAGGGCGGCACCATCGGGCGGGCCGACCACAACACCATGGCGCTGCCCGACCCCGAGCGCCACATCTCGCGCCAGCAGGCGCAGATCAGCGCCGCCGGCGCCGGCGGCTTCATGATCAAGAACGTGGGCAGCGCCAACCCGATCACCGTGCGCGGGCAGCCGCTGTCGCAGGGCGAATCGGCGCCGCTGCGCCATGGCGACCAGCTGCGCATCGGCGGCTACCTGCTCGAGGCCAGCGACGATGGCGCCACGCTCGGCGATGGCGCCACCGTGCTGCGGCGCGGCCCGATCACGCCGGTGCGCGCGGTGCCGCCGGCACCGCCCTCCAGCACATCACCCAGCGCCTCGCCGCTGTCGAGCGACAACCCCTTTGCGTCGCTGCTCGCGCCGGCCCCGCCGCCGCAGGGCAGCAGCGCCGGTGGGGCACCGCGGCTGCCTGATGATTTCGATCCCTTTGCGCCGCCGCGGCCTTCGGTGCCGCCGCCGATGCAGGCGGCCGATGCGGGCGCCGGCGGCGTGTTCGCCGACCTGGTCCCCGGCAGCGGCGGCGCGTCCATCGACGAGATGTTCGGCCTGCAGGGCAACAGTGCGCGCGATCCGCTGGCCGACTTCATGGCGCAGGCGCCCACCACGCCCAAGGGCACGCCGACGGCACCGGCCCTGCCCACCGATCCGCTCGCGCTGTTCGGCAGCGGCGGCGATGAGACCACCGCCCCGGTGCCACTGCCGCCCACTGCGCCCGAAGCCGGCGCCTTGCCCGACCACACGCCCGAGCTGCGCGCAGCCTTCAGGCCGCCCTCGATCAAGCCGGTGGTGCCCGTGCCGCCGCCCCAGCCTGTACCCGAGCCCGCGCCGCGGCCCGAGCCGATGGCCGAAGACACCGCGGCGCTGTGGGCTGCTTTCTGCGAGGGCGCACGCATCCGCCTCGAGCCGCCGCAAGGCCTCAACCCCGAGCTGATGCGCGTGATCGGCCACCTGCTGCGCACGGCCGTGGAGGGCAGCCTGCAGCTGATGGCGGTGCGTGCAGCCACCAAGCATGAGCTGCGCGCCGAGGTCACCGTGATCCAGTCGCGCAACAACAACCCGCTGAAGTTCTCGCCCGATGCGCAGGCCGCGCTCGAGCAACTGCTGCAGCCGCCGCTGCGCGGCTTCCTGGCCGGCCCGGCCGCCATGAGCGATGCCATGCACGACCTGATCGGCCATGCCATCGGCACCATGGCCGGCACGCGCGCCGCGCTCGAAGGCGTGTTGCGCCGCTTCGCGCCCGGCGAGCTCGAAGGCAAGCTCAGCGCGAAGTCGATGCTCGACAGCGTGCTGCCGATCAACCGCAAGGCCAAGCTGTGGGAGCTGTACCTGCAGCATTTCGAGGCCATCCGCGACGAGGCGCAGGACGACTTCCACACGCTGTTCGGCAAGGCCTTTCTCGCGGCCTACGAACAGCAGCTCGAGCGGCTGGAGCGCGAGAAGAACGCCGCTTGAGTTATCAGCCGACTCCGTCGATGGACACCACCACGGCCATGCTTGCACTCAGCCTCGCCAGCTGTAGCGAGCCAGGCGCGCGCGACCACAACGAAGACGACCTGCGCTGCGGCCACGACGGCGCGGTGTGGTACGCGGTGCTGGCCGATGGCGCCGGCGGCCATCGGCATGGCGCCGAGGCCTCGCGGCGCGCAGTTCAATGCATCGAAGCCATGGTGCGCCACAGCGCGCCGCCGTGGCCTCCGCAGGCGATCGACGATGCGGTGATGGCCGCCCATGCCGAGGTGCAGCGTGGGCAGGGCGAGGCCGAGGGCAGCGACCGCATGCTGACCACCGTGGTCGCGCTGTGGGTCGATGCCGGCACGCAGCAGGCGCTGTGGTCGCACGTGGGCGACTCGCGCCTCTACCGGCTGCGCCATGGCGTGATCGACCACGTGACCAGTGACGACAGCGTGGTGCAGCGCCTGTTCGATGCCGGCCTGCTCAGCGAGAGCCAGCGCCGCGACCATCCCTACAAGAACCAGCTGGTGGCGGCCCTGGGCATGAGCGACGACGTGGAGCCGCACACCGTGTCGCAGCCGGTGGCGCTGCAGGAGGGCGATGCCTTCCTGCTCTGCACCGACGGCTGGTGGGGCTCGCTCGAGCGCGCCGACATCGCCGAGACGCTGAACAACGCCGACACGCCCGAACACTGGCTGCGGCTGATGCGCGAGCGCATCGTCGCCAACGAGGTGGACGGGCAGGACAACTTCAGCGCGGTGGCGCTGTGGGTGGGCGATCCGTGGCATCCTGCCGCGGTATGACGAAACCCACCGCCCGCCGCTGGCCCTCGATGGGCAAGGTCTTCCTCGTTGCCGCGTTGGCCGGCGCCGGCTGACCGGGCGGCCTGCAGGCCGATGAAATCATCGCGGCGGTGCGTGGCGCGGGCCAGGAAGCCGACGACCTGCGGCCGCGCATCCAATCTGCCATCGCGGCACGAGGAGGAGCCCGATGAGCGACGCGTCGATCGAGCGCAGCGAGATTCCGTCGGACGGCAGCGAGGCCGTGCCGTTCGAAGGCTGGCCCAGCGCGGGCCGGATCGCAGCCATGCTGGTGGTCGTGGCGGCGGGGCTGGTCGTAGGCGCGTTCGTGGGGTTGATCGTCAGCCTGATGACGGGATTGATCGAGTTCAGCTGCTGAACGTTGGGGCGGCGTCGGCCGCTTCGAGCTGCGCCTGCAAAGCGGCCACTTGCGCACGCAATGCCGCGTTCTCCGCAGTGAGCGCGGCAACGCGCTCGCGCAGTGCGTCGATCGTTTCTTCTCCAGCGGGGGCGACAGGCGGCGCGTCGGCTGCGGGCGCCTCTTCACGCGGCTTGCGCTGCTTGGCTTGGCGCACCCGCTTGGCCGCCTGCTTCAGCTCGTCCTTGCCAGCGGCTGCGGCCGCGGCCTGCTCTTCGGCCGGCAGGCTGGCCACCGCGGCCGCCGCGTTGATCGAGATCGTTCCGGCCTTCACGGCGGCCACCAGCTCGGGCGCCGCCTGCTTCTGGATCTTCTCGATCAGCACCACCTGGTTGCTGCTCAGCCGCGCGGCCTTGGCCACCGCTTCGCGCGTGTCCAGCGGCTCGGCGGGGATGGGCGTCGCAGCCGGTGTCGGTGTCGACGCGGCCGCTTCGATGGCCGGCCCAGCCGCCTCAGCGCTGGGTGCTGCGGTGCTGCGCGAGCGCCGCCCGGCCACGATCTCGCGCTTGCGCAGCGCCAGCACGCCGCGCTGGAAATCGGAGATGCTGCGCCGGCCCAGGTGCTGGTCGATCATCCACAGGTGCACGTCTTCCATCGACTGGAAGCGCGGGTTCTGCACCGTCTGGAACGGCAGGTTGTGCTTGCGGCAGATGCCGTAGCGGTTGTGCCCGTCGACCAGCACGTTGCCCCACAGCACCAGCGCATCGCGGCAGCCTTCGGCGAGGATGCTGCGTTCCAGCGCCTCGTATTCCTCGGGCGTCAACGGATCGATGTAGGCCTTGAGTTCTTCGTTGACGACGATGTCCATGGGTGGGCGCGGCGAGAGCGGGGGCAAAGGGCGGGGATTGTAGAGAGCCCGCCGTGGCCCTTTGTTCAGTGAAGCACGGCCATGATCTCGATGTCAGGCCGCAGGGTCCGCAGCTCTTTGAGGACAGCACTGAACATCCGCTGTTCCTCTGGCAGCATCGTCGAGAGCCTCGGGAGACCGACCAGCAACAGGCGCTTGGGAACTTCAGTATTGCCGGGGTCGCAGATCCTCATGCGGAGGTAGTCCCACGTCAGCTCTCGGTCGAGCGGAATGCCAAAGGCGACCGCAACGGTCTGGCGTACGAACAACGCATTCTTCGCATACGTGAAGTCGAGTGTTTTCGGTTCGTTCATGGCGCGTGACTGTCATTCAAGCGCATCGGCCAGCGCGATGCGCAGAGGATCAGTGACTTCAAGCGCAAGCTCCCTCGCCGCTTCTTCCGGCAGCCCTGCACGCACCACGCGCTCGAGCGATTCGGCCGCCTCTTCAAACACCGCAAACAGGCGATGTTCGCGAAGGGCCAGGGCGCTGGCATACACGATGGCGTAAACGTCGATCACCCCGCTCTCGCGATCAAAGAGCCGATCGAGCGAATCGAGCATGTTGTCCAGCAAACGCGTGCATTCCTTCATCCCAGCCATTGTGAGCGATGCCCTTCGGGCTGCTATCGTCCGCCCACACACCCACCCGGAGGGAACCCCTCATGCAACGCTTCGGCACGGTCCGCTGGCTCGCCACTTCGCTGGCCGCATGCGCCATCCCCGCCGCATTTGCCGCGCCGGATGATCCCGCGCTGCGCGGCTGCTGGCGCAGCCAGCACGTGCAGGTGATGCTGGCCGACCAGAGCCATTACGACCAGAACGGCGACTGCGTCACCGAATACGACGGCGCCACCGCGCGCTCTCGTTGCCACAGCAGCGCGGGCGATACCGAGATCGTCTCGCGCTACGAGGTCATCGAGCCCGGCCGGCTGAGGGTGACGCTGGTCGATGGCGTGCCCGAGCAGATCAAGGGCACCGCCTCCGAGATGCGCTACTCCTTGCAGGACCGCTGGATGCTGGTTGAGCGGCCCCTCGTGGGCGCACCGCCGGCGAGCAACCCGGCCAAGCAGGCCGTGAGCATGAAAGCCGTGTCGGTGCGCGTGGGTGGGGAGGGCTCTGGAGCGCCCGACTGCAAGCCCCGCGGCCCCAGCCCGCTGCGCATCGGGCGCACGCCGGTGAGTTCGCTGTCGATGTCGGTGCCCGCGGGCTGGGAGCCCTGGCTGGTCGATCCGGTGGCCGACAAGCGCCTCGGCCAAGCGATCCAGGGCGGCTTCCTCATCGGTGCCTTCGTGCCCAAGGGCGCGAGCACAGCGCCCGGCCCGCGCCACCTCGTGCTGGTGCTCGACGACGTGCGCTCGGGGCCGGTGCCGGTGCGTGCGGCGGAGTTCGATGCGGTGAAGAAGCGCTTTGCGGCAGACCTGCTGCCCGCCAGGCTGCTGTGCGACCAGCCCGACCGCGCCTGCGGTTCGCTCACCATGCCCGACAAGTCGCAGGTCTACACGGAGCTGCTCAACGTCAACGGCCGCGTCGCAATGGTGTCGGCAACGGGCGCCGTTGCCACTGCTTCACTGCGCCAATCGGTGCAGGCCTTCGTCGAGCAGCTGCGCGCCAGCAACGCACGCTGAGCCGGCAGGGCGGCTAACATCGCGTCCCCATCCACGGAAGAACCAGGAGGTGAAAGCCATGCATGCGATCCCGAGCTTCGCACTTCGAAAGGCACCCTCTTGCTCACACTGCTTCCAACGACCGACACCCCTCATTCCCTCCTAACCTCCATCGCCGCCACGCTGCGGTCTGCCGGCTGCGTCTATGCCGAAGACGAAGCGCGGCTGCTGATTTCCGCGGGCCGGCCCACCGAGTTGGCCGCGATGGTCGAGCAACGCGCGGCGGGCCTGCCGCTCGAATACATCCTCGGCTGGGCCGAGTTCTGCGGGCTGCGCATTGCACTGGAGCCCGGCGTGTTCATCCCCCGGCGGCGCACCGAGTTCCTGGTGCAGCAGGCTGCCGCCATCGCTAGGCCCGGGGCCACCGTGCTCGACCTGTGCTGCGGCTCTGGCGCTGTGGGTGCGGCGCTGGCATCCACCCTCGACCGCGTGGCGCTGCATGCCGCCGACATCGAACCCGCGGCCGCTCGCTGCGCGCGCGGCAACCTTGCGCGCTGGCACGGGCAGGTTCACGAGGGCGACCTCTACGTTCCCTTGCCGCTATCGCTGAAGTCGCGCATCGACCTCCTCGTGGTCAACGCGCCCTATGTGCCTTCGGATGCGATCGAGACCATGCCGCGCGAGGCCCGCCTCCACGAACCCCTCGTGTCGCTCGATGGCGGGCCCGATGGGCTTCAGGTGCAGCGGCGGGTGGCGGCCGAGGCCCTGCATTGGCTGGCGCCTGGCGGCCACCTGCTGATGGAAACCAGCGAGGCCCAGGCCGCGCACACGGC
>CBIHRS010000048.1:0-36063 GCA_966212505.1 uncultured bacterium
CCAGGCTCACGTCGCAGAAGCTGCACTTCTTCCAGTAGCAGCCGTGCGCCACCGTGAGCTTGTTCCAGCGCCCGTCGGACCACAGCCGGTTCATCGGGTTGAGCATGTCCAGTAGCGACAGGTAGCGGCCCAGCGGCAGGCCGTCCCAGGTGGGCGTGCCGACTTCGGCGAAGGCGATGTCGGGCTCGACGAAGTTGATGTAGCGCACCTGGCCGGTGTCGGCGTCGCGCACGAAGCTGCGCACCAGGCGCTGGCGCGAGCGCCTGCCCTGCAGGTGCTCGATCAGCGCGAGCAGCGGGCGCTCGCCGGCGTCGAGCGTCACCACGTCGAAGAAGTCGAACACCCGCGGCTCGGCGAGCTCGCGCAGCTCGGTGTTGACGAAGCCGCCGCCGAGGCCGACCACGATCGAAGGGTCGTGCGCCTTGATCGCCTGTGCGATGCGGAAGGCCGCGTACACGTTGCCGGGAAAGGGCGCCGACAGCAGCACCAGCCGCGGCTGGTGGAGGGCGATCGCCTCGAGCGCCAGCGCCTGCAGCGTGCGGTCGACGAGGTTGGGCGGCGCGGCCAGCGCCTCGGCCAGCGGATCGAAGCTGGGCTGGCTCTGCGCCAGCTGCTCGGCATAGCGCACGAACTCGAAGCGCTCGTCCACCGCATCGCGCAGCACGTCTGCCAGGTCGTTGAGGTAGAGCGTGGCCAGGTGGCGCGCGCGGTCCTGCAGGCCGAGGGCGCCGAAGGCCCAGGCCAGCGGGTCGCCGCCGTCTTCGTCGACATAGACCTCGAGCGACTGGAAGCGCGGCCCCTCGGGCAGGAAGCGGCGGCTGTTGATGCGGTGCGCCAGCGTCGGGTCGCGGCCCTGCAGGAAGCCGAGCACCGGCTCGATCGTCGCGAGGTAGTGCTCGAACTGCTCGTCGAACGACACGACGGCCGCGCTGCGTTCAGGCGCCGGCATGGCCTGCACCTGCGCGCGGATCGCCTGCAGCCCCTCGGCGGAGAACAGCTTCAGCACCAGTGCCAGCGCCAGGTCTTCCTGCACCGCGTCGATGCCGCGCGAGCGCAGAAAGCCGGTGAGGTAGGCGGTCGACGGGTAGGGCGTGTTCAGCTGCGTCATCGGCGGGATGATCGACAGCACGCGGAACGGGGCGGAGGACATGCTGGGGTACTGCAGAGGGATCAGTGCGATTGTCCTGCGAGCCACTGCAGCGCGCCGAGGCCTGCGGCTCGACCCGTTGCAAAGCAGGCGGTCAGCAGGTAGCCGCCAGTAGGCGCTTCCCAATCCAGCATCTCGCCGGCGCAGAACACGCCGGGCGCGCTGCGCAGCATCAGGTGTTCGTCGAGCGACTCGAACGCGATGCCGCCGGCGGTGCTGATCGCCTCATCGACCGGGCGCGGCGCGGCCAGCGTCACCGGCAGCGCCTTGATCGCCTGCGCCAGCGCGAACGGGTCGGCCAGTTGCGCCGGCTGCAGCAGCTCGCGCAGCAGCGCCATCTTGAGGCCCTGCAGGCCGAGGCGGCTCTTCAGATGGGTGGACAGGCTGCGCGGGCCGCGCGGGCGCCGCGTTTCCGCGAGCACCTGATCGGCGCTGTGGGCCGGCAGCAGGTCGAGCACCAGCGTCGCGCTGCCTTGCGAGGCGATCGCCTCGCGCAGCCGCGCACTGAAGGCATACACCAGGCTGCCCTCGATGCCGGTGGCGGTGATCACGAACTCGCCCTGCTGGCGCTCGGTGTGGCCGGCGGCGTCGGTGAAGCTCGCAGCCACCGGCTTCACCGGCTGGCCCGCGAAGCGCTCGCGCAGGTGATCGCTCCAGCCGCTGCGGCCCGGCGCGGTGGGCGCCACGTCGAAGCCGCAGTTCGAGGCGCGCAGCGGCGCGACCATCGCGCCGCGCGACTGCAGCAGCGGCACCCAGGCGCCATCGGAGCCCAGGCGCGGCCAGCTGGCGCCGCCGAGCGCGAGCACGACGGCATCGGCTGCGTGGCGTTGTTCGCCGGCCGGTGTCTCGAAGCGCAGCGAGCCGTCGGCCGACCAGCCGAGCCAGCGATGCCGCGCATGCAGGCGCACGCCGCCGGCGCGCAGCCGCTGCAGCCACGCGCGCAGCAGCGGCGCGGCCTTCATGTCGCGCGGGAACACGCGACCCGAGGTGCCGACGAAAGTCTCGATGCCCAGGCCCGCGGCCCAGTCGCGCAAGGCCTGCGGCCCGAAGGCCAGCACGGCAGGCTCGAGCGCCGTGCGGCGCTCCGCATAGCGGCCGAGAAACGGCTCGATCGGTTCGGAGTGCGTGAGGTTCAGCCCGCCCTTGCCGGCGAGCAGGAACTTGCGGCCCACCGAGGGCATCGCGTCGAACAGGTCGACCTGCGCGCCGCCTTGCGACAGCACCTCGGCCGCCATCAGGCCTGCGGGGCCGCCGCCGACGACAGCGACGCGGCGGGGAGAAGAAGGGACGTGAGAGGCGGCCATGGAGCCCGCGATTGTGGCGCAGGCCCTTTCGGCGCGGTCGAACGAAAAAGAGGCGCCGCAGCGCCTCTTCCGGAGCCATCGGCAGCGATTAGTTGCCGCAGCCCAAGGCCTTGATGCGGTCGTAGGCCGCCTTGGCCTGCACCAGGCCGTAGCCGAACTTGGTGTCGCGGCCGGCAGGGCCGAGGTCGAGCGCGCTCTTGTCGAGGCTGTTGCGGATCTGCGTGGCGGTGCAGCTCGGGTAGTAGCTCCACACGAGCGCAGCCACCGCGGAGACATGCGGCGTGGCCATCGAGGTGCCGTCGTAGTAGGCGTAGTTCGAGGCCTTGACGCTCACGGTGGCGGTCTGGCCCAGCTGGGTCTTCATCTGCGCGCCTTCGGTGTCGGAGGCGGTGACCGACGGGATGGTGGTCACGGTGGTGCCCAGCGTGCCGCCGAATCCGCCGGCCGCGTTGTTGTAGACCACCGCGCCCACGCCACCGCTGGCTTGGCAGTTGGAGACCTTGGTCGCGAAGTCGATCGTGCCGCGGGCGATCAGGCACACCTTGCCCGCCACCGCGGTGTTGACTGCGTCGCCCAGCCCGAAGTCGGCCAGCGGTGCGCTGGCGGTCTTCTTCGGCGAGCCGTCCATGCCGCCCGGCGCATACGCAGTGCTGCCCACGGTGAGCGACGAATCGGAGCCCGCGCCCATCGGCACGGTCGACAGCACGTTGACGCCCGGTGCGGCGATTTCGACCTCGCTGTTGTATTGCGAGAAGCTCGCCCACTGCTTGCTCTGGTCGATGGCGGCCACCGACATCACGCTGCTGTACGACGCGGGGTACGACTTGGCGGTGGTGCCGTCGTTGCCTGCAGCGGCGATCGGCAGCACGCCCTTGGAGAGCAGCGCATCGAATGCGCGCTGCTCGGTCTTGTTGGCGCGTGCGCCGCCGAGCGACATGCTGATCACGTTGGCGCCCGCGGCACCGCACTTGTTGGCCGCGGTGGCCAGCGTGGACGAATAAGCCCAGCCATCGGCGCCGAAGACCTTGACGATGTGCAGCTTGAGCTGCCGGTTCGGATTGACGCCGACCACGCCGACACCGCTGTTGTTGATGGCGGCGATGGTGCCCGCCACGTGCGTGCCGTGGTGGTTCTCGTCGGTGTACCACCAGCCGGTGCCGCTGTCGTACTCGCCGGTCACGTTGTTGGCCGACAGGTCTTCGTGCTGCAGGTCGTAGCCCGAATCGATGATGCAGACCTTGCGGTTGCTCGCATAGGTGTCGGGCAGCTGGTCGGCCTGCACCATCTGGATGCCGTAGGGCACCAGCTGGCCGGTGGCATAGGGCGAGCCGGTGGAGGGCGTGGCGGCGGCCAGCGGGTAGCGCTTGAGGTCTTCCTCGACGTATTCGACGTTCGGGTTGCGCAGCAGGCCGTTGAGCGCCTGCGTCGGCACTTCGATGGCCATGGCATCCATGCCGAAGATCTCGTGCTTGATGGCGCCGCGGGCGGCGGCCACGCTTGCATGAACGGAAGCGGCGGTGCCGGGCTTGAAGGCCACGATCACGCGGGTGGTGTCGCCGGCGGCAAGGGCGGCGCCGGCGAAGCCGAGTGCGGCCAGCGCGGCGGCGCACAGCGGGGCGAGAGGGCGTTGGGTCATGAGTACCAGATCCTCGTGAGTTCCGGGAGGCCCGCAAGATTAGTGTCCGAAGGAATGTCCAGGTTGCACATTTGATCCGGACTTACCCTGTTTCCACCCTCTTGGGGGGAAGCACGCTAGGCGTTTGTCCGTAGCTTCGCCCTACGCCATCTGACGTATTCCGGCGCGGCGGCCTGTTCCCTAACCTCAGCTCCGTTCTCTCGTCCTTCCCATCCAAGGAGCTTGTCCCCATGAACGTTTCTCGCCGCACCGCCGCGAAGACCCTCACCGCGCTCGCCGCCGGCGCCGTGGCCCTCGGCTTCAGCTCGCTGGCCCAGGCCGCCGACACCATCAAGGTCGGCATCCTGCATTCGCTGTCGGGCACCATGGCCATCTCGGAGACGGTGTTGAAGGACACCGCGCTGATGACCATCGACGAGATCAATGCCAAGGGCGGCGTGCTCGGCAAGAAGCTGGAGCCGGTGGTGGTGGATCCGGCCTCGAACTGGCCGCTGTTCGCCGAGAAGGCCAAGCAACTGCTCACGCAGGACAAGGTGGCCGCGGTGTTCGGCTGCTGGACCAGCGTGAGCCGCAAGTCGGTGCTGCCGGTGTTCGAGGAGAACAACGGCCTGCTGTTCTACCCGGTGCAGTACGAGGGTGAAGAGCTCAGCAAGAACGTGTTCTACACCGGCGCCGCGCCCAACCAGCAGGCCATTCCCGCGGTGGAATACCTGATGAGCAAGGATGGCGGCAGCGCCAAGCGCTTCGTGCTGCTGGGCACCGACTATGTCTACCCCCGCACCACCAACAAGATCCTGCGCGCCTTCCTGCACAGCAAGGGCGTGGCCGATGCCGACATCATGGAGGAGTACACGCCGTTCGGCCACTCCGACTACCAGGGCATCATCGCCAAGATCAAGAAGTTCTCGGCCGAGGGCAAGAAGACGGCCGTGGTGTCCACGATCAACGGCGACTCCAACGTGCCCTTCTACAAGGAGCTGGGCAACCAGGGCCTGAAGGCCACCGACGTGCCGGTGGTGGCTTTCTCGGTGGGTGAAGAAGAGCTGCGCGGCGTCGACACCAAGCCGCTGGTGGGCCACCTGGCAGCGTGGAACTACTTCGAGTCGATCAAGAACCCGACCAACGACGCGTTCATCAAGTCGTGGACGGCGTACGCCAAGGCCAAGGGCATCGCCGGCCACAAGGACAAGCCGCTGACCAACGACCCGATGGAAGCCACCTACATCGGTATCCACATGTGGGCGCAGGCGGTCGAGAAGGCCAAGAGCACCGACACCGACAAGGTCATCGCCGCGATGGCCGGCCAGACCTTCAAAGCGCCGGGCGGCTTCACGTCGACGATGGACCCGAAGAACCACCACCTGCACAAGCCGGTGTTCATCGGCGAGGTCAAGAGCGACGGCCAGTTCAACGTGGTGTGGAAGACCCCCGGCCCGGTGAAGGCCCAGCCGTGGAGCCCCTACATCCCCGAGAACAAGGGCAAGAAGGACGAGCCCGAGAAGAAGTAAGCCGACGGTGATGTTGCTACGCTTCCTGGCGTTCGCGCTGGCCCTGTGCGGGGCCAGCGCCCATGCGCTCGATGCCGCGCAGATGCGCGCCATCGCCTCCGGCGACAACGATGCCCGCATCGCGGCGCTGCAGCAGGCTGCCGCGCGCAGCGATGCGGCGCTGGCCGGCTTCGCACAGGCCTTGCTCAACGACGAGGTGAAGCTCGATGCCGGGCATGTGTTCATCGTGCACGACGGCAAGGCCATCGATGCCGCCACCGGCCGCGAGACGGCGCTGCCCGAAGGCGTGGAAGACGTGGTCAACAACAACCGCATGCGGCGCGAGCTCGAATCGGCCATCGCGTCGCTGAAGCTCTTCTCCCCCGAGCCGGCGCTGCGCGCCAAGGCCATCGCCGAGCTGAAGGACCAGGCCGACGAGAGCAAGCTGCCGCTGATCGAGAAGGCCGAGGCCGCCGAGACCGATGCGGCGCTGAAGCAGCAGCTGGCGTTGCTGAAGGCCGCGGTGCTGATCAACAGCCCCGACAAGGCGCGGCGGCTGGCGGCCGTGCAGCAGCTGGCCGCCAGCGACCAGCCCGCCACCCGCTCGCTGCTGCGCGAGCGCCTGGCCGACACCGGCGAAGCCGACAGCGAGGTGCGCTCGCAACTGCAGCTGGCGCTGCAGGCGGTGGAGTCACGCCTGGCCTGGGGCGAGCGCGCGGGCCTGCTGTTCACCGGCGTGAGCCTGGGCTCGATCCTGCTGCTGGTGGCGCTGGGCCTCGCCATCACCTACGGCTTGATGGGCGTGATCAACATGGCGCACGGCGAGCTGATGATGATCGGCGCCTATGCCACCTACGTGGTGCAGAACCTGTTCCGCCACTGGCTGCCGCCGGGCCTGTTCGATCTCTACATCGTGGCAGCGATTCCCGCGTCGTTCCTGGCCTCGGCGCTGGTCGGCGCGGTGCTCGAGCGCAGCGTGATCCGCTGGCTCTACGGCCGGCCGCTCGAGACGCTGCTGGCCACCTGGGGCATCAGCCTGGTGCTGATGCAGGCGGTGCGATCGCTGTTCGGCGCACAGAACGTGCAGGTCGAGAACCCGGCGTGGCTGTCGGGCGGCCTGCAGCTGATGAGCAACCTTACGCTGCCCTACAACCGCATCGCGATCGTCGTCTTCGCCGGGCTGGTGCTGGCCGGCGTGGCGCTGCTGATCGCGAAGACGCGGCTGGGCCTGTTCGTGCGCGGCGTCACGCAGAACCGGCGCATGGCGGCTTGCATGGGCGTGAACACCGCGCGGGTCGACACCTATGCCTTCGCGCTCGGCGCCGGCATCGCAGGCCTCGCCGGCTGCGCCCTGAGCCAGGTGGGCAATGTGGGGCCCGATCTCGGGCAGAGCTACATCGTCGACTCGTTCATGGTCGTGGTGCTGGGCGGCGTGGGTCAGTTGGCCGGCACCGTGTATGCCGCGCTCGGCCTGGGCGTGCTGAACAAGCTGCTGGAGGCATGGTCCGGTGCGGTGCTCGCGAAGATCATGGTGCTGGCCTTCATCGTGGTCTTCATCCAGAAGCGGCCCCAAGGGCTGTTCGCGATGAAGGGCCGGAGCGCGGAAGCATGAGCGCGGTATTGAACTCTCCTGTCTCGCTCGGCCCTCGCGTCGGCCTGCTCGGACCCCGGGCCTGGACCAGCGTGCTGCTGGTGGTGGTCACGATCGCCGTGCTGGTGCCGCTGCTCAACCTCGCGGTGCCCGCCGGCAGCGTGCTGCACCTGAGCGACTACTACGTCAGCCTCGTCGGCAAGATCATGTGCTACGCCATCTGCGCGCTGGCGATGGACCTGATCTGGGGCTACACCGGCATCCTCTCTCTCGGCCATGGCCTGTTCTTCGCGCTCGGCGGCTACGGCATGGGCATGTACCTGATGCGGCAGATCGGACGCGACGGCAACTACAAGAGCGACCTGCCCGATTTCATGGTCTTCCTCGACTGGAAGTCGCTGCCCTGGCACTGGTCGCTGAGCGACTCATTCCTCGCGCAGCTGCTGCTGGTGCTGTTGGTGCCCGGGCTGCTGGCCTTCGTGTTCGGCTTCTTCGCGTTCCGTTCGCGCATCAAGGGCGTGTACTTCTCGATCATCACCCAGGCGATGACCTATGCAGCGATGCTGCTGTTCTTCCGCAACGAGACCGGCTTCGGCGGCAACAACGGCTTCACCGACTTCAAGCGCATCCTCGGCATTCCGATCGCGACCTCGGGCATGCGCGTCACGCTGTTCGTGATCACCGGGCTGGTGCTCGTGGGCTTCTACCTGATGGCGCGCGCCATCGTGCGCAGCAAGTACGGCCGCGTGCTGCAGGCCATCCGCGATGCCGAGAGCCGGGTGATGTTCACCGGCTACGACCCGATCGCCTACAAGCTCTCGATCTGGACGCTGTCGGCGGTGATGTGCGCGGTGGCCGGCGCGCTCTACGTGCCGCAGGTGGGCATCATCAACCCGAGCGAGATGTCGCCGGCCGCCGGCATCGAGATCGCGATCTGGACGGCGGTGGGCGGCCGCGCCTCGCTGATCGGCCCGATCGTCGGCGCCTTCTTCGTCAATGGCGCCAAGAGCTGGTTCACGCAGGTGTTCCCCGAGTTCTGGCTCTATTTCCTCGGCGCGCTGTTCATTGCGGTGACGCTGTTCCTGCCGCAGGGCATCGTCGGCCTGTTCAAGGCCCGCAAGGAGGCCCGTTCATGACGCCCGATTTGCAGGAAGCGCTGGCCGAGGCCAAGGCCGCGCACGACGCGCGAGAGCGCACCGCAGCCTCCGGTGGCCGCGAGGCCTCGTTCGGCCGGTTGCTCAAGGTGGGCCAGCCCGACTTCGCGCACGGCATCGCGCTCTACGTCGACGACATCACCGTGAGCTTCGATGGCTTCAAGGCGCTGAACGCGCTGACGCTGCAAATCGGCGTGGGCGAGCTGCGCTGCATCATCGGCCCCAACGGCGCGGGCAAGACCACGATGATGGACGTGATCACCGGCAAGACCCGGCCCGATGCCGGCACCGTGCACTTCGGCTCCAACATCGACCTGCTGCGCCTGCGCGAGAACGAGATCGCGCAGATCGGCATCGGCCGCAAGTTCCAGAAGCCCACCGTCTACGAGGAGCTCACGGTGTTCGAGAACCTCGAGCTCGCGCTCAAGGCCGACCGCCGCGTGCGCGCCAGCCTGTTCTCGCGCCTCTCGGGCGAGCAGCTCGACCGCATCGGCGCCACGCTGCAGCAGATCCATCTCAAGGGCGAGGCGCAGCGCACCGCCGGCCTGCTGTCGCACGGCCAGAAGCAGTGGCTGGAGATCGGCATGCTGCTGATGCAGGACCCGAAGCTGCTGCTGCTCGACGAGCCGGTGGCCGGCATGACCGACGAGGAAACGGAGCGCACGGCGGAGCTGTTCCTCTCGCTCGAAGGCCAGCATTCGCTGGTGGTGGTGGAGCACGACATGAAGTTCGTCGACCAGCTGACCCAGGGTCGCAAGAAGGTCACGGTGCTGCACGAAGGCAGCGTGCTCGCCGAGGGGCTGCTCGCCGACGTGCAGAACAACGAGAAGGTCGTGGAGGTGTACCTTGGCCGATGAGCTGCTAAAGGTCGAAGGCCTGAACCAGTATTACGGCGGCTCGCACATCCTGCGCAACCTCGGCTTCGACGCGAGGCAGGGCGAGGTCACCGTGATCCTCGGCCGCAACGGCGTGGGCAAGACCACGCTGCTGAAGAGCCTGATGGGCATCGTGCCGGTGAAGACCGGCCGCATCGCGCTGGCCGGCGAGGAGATCACGCGCTGCACCTCGTACGAGCGGGTGCGCAAGGGCATCGGCTATGTGCCGCAGGGGCGCGAGATCTTCGCGCGGCTCACGGTCGAGGAGAACCTGCGCATGGGGCTGGCGACTCAAGCCGGCTCGGCACCGATCCCGGCGGAGTTGTATGAGTTGTTTCCGGTGCTCAAGCAGATGCTGCACCGGCGCGGCGGCGACCTCTCGGGCGGGCAGCAGCAGCAGCTCGCGATCGCTCGGGCGCTGGCTGCGAACCCGAAGCTGCTGATCCTCGACGAACCGACCGAGGGCATCCAGCCCAGCATCATCAAGGACATCGGCCGCGTGATCCGCATGCTGGCGCAGCGCGGCACGATGGCGATCGTGCTGGTGGAGCAGTACTACGACTTCGCGGCCGAACTGGCCGACCAGTACCTCGTGATGGAGCGCGGCGAGATCGTGCGGCGCGGGCGGGGGGCCGACATGGAGGCCGACGGCGTGCGGCGGCTGATGTCGATCTGACTCAGGCGAGCATCTGCTCCCAGGTCGCGCCTTCTTCGAAGGCCTGCGCCAGATGCTGGCACAGCGCCGCCTTCGCCGGGAAATTCTGGTTGTAGCTGATGCCGCCGATGTGGAACCACGCGTCGTCGATCCACTGCACCTTCACTGGTTCGCCGCCGGCCAGGTTCTTGATTGCCACATGCGCGCTGTGTGCGAAGCGCAGGGTAGCGGGATCCAGATCGCGGTAGAGGTGGGGCCAGTTGCGTCCGCCGGTGTCCAGCCCGCGCGAGAAGTCGTACAGGAAGTTCAGCGGCCGCTCCCCCACCTGGGCGTAGCTGTACATGCAGTAGCCCGCCCACAGCTGCCAGGCCCACTGGCGGGTCAGCCGCATGCCGTAGAGCGGCTGTTGGCCAAGCCGGGCAGCCAGGCTCAGCGGACGTAGCGGGATCAGGTCATGGTCGAGGAACGCGAAGACACTGGGCCTGATCCGGCGCACCACGTTGTAGAAGGCCCAGTTCATCGCCATGCCATGCGAGCGGTTGACGTGCCGCGTGGCGTTGGGCGGCAACGCGAGGTAGTGGATACCGTGTGCGCGGCAGACGCGCTCGATCTCGATGCGTTGCTCCAGACGGCGCGAGTTGTCCATCACGAGCACCGTCGTGTCCTGCAGATGGCGTTTGGCCATGCTGAGCAGCCAGTTCAGCGCCCACGGCTGCTCGAAGGCGATCACCAGCGCGATCGGTCGGTCCTGCAGCGCGGCCGTCTCGCGCAGGAAGCCGGCGTATCCCTCCGGCGTGCGGCGCCGGTAGATCTGCATCCAGGCGTCGTTGCGCAGTTGCTTGAAGGCGTGTGCCAGCGGTGTGAGGCGGGCCCAGTCGCGCCCGGAAAACTGATGGAGTGCACGCATGACGGGGGAGGGGAAGAGCGGTGGCAGCGCTTCAAAGAAAAAGGCGATGAAGCGCAATGCCTCATCGCCTTTTGGAATTCGCAGACCGGCGGAGCGAGCGCCGGGTGTTCCGCGAGATTACTTCTTGGGCTCTTCGCCCTTGGCTTCGGTGCCCTTCTTGGTGGCTTCCTTGGCTTCGCCCTTGACTTCGGCGCGGGCCTTGGTCGACTTGCCGGCCGGCTTGGCGTCGCTGGCCTTCACGTCGCCGGCAGCGGCTTCACCGCTCTTGGCGGCATCCTTGGCTTCGGCCTTGACTTCAGCGCGCTTCTTCGAGGTCTTCTTGGCGGGCTTGGCTTCGGCCTTCACGTCGCCGGCGGCGGCTTCGCCAGCCTTGTTGGCGTCCTTGGCTTCAGCCTTGACTTCGGCGCGGGCCTTGGGGGCAGAGGCGGCGGCGTCGGCAGCTTGAGCGGCTTGCAGGGTGAACAGGGCGAGGATGCCGGCGGTCAGAGCCGCGGCGGTGTTCTTCATCGACATGGAGATTCTCCTGAGTGGAACGAACGAGATCTGACTACTACTTGTCGTTGGCGGAGCCAGGCGTCGAGGCACCGCGACGCAGCGCCCCGGACGCGGTTCGACTCGTGCCAGGCACTGAAATCGAGCGCGCCGAGGATGATAACGACGCGGGTGGGATAGGGGTTGACGGCGCTCAGGAGGTGTGGCGGAGGCGCCACGTTTGGGCGAGCAGAAGGGAAAGCGCCCCATTCGGGGGCGCTTCTCTTTCTTCAGGCGGGGTCAGTACCGGCTGGCGGGCGGGTAGGTCGGCGAGTCGCCATGGGCGACGCTGCCCGAGCGCACGGCGGCGGCGGCTTCGCTCTTGACCTCGCTGCGCGTCGGGATCACCGATTCGGTCGAGTAGGTGTAGCTGGGCGCGGCACCCGTGTTGCTCGAGCCGTAGGGGCTGGACGGCACCACTTCGGCTGGCATCGACGACAGCGGCGTGCTCACGGTGGAGCCGCTGTTGTCCGGCGTCATCACCGGGCCGGTGCTGTTGTCCTGGTGCAGGTTGTCGGGACGGGGCGTCTGGTGGTCGTACTGAGAGCTGGTCGCGCCGGTGCTGCCCGGTGCCGAGGTGGTGCCCGCGGCGGATTGCGCAAAGCTCGCGCCTGCAAAGGCCAGGGTGGTTGCGGCGGCTGCCGCGGCGATCAAGTTCGTCTTCATCGCATGCTCCTTGATTCCGTTGTGATGCGGGGCCTTGTGAGCCCACCCTTGTTCAGAAGGCGGCCAGGGCCCTGCGGTTCGGGAAGCGATGCAATCGGAAGCGCCTTTGACAGCGCTTCACGCTTTTGTCGGGAACTCGGTGCTTGCGCTGTAGGGCGGGCCCTTCAGCCCTCTTCGAGAGAAGACAATCTCCGGCCAGGCATGCGTCATGCGCCGTCGTTGTTTGGAGGAGGACCCATGATCCGAGCATTGCAAGCCGACATCACCACCTTGCAGGTCGATGCCATCGTCAACGCCGCCAACAGCTCGCTGCTCGGCGGCGGCGGTGTCGATGGCGCCATTCATCGCGCTGCCGGGCCGGAGCTGGTGCACGAGTGCCGGCTGCTCGGAGGCTGCAAGGTGGGCGAGGCCAAGCTGACGAAAGGCTATCGCCTGCCGGCGAAGTTCGTGATCCACACCGTGGGGCCGGTGTGGCGCGGTGGACTGCACAGCGAGGCGGACCTGCTGGCCTCGTGCTATCGGCGTTCGCTGGCGCTCGCCGATGCGCATGGGCTGACGAGCATCGC
Source organism: uncultured bacterium (assembly GCA_966212505.1). GTDB lineage: Bacteria > Pseudomonadota > Gammaproteobacteria > Burkholderiales > Burkholderiaceae_C > CAMLIZ01. The sequence goes on from CBIHRS010000048.1 coordinate 12,520, forward strand.
CTTCCCCTGCATCAGCACGGGCATCTACGGCTACCCGATCGAGCAGGCCGCCGAGGTGGCGGTGGGCGTGGTACGCGAACACGCGGCTGGCGACACCAGCCTGGCCGAGGTGTCGTTCTGCTGCTTCTCGGCCGCAGACTTGGCGGTGTACCGGAGACTGCTCGATGGCGCGCGCTGACGGGCCCCGTCCGTTTGCCGTACAGTCGCGCCCCTTCGTCCCCTCGATGCTTCCGCCCACCGCACCATGTACTCCTCCACCTTCATCTTCGCGAAGAAGCAGTTCGACGACGAGTTCCATCGCCTTGATCAGGCCATCGCCGCCGCAGTGAAGGAGATCCCGGGCTATCTCGGCGAGGAGTCGTGGGAGAACGCTGCCACCGGGCTGGTGTCGAACGTGTACTACTGGGAGTCGATGGAGGCGCTGCAGCAGCTGATGCGGCATCCGATGCACCTGCAGGCCAAGGCGCGGCAGGCCGACTGGCTCGCAGGCTACCAGGTCGTCGTCTCGCAGGTGCTGCGTTGCTATGGCGATGCGGCGTTCGACCATCCCACGCAAGGACGACACGATGCTGCTGCTCAGACCGCTGGCGCCTGACGAGCATGCAGTGGTGGCCGCCTGGGCCATGGCCGAAGGTTGGCCGGGCCGCAGCAAGCTCGTCGCGCTGACGCCCGAGGAGTTCTCGCTGATCGCGGCATTGCCAGGCCATGCGAGCTTCGCGATGAGCGAGGCGGGCGGCCCGGTGCTCGGCTTCGGCCAGGTATGGACCTCGCCTGCCGGCGTGGTGAGCCTTGTCCGCATCATCGTCGACCCGGCCCTGCGCGGCCGCGGGCTGGGGCGGGAGCTGTCGGCCCTGCTGTTGCAGCAGGCCCTGCGCATCGCCGGCGGAGGCCGGGTCAAGCTGCGGGTACGCCGCGACAACACCCCGGCACTGTCGATCTATTCGGCGCTGGGCTTCCGTGTGCTCGACGACGAGTCGAACGCCGAGGTGCTGGCGATGGCGTTCGGCTGAGCGACGCTCAGGTGCGCCACACCCGCGGCGCCGTGGCGGGCATCTGCCAGGCCACGCTGCGCCAGCGGGCCCACAGCTGCTGCAGCAGGCCCATCGCGGGCTCCACGCGCGGCGCCAGCAGGCGCAGCACCACCACCTCGTCGTGCGTCGATGTGCTGCCGGAGGTGGCGGCCAGCGGATGGGCCGCGGCGAGATCCCGTGCGGCTTCGAGCAGGGCTTCGCGCCGCTCGCGCGGCATCGTGCTGCCGGCGGCGAACCACATCGTCGCCATCACGCGATGCCCCGCCAAGCCGAGCGGCGAGTCGAGCAGCAGCGCATCGTCGGCGGCGATGCGGCCGCGCTCCAGCCACACGCCCGGCAGCTCGAGATGCTGCCGGTACACGCCGCGCTCGAAGCCCTCGCCGGCCGCCGGCAGGCCGAGCGCCAGCACATCCCAGCCGATCATCTCGGCGCCCGGCGCCAGCTCGAAGCACAGCCGGTTGTGCGCGATGCAGCCGCTGTAGGCAATGGTCTCCAGCGGCAGCCACTCGAGCCGTGCGCCGGGCTGCACGCGGGCGCGCAGGCTCTGCACGGCCTCGCTGCCGGCGCTGCGGTAGAAGCGCGTCGCGCCGGGCGTGGTGACCAGTGCATGCGTGCCTTCGTCGAGGCGGGCCTCGATCTCGAGCACGTCGCCGCCGACGATGCCGCCCGGCGGATGCACCAGCACGTGATGGCACACGCGCGGCCCCTCGGGATACAGCCGCTGCAGCACGCGCAGCGGGCCGCTGTGGCGGTCGTGTGCGGTGGTGCCGCCATCGGCGGCCAGCCTGTAGTGCAGCGCGAGGTGTCCGTGCCAGCTCATCGGTGAGTCGTGTGGGCGCTCAGGCGCCGGCGAAGCAGCGCAGGCCCGCCAGGTCGAGCACCGTGATGCCGCGGTGCTCGATGCGGATCAGCCCTTCGCCCTGCAGCCGTTGCAGCGCGGTGTTGGCGCGCTGTCGCGACACGCCGGCGAGCAGGCCGATCTCGCCCTGCAGCAGGTCGACGAAGGGGCCGGGCTCGGGGTAGAGATCGGGGTTGAACAGGCTGGCCAGGCAGCGCGCCACGCGCGCATCGGCGCCGAGCAGGCGGTCGTATTCGAGCAGGCCGATGAACAGGCCGAGCCGCGCGTTGAGCAGGTTCTGCAGGTAGTGGTTGAAGGGCAGGCTGGTGGCGCGCAGCCACTCGAAGGTGCTGCGCGGCATCAGCGCGAGGCGCGAGTCGCGCAGTGCGATCACGTCGTAGCGCATGCGCTCGCGCTTGAGCAGCGAGCCCTCGGCGAACCAGCCGCCGGCCGTCACGCCGGTGAGCGTGCTGACCTTGCCGTCGGGCGCAGTGACCGACATCTTCAGCAGCCCTTCGATGATGCCGATCCAGTAGTCGGCCGGGTCGCCCATCTGCACCGCATGCCCGCCGGCCGGCACCGCCCGCTCGATGCATTCGCGCCGCACGCGGTCCATCTCCGCCCACGCCAGGTTGCGGCCCCAGGTGGAGGCGTCGAGCATCTCGGTGAGGGATCTTTTCATGGTGCGGCGGGTGGCGCGCATTGTAGGAGCGCGCCCTGGCGACTCGGGCTCAAGCCGGGCCGCCGGCTGCCGATAAACACCGATGCGCGGGTGCTGTCATGGCCAGCGCTCCAAGATGTCTGCCATCCGCCAACCCGACCACGAAGCCTCCGTCGCCTCGCTGCTGCAGCGTGCCCGCGCGGCCATCCAGGCCGCTGCTCCGGCAGAGGCCCTGCCGTTTGCCGAGCGCGCCTGGGCGCTGAGCCTGCCATCGGACGATGCCCCGCAGCGCATCGAGGCCGGCCAGGTGCTGTGCCTCGTGCTCTACCGGCTGGGCCAGTGGTCGGACCTGCTAAGCACAGCCGACGCGCTGATGCCGCTGCTCGATCGGCCGGAGCAGGTGGCCTCCAAGGTCGAGCTGCTGCGCTGGATGACGCTGGCCGGCTGCGAGACCGCGCGCTTCGACCTCGGGCTGCGCTGCGCCAACCAGGCCTGCGAGTTGGCCGAGGCCTCGGGCCAGAAGGCCGAGCTGGCGCTGGCGATGGTCGCGCTGGCGATCTGCCTCGAGCGCATCGGCGATCCCTGGCAGGGGCTGCGGCTGATGGAAGACGCGCTGCGGCTCGCCGAAGAGGCCGGCCAGATCTATCCGCGGCTCGTGATCCTGAACAACCTGTGCGCCACCTGCATCGGCACCTTCCATTTCATGCGCGACACCGAGAGCGCCGATGCGGATGCGGTCGCGGTGCTGCGCCGCGGCCTGGTGCATGCGCGGGCGGCGCTGGCGCTGCTGCCGCAGGTGCCGGGCTCGGAGTTCTTCGCGGTGTTCGTCGAGAGCAACCTGGCCGAGGTGCTGGTGCACCTGGGCGAGCTCGACGAGGCCCAGCCGCTGCTCGACGGCGCGCTGCGTCGTGTGGAGGCGCAGGGCAACCGCATCCATGGCTGGCGCGCGCGCTGCGTGGTGGGCGAGCTGCTGATCTTCCGCGGCAGGCCGCAGGCGGCGCGCGACCAGCTCGCCGCGCTGCATGCCGAGATGCAGGGCGCCGAGCAGCGCAACACGCTGCTGCGCCTGCACCATGCGCTGTACCGGGCGCATCGTGCGCTCGGCGAGAGCCTGCAGGCGCTGGAACACCTCGAAGGTTATGAGCGGCTGGAACGCGGCCGCGTGGTCGCTCAGCTCAAGGCGCAGTCGCAGCTGTTCGTCACGCGGGTCGAGGCCGAGCGCGCGCGGCTGGAGGCGCAGGCCGAACGGCAGCGGGCCGCCGAGTTCGAAGCCGATGCGCAGCTCGACCAGCTCACCGGCCTGGGCAACCGGCGCCACCTCGACCGCCAGGTGCCGGCACTGCTGACCGCGGCTGAACAGGCCGGCCGGCCGATCACCGTGGCGTTGATGGACCTGGACCATTTCAAGCAGGTCAACGACCGCTTCGGCCATGCGGTGGGCGACAAGGTGCTGGTGCACCTGGCACGCATGCTGAGCGAGAACATCCGCGGCGGCGACGTGCTGGCCCGCATCGGCGGCGAGGAGTTCCTGATCGCCTTTGCCGACACGCCGCTGAACGTGGCGATCGAGGTCTGCGAGCGGCTGCGCAGCCGCGTGGCGCGGCACGAGTGGGCTGCATTGGCGCCAGGACTGGCGGTGACGCTCAGCATCGGCGTTGCGGCCGCGCCGCCCTATGCGCTCGAAGCGCTGTTCGAGCGCGCCGACCAGGCGCTGTACCGCGCCAAGAGCGGCGGACGCAACCAGGTGGCCGAGGCGTAGCTCAGGTTCGCGTGAAAGGGCGCGGCGGCGTCGGCTCGCCCTGCGGTGCCTGCAGCGTCTTCTGCCACCAGCCCACGTCGCGCCAGGCCCCGTGCTTGAAGCCGACCTGGCGGTACACGCCCAGCGGCTCGAAGCCCACCGCCTCATGCAGCCCGACGCTGGCGGCATTGGGCAGCGCGATGCCGGCAAAGGCCTGGTAGTAGCCGAGCCTCACCAGTTCGTCGAACAGCGCGAGATAGAGCCGCCGGCCCACCCCCTGGCCGCGCGCATCGGCATGCACATAGGCCGAGGTGTCGACCGACCACTGGTAGGCCGCGCGCTCGCGGTGGCGGCTGGCATAGGCATAGCCGTTGACCCGGCCGACCGCATCCAGGCTCACCAGCCACGGCAGGCGCTGCAGCGTGGCCTCCACGCGCGAGCGCATCTCGGCCACGGTGGGCGGCTCCAGCTCGAACGAGATCGCGGTGTCGGCCACGATGGGCGCGTAGATCGCGGTGATCGCTTCGGCGTCGTCGGGGGTGGCAATGCGCAGGGTCATGGCGAGGAATCGGGTGAGGCCGGGAACAGGGCTGCCGCGCGCCGCCGGCGCATGACGGCCGCAAACAGAACGGCCGACAGCAGGCCGGTGGCTGCAAGAAACAGCACCAGCTGCATGGCCTGCGGCAGCCAGGCCAGCAGCAGCGACGCGATGATCGGGCCGGCGGCCTTGGCCAGCAACACCGGCGTGGCCATCGCGCCGTTGACCGCGCCATAGTGCTCGCGGCCCCACAGCTCGGCCGGCACCGCGCCGCGCACGATGGTCATCACGCCGTTGCCGCTGCCATACAGCAGCGCGAACAGTGCCAGCCCCGCCACCTGCGGGCCCAGCCCCGCCAGCAGCAGCAGCGAGGCCGGCAGCAGCCACATCGCCAGCGTGCCCACGCGCGACGGATGCCAGCGCGACAGGAAGGCGTATTCGAGGATGCGGCCCAGCACCTGCATCGGCCCGATCAGCGCGCCCACCCAGGCCGCCTGCGCCACGCTGAGGCCCTTGCCCTGCAGCAGCGAGATCAGGTGCACCGACATCGCCGAGAACACCAGCGCATTGCCGGTGAAGGCCGCGCACAGCCCGTAGAACGACGGATCGCGCAGCACCCGCTGCAGCCCCGAGCGGTCGACCGGTGCCTGCGCTGCATCGGCCGGTGCCGCTGCCCGCGACGGCAGCAGCACCGCATGCAGCGGCGCGCACACCAGCAGGTTCAGCGCGGCCAGCACCAGCAGCGCGGCCTGCCAGCCATGCGCCTGCATCAGCGATTGCGTGAGCGGCCAGAACACCGTGCTCGCGAAGCCGCCGAAGAGCGTGAGCGCGGTGATGGCCTGGCGCTGCCGTTCGCGGAACACCTGCGTCAGCACTGCGAAGGCCGGGTCGTACAGCGTGGCCGCCATCGAAAGGCCGATGCCGCTCCACATGAGGTACAGCTGCGGCACGGTGCGCACGTGCGCCAGCGCCGCCAGCATCAGCGCGCCGAGCAGCGAACCCAGCGCCATCACCCAGCGGCCGCCATGGCGGTCGATCAGCCGGCCCACCGCAGGCGATGCGAGCCCGGTGACCAGCTGCGCCACCGAGAACGCACCCACCACCACGGCCTTGCCCGCGCCGACCGCCGCGGCCAGCGGATCGATCATCAGCGAGAAGGCATAGAACAGCGAACCCCAGGCAATGATCTGCGTGATGCCGAGGGCCGGCACCACGATGAGGTCGCGGGTGGAGTGGGAGCGCACGGGCCGGAGTATCGGGCGAGCCGGCAAGCCCCCTGGCCGTCGATGCCCATAATCGCGCGGCATTCGAACACCGAGGGAGATCGAACGATGAGCAAGCCGATTCGGCTGGCCGGGCGCATGCTCGGCGGGGTGGTGGTGCTGGCCGCCGTGGGCTACATGGGCCTGCTGACGCGCGGCAAGATGGAGATCGGCGGCGCCAGCCCCGACGAGCAGACGCTGGGCATCGTGGCCGACGTGAGCCAGCGCGCGATGGAGCAGTACTGCACCGGCGTGGTCGTCACGCCGGCCGGCACCTGGCTGGTGGCGCGGCGCGAGCGCGTGGCGCGCGAGGAGCTCGATTTCGCACGGCAGGCGCCCGACCTGTCGGCCGAACTGCAGGGCGTGGCTACCGAGAGCCTGTCGCGCGACCGGCAGCTCAGCATCATCTCGCGCCTGGGCGCCAACGGGCGCTTCGAGGTCGTGGCCACGCTGCCCGAGGTGGCCTGCCTGCGCGCCACGCCCGATGGCCGCCGCGTGTTCCTGCTCACCGGCATCAACCGGCCCGGCGATGCCGCCGGCGCCCGCGCCCAGACCGTGGTCTTCCGCAGCGACGACCAGGGCCGCAGCTGGCAATGGCTGAAGGCGGGCCTGTTCCCGCAGGCCAACTGGCTGGCGTGGAACCTGGTGCCGTACTTCTACGACAACCAGTCGGTCTGGGCCTGGCGCGACGAGGATGCGGAAGCCCCTACTTCCGGCCTGCAGCATTCGGCCGATGGCGGCACCACCATCGAAGACATCGCGGCGTCCGGGCCCTTGCTCGTGACGCGCGACGAGATCCTCAAGTTCACCGTGCCCGGTGCGAAATGGGGCGATTCGCAGGGCCTGCAGGGCGACGTGAAGCGCCATGTGGTCCAGCTCGATGCCGACCGCGCGGTGCTGTGGGTCTCGCAGGTGTTCTCCTATGCGGTGGGCGACGGCATCTACCTCGATCACCATGTGCGCGTGACCAGCCGCGCCGAGCTGCGCCGCGAAGGCGGGCGCTGGCGCATGGGCCCCGTCCAGCGCGAACATGGCGTGGCGCTCGAGCAGCTGTGGGACACCCATGCCGGCCAGGTCGTGGCAGTGCTGCGCGATGCGGATGGCGAGAGCGCGAAGACCGCGCTGCTCGACAAGGGCACGCTGGCGTGGCAGCGCCAGGGGCCGCTGCCCAGCGCCTTCGGGCCGCTCGGCACCTCGGTGCTGCATGGCCTGCACGTGGGCCGCCAGGCGATCGTCGCCAACGTGCTGAGCGATCACCAGGTGCCGCGCTGGCTCTATCCCTGGGGCCGCGATGCCGCTTCGGTGTCGGGCAGCGCCGTGTTCTATTCCACCGACTGGGGCCGCTCGTGGTCGCGCCTGGCCATCGACGGCTACCTGGGCGTGCTCGGCCTCGATGCCGGCCAGGACCGCGTAGTCTGGGCCCGCGGCAACTGGTACGACAGCCGCGACCTGGCGGTGCGGTCGTATGGGCTGCGCTGAGGGCGGGGCGGTGCGTCAGTAGCGCTGGGCCAGGGCGTACACGCCCTGCACCACCTGCGCCATGCGCCGGTAGTCGAGCCGGTCGTGCGTGTCGCCGGGCAGGTGGTACTGGTCGTTGCGGAAGAACGCGGTGTCGGTGACCATCAGCGCGGGATAGCCCGCGGCCCAGTAGCTCAGGTGATCGGAGAAGTCGATGCCTTCGAGCAGCGGCGGCGCATTGATGGAGCGCACCGGCAGCGGCGAGGCTCCGGCCATCAGTGCCTTGGCTCTGCGCATCGCGCCGAAGTCGGCGAAACGGCCGACCAGTGCGATGAAGTCGCCGCGGTCGGAATACAGCTGCGACATCGCCGGCACCGGAAACGACTGGCTGCCCGGCGCATCGCTGAACAGGCCGATCATCTCCAGCGCGAGCATCAGCCGCACGTCGGTGCCTGCGGCCTTGAGGGCGCGTGCGTGCACCGTGCTGCCCATCGATGCGGTGCGGAAGTAGGGCGGCTCTTCCAGCGTGTAGGCCACCAGTTCCACCGGCTGTTGCGGCGGGTGCTGCCCCAGCAGCCGCGCGAGCTCGAGCAGGCCGGCCACGCCGCTGGCGTTGTCGTCGGCACCGGGCGTGTCGCCGTGCGAGTCGTAGTGCGCGCCGATCACCAGCCGCGGCCCGTCCTGGGGGCCGAAGCGGGCGACGAGGTTGCGATAGACGTGGCCGCCGGCCTGGACCGGCTGGCTGCTGGTGGTGGCGCCGCTGTGGCGCAGCTCCGCTTCGATGTAGCGCGCAGCCTGCTCCAGATGGTCGAGCTGCTCGTGGTTGCGCAGATGCAGGTCGACCGAGAGGTGCTTCACATGGGCCTGCAGTCGCGCGGCGTCGACCTGTGGCGGCTGCGAAGGCTGCGGTGCAACGCCGGGCTGCGTGATCAGGCCGATCAGCGCGGCCGGCGTGGCCAGCAGCAGCACGATGGCACCGATGACGAGGGGGCGCTTGCGCATCGTGGGCCTTTCAGGGCCGAGAGTTGGTGCCCAACTCGGTCTGCAGCTCGGGCGCCGGCTTCGGATCGGGCAAGGTCATCGACAAGGCCGGCGGCATCGAGGCCGATCGGGAGGCCGGCGCAGCGACGATGTGCCGGGCTTCCTCGACGGCCTTCTTCATCTCGGCCTCGGCCTTCAGCAGGCGCTCGTGCGAGAGCTGTGACCGCTTCTGTTGCGAGTCGCTCTCGAACGACGGGCTGGGCTTACGGTCGAGCACCGAGCCGATCGGCGCGGGCGCCGGCTGTGGAGGCGGCACGATGTGTTCTCCCGTGGCGGCCGGCGGATACCAGTTGCGCGAGGGCTCCGACGGCGTGAGGTGCGAGAACATGTTCGCCAGGCCGATCAGGATCATCACGATGAAGAGGCCAGGGCCGCGGAAGCCGCCGCCCTGGCGGGCCGGCTGCCATTCGGATTGCGGCGTGACCGGCGGCGCCGGCTTGGCCTGCTGCCGCGGCGCGATCTCCTGCTCCCACTCCTGCCACCGCGCCACCTTGTGGGTGTCGGTCACGATGCGCATCCAGCGCGGATAGAACTGCATCATCTGCGGCAGCACCGTCATGAAGCGCACCAGCTCCACGTTGGACGGCCGCTCGTCGCGGCGCAGCTGCTCCACCGCGCGGTCCTGCTGCTGGCGCTGGTAGTCGGCCTGGCGCTTGAACATCAGCTGCTCGTTGATCGCGCCGTCGATGAAGGCGCCGACGTGTCCGTAGAGGCCCAGGCGGCGGCTCTCCTGCTCCCAGTGGAAGCAGGCGACGGCCGCGTTGAACAGATGCTCGTGGCCCGGCTTCCAGCCTTCGGCCAGCGTGCGCAGCACATGCCATTCGAACAAGGCCTTGGCATCGAGGCTGATCAGCCGCTCGTCGGCCAGGCTGTGCTCCAGCGCCGAGCTGGCCTCGGCCTCGTTGCGCCAGTGGGGGATGCCGCGGGCGAACTCTTCGAACACCGCGGTGCCCAGGGACTCGGCGGATTCGAGGGCAGGCGCGGGCTGCGGCGCGGCTGCAGGTGCGGGCTCCGCAGCAAGCTCTGCCGTCGCCTCGGGCACAGGCGGCGTTGCCGATGCCTCGGCTTGTGGCGGCTCGGCGTCTTGCTCGTCTTCTTCGTCGGCCGCGTGCGCCGCATGCCAGCGTTGCCACTGCAGCGCGTTCTCGTAAGCCTCGCGCAGTGCCTGGAAGCCCTGCGGGTCAGCCTCGGGGTCGATCTGCTTCAGCCGGCGCGCATAGGCGCGCCGGATCGCCCGCTCGTCGGCATCGGTGCCGAGCTCGAGGTAGGCCAGGAACGGCGGGATGCGGGACATCGCAGCGCTCCTGTCGCTCAGCGCGGCTCGCCGCCGCCGTCGATGAAGCTGTCGCGCTCGATCTGGTCGAGCATCTCCTCGAAGCAGCGCCGGTTGGGCTCGATCAGGCGCGCGTCCTGCGAGGCCAGCAACTGCTCGAACTTGAGGATCTGCGCGCCCAGCCATTCGCGCAGGTCGCCGCGCAGCTGTTCGTACAGGCGCTCGGCGCGGGCCATCGCGGTGCGGTTCTCGAGGCGGTCGCGCGGGTGGATCTTCAGTTCGGCCAGCGATTCGAGCCGGGCCGCGACCTCGCGCTCGCTCAGCAGGCCAGGGTTGCCCTCGATCACGATGCGCTGGGTCTGCTGCGTCTTCAGCACCGTGGCCTCCACTTCGAGCAGGCCGTTGACGTCGTAGGTGAAGCGCACGTCGACGCCGCATTCGTGCTGCGGCGCGCGCGGCAGCGGCAGCGCCAGGCGGCCGAGCGCGATGTTGTCCTTCACCAGCCGGGCCTCGCCCTGGAAGATGTTGAGCTCCAGCTGGGCCTGGTTCTCGGCCATCGGGAAATACTGCTTCACGCGGCTGATCGGCACCGGGCTGTTGCGCTCGATCACCGGATCGAAGTGGCCCTGCGAGATGGTCTGCTCGCTGAGCCGCCGCGCCACCTCCACGCCAAGGGAGTAGGGCGATACGTCGGTCATCACCACTTCCTTCAGCGCGGCATCCTTGGCCTTGAGGCCGGCCTGCACCGCAGCGCCGAGCGCGACCACTTCATCGGGGTTGAGGTCGACCGCCGGGAAGCGGCCGAACATCATCGTGACCAGCCGGCGCACGATGGGCATGCGGGTGGCGCCGCCGGCCAGCACGATGTTGTCGAGCTCGCTGCTGCGCAGGTTGGCGTCGCGCAGCGCGCGCTCCACCGGCGTGCGCAGACGCTTGAGCAGCGGCGCGCAGGCCTGCTCGAGCGCGGGCTCGTCGAGCTCGAGCACCCATTCGCCGTCGTCGTGGTGCATGCGCATCGTGGCGCGTGGTTTGGTGCTGAGCGTGCGCTTGGCCGCTTCGGCCTGTGCCGTGAGGCGCTGCATGAAGGCGAGGTCGGCGCGCTTGCGCTGCGGCACGGCCTGGCGTTCGAAGAACAGGTCGACCAGTGCATGCACGAAGTCTTCGCCGCCCAGGAAGTTGTCGCCGGCCGAGGCGCGCACTTCCATCACGCCCTCGAACAGCTCGAGGATGGAAACGTCGAAGGTGCCGCCGCCAAGATCGAACACGAGGAAGCGGGTTTCGTTGCCCTGCTGGTGCATGCCGTAGGCCAGCGCGGCGGCCGTGGGCTCGTTGAGCAGGCGGTCGACCTTGAGGCCCGCCATCTGGCCGGCCGCACGCGTGGCCTTGCGCTGCGCGTCGGAGAAGTAGGCGGGCACGGTGATCACCGCCTCGGTGATGGTCTGGCCGAGCGCGGCTTCGGCATCGGCCTTCAGCGACTTGAGCACCAACGCCGAAAGCTCCTCAGGCCGGAATTCGCGCTTGCCCAGGCGCAGCGTCTTGTTGCTGCCCATGTAGCGCTTGAAGACGGCGGCGCTGCGCTCGGGGTGCGTCTGCAGCCGCTCGCGCGCGGCGCGCCCGACCAGCACGGTGCCGTCGTCGTCGAGGCTCACGCACGAAGGCGTCAACACCTCGCCGAGGCCATTGGGGATCAATCGGGCCTGGCCGTCCTGCCACACGGCGATCAGGCTGTTGGTCGTGCCCAGGTCGATGCCGACGATCATTTGCGCTCCGCTCCCGCTTGTTCACTTGGACTATGAGGCGGGATCGTAGCGTGTGGCGGGCGGTGATTTTTGGGGGTTGGAGCGGCAAGGCTGCGAGCGGGCTGCGCTGCGGCGGGGGCGCTGCAGACTCGGCCTCGCCTTTGGGCGAGGCTTCCCTGCGGTGCTCGAAGGCATGGCCCCGTGGGGAAACTCACTTCGCGGGCAAGCCCGCTCCGTTCAAACAGTCCCCACGAGTCAGTGCTTGATGCGCGCTGAGGCGCGCGGCCATGCCTTCTGCGCGCCTCGGCTTCGTCTGATGCGCCCCCGCCGCAGCGCAGCCCGCTCGCAGCCTTGCGGCAGCGCTCGTGGTGGGGCATCAGGAGATCTTCGTTGTGAGTTGCCGATGCTTGGTGTTTGCGTCGGGCTGTGGAACAGTGCGATGAATGTCACCGTTATCAGGGAGCTGGCATGGCGAGATGCTCCGTTGTATGCCTACTGGTTGTTGCAACGTCCGCCTTCGCAGAGGAGCCGACCGACTACGACGTTCGATTCATCTGCGCGGTCGATGCGTCGAGTTTCGCTGTAGGCGATATCTCAAACACTCCATGGCTCGAGCATGCGGAAAAGATCGTCTTTCCTGAAGTGCCAAGGCTGAAAAGGACGGGCCGGTGGGGAAGCCAGTTGAGAGCCGAGAGTCGGAAGACCGTCACACGCAAATGCGGTGTATTCAAGCTGGTGTTTCAAAGTGGCTTCCTCAACCACGACCCTGATGGCGAGTTGGGCGTCGTTGAACTGGGTACTGTGCAAGTGCTGCGCGGCTCGGAAGTCGTGCTCCCGAGAACAGCATTTGGGGCGTGTGACGTTCACATCGGCAGGTACGAGGTGTTCGGCCCCTGTCCGGCTCGATATGCGAGACGCGTTGTCGGGAGGAGAGATGAAGGCGGGCAGGTCACTTTTGAAATCGTTCATCAGTTCTGGGGAAACGACTCGGATCTTCATACAGAGGACAGTCGTGTCACGGTCCCTTGATCACTCATCAGTCGGACAGCCTCCGGATGTCGCTTGTATTGAACCTTAGAACCATGAGCCGCACCACAAAGATCTGCCTTGCTAGGGAGCAATTGGAGGACGGGATCAAACTGTTTCTGCAGGAGCGATACGTCTCGGCTCTTACTCTCCTGGGCGCGGCCGAGGAGATCCTGGCGCGAATCATTGAGGGGAAGACGGGAAGTCATCCACTTGAAGCGGATTGGGAGCGTGCGAATCGGATCCGCTCACACTTAGGTCATTCTCATATCTCAAAGTCGGCGCTCTTCTCCGCGTACAACGCCGGCCGCAATGCCGTCAAGCACCATGATCCAAAGGATCCGATCGTCACGAGGCATGATCGATTCGGTGAGGCTTTCATGATGATTCAGCGAGCAACGTCATGTGCTGATGCACTAGGCCTAAGGTACGCAGGACGCAGGGAGTATCGGAACTGGTATCGTCGAACGGGTTTTGGCCAGCCGCACATTTCCCACCGAATCGGAGAGAGGTTTGACCCCTCACCTGAACGTTGAGGCTCAATTCATGCGCATCGACTTCAGTGCCCCAATCGTTCCTGGAAAAGCTGCCGCGGGCTTCGAGATTGGTGGCTGTTTCCGAGACTACGAAGCCGACTTCGCGAGAGCGCGAGTAATCGAGTACTACGATGGACTTGACCTTGTTCAGGAGATCAAACGCAATAGCGGGGTTCTTCGGATAGATGGGTTTGGGAATGACGAAGGCCCATGCATCTACTTCGGTCCAGACACGGTTCGCCTCGTCTTCACCACCGGCGGTCTTCTGGGCTGCATCTACGTTTCGCACGGATACGCAGGTGCATATGGGCCAGCAAGAATCGGCTCTTCTCTAGCCGCAGTGTCAAAGATGGAACCGCTTGAATACGATGGCGGCGATGAGATGTACTACCGCGTTGATAAGAACGGTGACTACATCGCGGGTTTGGCAATCGAAGCAATGGAAGTTGACGCTGCGGAGCATGCGAAAACTCCAATCAATGGATTTTGTGTGCATGACTGGTCTCTATTCACCTGAGAGGCCTCACACGCTGTTGGGTCGGTACTCCTCGCTCAAGCCATACCCGATAGCCGCCCGATCACATTGCGCGTGATGCGCTCCACCGCCGCGCAGCTGCCGTTCGCCAGCACCTGCGCCCAATCCGTGGTCCCGGCCGTGAACACCGTGCCGCCGCGCTCGTGCACGCCCATCGTGGCCGAGTGGATCCCCGCGCGGTCGCCATGCTGCTCGCGATACGGCAACTCCTGCCAGTCCTCGTTGAGCGGCCCCACCGCCAGCGGCTGAAAGTTGGCTGGCGTGCCGCAGGCCATGGCCTCCGGCGACAGCGCATAGCGTCGGTCGCCATCGGCCACCAGCGGCGCACCATCGCATTCGTAGCCCACCAGCGGCGGTATTGAGTTAGCCCCGAAGCTGTCGCCCTCACGCAGCCCGGTGCCTTCGAGCACCCAGTGGTCGGCGCGCTGCAGGATGAAGCCTTCGGTGCGTCGCGGTCCGTCCCACCAGCCGCCGCCGTGCCGGTAGCTCACGCCGGTGAGGCTGTCTTCCGGCCGCTGTGCGCCCACCAGCGACCACCAGTGATCCTGCGGGCCTTTCGGGCCGCCCTGGTGGCAGACCATCGCGCTGTCGGCGTCGACCAGGTGGATGCGCCACCAGCACAGGTTGGCGCCGAAGAAGGCGACGTTTCCGCCGCGCGCCACGTGGTGCTCGACCGCGTCGCGCATCGCGGTGCTCCAGTATTCGTCGTGGCCCACGCTGAGCAGCAGCCGATGGCCTTCGAGCAGCTCGGGGTTCTGGTGCAGGTCGAGGTCGGTGCAGAACTCGGGCTCCAGGCCTTGCTGCGCCAGCCAGCGGATGAAGCGCGCGTCCCAGTGCGCGAAGGTCTGGCGCGGCGAGCTGTCGTCGTAGTGGTCGGCGGCGCCGAAGGTGTCGCCGCCGATGCCGCCGCCGGGGCGGTGCCAGCTCAGGCGTGCGCCGGGCGGGTCGAGCGAGCGCGGCGGCTGGTGGTAGAAGCAGCCGCCGCCGGTGCAGTTGTAGGCCTGGTAGGTGGCGATCGGCAGCTTGTACAGCAGCGCTGACCGGCCGTGGCCGCGCACGACGAACAGTGCGGCCGCGCTCGTCATCGCGATCGACAGCGGTTCGGGCGCCGGCTCGGCCTGCAGGTGCGCGATGTACACGCCCGAGGGCCAGTCGGGCGGGATGTCGAAGTGGTATTCGGGCCAGTGCCAGTCGGCCTCGGGCCGGCCTTCGGGCGCCTGCGCGCCGCGCAGCGGGCCCGATTGCGCCATCGGCACGAAGCCGTCGGCCCAGCGATGGAAGGCCACGCGGAAGCGCGCCGCATCGGTGGACACGTGCAGCGTCAGCCGCGTGCCCGGCGCCACGCTGGGCCGGGCGGGGTAGCCTCGGATCACGACACCGAGTCCGGCTCGGCGCGCTTGCGCACCAGGTAGGGCGGCATCGCCAGCGCATGCATCGGCGTGCGGCGGAACGATTCGATCGCCTGCGCCGGTGTCTCGACGATCGGCTCCTCCTTGCGGTTGAACGAGGTGTTCAGCAGCACCGGCACGCCGGTGCGCCCGTCGAAAGCCTCGATCAACTTGCGCAGCAGCGGGTCGTCATCGGGGCCCACCGTCTGCAGCCGCGCGGTGCAGTCCACGTGCGTGACGGCCGGGATGGTCTTGGCCGCCTCGGGATGCACCGGTGCCGCGAACTGCATGAAGGGCGAAGGCCGGCGGATGTCGAAGAAGCGCTCGGCTTCCTCCAGCAGCACGATGGGCGCGAGCGGGCGAAACCATTCGCGCTCCTTCACGCGGGCATTGATCCAGTCGCGCGTCACGTCGTGCAGCGGGTTGCCGATGATGCTGCGGTGGCCCAGCGCGCGCGGGCCGAACTCGCTGCGGCCCTGGTACAGCGCGACCACCTTGTTCTCCACCAGCAGGTCGACGATGCGCTCGGGCAGGTTGTCGGGTTTCTCGACGACGAGGTCGTCGGCCGCTTCCAGCGCGGCCTCGATGTCGTGCAGCCGCGGCTCGGGGCCGAGGAAGTCGCTGGTCCAGCGCCAGTCGCAGGGCTGCTGCAGCAGCTCGGTGAGGCCGTAGACCGCGCAGCCCAGGGAGGTGCCGGCATCGCTGGGCGCCGGCGGGATGAACACGCGCTTGAATGGCGTTTCGCGCAGCAGCCGGTCGTTGGCCGAGCAGTTCAGGCCGGTGCCGCCGGCGAAGCACAGCGCCTCCAGGCCGGTCTGCGCATGCACCCAGTGCGCGAGCTTCAGCAGCGCCTCTTCGAAGGCGCGCTGGCCGGCGGCAGCCAGGTTGGCGATGTCCTGGAAGTTCGAGCGGTCGCCCGGCGTGTAGCGGAAGCGCGGCCGCACCGCGATGATCTCGCGCCAGGCCTGCGGGATCGTGACCTTGTAGCCGTCGACATCCAGCGGCGGCAGGCCGAACGCATCGGGGTCGCCATGCGGCGCCAGGCCCATCACCTTGCCCTCGTTGCCCTCGCCGGGGAACATCGCCTGCGTGAGCAGGAAGTAAAACATGCCGAGCCCCACCGGCGGGCCGCCATCGCCTTCATACAGCTGCTTTCCCAGGCATTCGATGGCGCCGCCGCGGCGCACGCGGTAGAACGACGACACCTCGCGCCAGTGGCCCGGCAGGCCGCGGCCCTCGGGCCAGTCTTCGGTGAATTCCGACACCGGGCTGCCCTGGCCGTCGACGATCATCACCGCCGCCTCGTCGAAGGGCGACGGATGGAACACGCTGTACAGGTGCGACAGGTGGTGAGAGATGCGCGCGCGCTTGCAATCGGGCGCGAGCTGCAGCACTTCGGCGATCTCCTGCTCGTAGTCGGACAGGCGCTCGCCCTCGCGGTCGGACGAAAAACATTCCACCAGCGCATCGATCGGCCGGTCGAGGCCCGGCACGGTGCCGCGGTACACCTCGCGCAGGTCGCCGAGCTTGCCCCAGTGATGCTTCTGCCGCGTGAGCCGCTCCTTCTGGATGCAGCACAGCACGCGCGAGCCCTGCATGACGCACAGGCTGCCGTCCTGGGTGCGGTTGATGCCGACGACCACCGGGCCGCCCTGATCGCCACTCGCCATGGAACACCTCTTTCTCTCGAACACGGGATGCGGGCAGAAGCGGCAAGCGGCATGCCGATCTGTGCGATCGGTCACGGCCGGCCATTGACCGATCTCAAGTCAAGGAGCGGCCCACCGACAACGCGGTGTCGGCCGGCGCTTTCCTTTTGTCGGGGAGCCCGGGCGCCGCTGTACCGAACAGGAAAATCAACCATGACCGCTTTCAAGAACCTCAGGATCGGAGCCAGGCTGGGCCTCGGCTTTGCCGTGCTCATCGCGCTGCTGATCGGCATGGCATGTCTTGCCATCCGTCAGATCAACGCGGTCGACGGCGCCACCGAGGTGATCGTGAAGGACCGCTACCTCAAGGTTGCGCTCGCGCACACCATCGAGAACGAGGTCAACCGGCAGGCGAGGGCGGTGCGCACTGCGTTGATCGCCACGGATCCGGCGATCGTGAAGCGCGAGCTCGACAAGGCCGAAGCCGCGATGGCGGCGGTAGGCAAGGCGGTGGACACGCTGCAGCCGATCATCCACACGCCCCAGGGCAAGCAGGCGCTGGGTGCGCTCGTCGAGGCGCGGGCGCCGTTCAAGGCATCGGCGCTCCGGCTGATCGAGATGGTCCGCGCCCAGCGCATCGACGAGGGCCGTGAATTCCTGGTCAAGGAGTTGCTGCCGCTGCAGGACGTTTATCTGCATGCGATCGAGGCCTTTGCGAAGAGCCAGGCCGATGGCATGGCCGAATATGCGGAAGATGCCGCGCGCATGACGCACGACACCGTGCTGGTGATGGCCATCGCGAGCGCGGTGGTGGCGCTGCTGGCCGCCGGCCTGGCCCTGTGGCTCACCCGCTCGATCACCGAGCCGATCGGCCGGGCCGTGAAGATCGCGCAGACCGTGTCGGCCGGCGACCTGTCGCTGCAGGTCGACGTCGACCGCCACGACGAGGCTGGCCAGCTGCTGGCTGCGCTGAAGACCATGACCGAGAGCCTGGTCCGGGTGGTGGGCACGGTGCGCAACAGCAGCGATTCGATCGCCACCGGATCGAGCCAGATCGCCACCGGCAATGCCGACCTGAGCCAGCGCACCGAGGAGCAGGCCTCCAGCCTCGAGGAGACGGCAGCCTCGATGGAGCAGCTCAACGCCACCGTGAAGCACAACGCCGACAACGCGCAGCAGGCCAACCAGCTGGCCGCGCGCGCCAGCGAGGTGGCGGCGCGCGGCGGCGACGTGGTGGCTCAGGTGGTGGCCACGATGGAAGGCATCACCGCCTCCAGCCGCAAGATCGCCGACATCATCGGCGTGATCGACGGCATCGCGTTCCAGACCAACATCCTGGCGCTCAATGCGGCGGTGGAAGCCGCGCGCGCCGGCGAGCAGGGCCGCGGCTTCGCCGTGGTGGCCGGCGAGGTGCGCTCGCTGGCCCAGCGCAGCGCGGGCGCCGCCCGCGAGATCAAGAGCCTGATCGGCGCGAGCGTCGAGCAGGTGGAGTCGGGCGCGCAGCTGGTTGGCCAGGCTGGCACGACGATGGGCGACGTGGTGGCCCAGGTGCGCGAGGTCGCGATGCTGATCCAGCAGATCTCGTCGGCCTCGGGCGAGCAGACCTCGGGCATCGGCCAGGTGAGCGAAGCGGTGGCGCAGCTCGACCGCGTGACCCAGCAGAACGCCGCGCTGGTCGAGCAATCGGCCGCGGCCGCCGAGAGCCTGCAGCAGCAGGCGCGTCGGCTGGTCGACGTGGTGGGCGTGTTCAGGCTTGGCGCCGGCGATCCAGCGATGGCCTGAGCCGGGCGAGCAGAGGCCTTCATCTGCTAGGGTTGGGCTCCGATGGAGCCCGGCCAGTCCCAATCCACTTCATACGCTGCCTTGCCCGACGCCTGGTTCGCCCGGCGCGGCTGGCAGGCTTTTGCCTTCCAGCGCGAGGTCTGGCAGGCGATGGAAGCTGGCGAGAGCGGCCTGCTGCATGCCACCACCGGCGCCGGCAAGACCTATGCGGTGTGGTTCGGCGCGCTGGCCCGTGCCGCGCGGCTGGGCGTGCCGCTGAAGCGCGGCCGCCATGCGCCGCCGGTGGGTGTGTTGTGGATCACGCCGATGCGCGCGCTGGCGGCGGACACCACGCGCGCGCTGGCGGCGCCACTGCTCGACCTCGACACCGGCTGGGCCGTGAGCCTGCGCACCGGCGACACGCCAAGCGCCGAGCGTGCCAAGCAGGATCGCCGTCTGCCCACCGCGCTGGTCACCACGCCTGAATCGCTGAGCCTGCTGCTCACGCGCGAGAAGGCGCTGGAGGAGCTGGCCGGCATCCACACGGTGATCGTCGACGAATGGCATGAGCTGATCGGCAACAAGCGCGGCGTGCAGGTGCAGCTCGCGCTGGCGCGGCTGCGGCGCTGGAACCCTCAGCTCGTGGTGTGGGGCCTGAGCGCGACGCTGGGCAACCTGGAAGACGCGATGCACACGCTGGTGGGTCACCAGCGCGGTCGCTTGGTGCGCGGCCGCATCGAGAAGCAACTGCTGATCGACACGCTGCTGCCGCACGACCCCGGCCGCTTCTCGTGGGGCGGCCACCTGGGCGCGCAGATGCAGCTGCCGGTGGTCGAGGAGATCGAGCGCTCGTCGACCACGCTGGTTTTCACCAACGTGCGCTCGCAGGCCGAGATCTGGTACCAGCTGCTGCTCACCGCGCGGCCCGACTGGGCGGGGCTGGTGGCGCTGCACCACGGCTCGCTCGACAAGGAGGTGCGCAACTGGGTCGAGCTGGGCCTGAAGGAAGGCCGGCTCAGGGCCGTGGTGGCCACCTCGTCGCTCGACCTGGGCGTCGATTTCCTGCCGGTGGAGCGCGTGCTGCAGATCGGCTCGGCCAAGGGCATCGCGCGCATGCTGCAGCGCGCCGGCCGATCGGGCCATGCGCCGGGCCGGCCCAGCCGCGTGACGCTGGTGCCCACCAACACGCTGGAGCTGGTGGAGGGTGCGGCGGCACGGCGCGCGGCGGCCGCCGGCCGCATCGAGAAACGCGAGTCGCCCGACAAGCCGCTCGACGTGCTGGTGCAGCACCTGGTGACCATCGCGCTCGGCGGCGGCTTCACCGCCGATGCGCTGTACGACGAGGTGCGCACCGCGCCGGCCTACCGCGAGCTCACGCGCGAGGAGTTCGGCTGGGCGCTGGATTTCGTGGTGCAGGGTGGCAGCAGCCTGCACGCCTATCCCGAATATCACCGCGTTCAACTGGTCGATGGCCTCTACCGCGTGCCCGACCGCCAGATCGCCACCCGCCATCGCCTGATGATCGGCACCATCGTCAGCGATTCGGCGATGGTCGTGAAGTGGCTCTCGGGCGGCACCATCGGTACCATCGAAGAAGGCTTCATCGCGCGGCTCAACCCGGGCGACTGCTTCGTGTTCGCCGGCAAGCTGCTGGAGTTCGTGCGCACCCGCGAGATGACGGCCTACGTGCGCAAGCCAGAGAAGAAGCACAAGGGCATCGTCTCGGTGTGGAACGGCAGCAAGATGGCGCTGTCGAACGAGCTCGCCGACACCGTGCTCGAGATGCTGCAGGCCGCCTCGCAGGGCGACTACCGCGAGCCCGAGATGCAGGCCGCGCGGCCGATGCTGCAGACGCAGGAGCGGCTCTCGCGCCTGCCGACACCCGGCACGCTGCTGGTCGAGCGCTTCCGCTCGCGCGACGGGCACCACCTGTTCGTCTATCCCTTCGCGGGCCGCAACGTGCACCTGGGGCTGGGCAACCTGCTCGCATGGCGGCTGTCGCAGGTGCAGCCCAACACCTTCTCGATCAGCATCAACGACTACGGCTTCGAGCTGCTCAGCGTGATGCCGGTGGACGTGGCGCCGCTGCTCTCGGGCGCGGCCTTCGGCACCGGCACGCTGATGCACGACGTGCTCGCGAGCCTCAACTCCAGCGCGCTGGCGCGCAAGCGCTTCCGCGAGATCGCCCGCGTGGCGGGGCTGATCTTCATGGGCTACCCCGGCGCGCCGAAGAGCCTGCGCCAGCTGCAAGCCTCGTCGTCGCTGTTCTACGAGGTGTTCCAGAAGTACGACGCCGGCAACCTGCTGCTCACGCAGGCGCAGACGGAGGTGCTGTCGCAGGAGCTGGATCTCAAGCGCCTGTCGGCCGCGCTGGCGCGCATGGGCTCGCAGACCATCGAGCTGGTCGACCTCAAGGTGCCCAGTCCGTTCAGCCTGCCGCTGATGGTGGAGCGCTTCCGCGAACAGGTGACGACCGAGAGGCTGAGCGATCGGTTGGATCGCATCCTGAAGGACGCGGCACGCGAGCTGGGCGACGAAGCGCCGCAGGTGGCGCCGCAGCGCACGGCGCTCGAGCAGGATGCCGAGGCGGCGGTGAGCGCGACGCGGCGCGGCCCCCGGGCGCGTCGACGGGCTTGAGACAATCCCACCCCATCATGAGCGATGCCACCATCCGCCTGCTGCTCGTCGACGACCATCCGCTGGTGCGCGACGGGCTGCGCGCCCGCCTGTCGGCGATGCCGGCGCTCGAGGTGGTGGGCGAGGCGGGCACCGCGGCCGAGGCGCAGCAGCAGGTGCAGGCGCTGCAGCCCAACCTCGTGCTGATGGACGTGGGCATGCGCGACATGAACGGCATCGACCTCACGGCGCTGCTGCTGCGCGACCATCCCGAGCTGCGCGTGCTGATGCTCAGCATGTACGACAACCCCGAGTACGTGCAGCGCGCGCTGCAGGCCGGTGCCCGCGGCTATGTGCTCAAGGATGCGCCGGCCAGCGAGATCGTCGGCGCCATCGGCGCGGTGGCCTCGGGTGGCACCTACCTGAGCCCCGCGGTCTCGAAGCGGCTGTTCCGCAACCAGGCGCCGCGCCCGGTGCTGTCGATGCGCGAGAGCCAGATCCTCTCGGCGCTGGGCCGCGGCCTCTCGAGCAAGCAGATCGCGCGCGAGATGGACCTGAGCGTGCGCACCGTCGAGGCCCATCGCCAGAACATCAAGCGCAAGCTCGAGCTCGAAGGCCAGGCCGAGCTGATCAAGTACGCGGTCGAGCACGCCAGGGAGTTCGGCGAATGACTCGGCGGACAGCAGCTCGGGGCTAACCCTTAGGTGGTCCCGCGTGGGATCGCCGCGCGGTGCGACGGATGCGGCGGGAACGCTGCTTGCGGATCATTCCCAGGCCACCCTGAGGAGACAAACAACATGTCCGCCATTCGCCGCCACCTGCCGTGGCTGCTCGTCGCCGTCTTCGGCGCGTTCGCCCTCGCCACCATCGCGCTCGCGCGCGGCGAGGCCGTGAGCGCGCTGTGGATCGTCGTCGCAGCCGTCTGCACCTACCTGATCGCCTACCGCTACTACAGCCTCTTCCTCGCGCAGCGCGTGCTGGGGCTGGACCCGAAGCGCAAGACACCCGCGTGGGTGCACAACGACGGGCTCGACTACGTGCCCACCAATAAGTACGTGCTCTACGGCCACCACTTCGCCGCGATCGCCGGCGCGGGGCCTTTGGTGGGGCCGGTGCTGGCCGCGCAGATGGGCTACCTGCCCGGGCTGCTGTGGATCCTGGCCGGCGTTGTCTTCGCCGGCGCGGTGCAGGACTTCATCGTGCTGTTCATCTCCACGCGGCGCGACGGCCGCTCGCTGGGCGACCTCGTCAAGCAGGAGATGGGCGTGGTGCCCGGCCTGATCGCGCTGTTCGGCGCGTTCATGATCATGATCATCATCCTCGCGGTGCTGGCGCTGATCGTCGTGAAGGCGCTGGCCAACTCGCCGTGGGGCACCTTCACGGTCGCGGCCACGATCCCGGTGGCGCTGTTCATGGGCGTGTACCTGCGCTGGATCCGCCCGGGCCGCATCGGCGAGGTGTCGCTGATCGGCTTCGTGCTGCTGATGCTGGCCATCCTCGGCGGCCAGGCGGTGCACGAGAGCCCCGCCTGGGCGCCGCTGTTCACCTACGACGGCAAGGCCCTCACGTGGATGCTGATCGGCTACGGCTTCGTGGCCTCGGTGCTGCCGGTGTGGCTGCTGCTCGCGCCGCGCGACTACCTCTCCACCTTCCTGAAGATCGGCACCATCGTCGCGCTGGCCATCGGCATCGTGATCGTCGCGCCCGAGCTGAAGATGCCCGCGGTGACGCAGTTCGCGCAGGGCAACGGCCCGGTGTGGTCGGGCAACCTGTTCCCGTTCCTGTTCATCACCATCGCCTGCGGCGCGGTGTCGGGCTTCCATGCGCTGATCTCCTCGGGCACCACGCCCAAGATGCTGGAGAACGAGACGCATGCCCGCTTCATCGGCTACGGCGGCATGCTGGCCGAGAGCTTCGTCGCGGTGATGGCCCTGGCCGCCGCTTCGGTGATCGAGCCCGGCGTGTACTTCGCGATGAACGCGCCGGCTGCGCTGGTGGGCGCCACGCCCGATGCGGTGGCGCAGACGCTGTCGACCTGGGGCTTCGTGATCACGCCCGACGTGCTGGTGCAGACCGCCAAGGACGTCGGCGAGAACACCATCCTGGCCCGCGCCGGCGGCGCGCCGACGCTGGCCGTGGGCATGGCCCACATCCTGCACCAGGCGGTGGGCGGCAAGGCGATGATGGCCTTCTGGTACCACTTCGCGATCCTGTTCGAGGCGCTGTTCATCCTCACCGCGGTGGATGCGGGCACGCGCGCCGGCCGCTTCATGCTGCAGGACCTGCTGGGCAGCTTCGTGCCCGCGCTCAAGCGCACCGAGTCGCTGCCCGCCAACCTGGTGGCCACCGGCCTGTGCGTGGCGGCCTGGGGCTACTTCCTGTACCAGGGCGTGGTCGACCCGCTGGGCGGCATCAACACGCTGTGGCCGCTGTTCGGCATCTCCAACCAGATGC
>CBIHRS010000049.1:0-34390 GCA_966212505.1 uncultured bacterium
GCGTCCGTCCGGGTGGTACCGTCAAGCGCGGTCAGGCGTTCAAGCGCCACATCCTGACCAAGAAGTCCACGAAGAACAAGCGCCAGCTGCGCGGCGCCGTCAACGTGCACGAGACCAACATGGGGCACATGGCTCAAATGCTGCCCTTTGCTGGCCTGTAATCCACCACACTGAACAAGGAGCAAACACATGCCTCGCGTCAAACGTGGTGTTACCGCACGTGCCCGTCACAAGAAGGTTCTGGCCCTCGCCAAGGGCTTCCGTGGTCGTCGCAAGAACGTCTTCCGCATCGCCAAGCAGGCGGTGATGAAGGCGGGCCAATACGCCTACCGTGACCGCCGTGCCAAGAAGCGCGTGTTCCGCCAGCTGTGGATTGCCCGTATCAACGCGGCTAGCCGTGGCCTGGGTCTGAGCTACAGCAAGTTCGTGGCCGGCCTGAAGAAGGCCCAGATCGACATCGACCGCAAGGTCCTGGCCGATCTCGCCGTCAACGACCCCGCTGCTTTTGGCAGCATCGTCGCCAAGGTGAAGGCCCAGCTCGCTTGAGCGTGACCGCGGGTGAAAGCCCGCGTCACGACCCGGTCGCAAGACCGGGCAAGTATTCAAAGGCCGGCACCCGTGTTCGGCCTTTTTTGTTGTCTGCTGAAAAGCTGAATCGATGAACGATCTCGATCAACTGGTGCAGGCGGCCGCTGCGGATTTCAATGCCGCCGCCACGCCCG
Organism: uncultured bacterium; assembly: GCA_966212505.1. Taxonomy (GTDB): domain Bacteria; phylum Pseudomonadota; class Gammaproteobacteria; order Burkholderiales; family Burkholderiaceae_C; genus CAMLIZ01. The sequence continues at coordinate 723 of CBIHRS010000049.1, forward strand.
CCGAGCTGGAAAACGCCAAGGCGCGCTACCTGGGCAAGTCCGGTCGCGTGACCGAGCTGCTCAAGGGCCTGGCCGCGCTGTCGCCCGAGGAGAAGAAGGCGCGCGGCGCCGAGATCAATGCGACCAAGCAGCGCGTCGAGGCGGCCCTGCAGGCGCGCCGCCAGGCGCTGGCCGATGCCGAGCTCGAGGCCCAGTTGAAGGCCGAGGCGCTCGACGTCACGCTGCCCGGCCGCCAGCGCGGCGTGGGCGGGTTGCATCCGGTGTCTCGCACCATCGAGCGCATCGAGCAGATCTTCGGGTCGATGGGCTTCGACGTGGCCGACGGTCCCGAGATCGAGACCGACTGGTACAACTTCACCGCGCTCAACAGCCCCGAGAACCATCCGGCGCGCTCGATGCAGGACACCTTCTACGTCGACATGAAGGACGCCGAGGGCCGCCCGCTGAACCTGCGCACGCACACCTCGCCGATGCAGGTGCGCTATGCCCGCATCCACGCCGCAAAACACGCCGGCGAGGCGCACATGCCCGAGATCCGCGTGATCGCGCCGGGCCGCACCTACCGCGTCGACAGCGACGCCACGCACTCGCCGATGTTCCACCAGTGCGAAGGCCTGTGGATCGGCGAGAACGTCAGCTTCAAGGACCTGAAGTCGGTCTTCATCGACTTCTTCCGTACGTTCTTCGAGACCGACGACCTGCAACTGCGCTTCCGGCCGTCGTTCTTCCCGTTCACCGAGCCCTCGGCCGAGGTCGACATCGCGTTCAACAGCGGGCCGCTGAAGGGCCGCTGGCTCGAGGTGGCCGGCTCGGGCCAGGTGCATCCGAACGTGGTGCGCAACTTCGGCCTCGACCCCGAGCGCTACATCGGCTTCGCTTTCGGCATGGGGCCTGACCGCCTGACCATGCTGCGCTATGGCGTGAACGACCTGCGCCTGTTCTTCGACGGTGACCTGCGTTTCCTGTCGCAATTCAAGTAATCGCCGAACGAGACCCACACGATGCAATTCCCGGAAAGCTGGTTGCGCGAGTTCTGCAACCCACCGTTGACGACGGCTCTGTTGGCCGAGACGCTGACGATGGCCGGCATGGAAGTCGAAGAGATGCGCCCGGTGGCGCCGCCGTTCTCGCGCGTGGTCGTCGGCGAGATCGTCGAGGCGGTGCAGCATCCCAATGCCGACCGCCTGCGCGTCTGCAAGGTCGATGCGGGCGAGCATTCGAAAGAGGGCCCGCTGCAGATCGTCTGCGGTGCACCCAACGCCCGCGTCGGCATCCGTGTGCCGCTGGCGTTGGTGGGCGCCGAGCTGCCACCTGCCGAAGATGGCAAGCCGTTCAAGATCGGCACCGGCAAGCTGCGTGGCGTCGAGAGCTTCGGCATGCTGTGCTCGGCGCGCGAGCTGAAGCTGTCGGAGGACCATGGCGGCCTGCTCGAGCTGCCGGCCGACACGCCGGTGGGCGCCGATATCCGCGAGGTGCTGAAGCTCGACGACACGATCTTCACGCTCAAGCTCACGCCCAACCTGGGCCATTGCCTCAGCGTCTACGGCATCGCGCGCGAGCTGTCGGCGTTGACCGGCGCACCGCTGAAGACGCCGAGCTTCCCGCCGGTGACGCCGCGCCACGACCAGAAGCTGCCGGTGAAGATCGAGGCGCCCGAGCTGTGCGGCCGCTTCTCGGGCCGCATCGTGCGCAGCGTCGACACCAAGGCGAAGACGCCTGCCTGGATGGTCGAGCGCCTGGAGCGCTGCGGCCAGCGTTCGGTCACCGCGCTGGTCGACATTTCGAACTACGTCATGTTCGAGTTCGGCCGCCCGTCGCACATCTTCGACCTCGACAAGATCGACCAGCAACTGGTCGTGCGCTGGGGCCGGAAGGGCGAGCAGCTCAAGCTGCTGAACGGCAACACCATCGAGGTCGACGAATCGGTGGGCGTGATCGCCGACGCCGATGGCCTGGAGTCGTTGGCCGGCATCATGGGCGGCGACCACACGGCCGTGTCCGACGACACGCGCAACATCTACGTCGAGGCGGCCTACTGGTGGCCCGAAAGCGTGGCCGGCCGCTCGCGCCGCTACAACTTCAGCACCGACGCGGGTCATCGCTTCGAGCGCGGCGTCGACCCGGCGCTGACGGTGGAGCACATCGAGCACATCACGCGCCTGATCCAGGACATCTGCGGCGGCGAAGCCGGCCCGATGGACGACCAGGTCGTGCGCGTGCCCGAGCGCAAGCCGGTCACGCTGCGCGTGGCGCGTGCGGCCAAGGTGATCGGCATGCCGGTCACCCAGGCGCAGTGCGCGGGCGTGTTCCAGCGCCTGGGCCTGCCCTACACCGAGCAGGACGGCGCGATCACCGTCAGGCCGCCGAGCTGGCGCTTCGATCTGCAGATCGAGGAAGACCTTATCGAGGAAGTGATCCGCGTGCTCGGCTATCCGATGCTGCCCGACACGCCGCCGCTGGCGCCGGTGACGGCGCGCGTGCGGCCCGAGGCGCAGCGAAGCAGCCATGCGGTGCGCAGGCTGCTGGCCGCCCTGGACTACCAGGAGACGATCAACTTCAGCTTCGTCGAAGAGCGCTGGGAGCATGAGCTCTCGGGCAACGCCGATCCGATCAAGGTGCTGAACCCGATCGCGGCGCCGCTCGCGGTGATGCGGTCGAGCCTGATGGGCAGCCTCGTCCACGTGCTGCGCTACAACCTGGCGCGCAAGGCCTCGCGCGTGCGCGTGTTCGAGATCGGCCGCGTGTTCACGCGCGATGCCGGCGTGGCCGACGGCCCCTTGAGCGTGGCGGGCGTGAAGCAGCCGATGCATGCAGCCGGCCTGGCCTATGGCCCGGTGGACGAGCAGCAGTGGGGCAAGGCCGAGAAGGCGGTGGATTTCTTCGACGTCAAGGGCGATGTCGAGGCGCTGCTGGCGCCGCGGGTGCCGCGTTTCGTGCCGGTGCAGCATCCGGCGCTGCACCCTGGCCGCAGCGCGGCGATCGAGCTCGATGGGCAGCGAGTCGGTGTGATCGGCGAGTTGCATCCGAAGTGGCGCCAGGCCTACGAACTGCCGTCGCCGCCGGTGCTGTTCGAGCTCGAGCTGCAGGCGTTGCAGCAGCGCGTGGTGCCGGCCTATGAGCCGATTCCGAAACAACAGTCGTCTTTCCGTGATCTTGCACTGGTCGTCTCCGAGCGCGTGACGCATGATGCGCTGATCGCCGCGGTGCGCGGCGTCGATCCGCTGGTCCGCAGTGCGGCGCTGTTCGACATCTACAAGCCGGCCAAGCCCACGCCCGAGATCGGCGAGGGCGAACGCAGCATGGCGGTGCGGGTGGAGCTGCTCGACAAGGACAGCACGCTGACCGACGAGCGCATCGATGCCGTCATCGCCCAGGTGGTGACGACCTTGAAGGACCAGTTCAACGCCCGCCTGCGCGGATAGCCAAGCGATGGAGCCACGCCCCAGCATGACCGCCCCTGACGACGACACCGCCATGGACGACACGACGGACCGTGTGATCCTGCCTTCGCTGGAGACGCCCACGCTCACCAAGGCCGAGCTGGCCGAGCTGCTGTTCGAGCGGCTGGGCCTGAACAAGCGCGAATCGAAGGACATGGTCGAGGCCTTCTTCGAGATCATCCACGCCAGCCTCGTGTCGGGTCAGGACGTCAAGCTCTCGGGCTTCGGCAACTTCAACATCCGCCGCAAGGCGCCGCGGCCGGGGCGCAACCCGCGCACCGGCGAGGCGATCCCGATCAAGGCCCGCAACGTGGTCACATTTCACGCAAGTCACAAGCTCAAAGGGATCGTGCAAGGTGACATCCCCGTGGAAGGGGAGTTCGAGTAAAGTCTGAGCTTTCCCGCTAAATCTCATTGATTTCAATGGAGAAAGCGCTCCCCGCCATTCCCGCCAAACGCTACTTCACGATCGGCGAGGTGAGCGAGCTGTGCGGCGTCAAGCCGTATGTGCTGCGCTATTGGGAGCAGGAATTCACGCAGCTCAAGCCGATGAAGCGCCGGGGCAACCGGCGCTACTACCAGCACCACGAGGTGCTGCTGATCCGGCGCATCCGCGAGCTGTTGTACGAGCAGGGCTTCACGATCAGCGGGGCGCGCAACCGGCTTGCTGAGCAGCAGGGCGCGCGGCACGAGGTTGCAGCGAGCCCGCTGCCTGAAGCAGCGATCGAGGCCGCTGCGGCCGAGGCAGCAGCCGAAGATGACACGGCTGCCGCGCCCGTTGCCGAAGAGTTGCCGCCCGCGCTGCCGCTGCCCGAAGTGCACGAGCTCTCGCTGTCGCAGATGCGGCTCGAACTTCTGTCGATTCGTGGGCTGCTGACGATCTGATCGCTAAATTTTCGGGTTATACTGCGCGGCTTACGTCGGGGTGTAGCGCAGCCTGGTAGCGCACTTGCATGGGGTGCAAGGGGTCGCGAGTTCGAATCCCGCCACCCCGACCATTGATCGACAACGGGTCAGCAGTGATGAACTGCTGACCCGTTTTTCGTTGCCTCATCGCCTTGTCGGCCGCGAGGGGCCGGAACGTACTTTGCCGCTTGCGGGCTCTCCACCCACACCAGGAGCGCCCGCGATGAGCACCACCGTCAGCGACCAGATCCTCGAACGCCTGCATGCCTGGGGCGTGCGAAGGGTCTACGGCTATCCCGGCGACGGGATCAACGGGCTGATGGGCGCCTTCAACCGCATCGGCGAGCGCATGCATTTCGTGCAGGCCCGGCATGAGGAGCTGGCGGCCTTCATGGCGACGGCGCATGCCAAGTTCAGCGGCGAGGTGGGCGTGTGCATGGCTACCTCGGGGCCGGGCGCGATCCACCTGCTCAACGGGCTGTACGACGCCAAGGCCGATCACCAGCCGGTGCTGGCCATCGTGGGCCAGCAGGCGCGCGCAGCGCTGGGCGGCGACTACCAGCAGGAGGTCGACCTGCTCAGCCTGTTCAAGGACGTGGCCCACGAATACGTGCAGATGGCGACCGTGCCCGCCCAGGTACGCCACCTCGTCGACCGCGCGATGCGCATCGCGCGCGATCAGCGCACCGTGACCTGCCTGATCCTGCCCAACGACCTGCAGGAGCTCGATGCGGTGGAGCAGCCGCCGCGCGAGCACGGCACCGTGCACTCGGGCATCGGCATGACGGCCAAGCGCGTGGTGCCCGGCGAGGCCGACCTGCTGGCCGCGGCGCAGATCCTCAACGCGGGCCGGCGCGTGGCCATCCTCGCCGGCGCCGGCGCGCTGCACGCCACCGACGAGCTGATCGCCGTGGCCGAGACGCTGGGGGCCGGCATCGCGAAGGCGCTGCTCGGCAAGATGGCCGTGCCCGACGACCTGCCCTATGTCACCGGCTCGATCGGCCTGCTCGGTACGCAGCCGAGCTGGGAGCTGATGAGCGGCTGCGACACGCTGCTGATGGTGGGCTCCAGCTTCCCGTATTCGGAGTTCCTGCCCAAGGAGGGCCAGGCGCGCGGCATCCAGATCGACCTCGACGGCCGCAAGCTTGGCATGCGCTACCCGATGGAGCTCAACCTCGTGGGCGACAGCCGGCTCACGCTGCAGGCCCTGCTGCCGCATTTGAAGCGCCAGGACGACCGGCGCTGGCGCGAGAAGATCGAGGCCGACGTGCGCAAGTGGTGGCAGGTGCTCGACGCGCGGGCGATGAACGAGGCCTCGCCGATCAACCCGCAACGCGTGTTCTCGGAGCTCTCGCCGCGCCTGCCCGAGAACTGCATCCTCACCTGCGACTCGGGCACCTCGGCCGCCTGGTACGCACGCAACCTCAAGGCCCGGCGCGGCATGATGGGTTCGCTCTCGGGCGGCCTGGCCACGATGGGGCCGGCGGTGCCCTATGCCATCGCCGCCAAGTACACGCATCCCGACCGGCCGGTGATCGCGCTGCTGGGCGACGGGGCGATGCAGATGATCGGCATCAACGGGCTCGTGACCATCTCGCAGCGCTGGCGCGAGTGGCGCGACCCGCGGCTGGTGGTGATGGTGCTCAACAACGGCGACCTCAACATGGTCACCTGGGAGCAGCGCATCTCCGAAGGCGACCCGAAGTTCAACGATTCGCAGGTGCTGCCGCGCTTTCCGTATGCCGAGTACGCCCGGCTGATCGGGCTGAACGGCCTGCGCGTCGACAGGCCCGAGCAGATCGGCCCTGCCTGGGACGAAGCGCTGCGCAGCGAGCGGCCCACGGTGCTCGAGATGGTCACCGACCCCAACGTGCCGCCGCTGCCGCCGCATGTGAGCGCCAAGCAGATGAGGCACTACCTCTCCGCGTTGTGGCACCGTGATCCGCAGGCCTTGCAGATCGTGATCGCCAGCGCCAAGGAATGGTGGGACGGCCTCACGGCCGGCAGGGGTTGAAGCCCGATCAGCGCTGCTTCTTCGCGATCGCTCGGGCCAACTCGTCCTTGTTCATCGTCGAGCGCCCCGCAATATCCAGAGCCTTCGCGCGCTCATACAGCGCCTTGCGGCTGTGGCCCAGTTCGTCGACGCCGCCCATCGTCGGTGCCTTGCTGTCGCGCGCGGCCTTGCCCGACTTGGCCGCCTGCGGATCCGATGGACCTTTGTGGTCCTTGGCTTCCCAGTGGTCTCCCACCTTCTCGAAGCTGTGCTTGAGCGAGGCATACGCGGCGCGGCCGGCACGCTCGCCCGCGCCATATTCCTTCTCGGCGCTGCGCAGTGTCTTCGCGTAGGTGCGCTGCGCCTTCTCGGGGGAGCGCTCCAGCGTGCTGGGCATGTCGACGCCGTACTTCTTCGTGGCCATGGTCAACTCCTTTCACTGGGTTTCGGACGATGTCCTTCGTTAGTCGGCCGCAGGCAGGTCTGCGGGCCGGGCCGCCTCCACATAGATGTGCCGGATCATCGGGAACTGCGCCTGCACCTCCCTCTTCAGGGCTGCCACCGTGTTCGCGACCTGCTCGGCCAGCGTGCCGCCGCGGAACGCCACGTCCAGCGTGAGCAGCACGGTGTCGCGGCCGACGTACATCGACCTCGGCCGGCCGGCGCGCTCGATCTCGGGATGCGACAGCGCCAGGCGGCGCACCGTGCGGGCGGTGTCGGGGCGTATGCCTTCGCCGACCAGCAGGCTGCGCGATTCATGGATCAGCAGCACGGCCACGCCGGCCAGCAGCAGCCCGATCAGCATCGAAGCCGCGCCGTCGAGCTCGGGCCGGTTCAGCCGGTGGCTGGCGTAGACACCCGCGGCGGCAATGGCCAGGCCGACGAGGGCCGCGCCGTCTTCGGCCAGCACGGTGAAGGTGGTGGGATCCTTGCTGCCGTGCAGCGCCCGCCAGAAGGGCCGGCCGTGCGTCTCGCGCCGGAACTGCCGCAGCGCGATCGTGAAGCTGGTGCCCTCGAACAAGGCGGCGGCCGCCAGCACCACGTAGTTCCATTGGGCGTCCGCCAGCGGCGACGGATGCTGCCAGTGCTGCAGGCCTTCGTAGAACGACAGCCCGCCGCCCACGCCGAAGATCAGCACCGCGACGATCAGGCTCCAGAAATACAGTTCCTTGCCATGGCCGAACGGATGCTCGGCGCTGGCCTCGCGCTCGCTGAGGCGCGTGCCCACCAGCAGCAGCACGCCGTTGCCGGTATCGACGGCCGAATGGATCCCCTCGGAGAGCATCGCCGAGCTGCCGGTGATGCCGGCCACGATGAACTTGGTGGTCGCAATCGCCACGTTCGCGCCGATCGCGCCATAGATCGCCAGTCGGGATTCCGCCATGCCGCGGAGCTTGCAAAGCGCGTTCCCGTCAGAGCGGATGGCTCACCAGGCGGAACTCCGGGTCGTCGGGCAGCGGCTTCACGCTGAAGCCCAGGCTGCGCATCAGCTTCAACATGGCCGGGTTGCGGGTGAGCACCAGCCCCTCGATCTCGGCCAGGCCCTTGTCGCGGGCCACGTCCATGATGCTTTCCATCAGCCGCGAGCCCAGGCCCTTGCCGGCGTAGTCGTCGGCCACCACCAGCGAGAACTCGCAGCTGGTCTGGTCGGGGTTGGTCACGTAGCGCGATACGCCGACGATGCGGTCTTTCACCACCGCCACCAGCGCCATCTCGCGGTCGTAGTCGATCAGCGTGAAGCGCGCCAGCATCGACGGCGGCAATTCGGTGATGGCCGACACGAAGCGGAAGTAGCGGCTCTCGGGCGAGAGGTGGTGCTGCACCAGGTCTTGCAGCATCTGGGCGTCGTCCGGGTGGATCGGCCGCACCAGGTATTCGCCCCCGCCGGGCATCGGCCACAGCTGTTCGTAGCGCGCGGGGTAGGGCAGGATCGCCAGATGCCCATAGGGTTGCGGGCCGGCGCCGATGGCCTGCGGCGCGCTGTCGATCACGATGCGGGCATCCACTGCCACCGCGCCCGATTCGTCGACGATCACCGGGTTGATGTCCATCTCGCGCAGCTGCGGCAGCTCGCACACCATTTCCGACACGCGCAGCAGCATCTGCTCCAGCGCCTGGTGGTCGATGGCCGGCGCGCCGCGCCATTCGCCCAGCGTCTCGGCCACGCGCGAGCGCTCGATCAGATGCCTTGCCAGAAACTGGTTCAGCGGGGGCAGCTCCATCGCACGGTCGCCGATCAGTTCGACCATGGTGCCGCCGGCACCGAACACGATCACCGGCCCGAACGGATCGTCGGTCACCATGCCCACGTGCAACTCCCGGCCGCGCTGCGCGCGCGCCATGCGCTGCACGGTGGCGCCGTTGATGCGCGCCTCGGGCTTCAGCCGCTTCACGCGCGCCACCATCTCGTCGTAGGTGTCGCGCACCGCAGCGCCGCTGCCGAGGTTGAGTGCCACGCCCTGCACGTCGGACTTGTGCGCGATGTCGGGCGAATCGATCTTCAGCGCGACCGGAAAGCCGAGCTGGGTGGCGATCATCATCGCCTCGTTGGCGTTGCGCGCCAGCAGGGTCTGCGTCACCGGGATGTGGAAGGCCGACAGCAGCGTCTTCGACTCCATCTCGGTCAACACCTTGCGGCGCTCGGCCAGCACGCTCTCGATCACGAGCCGGGCGGCCTCCAGGTCGGGCTTGGCCAGTGTGGAAAGCGGCGGTGGCGTCTGCTGCAGCAGGCGCTGGTTGCGGTAGAACGAGGCGATGTTGCCGAAGGCGCCCACCGCGGCTTCGGGCGTGCGGAAGCTCGGGATGCCCGAGTCGCTGAGCAGGCGCCGCGCATCGCCCACCGCGCTGTCGCCCATCCAGCACGAGAGCAGCGGCTTGCCGGTGCTGCGCTTGGCGTCGACCAGCGCCTGCGCCACCGCCGAGGCATCGGCGTCGGGCTTGGGCGAGTAGATCGCGAGCACGCCGTCGATGGCGGTGTCGGACGCCGCGGCTTCCACCGCAGCGCGGTAGTGCGCCGGGCCGGCGTCTTCCGACAGGTCGATCAGGTCGGCCAGCGAGGCGTGGGGTGGCAGCTGCGGCTGCAGGGCCGCTACGGTCTCGGGCGAGGGCCGGCCCAGTTCGAGCTCGATCTCGTTGACCCAGTCGGCGGCGAGCACACCGGGGCCGCCGCCGTTGGTGACGATCGCGAGCCGCCTGCCCACCGGCCGGTAGCGCGAGGCCAGGCATTTGGCGGCCGAGAACAGCTCGACGAACGAGCGCACCCGCACCGCGCCCGCGCGGCGCAGCGCGGCGTCGAACACCGCATCGCTGCCGACGATGGCGCCGCTGTGCGTCTGCGCGGCCTGGTTGCCGGCCGGCTTGCGCCCGGCCTTCAGCACGATCACCGGCTTGGCATTGGCGGCTGAACGCAGCGCGCTCATGAAATGGCGCGCGTTGGAAATGCCCTCGAGGTAGACGACGATGCCCTGCGTCTGTCCGTCGCCGGCGAGGAAATCGAGCGCCTGCGCGATGTCGACCGCGGTGTTCGGCCCCAGCGACACCACCGACGAGAAGCCCACGCCGTTGTTGCGCGCCCAGTCGAGCATCGACGAGGTGAGCGCGCCCGATTGCGACACGAGTGCCAGCGAGCCGGCCTTGGCCAGCGGCCCCGCCGCGCTGGCGTTGAGCTGCAGCGAGGGGCGCTGCAGGCCGACGCTGTTGGGGCCGAGCAGGTGCACGCCTTCGCGGCGGGCGATCTTCTTCAGCGTGGCGGCCTGTTCGGCATCGACACCGCTGGAGACGATGAGGGCCGAGCGGCAGGCCATGCGCCCCGCCACTTCTAGCGCGGCGGCGATGTCGGGCGGCGGCAGCGCGATGACCGCGAGGTCGGCGCGAGCCTGGGCCAGGTCGGCCAGCGTGCCGCTGGTGTGGATGTCGAGGAACTGCAGCGTGCCGTTGAAGCGCTGCGCCCGCAGCGCCTGGTGCAGCAGCCGGGCCTGCGGTGTCTGGCTCGCCGGATCGTCGGCGCTGCCGGCGAACACGATGATCGAGCCCGGCGTGAAGAGAGGGGAGAGGGGGTGCTTGTCCATGCCTGCCCGACAGACTAGGCGTGAAGCGGCCCGTCAGGCTTGACGCACGGCAATTTCCGTGCGCTCAACGCATAAGCGAAGTCACGAGGCGTTCAAGGCTCTTGAGCACCTCGCTCGGGGTGGCCTGGAACTGGGCCTGCACGATGGCGCCATCGACCGCCAGGGCCAGCGCCTGCGAGTCGCGTGTGCGCTGGCGCGAGGGTGGCAGCAGCGCGGCGATCGCCTCGGTCATGTCCTGCTTGTGACGGCGCGCGATCTCGGCCACCTCGGGCAGCGTGCCGCCGAGCTCGCCCACGCTGTTGATGAAGGCGCAGCCGCGATAGTCCTCATGCGTGAACCATTCAGCCAGCGTGGGCACCAGCGCGGCCAGCCCCTTGCGCTCGCTGCCGTGGCGCTGCAGCGCATCGCGGAACCAGGCCATCCAGCGCTCGTGGCGATGGGCCAGGAATGCGAGGACCAGGTCGTTCTTGCTCGGGAAGTGCCGGTAGAGGGTGACTTTGGTGACGCCCGATTCGGCGATCACCCGGTCGATGCCGGTGGCGCGGATGCCGTCGCGGTAGAACAGGTCGTGCGCGGTCTGCAGGATGCGGTCTCGGGCGGGCAGCATGGGGTGATTGTAGACAGGTCTGTCTACATGCCATAGAGTCGCACTGTAGACAGACCTGTCTACGTGTTCAACCCAGGAGAAAGAACCGATGGAAAGCCGACCGCCGCTGCCGCCCTTCACCCGCGAGACCGCGATCCAGAAGGTGCGTGCCGCCGAAGACGCCTGGAACGGCCGCGACCCCGCCCGCGTGGTGCTGGCCTACAGCCCCGACACGCGCTGGCGCAACCGTGCCGAGTTTCCGGTGGGCCGCGAGGCGGTGCAGGCCTTTCTCGAGCGCAAGTGGGCGCGCGAGCTCGACTACCGGCTGATCAAGGAGCTGTGGGCCTTCACCGGCAACCGCATTGCGGTGCGCTTCGCCTACGAGTGGCACGACGATGCCGGCCAGTGGTTTCGCAGCTACGGCAACGAGAACTGGGAGTTCAACGAGGCGGGGTTGATGACGCACCGCCATGCCAGCATCAACGACCTGCCGATCCGCGAGGCGGACCGCAAGTATTTCTGGCCGCTGGGGCGCCGGCCCGACGATCACCCCGGCCTGAGCGAGCTCGGCCTCTGAAGCTGCTCGCTATTCGGCAGCGCGGGCCAGCGTTGCCATCGCGCCGAGCCTGCGCACACCCTTTTCGATGCGCGGGCTCCAGCCGTAGGCGCCGCTGAGCCGCAGGCAATTGGCATAGCGCCCGCTGGCGGAGAACACCACGCCGGGCGCGAAGCAGATGCCCTGCGCCAGCGCCTCGGCGAAGAGCTGCGTGGTGTCGATGGGCCTGGGCAGCTCCAGCCACAGCACGAAGCCGCCGGCGGGTTGCGAGATCCGCGTGCCGGGAGGGAACGACTGGTTCACCGCCAGCACCATGCGGTGCAGCGCTTCGCGGAACATGCCGCGGATGCGCCGCAGGTGGTGGTCGTAGCCGCCCGAGGACAGGAACTCGGCCAGCGCGAGCTGCGGCAGCGCCGCACCGCAAAGGGTGGAGGCCACACGGGCCTCGACCACGCGCGGCATGAAGCGTGCGCCCGTGGCCACCCAGCCGATGCGGTAGCCCGGTGCCAGCGTCTTCGAGAACGAGCTGCAGTACAGCGTGTTGTCGTGCCGGTCGAGCGCGATGAAGGGCCGCGGCCGCTCAGCCTCGAAGCCGATGTCGCCATAGATGTCGTCCTCGATCAGCGGCACGCGGTGTTTCGCGAGCAGGGCCAGCACCTCGAGCTTGTGCGCCTCGGGCATCGTGCAGCCCAGCGGGTTGTTGAAGCTCGACGACAGCACGCAGGCCGAGATGTTCCCTGACCGGCAGGCTTCGCGCAGCGCGTCGACCGACGCGCCCTGCTGCGCATCGGTGGGCAGCTCCAGTGCCTTCAGCCCGAGCGATTGCAGCACCAGCAGCAGGCCGAAGTAGGTGGGCGATTCGATCGCGACGGTGTCGCCCGGCTTCGTGACGGCCCGCAGCGCGAGCGACAGCGCCTCGGTGCAGCCGTTGGCGATCAGCACGTCTTCGGGTGACAAGCCCTGGCCCCAGCGCAGCGCGCGCCGCGCGATCTCGCGCCGCAGCGACGCATCGCCGCGCGGCGGCATGTAGATGTTGTGCTTCACGCCTTTGAGGCGCGCGGCGCGGGCCAGGCAGCGATCGAGCCGGCCCGAGGCCAGCAGCTGCGGGCTGGGGATGGCGCAGCCCAGCGGCACCAGCTTCGGATCCGACGCATGCTCCATCAGCTTGAGCATCACCGCCGGCACCGCGATCTCGCGCGGCCTCGGCGGCGGCCGCGAGGGCGTGGGGGCTGCGATGGCCACCCGTGCCTTCGCGACATAGAAGCCCGATTGCGGCCTCGCCTCCAGCACGCCGCGGTCTTCGAGCAGGCGATAGGCCTGCAGCGCCGTGGTGACGCTGGTGCGGCGCTGGCGGCTGATCTCGCGCAGCGACGGCACGCGCGAGCCCGGCGGCAGCGTGCCCCGGTCGATCAGGCCGGTGATGAAGCCGGCGAGCTCTTCGTAGCGGAACGAGGTGGACGATGCGGGCACCCGGGTCTCCTGCCAACTGTGCTGCCCGCATTCTCGGCGAACTGTGACTGTTATTGCCGCAGCCGTGGACGCACGATGCACCCCATCGAGCCCCACCCCAGGAGACCTGCATGCATCGCTTTCCCCGCAACGACATCGTCAGCCTGGTCGGCCAGGCGCCGCGCTACGACCTGGCCGAGAGCGTCGGTCCCGACCTCTGCCTGGGTGAGCTGCTGGCCGGAGACGAGCTCGACGACCTGCCGCTGGGCTACGGCAGCGCCGCCGGCGATGTGCAACTGCGCGAGGCGATCGCACAGGCGCACGGTGCCGGCGCCGACGATGTCGTGGTCACCGCGGGTGGCATGCAGGCGCTGTTCATCGCGGCGCTGCTGCTGTGCGAGCGGGGCAGCCCGGTGGTGGTGGCGTCGCCGCTGTTCCCGCTGGCCGGCAATGCGTTGCGTGCTGTCGGTGCAGAGCTGCGCACTTGGCCGCTGCGCTTCGAGGCCGGCTACCAGCCCGACCTCGGCCTGCTGCGTTCGCTGCTGTCGGCCGACACGCGGCTGGTCAGCCTTGCCTCGCCGCAGAACCCTTCGGGCGTCGCGATCCCGATGGCTACCTTGCGCGAGATCGTGCGCCTCGTGGCAGCGCATGCGCCGCAGGCTTATGTGCTCGTCGACGAGACCTATCGCGAGGCGACCTATGGCAATGAGCCGGTGGCGGCGAGCGCGGTCGAGCTCGGGGACCGGGTGATCAGCACCGGTTCGCTGTCCAAGTGCCATGGGGCGCCCGGCCTGCGCATCGGCTGGGCCATCACCCGCGATGCCGTGTTGCGCGAGCAGCTGGTCACCGCGAAGTTCGGCACCGTGCTGTCGTGTGGCCGGATCGACGAGGCGCTGGCGTTGCGTGTTCTGCAGAGGCGCGAGCCCATCCTCGGCGACCGGCGCGCACTGCTGGCGAGCAATCTTGCGGTCACCGAAGCATGGGTGAAACGCGAGGCCGCGCACGTGGAGTGGGTGCGCCCCGATGCCGGTGCGCTGTGCTGCGTGCGGCTGCGGCCTGAGGTGTTCGACGCGGCGGCCGTCGACTGCTTCCACCGCGCGCTGCCTGCGCATGAGGTGCGGGTGGGTGATGGCCGCTGGTTCGGCGAGGAGGCCCGCGTCTTCCGCCTCGGCTTCGGCCGGCTTCCGGCCGCGGAGCTCAGCCTGGCGCTCGAGGGCCTGTCGGCCGCCATGCGGGACGAATTCTCGGATTGATTCGTTTGGATTCGAAGTTGTTCGTTTTAGGGTTAACTCTGTTTTCGTTTCTGTTGCATTGGCAAACACTTCGATCCGCATTTCGAGGCGGAGAAGTTCATGTCGTGGGTCAAGTTCCTGTCGGTGGCAGCGGCCACCGCGGTGGTCTCGCTCGCCCCTGCGCGAGCCGATGAGGGCGCGGCGAGGCGTTGGCTCGAGGGCGAATTCCAGCCCTCGACGCTCAACGCGCAGCAGCAGATGTCGGAGCTGCGCTGGTTCATCAAGGCCGCATCGGTATTGCGCGACCGCGGGGTGCACGAGATCACGGTGGTCTCGGAAACGCTGACCACGCACGAGTACGAGGCCAAGACGCTGGCCAAGGCCTTCGAGGAGATCACCGGCATCAAGGTCAGGCACGACCTGATCCAGGAGGGCGACCTGGTCGAGAAGCTGCAGACCTCGATGCAATCGGGCCGCTCGGTATACGACGGCTGGGTCAGCGATTCGGACCTGATCGGCACGCACTACCGCTACGGCGCCATCCTGCCGCTCACCGACTACATGAACGGCGCGGGCAAGGAATTCACCGACCCCTGGCTCGACATCAACGACTTCATCGGCCTGAAGTTCACCACCGCGCCCGACGGCAAGCTCTACCAGCTGCCCGACCAGCAGTTCGCCAACCTCTACTGGTTCCGCGCCGATCTGTTCGCGCGGCAGGACCTGAAAGACCGCTTCAAGGCGAAATACGGCTACGAGCTCGGCGTGCCGCTGAACTGGAGCGCCTACGAGGACATCGCCGAGTTCTTCAGCAACGACGTGAAGACGATCGACGGCAAGCCGATCCATGGTCACATGGACTACGGCAAGAAGGATCCGTCGCTGGGATGGCGCTTCACCGACGCCTGGCTCTCGATGGCGGGCTCGGCCGACAAGGGCCTGCCCAACGGCTGGCCGGTGGACGAATGGGGCATCCGCGTGGCCGACGACCATTGCACGCCGGTGGGCGCTTCGGTGGAGCGGGGCGGCGCCACCAACTCGCCGGCCGCCGTGTTCGCGCTGAAGAAATACATCGACTGGCTCAAGCGCTTTGCGCCGCGCGAGGCCATCGGCATGACCTTCGGCGAGGCCGGCCCGGTGCCCGCGCAGGGGCAGATCGCGCAGCAGATCTTCTGGTACACCGCGTTCACGGCCGACATGACGCGCAAGGGCCTGCCGGTGGTCAATGAAGACGGCACGCCCAAGTGGCGCATGGCGCCCAGCCCGCACGGACCCTACTGGAAGCCCGGCATGCAGAACGGCTACCAGGACGTGGGTGCGTGGACCTTCTTCAAGTCGACGCCGCCCGACCGCATGGCCGCGGCCTGGCTCTATGCGCAGTTCGTGACGAGCAAGACCGTGTCGCTGAAGAAGTCGATCAAGGGTCTGACCTTCATCCGCGACGGCGACATCCGCCACGAATACTTCACCCGGCATGCAGCGCAGTACGGCGGCCTGATCGAGTTCTATCGCAGCCCGGCCCGCGTAGCCTGGACGCCCACCGGCAACAACGTGCCCGACTATCCCAAGATGGCGCAGCTGTGGTGGAAGAACGTGGCCAGCGCGGTGGCCGGCGAGAAGACGCCGCAGGCCGCGATGGACCAGCTCGCCGACGAGATGGACCAGGTGCTGGGCCGGCTGCAGCGTGCCGGCATGGTCAACTGCCCGCCGAAGCTGGCCGAGAAGCAGGCCTACAACGACCGGCTGACCAACTATCGCTCGCCGTGGAAGCCTCTCGCCAACGAGAAACCCAAAGGCGAGACCATCGACTACGAGCGCCTGCTGCAGGCCTGGCGCGAAGGCCGAGTCGGGTTGAACTGATGAAGCTGGTCGTCGGCAACTGGAAGGCCAACGGATCGCGTGCGGCGCTGAAGGACCTGAGCGCGGCGATGGCGGCCGATCCGCCGGGTTGCGAGGCAGTGGTGTGCCCGCCGCTGCCGCTGCTGGGCATGGCGCCTTCGCTGAATGCGACCACGCCGCTGCGCTGGGGCGCGCAGGACTGCTCCGAGCACGATGGCGGTGCCTACACCGGCGAGGTGCCGGCGCACATGATCCGCGAGCTCGGCGCGCGCCACGTGATCATCGGCCACTCGGAGCGCCGGCGCCTGCACCGCGAAACCGACACGCAGGTGCTCAACAAGGTGCGCTGCGTGCTGGCGGCGGGCATGACGCCCATCCTCTGCGTCGGCGAGACCGGCGAGGAGCGCGACGCCAACCTGACGAAGACCGTGCTGCGCGGCCAGCTGATCCAGCTGCTGCGCGCGATCGGCGACGAGGTGCGTTCGATCGTGCTGGCCTATGAGCCGCGCTGGGCCGTGGGCAGCGGGCATGCCGCGGCGCCCGGGCTGATCGACGAGGCGATGGATGTGCTGCGCGAGGTGCTGCTGTTCCACGGCTCGCGCCGGGCTGGCGCGGTGCGCCTGCTCTACGGCGGCAGCGTGACGGCCGACAACGCCGCGGCGATCCTGGCCCGGCCTTCGGTGAGCGGCGTGCTGGTCGGGCGTGCATCGCTGAAGCTCGACCAGTTCATGGCCATCTGCCGCAGCGCCGCGCAGCGGGCATGAAAAAGCCCGGCACGCGGCCGGGCTGGTGATGCGAGGGGCGCCGAAGGCTCAGGGTGCCGATGCAGCCGACGCCGCGGCCTCAGGAGCCGATGCCGGCATCGCCGCTTGCGCGGAGGCGGCCGCCATCGGCGCGGACGCGGCCTGCGCGGCCGGCTCGGGCGTGGCATGTGCGGTGCCGCCCACCATCGGCAGCAGCGGCACGATCAGCAGCGCCACGATGTTGATGATCTTGATCAGCGGGTTCACTGCCGGGCCGGCCGTGTCCTTGTAGGGGTCGCCCACCGTGTCGCCGGTCACCGCGGCCTTGTGGGCATCGCTGCCCTTGCCGCCGTGGTGGCCGTCTTCGATGTACTTCTTGGCGTTGTCCCAGGCGCCGCCGCCGGTGCACATCGAGATGGCGACGAACAGGCCGGTGACGATGGTGCCCATCAGCAGGCCGCCCAGCGCGGCCGGCCCCAGCAGCAGGCCCACGAGGATGGGCACCACCACCGGCAGCAGCGACGGGACGATCATCTCCTTGATCGCCGCGGTGGTCAGCATGTCGACCGCCTTGCCGTACTCGGGCTTGGCCGTGCCTTCCATGATGCCCTTGATCTCGCGGAACTGGCGGCGCACTTCCTCCACCACGCTGCCCGCGGCACGGCCCACCGCTTCCATCGCCATCGCGCCGAACAGGTAGGGGATCAGGCCGCCGATGAACAGGCCGATGATCACCATGTGGTCGGAGAGATCGAAGCTCAGGTGCATGCCCCGGCCTTCGAGCGCGTGGGTATAGTCCGCAAACAGCACCAGCGCCGCCAGGCCGGCCGAGCCGATGGCGTAGCCCTTGGTCACCGCCTTGGTGGTGTTGCCCACCGCATCGAGCGGGTCGGTGATGTCGCGCACGCTGTCGGGCAGCTCGGCCATCTCGGCGATGCCGCCGGCGTTGTCGGTGATCGGGCCGTAGGCGTCGAGCGCGACGACGATGCCGGCCATGCTCAGCATCGAGGTGGCCGCCACCGCGATGCCGTAGAGCCCGCCCAGCATGTACGACACGTAGATCGCGATGCAGACGAACAGCACCGGCCACGCGGTCGACTTCATCGAGACGCCGAGGCCGGCGATGATGTTGGTGCCATGCCCGGTGGTCGAGGCCTGCGCCACGTGCTGCACCGGCTTGTAGTCGGTGCCGGTGTAGTACTCGGTGATCCACACCATCAGCGCGGTGAGCACCAAGCCGACCACGCAGGCGCCGAACAGCGACATCGCGCTGATCGTCCTGCCGCCGGAGACCGTGATGGCCTGCGGGAACAGCGCGGTGGTGACGAAGTAGAACGCCACCAGCGAGATCACGCCCGCGACGATCAGGCCCTTGTACAGCGCCGGCATCACGTTCTTCATGCCGGGCGATGCCTTCACGAAGCTGCAGCCGATGATCGACGCGATGATCGACACGCCGCCCAGCACCAGCGGGTAGATCACCGCGTTGAGCGCCGCGCCGCTGACCATCAGCGCGCCCAGTGTCATCGTGGCGATCAGCGTCACCGCATAGGTCTCGAACAGGTCGGCCGCCATGCCGGCGCAGTCGCCGACGTTGTCGCCCACGTTGTCGGCGATCACCGCCGGGTTGCGCGGGTCATCCTCGGGGATGCCGGCCTCCACCTTGCCCACCAGGTCGGCGCCCACGTCGGCGCCCTTGGTGAAGATGCCGCCGCCCAGCCGCGCGAAGATCGAGATCAGCGAGGAGCCGAAGGCCAGGCCGAGCAGGGGCTTGAGCGTGGCCGTGTCGACCTTGCTGCCGCCGCTGATGAACCAGAAGAACAGGCTCACGCCCAGCAGGCCCAGCCCCACCACCAGCATGCCGGTGATCGCGCCGCCCTTGAAGGCCACGCTCAATGCCGGGCCGATGCCCTGCGTGGCCGCCTGCGCGGTGCGCACGTTGGCGCGCACCGAGACGTTCATGCCGATGAATCCACAGGCGCCCGAGAGCACGGCACCGATCACGAAGCCCGCCGCAGTGAGCTTGTCGAGGAACAGGGCGATCAGGATCGCCAACACCACACCAACGATTGCAATGGTCTTGTACTGCCGCGCCAGGTAGGCCGCGGCACCCTGCTGCACCGCACCGGCGATTTCCTGCATGCGGGCATTGCCCGCGTCCTGACCCAGGATCCAGCTTCTTTGTATGAAACCGTACAACACGGCGGCCAAGCCGCATGCCAGCGCCAAATACAGCGCCAAAGTCGTGGACATGAAGGCATCTCCTTCTGGTTTAGAGGCCCTGTGGATGGTTGCGCCTCTTCTTCACTCGCGCGGATAGGCGAGGGAGGGGTCGCGAGTTCATGCTAAGGGAAG
This sequence comes from uncultured bacterium, assembly GCA_966212505.1. Lineage (GTDB taxonomy): Bacteria > Pseudomonadota > Gammaproteobacteria > Burkholderiales > Burkholderiaceae_C > CAMLIZ01. Next base: position 19,889 of record CBIHRS010000049.1, read on the forward strand.
CCCCTGGCACTGACAACCGGTGGCACACATGGTGTTTTCCTGTGGGCTGTCATCCCGGTGTCATGGATGACGTGCGTCAGGGCCTTGCAAGAGGGCCCCGTAAAATCGGGGTTTTCCCTCTCGATCCGCCCCCATCATTTCTACACACGACAGCACCATGAGCCTGCACAACGTGACCCCCGGCGCCAAGGCCCCCGACGAGTTCAACGTGATCATCGAGATCCCGATGAACGCCGACCCGATCAAGTACGAGGTCGATGAAGAAACGGGCGCGCTCTTCGTCGACCGCTTCATGGGCACGGCCATGCACTACCCGTGCAACTACGGCTACATCCCCCAGACCCTGGCCGACGACGGGGACCCGGTCGACGTGCTGGTGATCACGCCCTATCCGCTGATCCCCGGCGTGGTGGTCACCTGCCGCCCGATCGGCATCCTGAAGATGGAAGACGAGGCCGGCGGCGACAGCAAGCTGCTGGCGGTGCCCATCGACAAGATCCTGCCGATCTACACCCACTGGCAGAAACCCGAAGACATGAACGAGCTGCGCCTGAAGCAGATCCAGCACTTCTTCGAGCACTACAAGGACCTGGAGAAGGGCAAGTGGGTCAAGGTGCTGGGCTGGGAAGGCCCCGAGGGCGCCCGCGCCGAGGTGCGCACCGGCATGGCAGCCTGGGCCAAGAAGCACGGCTGATGCGCGGCTGACTTTCGTCACCCATGCACCTCAACGGGGAGCCTTCGGGCTCCCCGTTTGCTTGTGGGGGGGGCCGCAGGTCCACGGAACTGTCGTGCACCGGCACGCCTCTACACTGCCCGCTTTCCACTTGACGGCCCCTCCATGCTGCCTCGCTTCCTGACCGCCGGTGCCCTCGTGTTCGCGCTGTTCGCGCCGGCCCATGCGGCGCCCGCCGCGCCCGCGCTGCTCAAGCCGGTGCAATCGGTCGAAGGCATCACCGAATACCGGCTGGCCAACGGCCTGCAGGTGCTGCTGGCACCCGACGACTCCAAGCCGACGACCACGGTCAATGTGACCTACCACGTGGGCTCGCGCATGGAGAACTACGGCGAGACCGGCATGGCGCACCTGCTCGAGCACCTGATGTTCAAGGGCACGCCGACCACGCGCAACGTCTGGGCCGAATTCACCAGGCGCGGCATGCGGGCCAACGGCAGCACCTGGCTCGACCGCACCAACTACTTCGCCAGCTTCTCGGCCAACGAGGACAACCTCAGGTGGTATCTCTCGTGGCAGGCCGACGCGATGACGCACAGCTTCATCGCCCGCAAGGACCTCGACAGCGAGATGACCGTGGTGCGCAACGAGATGGAGATGGGCGAGAACAGCCCGGACCGCATCCTGTTCGAGAAGACCATGGCCGCCATGTACCAGTGGCACAACTACGGCAAGTCGACCATCGGCGCGCGCGCCGACGTCGAGAACGTCGACATCGGCCGGCTGCAGGCCTTCTACCGCCTCTACTATCAGCCGGACAACGCGACGCTGATCGTCTCGGGCAAGTTCGATCCGGCCAAGGTGGCCGCCTGGATCCAGCAGGACTTCGGCAAGATCCCGAGGCCGAAGCGCGAGCTGCCGCGGCTGTACACGCTCGACCCCACGCAGGACGGCGAGCGCGCCGTGACGCTGCGCCGCGTGGGCGGCTCGCCGCTGTTGATGGCGGGCTACCACGTGCCGCCGGGCACGGCGCCCGACTATGCGGCCATCGAGGTGCTGGGCCTGATCCTCGGCGATGCGCCCTCGGGCCGCCTGCACAAGCGCCTGGTCGAGAAGCAGCTGGCCGCCAGCGTGTTCGGCGAGACGCTGGCCACCTTCGATCCCGGTGCGGCCTTCTGGGGCGCCCAGATCGCGCCGGGGCAGGACATCGACAAGGCCCGCAGCGAGCTGCTGGCGGTGGTCGAGGGCCTGGCGGCCGAGCCCATCACCGCAGAGGAATTGCAGCGCGCCCAGGCCAAGTGGCTCAAGGGCTGGGAGCTGCAGTTCACCAATCCCGAGTCGGTCGGCGTGGCGCTGTCGGAATGGATCGCGCTGGGTGACTGGCGCCTGTTCTTCCTGGTGCGCGATCGCGTCAAGGCGCTGAAGCTGCCCGATGTGCAGCGCGTGGCGCAGGCCTACCTCGTGCAGTCCAACCGCACGCTGGGCACCTACATCCCCACCGAGAAGCCGGTGCGGGCGCCGGCGCCGGCCCGTGTCGACGTGGCCGAGCAGATCAAGGAGTTCAAGCCGCAGAGCGGGGCCGCGGCGGTGGCGGCCTTCGATGCGTCGCCTGCCAACATCGATGCGCACACGCAGCGCTTCAGTCTGCCCAGTGGCTTGAAGGCGGCGCTGCTGCCCAAGCCCACGCGCGGTGGTGCGGTGCGCGCCACGCTGACGCTGCGCTTCGGCGACGAGAAGAGCCTGCTCGGGCAGTCGCAGGTGGCCTCGTTCACCGCGTCGATGCTCAACCGTGGCACCGCGCACCTCACCCGCGAGCAGATCCAGGATCGCCTCGATCAGCTGAAGAGCGAGCTCTCGATCGGCGGCGGCGCCGGCAGCGTCTCGATCAGCATCACCTCGCGCCGCGAGAACATCGCCGAGACGATCGCACTGGCCGCGCAGCTGCTGCGCGAGCCGAGCTTCCCCGAGAGTGCGCTCGATGAGCTGAAGCGCCAGGCGCTGTCCGGCATCCAGCAGGAGCGCGACGATCCCGAGGCGGTGGTCGAGAACGCGCTGGCGCGCCACGGCAACCCGTATCCACGCGGAGACGTTCGCTACGCCCGCAGCTTCGACGAGATCGAGGCCGACGTGAAGGCGGTCGATGCGGCCCAGCTGCGCGACTTCCATCGCCGCTTCTATGGTGCCTCGAATGCTCAGTTCGCGGCAGTGGGCGATTTCGATGCCAATGCGGTGAAGCAGGCGCTGCAGTCGGCCTTCGGCGACTGGAAGAGCCCGTCGCCCTATGCGCGCGTGCCGCGTCCGCTGGTGCAGCGCGCGCCGGCGCGACTGGTGCTGCCCACGCCCGACAAGCAGAACGCGGTGCTCAGCGTGCAGCAGGCGGTCGAGCTGAACGACAACGACGCCGACTACCCGGCCTTCATGCTGGGCAACTTCATGCTCGGCTCGGGCGGCGATTCGCGCCTGTGGAAGCGGGTGCGCGACCGCGAGGGCCTGTCGTACAACATCTTCAGTGCGGTGAGCTGGAACAACTTCGAGCGCAACTCCATGTGGTTCGGCGGCGCCATCTACGCCCCGCAGAACCGCGACAAGGTCGAGCTCGGTTTCCGCGAGGAAGTGGCCCGTGTGCTGAAAGATGGCTTCACCGCCGAGGAGGTGGCGAGTGCGAAGAACGCGCTGCTGAACTTCCGCCGCCTGGGCCGCGCGCAGGATGCGCAGTTGTCATCTGCGCTGGCGTCCAACCTCTACCTCGACCGCACCTTCGCGGTATCGCAAAAGGTCGACGAGGCGCTGGCGGCGATGACCGCGGAGCAGGTCAATGCGGTGATGCGCAAGTACCTCAAGCCCGAAGGCTTTGTGACCGGCGTGGCGGGGGACTTCAAGTAGTAGTCCGGAAAGGATTGCGTTCGCGCAGCTCGTCCACGTAGGCGTCGATGCCGGCGCCTTCCTGCTCGAGGAAGTCGGCCAACGCCGAGGCGAAGCGTGGGTGTGCGAGCCAGTGCGCCGAGAAGGTGCGCACCGGCAGCAGCCCGCGCGCCATCTTGTGCTCGCCCTGCGCACCGCCTTCGAAGCGGCGATAGCGCTGGGCAATGCACCAGGCCAGCGGCTGGTAGTAGCAGGCCTCGAAGTGCAGGAACGGCACGTCTTCCACCGCACCCCAGTAGCGGCCATACGCGACTCCGCGGTCCGGGTCGAGCGCGAGCAGCGAGGCGGCCACGCGCTCGCCATTGCGGTGCGCGACGAACATCGCCCAGTGCCGGGGCATGGTCGAGGCCATCTGCGCGAAGAAGCGGCGCGTCAGGTAGGGCGTCGAATGGTGCTGCCGGTAGGTGCGGGTGTAGCAGCGGTAGAAGAAATCCCACAGCGGCTCGTCGATCTCGGCGCCGACATGCACGCTGAACACGATGCCGGCCTCGGCCACGCGGCGCCGTTCCTGCTGGATCTTCTTGCGCTTCTCGCGCTGCAGGCTGGCGAGGAACTCGGTCATATCTGCATACGGCGGATCGCGGTTCTCCCAGTGGAATTGCACGTTGCTGCGCAGCAGCCAGCCCTCGGCCTCGGCGGCGGCATGGTCCGCCTCGTCGCCGAACAGCAGGTGGGCTGACGAAAGCTCCTCGGTCTGCGCCAGTTGCGCCATCGCCCGCAGCAGCAGCCGGCGCCCGTCCTGGTCGCGCGCGAGCAGGCGGCTGCCCGGCACCGGCGTGAACGGCACGGCGCTGAGCAGCTTGGGGTAGTAGTGCAGGCCATGGCGCTCATAGGCATCGGCCCAGGCCCAGTCGAACACGTACTCGCCGTAAGAGTGCGACTTGAGGTAGAGCGCGCAGGCTGCATGCAGCTGCGACCCCCGCCGCAGCGTCAGGAAGCGGGGCGCCCATCCGGTGCCTGCCGTGGCGCTCGCCGACGCGTGCAGCGCGGCCAGGTACTCGTGGCGCATGAAAGGCGAGGGCGCCGTCTGCAGGGCCAGCAGCTCGTTCCAGGCGCCCGCATCGAGGGCCGAGGGGTCGTCATGCACCTGCACCACATCGTCGCTTCGCACCACCATCGCTCGCGCTGCCTGCCTGGATGGCCCAGTGTCCCATGGTGCTGACTTCCATGCTTAAATGCGCCAAGCAACCCTTTTCGCCCTTGGAGCCTGCCATGAAACAGATCACCGCCATCATCAAGCCGTTCAAGCTCGAGGAAGTGCGCGAAGCGCTGGCCGACGTCGGCGTGTCGGGCCTGACGGTCACCGAGGTCAAGGGCTTCGGCCGCCAGAAGGGCCATACCGAGCTGTACCGCGGCGCCGAGTACGTGGTCGACTTCCTGCCGAAGGTCAAGGTCGAGGTGGTGGTCAAGGATGCCGATGTCGACCGCTGCATCGAGTCGATCATCAAGGCGGCCAAGACCGGCAAGATCGGCGACGGCAAGATCTTCGTCACCGCGGTCGAGCAGGTGGTGCGCATCCGCACCGGCGAGACGGACGAAGGCGCGATCTGACGCTGGATCAGATGCGGGAGTAATCCTCTCCTGCCCCAGCGCCCGTTGCGGCCGCTGCAAGACGCTCCAGCAATTGGGCCGGCTCGGTGGCCACCTGCAGCACCGCTGCCTGGTCAGGCGACAAAAAGCCCTCGGCCACCGTGTGCTGCATGAAACCCAGCAGCGAATCGTAGTAGCCCGCCACGTTGAGCAGGCCGATCGGCTTGCGGTGGTAGCCCAGCTGCGACCAGGTCCACACCTCGAACAGCTCTTCGAAGGTGCCGATGCCGCCGGGCAGTGCGATGAACAGGTCGGCCTGTTCGGCCATCAACTGCTTGCGCTCGTGCATCGAGGGCACCACGTGCAGTTCGGTCAGCCCCGCATGGCCGACCTCCCGGCGCATCAGCGTTTCGGGGATCACACCGAAGACTTCGCCGCCCGATGCCAGCGTGGCGTCGGCCACCTCGCCCATCAAACCGACCTTGCCTCCACCGTAGACCAATCGCCAGCCATGGCTGCCGATCAACCGGCCGAGTTCGCGGGCCGCCGCGGTGTAGTCCGATCGCGCGCCGTGGCGCGACCCGCAGTAGACGCAGACGCTCAGGGGGCGGCTCATCTGGGCTTCAGCTTCCGAAACGATGCCAGAGCGCAGCCAGCCAGATCACCGCGCAGGTGCTGACCGCGAGGAACACGGCCGCGCTGGCGATGTCCTTGGCCCGCTTGGACAGCGGATGCAATTCGTACGACACCCGGTCTACCACCGCCTCGATGCTGGAATTGAGCAGCTCCACGATCAGCAGCAGCATCACGGAGCCGGCCAGCAGGGCGGTCTCCACCCAGGTGGAACCCAGCCAGAGCGAGGCCGGCAGCAATACGGCGGCGAGCCAGCACTCCTGGCGAAAGGCTTTTTCACCTGTATAGGCGGCGATCAGGCCGCCCACTGAATAACCTGCGGCGCGGATGAGGCGCTCCAGCCCGCTCCGGCTCTTGTGGGGATTGCTGTCCATGACGACGGATTGTGCCGTCAGCGGGCGGGGGCTCGGCGCCAGGTAATGAGCCGGGTGCCGCACACGGCGTCGTGCCAGAACTGGTGTTGCGGATGCAGCCATGAAAGCGCGGCAAACGTCAGGACACCGAGGGCGAGGGTTCCGAAGATGGCGCCGAGGCCATGCACGCCCGCGAAGTACACCGTGGCCAGTGCCGGCAGGAACCACAGCCAGCTGAGCAGGTAGCGCACCAGCGCCCGCCATTGCGACACCGGGGCGCCGTCTGCGCCCACGAGGCGGATGTGCCAAGCCTTCATTGCGACCGTCTGCCCGCCGTGCGACCAGAACCACACGAAGTAGATGCCGAGCACCACGAACAGGAAGGCTTGCAGGCCGTGCTGCCCGTGCAGTGCATGTCGCTGCTGCGTGAGCGTGGAGTAGAGGTAGCCGGCAATCATCACGATGCCGAAGAGCAGCACGCCTTCGTAGAGAAAGCAGGCCAGCCGCCGGAACAGCGCTGGGGCGCGCAAGTCGAGGCTTGCGCCGGCGGGAGCGCCCCCGCTCATGGATGCGCGATCGGGGTCGAAGCGGCCGATGCCGAACGGGTGGCCGCAGCCTGCGCGCCTCGTTGCGGCAACAGTGTCTTGCGATCGACGAAGCCCGGCGTCGCGGCGATCTTCGGCAGTCCGGGCTGTTGGTGCAGCGGCGGCGCCGGCGGGCGGGAGATCAGCGTGGTGGTCGCGCCCGGCTTGGCCTGGACCTCGGTCGGGCCCACCGTGTGCGCGGGTGTCACGCCCAGCGGGGCGGCCGTCACCAGGTTCGACTTGGGCACTGGCGCGGAGGCCGCGGCGTGGGTCGACTTGGCCGTTCCCCGGTTCTGGGTGACAGCGGCGCTCGCGCTCGGCGCGGCGCGCTCCGCAAGTTGGCGGCGCTGGTCGGGCGGCAGCGCCTTGTACTGTTCCCAGCGGGCTTCCCGCTCTGCCGGGCTCAGCTGTCGTGCCTCCTGGTAGTGCAGGCGGGCCTCGCCGCGTTCACGGGGAGACAGGCGAGCCCATTCCGTCATCCGGGTCTGGACGCGGGCCTGTTCGGCCGGCGGAAGCGAAGGAAAGCGGGCTGCGATCTCCAGCCACTTCTGCTTGCGCGCGGTGTCGATGCTGCCCCACTCCTTTTCGAGGGGGGCCAGCGCGTTGCGCTGGGCGGGAGTCAAAGAGCCCCAGGCGGGGCCGCCTGCCTGCACCGGCCCGGAGGGTTCACCGATGGGCGTCGGCTTGGTGCTCTGGGCGGAAGCACCCACGCAGATCAGCAGGGCCAGCGCCGGCGCCAGCCATTGCAGCGTGCGGGTGAGCGGTCGAGGTGCCATGACTGCCTCGATCACTCCTGGGCAGTCTTCAGGTATTCGACGAAGCCGGGATCGCGGTAGGCGTCCGGCGGAAGATTGTCGGCCAGCAACGCGGCGTCAATTTCAGCGGCGGCCACGATCTGGTCGCGGTTGTGCACGTCCTGGATCAAGGCAAGTCCGGCCACGAGCACCAGCAGCGGCAGCACCGATGCCAGCTTGAGCCACCACGGAGAGGCCGGGCCACCGCGCGGCGAAAGGGCCGCCGTGCCACCGCTCAGGAAATGGATCGCCGGAGCGGTCTGGGCGGCTTCAGCGCTGCGGCGCACCTGACGCGCACGTTCCAGCGCCTGTTCGCGCGCGAAGCGCAGGCGCTCGCTGACATCGTGCGGCGCCTTCTCCGCCTGCTCGCTCAGGCGCGCGGCAACCCGCAGCGCAAAGCGTGCTTGCAGGGTGTCCAGATCGGAAGAAGAGTGCAGGGCGGTGTCAGTGTTCTTCATGGTGCGATTCCCTTGGCCCGCAGGGCTTTCGCCAAGGCGTGCACTGCCCGGGAGCAGTGGGTCTTGACGCTGCCCTCGGAACAGCCCATCACGGCGGCTGTCTCGGCAACATCGAGTTCTTCCCAGTAACGCAACAAAAAGGCTTCCCGTTGACGAGTCGGCAATTGCGCAACTTCAGTATCGATGAGTAGCAGGATCTGGGCCCGCGAGACCGACTCGGCCGCGCTTTCCGACCCCAGCATCCCGTCGGACGTTTCGAGAGTTTCGAGCAGGTCGAAATCTCCATCATCGTCCGGGGATTCGAAGTCGGACAGGTTGTGCACCACCGCGTTGCGCACTTTTTGGCGGCGGAACCAGTCCATCGTGGCGTTCGACAGGATGCGCTGGAACAGCAGCGGCAACTCGGCGGGCGGCCGGTCGGCGTACTTCTCGGCCAGCCGGATCATCGCGTCCTGAACGATGTCCAGCGCGGCGTCGTCGTCGCGCACGGCGTAGGCGGTGCGTTTGAAGGCCCGCTTTTCGACGCTCTTGAGGAAGTCGGAGAGTTCTTTGTCGGTAGCCAAGGGACGACGGGCCGCAGAGGCCCTCGCTTGGAAAGCGCGGGATTATCGCATTGCCCCGATTCGTGCGATATGAGTGTGAAATGAGCGGCAACCGATGTCATAATGCTGCTTCGCACAACGCAGTTTGGGTCTCAAGCCGGTTGCCCTACCGGGGCTTCCTAGTTTTTGACCGCGCAGGTTCTGAGTCCGCTTCACGAGAGCGCGAGGAGGAGCACCGATGGTTTTTCGTCAGAGAAAATCACAGAGGTTCGAAATGGACATGTCTGCCGCGGAAGTCAAGCGTGCCGCTTCGGCACAACCGCAAAATTCACCCTCCCTGGAGCTCAACGGCTCCGAAATCCTGGTTCGCTGCCTGCAGCTCGAGGGCGTCAAGCACCTCTGGGGCTACCCGGGCGGTGCAGTGCTGTACATCTACGACGCGCTGTACAAGCAGAACTCCATCCAGCACGTGCTGGTGCGCCATGAGCAGGCGGCGGTCCACGCGGCCGATGGCTATGCGCGTGCCACCGGCGACGTCGGCGTCGCGCTGGTCACCTCGGGCCCGGGCGTCACCAATGCCGTGACCGGCATCGCGACCGCCTACATGGACTCGATCCCGATGGTGATCATCACGGGTCAGGTCCCGACACCGGCGATCGGCCTCGATGCCTTCCAGGAGTGCGACACGGTCGGCATCACCCGCCCGATCGTCAAGCACAACTTCCTGGTCAAGGACGTGCGCGACCTCGCGTCGACGCTGAAGAAGGCCTTCCATATCGCACGCACCGGCCGTCCCGGCCCGGTGGTGGTCGACATCCCGAAGGACGTCTCGGTCGCCCGCACCCAGTTCAGCTATCCCGACAAGGTCGAGATGCGCTCGTACAACCCGGTGCGCAAGGGCCATGGCGGCCAGATCCGCAAGGCGCTGCAGCTGCTGCTCAATGCCAAGCGTCCGTACATCTACACCGGTGGCGGCGTCATTTTGGGCAATGCATCGGCCGAGCTGCGCGAACTGAACGAGCTGCTGGGCTACCCCTGCACCAACACGCTGATGGGCCTGGGCGCTAGCGCCGCGAGCGACCCGAAGTTCCTCGGCATGCTGGGCATGCATGGCACCTACGAAGCCAACATGACGATGCAGCACTGCGACGTGCTGCTGGCCGTGGGTGCGCGCTTCGATGACCGGGTGATCGGCAACCCCAAGCACTTTGCCTCGGTCGAGCGCAAGATCATCCACGTCGACATCGACCCGTCGTCGATCTCGAAGCGCGTGAAGGTCGACATCCCGATCGTCGGCGACGTCAAGGACGTGCTGCAGGAGTTGATCGCTCAGCTGAAGGAATCCACCCAGAAGCCCGACAAGGCCGCCTTGTCGCAGTGGTGGGGCCAGATCAACGAGTGGCGCAAGCGCGAGTGCCTGTCGTACAGGAAGAGCTCCGAGGTCATCAAGCCGCAATACGTGGTCGAGACGTTGTGGGAGCTCACAAAGAACCGCGACGCCTACATCACGTCCGACGTCGGCCAGCACCAGATGTGGGCTGCGCAGTTCTACCGCTTCGAGGAGCCGCGCCGCTGGATCAACTCCGGCGGGCTGGGCACCATGGGTGTGGGCCTGCCGTATGCCATGGGCATCAAGCTCGCCAAGCCGGAGAGCGATGTGTTCTGCATCACCGGCGAGGGCTCGATCCAGATGTGTATCCAGGAGCTCTCGACCTGCCAGCAGTACAAGACGCCGGTCAAGATCGTCTCGCTGAACAACCGCTACCTCGGCATGGTGCGCCAATGGCAGGAGCTCGACTACGAGGGCCGCTACTCGCACAGCTACATGGATGCGCTGCCCGATTTCGTGAAGCTCGCCGAGGCCTATGGCCATGTCGGCCTGCTGATCGAGAAGCCGAGCGACGTGGAGCCGGCGCTGCGCGAAGCCATCAAGCTGAAGGACCGCACCGTGTTCCTCGACGTGCGCACCGACCCGACCGAGAACGTCTGGCCGATGGTGCAGGCCGGGAAGGGCATCACCGAGATGCTGCTGGGCTCCGAGGACCTGTGACCCTCGTGCACCGCAGAGCCGGCGGCGGCGTTACCGCGCCGCAACCGGCCCCGCGGGAATCGGGTGAAACGCCTCGGGCATTTCTGTTCTATTCGAAGAGCGTGGCCAAGGGCCGTCGGTTACCGCCGCCAGCCTGAAGAGCGCGAAGGACGAAACTCATGAAACATATCATCGCCCTGCTGCTCGAGAACGAGCCGGGCGCACTCTCGCGCGTCGTCGCCCTGTTCTCGGCGCGCGGCTACAACATCGAAAGCCTGACCGTGGCGGTGACGGAAGATCCGTCGCTGTCGCGCATGACCATCGTCACCACCGGGTCCGACGACGTGATCGAGCAGATCACCAAGCACCTGAACCGGCTGATCGAGGTGGTGAAGGTCGTCGACCTCACCGAGGGCAGCTACACCGAGCGCGAGCTGATGCTGATCAAGGTGCGCGCGGTGGGCAAGGAACGCGAGGAGATGAAGCGAATGGCCGACATCTTCCGCGGGCGCATCATCGATGTCACCGAAAAGAGCTACACGATCGAGCTGACAGGCGATGGCGCCAAGCTCGATGCCTTCATCGAGGCGATCGATCGTACGGCGATCCTGGAAACCGTGCGTACTGGCGCCAGCGGCATTGGTCGTGGCGAGCGCATCCTGCGCGTCTGATTCACTTTTCTCTCACAAGGACAACCCATGAAGGTCTACTACGACAAGGACGCGGATCTGAGCCTGATCAAGGGCAAGAACGTCACGATCATCGGCTACGGCTCGCAGGGCCATGCGCACGCGCAAAACCTCAACGACAGCGGCGTCAAGGTGACGGTCGGCCTGCGCAAGGGCGGCGCCTCCTGGAGCAAGGCCGAGCGCGCCGGCCTCAAGGTGGCCGAGATCGCCGATGCGGTGAAGAGCGCCGACGTCGTGATGATCCTGCTGCCCGACGAGCAGATCGCGTCGGTGTACGCCAACGAGGTCGAGCCCAACATCCGCGAAGGCGCCTCGCTGGCTTTCGCCCACGGCTTCAACGTGCACTACGGCCAGGTGCAGCCGCGCGCCGACCTCGACGTGTGGATGGTGGCTCCCAAGGCCCCCGGCCACACCGTGCGCAACACCTATACGCAGGGCGGCGGCGTGCCGCACCTGATCGCCGTGCATGCCGACAAGACCGGCAAGGCGCGCGAGCTCGCGCTGAGCTACGCCGCAGCCAACGGCGGCGGCAAGGCCGGCATCATCGAGACCAGCTTCCGTGAAGAGACCGAGACCGACCTGTTCGGCGAGCAGGCCGTGCTGTGCGGCGGCACCGTCGAGCTGATCAAGGCCGGCTTCGAGACGCTGGTGGAAGCCGGCTACGCGCCGGAAATGGCTTACTTCGAGTGCCTGCACGAGCTGAAGCTGATCGTCGACCTGATCTACGAAGGCGGCATCGCGAACATGAACTACTCGATCTCCAACAACGCGGAGTACGGCGAGTACGTCACCGGCCCGAAGGTCGTCACCGAGGACACCAAGAACGCGATGCGCCAGGCGCTCAAGGACATCCAGACCGGCGAATACGCCAAGAGCTTCATCCTCGAGAACCGCGCCGGCGCCCCGACGCTGATCTCGCGCCGCCGCCTGACAGCCGAGCACCCGATCGAGCAGGTCGGTGAGAAGCTGCGCGCGATGATGCCCTGGATCAAGGCCAACAAGCTGGTGGACAAGAGCCGCAACTAAGGAGTGGGGACAGCAGTCCACACTTTCGAGCGGGCCGCCTTCGGGCGGCCTGTTTGTTTTCGGTATCCTCGCGCCCCATGAATCAGCAGCCGAACGACGACGACGTCGATGTGATCGAGCCCCCGCGGCCGCGCCGCAAGGGCATCTACATCCTGCCCAACCTGTTCACGCTGGCAGCGCTGTTCGGCGGCTTCTACGCGATCGTGATGGCGATGAACGGCCGCTTCGACCAGGCGGCCATCGGCATCTTCTGCGCCGCGGTGCTCGACAGCCTCGATGGCCGTGTCGCCCGCATGACGAACACGCAGAGCGCGTTCGGCGAGCAGATGGACAGCCTGTCGGACATGGTCAGCTTCGGTGCGGCGCCCGCATTGATCGTCTATGAGTGGGCGCTCAAGGGGTTGGGCAAGCTGGGCTGGATTGCGGCCTTCGTCTACTGCTCGGGCGCAGCACTGCGGCTGGCGCGCTTCAACACCAACATCGCCGTGGTCGACAAGCGCTTCTTCCAGGGGCTGCCAAGTCCCGCTGCGGCGGCGTTGGTGATCGGCTTCATCTGGGTGCTGGACGATGCCGGCTTCAAGGGCGTGCACCAGATCGAATGGCTCTCCTGGACGACTTTCGCGCTGACGCTCTATGCGGGGCTCACGATGGTCACGAACGTGCCGTTCTACAGCTTCAAGGACGTGAGCTTCAAGCGAACGGTGCCGTTCATCGTGATCGTGGCCATCGCGCTCGGCATCGCGGTGATCACGCTGCATCCGCCGGGCGTGCTCTTCGCGCTGTTCGCGGTCTATGGTGTCTCGGGCTATTTCGTCTACAGCTACAAGAAGATGAAGGGCAAGCCGGTCAGCGTGATCGCCACGTCGACCGACGAGCCTGACGAAGCCGGACTTCATCACTGAAGAATGTTGCGCTGTGCCGGGCCCGTGTTATATTGATTCGACCATGACGATTCGCATCGCCGCCATTTCGCTGCTGCTACTAGGAGTGCTCAGGGCGCGCTGATCGTTTTCGTCTTCACACTTCTTCCGGATCAACGGCCCGCCCAGCGCAACGCAGCGGGCCGTTTCCATTTGTGCGGCGTTGCATTCGACAGAAGACCCCAGGAGAGCTTCGATGACCATGCTGAAGAATCCCGCCGCCAAATACCGACCTGCCGCCACCGTCCGCCTGCCGGACCGTACCTGGCCGGATGCGGTGCTGACGAAGGCGCCGATCTGGTGCAGCTCTGATCTGCGTGACGGCAATCAGGCGTTGATCGAGCCGATGAATGCCGAGCGCAAGCTGCGCATGTTCGAGACGCTGGTGCGCATCGGCTTCAAGGAGATCGAGGTCGGTTTTCCCTCGGCATCACAGACGGATTTCGATTTCGTCCGCCAGCTGATCGAGCAGGATCTGGTGCCCGATGATGTGACCATCCAGGTGCTGACCCAGGCGCGCGAGCACCTGATCCGCCGCACCTTCGAGTCGGTGGTGGGGGCCAAGCGCGTCATCATGCACCTCTACAACGCCACCGCGCCGGTGATGCGCCGTGTGGTGTTGGGCGTCGATGAAGACGGGGTTGTCGAGCTCGCCGCGAGCCATGCGCGTCTCATCAAGCAATTGGCCGATGAGCAACCGGGCACCGATTGGCGATTCGAATATTCGCCGGAGACCTTCTCCGACACGGAGCTCGAGGTGTCGAAGCGTGTGGTCGACGCCGTGACTGCCGAGTGGCAGCCGACGCCTGAGCGCAAGTGCATCATCAACCTGCCGACCACGATCGAGCATTCGACGCCCAATGTGTTCGCCGACATGATCGAGTGGATGCATCGCCACATGGCGCACCGCGATTCGATCGTGCTGTCGGTCCACCCGCACAACGACCGCGGCACCGGCACTGCGGCCGGCGAACTGGCCTTGATGGCGGGTGCCGAACGTGTCGAGGGCTGCCTGTTTGGCAACGGTGAGCGAACCGGCAATGTTGATCTGGTCAACATCGCGCTGAACCTCTATACCCAGGGCGTTTCCCCGGGGTTGGATTTTTCCGACATCGACGAGATCCGACGCACGGTCGAGTACTGCAACCAGTTGCCGGTGCATCCGCGCCATGCTTACGTGGGCGACTTGGTGTACACCTCGTTCTCCGGTTCCCACCAGGACGCGATCAAGAAGGCATTCGCCGCCCGCAAGGAGGGCGATGTCTGGGAGATCCCCTACCTGCCGATCGATCCCAAGGACCTGGGTCGCAGCTACGAGGCGGTGATCCGCGTCAACAGCCAGTCGGGCA
>CBIHRS010000050.1:0-33902 GCA_966212505.1 uncultured bacterium
AGGCGCGCGGCAGGGGCGCCATGCAGAGCCGGGGATCGAACTCGAACGCGTGCCGTGCCTTGCCGTGGTTCAGCGTCGTGTACAGGTCTTCGAGCTGGGGCGAGAGGAAGTTCCAGTCGTCCAGCACCTGCTGCAGGCGGGTCGCGATGCCGGTCGCATAATGGGCTTGGCTCAGGTCGCGCGAGACGACCACGAGCTGACCGTCACGCGATCCATCCTTGTAGGTGGCGAGTTTCATGGGAGTGCAGACGTTGAAGGCGCCTATTGTGTGCCGGCCGGCTCGCCATCCGCTGAGGCCCGGCTGGGTGCAGGCGCTGGGCCTCACGGCGGGCGTGATCCTGCTGCACGCGCTGCTGCTGCAGTCGCTCCGGCTCCCGGGCTGGGACGAACCGTCGCCGGCGCCCGTGGCGTTGAAGGTGCGGAGCGTGCGTCTTCCCTCGGTGCTGCCTGCCAATGCGATCGCGTCGCCTGTGGCCTCGACCCTCACCAACCCAGCGCCGGTACCGAAGGCGCCGCCGAGGCATTCGCTGCCGGGGCCTGGAGCACAGCGCGAAGTGGCCGAAGCGCCAGCGCCTGTTGCCGAGCCGTCGCCTGCCAATGCGCCGGCGACGAAGGCCGACGCGCCCGCCATGGAAGACGCTGCCGCGCCCTCGGGCGACATCGAGGTGCCTGTCTATCCCACGCAGTTGCCGCCGCCTTTCGAGCTGCGTTTCGCGCTGCAGCGGCCGAGGCAGTCGGGCGAGGCCGTGCTGAGCTGGCAGCGCGAGGGCGACCGCTACCAGCTGCGCCTGAGCGGCGCCATCGAAGGCGCGCCCGGCTTTGAATCCACCAGCAGCGGCACGATCGACGCGGCCGGCATCGCGCCGCTGCGCTTCGTCGACCGCCGGCACGGCCGCGGCGCCCAGGCCGCCAACTTCCAGCGCGCGGCCGGCAAGATCAGCTTCTCGGGGCCGTCGACCGAATATCCCTTGCTGCCCGGCAGCCAGGACCGCGTGAGCTGGTTCGTGCAACTGGCCGGCATCCTCGCGGCCGACCCATCGCTGGCGCAGCCGGGCCGCCAGATCACGCTGTTCGTCGCCGGCGCGCGCGGGGGCGCCGACGTGTGGGTGTTCAGCGTGCAGGGCGCGGACACGGCCGAGGGCGTGCCGGCGTTGAAGCTGCTGCGCGAGCCGAAGCGGCCCTACGACACGCGCGCGGAGGTCTGGCTCGACCCCGCACGGCGCTACCTTCCCTTGCATGTGAAGCTCGCCAACGGCGACTTCACCACCGATTTGCTGCTGCGCAGCACCGGAGTCTCGGCCTTGCCCTGAAGTTTGTTTGCTGTCAGCGAAACCTGTCAGTCGCCGGTTGGCTTGAAATTTGCGTTAACCGCTACAGATAGGTTGCAAGGAGGATCCTCCATGCTGATGCTTTACAACTCCGACAACTTCGCCGTCGTGCAGATCGATGTTCCCGCATCGATGGCCGCCGTCGGCGATGGCCCTTTGATGGGAGGCGGATATGAGATCGTCGACAAGTTCGCACGCCGGGAAATCTTTCTGCAAGGCGTGATGGCGCAGAGTTTCAAGGACGGCGTCGAGGCGCTGATCGAGACCGAGCCGTCCGAAGAGGAACTCGACGAGTTCATCGGTCGCTTCACGACGCTGGCCCAACAGCCGGTCGTGCTGCACTAACTTCTCCGCTGAAGTCATCCCGTGACGGGCCGGCGCTGCCGGCCCGTTCTTTTTGCCGGCTGTCGTGTGCATTCTGCAAAGCACGCGTCCGCCGGCGGGGCTTGCCCGGCCGCCCGCACTGCGCCAAGATCGGTCCGCCTTCTTCACCCTCTGGTGGCCATGCCCCGCCTGTCTTCGCGGTCCGACATCGTGCTCTCGCCCGGCCTGCAGCAAGCGCCGGTGCTCGATCGCATGTGCTCGCACTTCGTGCTGGCGCTGACGATGAAGCATGTGGGCCGCTTCAACCTGCGGCGCGACTGGAACAGCCTGCTGTCGCTGACGGGAAAGCACCTGGTGTGGCCGGCCTCGGTGCTGGGCCGGCTGCGCGCCTTCCTGGCCCGACGCTGCCGAGGCGCCGAGCCGTGGAAAGGCCACGAGACGCTGGCTGACGAGGCCTTCATGCAGCGCCACGGCGCCTGGCGCGGGCCTTACGAAGAGGGCACGCTCTTCTTCTACATCGACGAATACATCAAGGACGCGCCGAAAGACCTGCTCGCCGTGCTGGGCGCCACCGCCGACTGGCTGGAGCGCAGCCTGAAGAAGGAGTCCACGCTCGTCGAGAAGAACATCGACGCGCTGGCCGGCCTGCTGCAGCTCAATCCGGCCGAGCGCGCGCTGCTGCTCTACGGCACGCTGGCGCGCTACCAGCGCGACCTGCGCGGGCTGCTGGTCGAGTTCAAGGTCTCCAATGCGCAGGAGGCCTATGCGGCCATCGCCTCGGTGGCGGGCGTCGACGAGCGCGAGGTGGCCGAAGCGCTGCGTGCCGGCTCGCGGCTCGAGCGCATCGGCATGGTCGAGAACCTGATCTCCGAACACAACATCACCGACCTCGCCGACCTGATGAAAGTCAGCGAACAGCTGCCGCCGGTGCTGATGCGCGAGTACAAGGGCCCGGGCGACCTGATGGCGGTGTTCACCCGCCCCGCCATGCGCAGCGAACTCGGGGCCGCCGATTTCCAGTTCGTCGGCGACGACGTCAAGGTGCTCACCGCGCTGCTGAAGAACGCGGTCGCGCTCAAGGAGCCCGGCGTCAACGTGCTGCTCTACGGCCCGCCGGGCACCGGCAAGACCGAGCTGGCCAAGGTGGCCGCGCAGGCCGCGGGCCTGCAGCTCTACGAGGTGGAATACGCCGACCGCGACGGCAATTCGCTCTCCGGCCGCGACCGTTACCGTTCGCTGCAGATCAGCCAGGTGTTCCTCAAGGGTGGCCAGAACGTCGCACTGCTGTTCGATGAGGTCGAGGACGTGTTCCCGCCGATCTCCAGCGACACCGCGCAGCTCATGGCCCGGCTCGACACCGGCGACGGGCCGCCCAGCGGCAGCGTCAGCGGCAAGGCTTGGGTCAACCAGATCCTCGAGACCAACCCGGTGCCGGTGATCTGGGTCACCAACCGCATCGAACAGATCGACCCGGCCTTCCGCCGCCGCTTCCAGTACCACCTCGAGCTCAAGTCGCCGCCGCCCGGCGCGCGCGAGGCGCTGGTGCAGCGCGCTCTGGCGGGCGTGAAGGTGGGCGAGGGCTTCGCCGCGCGCCTGTCGGAAAAGCGCGGGCTGACGCCGGCGCAGATCCGCACCGCGGTGCGCTTCGCCACGCTGGCCTCGCCCGGCGAGCCCGCCGACATCGAGGCGCTGATCGAGCGCCAGCTGCGCAATGCCGACAAGGCGCTGGGCACCGCAGGCGCCGACCGCGGCGCGCGGCCGGTGGTCACCGCCTACGACCTGGGGCTGCTCAACGTCGAGAGCCGCTTCGAGGTGCCGGCCATCGTCGAGGCGCTGAAGCGCCGCGGCCACGGCGCGCTGTGCTTCTACGGCCCGCCCGGCACCGGCAAGACCGCGCTGGCCGAGCACATTGCTGCCGCATTGATGCGGCCGCTGATGGTGCGGCAGGCCAGCGACATCGTCAGCAAGTACGTCGGCGAGACCGAGCAGAACATGGCCCGCATGTTCGAGGAGGCCGAGGGCGAGAGCGCGGTGCTGCTGCTCGACGAGGCCGACAGCTTCCTGCGCAGCCGGCGCATGGCCGAGCGCAACTATGAGGTCAGCGAGGTCAACGAGATGCTGCAAGGCATGGAGCGCTTCGCCGGCATCTTCATCTGCACCACCAACCTGTTCGACGACCTCGACGAGGCCGCGCTGCGCCGCTTCACCTTCAAGATCCGCTTCAGGGCGCTCACCGCGGAGCAGCGGGTGCGCATGTTCGTCGCCGAGGCGCTGGGCGGCGATGCCGGTCGGCTGAGCGACGAGCAGCGCCAGCGCCTCGCCGGCCTCGACCAGCTGGCACCGGGCGACTTCGCGGCGGTGAAGCGGCAGGTCGACATCCTCGGCACGCCGTTCGAGCCGGATGAGTTCCTCTCTCAAATCGAAAGCGAGCACCGCGTCAAGCCCGAGGTGCGCCAGCGGCGCGGCATCGGCTTCACCCGATCGTGAAGAACGCACTCCCCTGAAAGGGTGGTGCGCGTCGTCTTTACACACCATGGGATGACGCCGGCCAGGCAGCGCGGCCACAATGCGGCACCGGTTACAAACGGTGGCGCTGTGCCCTCGCCGCCGGTCAAGAGCACTCCGTGATCGATCCCCCCTGGCTGACACCTGCCCAGCTCCAGCTGCCCATGTTCGCGGGTGCGGTGGGCGTGGGTGCGCTCACCGCGGGCGCGTTGGCCTACACGCTGCGCAAGCTGCAGTCGTCCGACCGCATCGTCGCGGCCGGCTGGGGCCTGGGCGGCGCGGTGGCGATCGGCAGCGGCTGGTGGTCGACCCAGTGCCTCGCGCTGCTCGCGATGGGGCTGGCCGACCGCTACAAGGGCGAGGCGCTGTTCGCCTGCTGGCTGGTCGCGATGGCGGCGGCCGGCGGCGTGTTCGCGCTGGCGGCCTTCCTGGGCCGCGGCTGGGTGCGATCGCTCGGCACCGGCCTGGCACTCACCGGGGCGCTGCTGCTGACGCTGCGCACGATGCTGTCGACGCCGGCGTTGCAGCCGATGCCACTGCTCGACGACGATGCGCTGCTGTTCGCCGCCGCGCTGGGCATCGTGCCGGCGATGATGGCAGCGCTGCTGATGGTGGGCGACGCGCGCACGGAGCTCGGGCCCATGGTGCGGCGCGGCCTGGCCGGTGCGGTATTGCTGGCGATCAGCGGCGCGCTGATCCAGGTCTTCGGCCTCGCGGCCGTGCGCGTGGTGCCCGGCGACGCGGGCCAGGCCCAGACCCTGCTGGCCGACGACAGCGTGCTGCGGCTCGCCGGTGCCGGGGCGCTCGCGGTGATGCTGTGTCTGATCGGTGCGCTGGTCGACGTGCGTGCCCGCAGCCGCACCCGGCAGCTCGCCGCTTCGCTGCAGAACGCCAACGACCAGCTGCGCCAGCTCGCGTTCTGCGACCCGCTCACCGGCCTGCCGAACCGCCTGCTGTTCGAGGAGCGCCTGCGCCTGGCGCTCGAAGACCTCGGCCGCACGCCGTCGGCGCTGGCGGTGCTGTTCATCGACCTCGACGGATTCAAGCCGATCAACGATTCGTTCGGCCACGCGGCCGGCGACGAGGTGCTGCGCGAGGTCGGCCAACGGCTCGAGGCGCTGGCCGGCGAACGCGACACCGTGGCGCGCGTGGGCGGCGACGAGTTCCTGATGCTGCTCGAGCAGCCCGAGGAGGGCGCGGCGGCGGCGCTCGCGCAGCGCACGCTGCAGCTGCTCGGCCTGCCGTACCGCCTGCCCAACGCGATGGAGGTCAGCCTCTCGTGCTCGATCGGCATCGCGCTGTTCCCGCAGCACGGTCCGATGGCCAAGCTGATCCCCAACGCCGATGCGGCGATGTACGCCGCCAAGGGCGTCGGCGGCTCGACCTTCGCGTTCTTCGAGCCGCGCATGGACATGGACGTGCGCGAGCAGGTGGAGCTGCAGCGCGACCTGCGACTGGCGATGGAGCGCGGCGAGCTGCAGCTGTACTACCAGCCCAAGGTCGACTGCCGCACCAGCGAGGTCACCGGCGCCGAGGCGCTGGTGCGCTGGCAGCATCCGATGCGCGGCACGGTCACGCCGGCCACCTTCATCCCTGTGGCCGAGCGCTTCGGCCTGATCGGCGCGCTCGGCAACTGGGTGATCGACCAGGCCTGCCGCCAGATCCGCGACTGGCTCGACGAAGGCCTGCGCATCCGTGTGGCGGTCAACCTCTCGGTGCACCAGCTGCGGCAGGACGACCTCGTGCCGCGCATCCGCCGCGCGCTGCAGGAGCACCGCGTCGACCCGAAGCTGCTGACCTTCGAGATCACCGAGTCGGTGGCCATGGAAGACACCCAGGCCACGATGCGTGCCTTCAGCCACCTGGCGCAGGTGGGCGTGTCGCTGGCGATCGACGACTTCGGCACCGGCCATTCCAGCTTGGCCTACCTGCGCAAGCTGCCGGCGCGCCAGCTCAAGATCGACCGCAGCTTCGTCAGCGACCTCGGCCACAGCGACGACGCGCTCGCCGTGGTGGATGCCGTGGTGAGCCTGGCCCATGCGCTGGGCCTGCGCGTGGTGGCCGAAGGCGTCGAGACCGAGCGCCAGCGCGACATCCTGCTCGGCCTGCGCTGCGACGAGCTGCAGGGCTTCCTGATCGCCAAGCCGATGTCGCCCTCGTCGCTCGCGCTGTGGGTGATGGAAGACACCGCGCCGAGCAAGATCGATTTCCAGGGCAAGCTGTTCCACGACACGGTGCGGTCGACGCTGCAATAAGGCCGTCGCCGCCCGGGCATGGGCGTTGCCGCGCGATCGGCATGGCTTTGTCGACCGAACAGCAGGCGCAGCTCCAGCGCTTCTTCTCCGATTCGCACTTCGCCGACTGCGGCGGCGTAGTGACCGACCTCGACGGCACCGCGGTGCACGAGCAGGACGGCCGCGTCTTCATCGCGCAGCGCATGGAGGCCGGCCTCCAACGCATCCACGAGCTCGGCCGGCCGGTGATGATCGACACGCTGCGCTTCCCGATCTCGGTGCTGCGGACCTTCGCGCAGGACTGGTTCCGCATCACCAGCGCGCCGATTCCGCTGGTCTCGCTCAAGGGCAGCCAGACCGGCCGCATCGTGCCGGCGCCCGATGGCGAGCTGGTGTTCGAGGAACACGATGCGGTGGTGCTCGACGCCTCCGAGATCGACGAGATGCTGCGCGGCGTCGAAGGGCTGCTGCAGGCGGGCGTGGACGACCTGCTGGTGTTCCACTACCCGCGCGACTGGCGGGCCGGCGAGATCATCTGGACGCCGCGCGCCGAGCGCGTCGACGCGGTGGCGCAGAAATATGCCAGCGCCTCCTCGGTGGTCAGCGGCCCGATCGAGCGCCTGCGCGCCGACCTGCTCGCACGTGAGATCTGCATGGTGTTCCTGCTCATTGATGCACCTCATGAGCAGTTGATGGCCTACCAGCACACCGACCGCAGCAGCTTCTTCGTGCACCAGGGCGTCAGCAAGCGGCACGGCGCGGGCCGGCTTGCGCAGCACCTGGGCATGGACCTCGGCCACTCGGTGGGGGCCGGCGATGCGGAGACCGACGACTTCCTGGCCGACGTGGGGCTGGCGGTGATCGTCGGCAACCAGAACCTCGACTACAAGGGCCTGCAGGCCACGCTGCGCGTGCCGGCGCCCCAGGACCTGGGCGACCTGCTGTTCTCGCTGGGCCACCTGCAGCGGCAGGCGCTCTCGTGACGCTGGCGGCCGCAGAGGAGGTGCCCCAGCTCAGCCCGCGCCAGGCGCGGGCGGCGGTGGCGGCCATCGTGCAGCGCTACTTCGGCGAGCGGCCGAAGCGGCTGAAGGCGCAGGGTGGCGGGCTCACCAACCGGGTCTATGAATTCACGGCCGGCGGCCGCGCGTACATCGTGCGCATGCATGCCGATCCCACGAAGCTCGGCGCCTACCTGAAGGAGCAGTGGGCGATGCGCCATGCGCGCGAGGCCGGCGTGCCGGTGCCGGCGGTGCTCGAGGTGAGCAACGAGGCCGCGCCGCATCCGTACATGATCTCGGAGAAGGCGAGCGGCATCCCGGCCGCCATCCATTCGCAGCGCCGGCACATCCTGCATGAGATGGGCGGCTTCACGCGCGCGATCCACCGTGTGCGGACGCACGGCTTCGGCGAGGTGTTCGACTGGTCGCACAACACCTTGTCGCGCTGCGCCTGCTGGGCCGACTACCTGGGCGAAGGCTTCGAGGCCGAGCAGCGCATCGCGGTGCTGGAGAAGCACCGCGTGCTCGACCGCGCGGCGCTGAAGACACTGCGCGGCCGCCTGGCCGAGATGCAGCGCTGGAAGAAGCCGCCGGTGCTGCAGCATGGCGACATGCGGCTGAAGAACGCGCTGGTCGACCCCGAGACCGGCCACGTGACCGCGCTGCTCGACTGGGAGAACTGCCTCTCGGCGCCCGGCCCGTACTGGGACCTCGCGATCGCGCTGCACGACCTGGGCATCGACGAGAAGCAGGCCTTTGCCGAAGGCTACGGCCTGAAGCCGGCCGCGCTGGCCGAGCTGATGCCCTTTCTGCGCGCGCTGAACCTGCTGCACTACGCGGTGTCGCTGGAGCAGAAGCTGGGCAAGCACGACCGCGCGGCGCTCGCCTGGGAGCGCGCGCGGCTGCAGGGCGTGTTCGATCTCTACCGGCTCTGAGGAAAGGTCAATCCGCCGGGCAGGCCGCCGGGCGTCCTTCGCCCAGCGCTCGCAGCGCCTCGGCGATATGGTCGGCGGTGCGCGCCAGCGCGGCCCGGTGCGCGGCGGCCAGGGCGGCATACCCGTCGGTGGCCGGCTCGCGCACGAGGCTGCGGCAGCTCAGCGCCGGCGCCGCCGCATCGGGATTGCGCAGGCTCCAGGTCGATTGCTGAACGGCTTCCTTACCGGCGACCGAATCGAAGCGCAGCAGCTCGAGCTGCACCTGCCACACCGGCAGGCCGGCCGCGGCAGTGCCGGCGCGGCTCAGGTCGAGCGCGCCCAGGCGCCTCACGAGGCGGTCGGCCAGCGCATCGCGGAACTCGTCGCCCGGCGAGGCCAGCCAGCGCTGCTGCTCCAGCACCTGCACGCTGCCATCGGCACCGCGCACCACCCATTGCGGTTGGTCGACCTGTGCCGGCACCCGCACCGGCGCGATGCGCAGCGCCAGCCGGGCCGGCCCCGGCAAGGGGGCGACGGTGGCATCAGCTGAGGGCATCAGCGTGTGGAAGCTGGTCTGCGGCTGCGAGGCGGCGCAGCCGGCGAGCAGCGCGATCAGGGCGAGGGAGGAGAGCAGCCGCATCGTCGTCATTTCATCGGGTTGTCGCCCGCGGGCGGCGGGGGAGGATCGGTGGGCTTGCCGCGCAGCAGCGCCTCGGGATGCCGCTGCAGATAGTCGACCAGCACGCGCAGTGCCTTGGCAGCGCGCTGCAGCTCGTCGAGCGTCTGGTTGGCGTTGCGCTGCAGCGGCGCATCCTCGCTGGTGAGCGATCGGTCGATCTGCTGCAGCGAGTGCTCGCCCGCCTGCAAGGTGCGTTCGCCGGCCTGCAGCGTGCGCTGGGCCGATTCGAGCGTCTTGCGCACATCGTCGAGCGCGCGCTGCGCCTCGGGTGTCAATTGGCGGATCGCGCCGGTGGCGGTCTGCAGCGTCTGCTGCAGGTCGTGGCCGATCTCGTCGAACTTCACCTCGCTCAGGCGGCGGATGATCTGCATCAGCTGCGGCTGGATCTCGCCGAATTCGCCGGGCATCGTGGGCACGGTGGGCACCTCGGCCTTCGCGTTCAGCGTGGCGCCTTGCGTGGCGCGCTGCGGGAAGTCGAGCGCGACGTACATCTGCCCGGTGAGCAGGTTGCCGGTGCGCAGTTGCGCGCGCAGGCCGCGCTCGACCAGCAGCTTCAGCAACTGCCGGTTGTCGTCGGGCACGCCGGGCTGGCCGTGCAGGCCCAGGCGCAGCGGGTACAGGTCGGCCGTGACCTCCACGCTGAAGCGCTGCCGGTCGCCATCGTGCCGAAGCGTCACGCCGGTCACCTTGCCGACCTCGACGCCGAGCACGTCGACCGGCGCACCCACCGCGAGCCCGCGCGTGCTCTGCGCGAACACCATGCGCACCGGCTGCGGCGGCCCGTCGGGCGGCGCGAGCGCGCTCTGGCGGTCGTTGAAGAGCGTGAAGCGCGTGCCCGGCGCGGCGGCCGGCGCCGAGGCGGCCGAAGGCGCATTCGCAAAGGCCACGCCGCCGGCCACCACCGAGGCCAGCGACTGCGTGTTGAGCTTGAGGCCGCTCGCATTGAGCTGCAGGTCGAGGCCGCTGGCATTCCAGAAGCGCGACTGCGTGGTCACCAGCCGCTCGTTGGGCGACTCGATGAACACCTGCACCGTGAGCTGGTCGGGCGCCGGATCGAGCACGAAGCCCACGACGCGTCCGACGCGGGTGCGCCGGTAGTACACCGGCGAACCGATGTCCAGCGAACCGAGATCGCTGGCATTCAGCACGAAGCTGCGGCCCGGCTCGTTGCGGAGCACGAAGGGCGGGTTCTCCAGCCCGGTGAAGCGGCGGCGCGATTCGGCCGAGGTGCCGGCATCGACGCCGATGTACGAGCCCGACAGCAGCGTCGACAGCCCGCTGACCCCGGCGGTGCCGACGCGCGGCTTCACGACCCAGAACTGCGTGTCGGCCACCGCCATGTTGGCCGCATCCTTGTTGAGCTCGACCGTGACCAGCACGCGCTTGCGGTCCTCGCTCAATGCCACCTGGCTCACGCGGCCGACCGCCACCTCCTTGTAGCGCACCTCGGTCTTGCCGGCCTCCAGCCCTTCGGCATTGCGGAACTCGATCACGATCTCGGGGCCGGTCTCGAGCACATGGCGCACCAGCAGCCCGAGGCCGACCGCCACGGCCAGCAGCGGCACCAGCCACACCAGCGACAGTCGGAAGCGGTTCTTGCGCTCGACCAGCGGCGGTTCGATCGGCGGAGGCGCTTCTTCGGTCGGGGGCTCGGTCGGACTATTCGTCATCGGGTCGGCGGTTCCAGATCAATCTCGGGTCGAAACTCTCGGAGGCCAGCATGGTCAGCACCACCACGGTACCGAAGGCCAGCAGCCCCGATTCGGGCTGCACGCTGGCCAGCGCACCGAAGCGCACCATCGCCACCAGCAGCACGACCACCAGCACGTCGAGCATCGACCAGTGGCCCACGGCCTCGACCATGCGGTACAGCTTCGTGCGTTCGGGCCGGGCCCAGGCGGCGCCGCGCTGCGAGCTCCACGCCAGCAGCGACAGCGCGATCATCTTCATCAGCGGCACCGCGATGCTCGCAGTGAACACGATCAGCGCCAGCTCCCACGAGCCGCTGTGCCACAGCTCGAGGATGCCGCCCAGGATCGTATGGCTTTCGCGGCCGCCCCACACGCTGGCGGTGGACATCACCGGCAGCACGTTGGCCGGCACGTACAGCGCTGCGGCCGCGAAGAGATAGGCCCAGGTGCGCTGCAGCCCGAGATGGGCATGGCGGTGCAGGTGCGCATCGCAGCGCGGGCAGCGCGCCTGCGGCAGCGGCACATCCCCCAGCTCCGACACCAGGCCGCAGGCGTGGCAGCCATGCAGCCCGAGCGTGCGGGCACTGGTGAGGGTGGCGTCGTCGGGCGGGTTCATCGCGTGCGCAACTCGTCGGCACAGTCCCACAGCCGGTGCAGGCCGGCCGATTCGAGCGCGGCCAGCAGCAGCGCCAGCGCGCCGAAGCCGAACAGCCCGAAGCCCGGCACCGCATGCGCCATGCTGGCGATCCGCACGATGGACACCAGCGCCGACAGCATCAGCACCTCGACCATGCTCCAGCGCGTGGCGAAGCGCAGCGCCCGCATCGCGGCGATCCAGGCCGGCGGCAGGCGGGCCCACAGCACCAGCGGTGCCACCACGTACAGCCGCAGCACGATCACCAGCAGCGGAAACACGAAGGCCGCCATGCCGGCCATCACCGCGATCAGGTGCTCGCCGCTCTGCCAGGTGTGGCGCAGCGCGCCGGGCAGGCTGGCTTCGTTGTGCACGCCGCGCAGGTTGATCTCCACCACCGGCCCGAGGTTGGCGATGACGAACACCGCCAGCGCGGCCAGCGTGAGCGCCAGCATGCCCGGCAGCGTGAGCGCATGGCCGCGGCCCAGCAGCGCGCCGCAGCGCCGGCAACGCGCCCGCTCGCTGCTGCGCAGCAGCGGCCGGCGGTACAGCGCATCGCACTCCTCGCAAACGAGAAGCTCGTAGCGAGGCGTCACAGCGACTGGGGAGCTGCTCATGGGCGGCGATTCTCGACGAGATGCCGCCACACCGGGCAAACCTCATACCCGAAGGGGCCTGACATACCGTACGGGAAAGCCCCAGCTCCTACAATTCCGTCCATGGACAAGCCCACCGCCTACACCCGAGCCAAAGAGCTGCCCGAGATCCTCAGGCAGCGCATCGTCGTCATCGATGGCGCAATGGGCACCATGATCCAGCGCTACAAGCTCACCGAGGCCGACTACCGCGGCGAGCGCTTCAAGGACCATCCCAAGGACCTGAAGGGCAACAACGAGCTGCTGCAGTTCACCCGCCCCGACGTGCTGCGCGAGATCCATGCCGGCTACCTGAAGGCCGGTGCCGACATCATCGAGACCAACACCTTCGGCGCCACCTCGGTCGCGCAGGAAGACTACGGCCTGGCCGAACATGCCCGCGAGATGAACGTGGCCGCGGCCCGCATCGCCAAGGAAGTGGCGGTGCAGTACAGCACCCCCGACAAGCCGCGCTTCGTGGCCGGCGCGCTCGGCCCCACGCCGCGCACCGCCAGCATCAGCCCCGACGTCAACGACCCGGGCGCGCGCAACGTCGATTTCGAGACGCTGCGTGCCGCGTACTACGAGCAGGCCGCCGGGCTGCTCGAAGGCGGCTGCGACCTTTTCCTGGTCGAGACCATCTTCGACACGCTCAATGCCAAGGCGGCGATCTTCGCGCTCGACGAGCTGATGGAAGACACCGGCGAACGCCTGCCGGTCATCATCTCGGGCACGGTGACCGATGCCTCGGGCCGCATCCTCTCGGGCCAGACGGTCAGCGCCTTCTGGCATTCGGTGCGCCACGCCAAGCCGATCGCCATCGGCCTGAACTGCGCGCTGGGCGCCACGCTGATGCGGCCCTACATCGAGGAGCTGTGCAAGGTCGCGCCGGATACCTACATCAGCTGCTATCCCAACGCCGGCCTGCCCAACCCGATGAGCGAGACGGGCTTCGACGAGACGCCGGAGGTCACCGGCGCGCTGATGGAGGAGTTCGCGAAGTCGGGTTTCCTCAACATCGTGGGCGGCTGCTGCGGCACCACGCCCGACCACATCGCGGCCATCGCGCAGCGCGTCAGCGCCTACCGGCCGCGGCACCGGCAGGATCCGCTGTTCAGCCAGCTGCTGGCAGCCTGACGACGATTCGACGAGATCGATAGAACAACGCGCCGAGCGCGGCGGAGGGACTCATGGCGTGGACGATGAAGCGGCGCGCAGTCGCCGCAGGCGTGGTGGTGTGTGCGGCGCTGGCCGGTGGCTGGATCGCATTGCATGTGGGCAAGGGCGGCGCGGCCGCTGCTTCTCCCGCGGCAGCGGCTTCGGCCGCCCCCGACAACACGCAGGAGGCCGCGGCCACCGCCGTGCTGGGCGGACTGAAGGCCCAGCTCGACGCGCACCGCAAGATCATCGTGCTGCTGTCCGACGAGGCCAGCCTGGGAGCGGCCGAGAAGGGCGTGGCCAACCGCATCGGCCAGCAGCTCTTCCATGAGCAGCTCGGCCGCAATGCCGAGCTCGAGCCCCGCATCGATGCGCTCACCGCCGCCGGCCCGGGCCGCGATGCCGCGGTGGCCCGCGTGCTCGACTACGTGGAATCGGGCGAGGGCCTGTTCGATGCCGATCGCCTCGCGTTCCAGGAGGCGCTGAAGTCGCTGCAGCGCGGCATCGCGCGCGACGGCTCGCTCCCGGCGGTGAAGCTGCACAAGCGGGTGAGCGACGACCTCGATGCGCTGAAGGAGATCGAGCGCACCTACGACCGCGAGATCCAGCAGATCTTCAGCCGCTTCGAGTCGCGCGCGATCGAGCTCAAGCGCGAGCGCTGGGCCGACTACCTCGCGCACCTGAAGACGCTCTACAAGCGCGAGCAGATCCTCAAGGACTACGGCGTCGTCGTGCCGTATCCGCCGGAGCCCGAGGCCGACGAGGGCGGCAAGGAGATCTTCGGCAACGCGCTGCCGCCGCACACCGTGGCGCTGACCTTCGACGACGGCCCGCACCGCCAGTACACCGAGGAGATCGAGGCCATCCTCAAGCAGTACAACGTGCCGGCGGTGTTCTTCCAGGTCGGCCGCAACCTCGGCACGCTGGGCGCCGACGGCAAGCCGAAGCTTGATGCCGGCGGCAAGATCTCGGCCAAGCTGCAGGCCGACGGCTTCGTGATCGGCAACCACAGCTTCTCGCACGCCCAGCTCTCCAAGGAGACCGGCGACGCGCTGAAGGGCGAGATCCTCCACACCGACACGCTGCTCAAGGCGGTGAGCCCGCAGCGCTCGCCGCTGTTCCGCTTTCCGTACGGCGCACGCAATGCCGAAGGCCTGGCGCTGGTGCGCGAGGCGCAGCTGCGCTCGGTGATGTGGAACATCGATTCGCTCGACTGGGCCGACCCGGTGCCGCGCTCGATCGCCGACCGCGTGCTGCGCGAGGTCGACAAGCAGGGCCGCGGGATCATCCTGTTCCACGACATCCACGAGCGCTCGCTGAAGGCGCTGCCGCTGGTGCTCGACCGCCTCGTGGCCGAGGGCTACAGCTTCGCCGGCTGGCGCGGTGGCGAATTCGAGGTGACCAAGGGCGACGCCAAGCCGGCGGCCGAGGCGCCGAAGCTCGCGGTGGGCGACGGCAACGCCTGGGCCCTGGTGATCGGTATCGACGGCTATGCCAAGTGGCCGAAGCTGCAGTACGCGGTGCGCGATGCCAAGGCGATGAGCCAGGCGCTGGTCGAGCGTTTCGGTTTCGCGCCCGAGCGCGTGGTGTCGCTCTACAACGAGCAGGCCACGCGCCAGGGCATCCTCGAGGCCATCCACGGCAAGCTGGCGCACGGCGCGGTGCAGAAGAACGACCGCGTGTTCGTGTTCTTCGCCGGCCATGGCGCCACGCGCACGCTGAGCTCCGGCCGCGAGCTGGGCTACATCGTGCCGGCCGATGCCAGCACCGACCAGCTCGCCACCGACGCGATCCCGATGACCGAGATCCAGAACATCGCCGAAAGCCTGCCGGCGCGGCATGTGCTGTTCGTGATGGACGCCTGCTACAGCGGCCTGGGCCTCACGCGCGGCGGCGGCTCCAACAACTTCATGCGCGACAACGCGCGCCGCATCGGCCGGCAGATGATCACCGCCGGCGGCGCCGACCAGATGGTGGCCGACGGCGGCCCCAACGGCCACTCGGTGTTCACCTGGGCGCTGCTGCAGGGCCTGGCCGGCAAGGCCGACCTCAACGGCGACGGCATCATCACCGCCACCGAGCTGGCCGCCTACGTGGCGCCATCGGTGTCGGCGGTGTCGCAGCAGACACCGGCCTTCGGCAGCCTGCCGGGCTCGGAGGGCGGCGAGTTCGTGTTCCAGCTGCCGGCCGAGGGCGAGTTCCTCAGCACCAGCACGGCCCAGCTGTCGCCCGAGGCGATCAAGCTCAACACCCAGCTGGACGCCGCGGCGCCGGCGCCCAAGGCCGCCCCGGCAGCTGCGCAGGCCGCTTCAGTGCCGGCCTCCGCGGTGGCGGTTACGGTGAAGGACCTGCAGGGCAAGGAGCGCGTGATCGAGGCGCCGACGGCAGTGGCTGCCACCGCGCGCCAGCGGGCCCAGCGCGCGAACGACCGCGGCCTGCAGCTCTTCCGCGAGAAGCGCTATGCCGAGGCCGAGGCCGAGTTCACCGAGGCGCTGAAGCTGCGGCCCGACTTCGCACTGGCGGCCAACAACCTCGGCTTCGTCTACTACAAGCAGGACAAGTTCGCCGAGGCCGCGCGCTGGTACGAGAACACGCTGAAGCTCGACCCCTCGCGCGCGGTGGCTTACCTCAACCTCGGCGATGCCTATGCCCACGCCGGCGCCACCGAGAAGGCGCAGAAGGCCTACAAGACCTACCTGGAGCTGCAGCCCAACGGCCCCGGCGCCGCGCATGCGCGCGAGCAGCTGAAGTCCTAGCGGACCAGCGTCGCGTCGCTGACGACGATTTCCACGCCGTCGGTCTGCGACGGGGCGAGGGCGGCGAAGTGCGTCATCGGGATGCCCTTGGCCACCAGGTAGTCGCGCGTGCTGGTGGCGCGCTCCTGCGCCAGCGAGGCGGCGCCCTTGGGCGTGTCGAGCGGCGCGGCCACGCGGGCGCGCATGTTGTCGCCGCGCAGGCTGGGCACCACGTAGTCGAGCACCTTGGCCAGCGGCGGCTTCACCGCGGCGCGGCCCTTGTCGAACGAGAACTTCAGCGGCACGGCGACGCGCATGCTGCCGTCGGCCTGCATCTCGATGACCACCGGCGTGCCGCGGAACAGGTCGGCCAGGCGGCGCTGCTCGGCCGGCAGCGAGACGGAAGGGGCGGGGGCGGGCGCAGGTGTGGCGGCGGCAGCGGGTGTGGCCGTGCTGCGGGCCTGTGGCCCAGCGGGCGTCTTGGGCCCGCTGGCGCAGCCGGCCACGAGGGCCAGGCCGCCGAGGGTGGCGAGAACAACTCTTGTCTTCATGTGCGGATTGCAGCAAACCCCATGCGGGAAGCGTGCATGGTGCCGTAAGCAGTGTTGCCGCGTGTTGAGGAGCGCTGCACGAAATACCCCTGATTCGCGGGGGAACGCTGCCGCTAAAATGAGCAGCTCTCAAGGAGCGTTGCGACGGTGAGCCCTTCCTCACCGCCAGGCTTGAGACACTGGCGACCCGGCGTCGCCAGTTTGCAACGGCGCTCACCCATGCCGGCTCCCGCCGGCCTGCGGGTGGGCTGCAGGCCGGCGATGCCGATGTCGATTCGACCGCCGCCATGACCGAGCCTGTTGCTTCTGCTTCCCCTGCCGTTTCGCCGATGCGCCTGTCGGGCCTGGAGCCCGTGCTGATCGGGCAGGGCACCCTGTTCGTCAACATCGGCGAGCGCACCAACGTCACCGGCTCCAAGGCCTTCGCGCGGATGATCCTCAACGGCCAGTTCGAGGAAGCGCTGGCCGTGGCGCGCCAGCAGGTCGAGAACGGCGCGCAGGTGATCGACATCAACATGGACGAGGCCATGCTCGACAGCAAGGCGGCCATGGTGCGCTTCCTGAACCTGATCGCCTCCGAGCCCGAGATCGCACGCGTGCCGATCATGATCGACAGCTCGAAGTGGGAGGTCATCGAGGCCGGCCTGCGCTGCATCCAGGGCAAGGGCATCGTCAACTCGATCTCGCTGAAGGAGGGCGTCGAGCCCTTCAAGCAGCAGGCCAAGCTGATCAAGCGCTACGGCGCGGCCACCGTGGTGATGGCCTTCGACGAGAAGGGCCAGGCCGACACCTACCAGCGCAAGATCGAGATCTGCGAGCGCGCCTACCGCATCCTGGTGGACGAGGTGGGCTTTGCCCCCGAGGACATCATCTTCGACCCCAACATCTTCGCCATTGCCACCGGCATCGAGGAGCACAACAACTACGCGGTCGACTTCATCGAGGCCACGCGCTGGATCAAGCAGCACCTGCCGGGCGCCAAGGTGTCGGGCGGCGTCAGCAACGTGAGCTTCAGCTTCCGCGGCAACGAGCCGGTGCGCGAGGCGATCCACACCGTGTTCCTGTACCACGCGATCCAGGCCGGCATGGACATGGGCATCGTCAACGCCGGGATGATCGGCGTCTACGACGACCTCGACCCCGAGCTGCGCGAGCGCGTGGAAGACGTGGTGCTGAACCGCCGGCCCGATGCCGGCGAACGGCTGGTGGAGATCGCCGAGCAGGCCAAGGGCGCGGCCAAGGACGATTCGGCCCGCCTCGCGTGGCGCGCGCTGCCGGTCAACGAGCGCCTCTCGCATGCGCTGGTGCACGGCATCACCGAGTTCATCGTCGACGACACCGAGGAAGCCTGGCAGGCCATCAGGGCCGGCGGCGGCCGCCCGCTGCACGTGATCGAAGGCCCGCTGATGGCGGGCATGAACGTGGTGGGCGACCTGTTCGGCCAGGGCAAGATGTTCCTGCCGCAGGTGGTCAAGTCGGCCCGCGTGATGAAGCAGGCGGTGGCCCACCTGCTGCCCTACATCGAGGAAGAGAAGAAGCTGCTGGCCGAGGCCGGCGGCGACATCAAGCCCAAGGGCAAGGTGGTGATCGCCACCGTGAAGGGCGACGTGCACGACATCGGCAAGAACATCGTCACGGTGGTCCTACAGTGCAACAACTTCGAGGTCGTGAACATGGGCGTGATGGTCCCGTGCCAGGACATCCTCGCGAAGGCCAAGGTCGAAGGCGCCGACATCATCGGCTTGAGCGGCCTGATCACGCCCAGCCTCGAGGAGATGCAGCACGTGGCAGCCGAGATGCAGCGCGACGAGTTCTTCCGCATGAAGAAGATCCCGCTGCTGATCGGTGGCGCCACCACCAGCCGGGTGCACACGGCCGTGAAGATCGCGCCGCACTACGACGGCCCGGTGGTCTACGTGCCCGATGCCTCGCGCTCGGTGGGCGTGTGCGCCGACCTGCTGTCGGACGAACGCGCGGCCCGCTACATCGACGAGCTGAAGGCCGACTACGAGAAGGTGCGCGAGCTGCACGCCAACAAGAAGCAGACGCCGCTGGTGTCGCTGGCCGAGGCGCGCGCCAACAAGGCCGCGATCGACTGGGCGAGCTACGACCCGCCGAAGCCGAAGTTCCTCGGCCGCCGCGTCTTCAGGAACTACGACCTCGCCGAGCTGGCGCAGACCATCGACTGGGGCCCGTTCTTCCAGACCTGGGACCTGGCCGGCCCGTTCCCGCAGATCCTGAAGGACGAGATCGTCGGCGACTCGGCCACCCGCGTGTTCAGCGACGGCAAGCGCATGCTGCAGCGCCTGATCGAGGGCCGCTGGCTGCAGGCCAACGGCGTGATCGGCCTGTACCCGGCCAACACGGTCGACGACGACGTGATCGAGATCTACACCGACGAGTCGCGCGAGCAGGTGCTGATGCACTGGGCGCCGCTGCGGATGCAGTCGGAGCGTCCGGTGGTCGATGGGGTCAAGCGGCCCAACCGCTCGCTGGCCGACTTCGTCGCGCCCAAGGGCACGAAGCCCGACTACGTGGGCCTGTTCGCCGTGACGGCCGGACTGGGGGTGGACAAGAAGGAGCAGCAGTTCCTCGCCGACCACGACGACTACTCGGCGATCATGCTGAAGGCGCTGGCCGACCGGCTGGCCGAGGCCTTCGCCGAGCGCATGCACCAGCGCGTGCGCACCGAGCTCTGGGGCTATGTGCCGGACGAGGCCTTGAGCAACGAGGA
The DNA here is from genome assembly GCA_966212505.1 of uncultured bacterium. Lineage (GTDB taxonomy): Bacteria > Pseudomonadota > Gammaproteobacteria > Burkholderiales > Burkholderiaceae_C > CAMLIZ01. Next base: position 19,121 of record CBIHRS010000050.1, read on the forward strand.
ACTGATCGCCGAGAAGTACCGCGGCATCCGCCCGGCACCGGGCTACCCGGCCTGCCCCGACCACACGGTCAAGCGCGCAATGTTCGAGGTGCTGAACGCGGCCGAGATCGGCATGGGCATCACCGACAGCCTGGCGATGACACCGGCGGCCAGCGTCAGCGGCTTCTACATGGCGCATCCGGCCGCCACGTATTTCAACGTCGGGCGGATCGGCGAAGACCAGCTGAAGGACTGGGCCGAGCGCGAGCGCTTCAGTCTCGACGACGCGCGCCGTCGCCTCGCGCCGCAGCTATAAGCTTTGCTACAGCCCGTAAGCGTCTTGCCGACTGAGAACTATTGCTCATCGGGCTTTCCCCTAGCTTCTCCCACAATCGCGCCCAAGAGTCATCGCCTGAAGTTCCTGCGGCGGTGACGTATCCACAGGGACGTTGGTGGGAGCCGCCATGATGTTCACGAGGGCATGGCATGGCCCGGGCCGCGCGCGCCGGGCTTTTCTTTCTTGGCAAGGGCTGGCGGTCGTCACGCTGTCGGTCGTGCTGGCGGCATGCGGCGGCGCCAACGGTTCGGGATCGGGCGGCGACGGCACCGCCTCGGCGCAGAGCGCCAACGACAAGCCCGCTTCGCGTGACGATGCGGTGCGCTTCCTGAACCAGGCCACCTTCGGCGCGACCGATGCCGACATCGAGCGCGTGTCCAGCCTCGGCTACAGCGCCTGGATCGACGAGCAGTTCGCCAAGCCGCAGACCTCGCATCGCGTCTACTGGGATGGCGCCGACGCCGCCTACAAGGCCGTCGATGCCACCACTGCGGCGAACCAGTTCGACGTGCTCGATTCGTTCTACCGCCAGGCGGTCACCGGCGACGACCAGCTCCGCCAGCGCATGGCCTACGCGCTCTCGCAGATCTTCGTGATCTCGATGCAGGAAAACAGCGTCGGCGAGAGCCCGCGTGGCGCCGCCGGCTATCTCGACATGCTGGGCACGCAGAGCTTCGGCAACTACCGCAGCCTGCTGGAGCAGGTGGCCCGCCATCCGATGATGGGCTTCTACCTCTCGCACCTGCACAACCAGAAGGAAGACCCGGCCAAGGGCCGCGTGCCCGACGAGAACTTCGCGCGCGAGGTGATGCAGCTGTTCTCGATCGGCCTGAAGGAGCTCAATGCCGACGGCACCCAGCGCCTGGTCAACGGCAGCGCGGTCGACACCTACACCCATGACGACATCGCCGGCCTGGCCAAGGTGTTCACCGGCTGGAGCTGGGACGGGCCCGACACGGCCGATGGCCGCTTCTGGGGCTGGAACGACTTCCGCGACGCAGACCGGCTGTGGCAGCCGATGCAGGGCTACACGCAGTACCACTCGCTGTCGGAGAAGCGCTTCCTCGGCGTGACGGTGGCGGCGCAGGGCAAGGCCGACCCCAACGCGAGCCTGAAGACGGCGCTCGACACGCTGGCTGCGCATCCCAACGTCGGGCCCTTCGTCGGCCGGCAGCTGATCCAGCGCCTGGTCACCAGCAACCCCAGCGCGGCCTACGTGCAGCGCGTGGCCAAGGCCTTCAACGACAACGGCAGCGGCGTGCGCGGCGACATGAAGGCGGTGATCAAGGCCGTGCTGCTCGACCCCGAGGCGCGCACCGTGGGCGATGCCGCCGGCGGCAAGCTGCGCGAGCCGGTGCTGCGCCTGACCGCGCTGCTGCGCGCCTTCAGCGCCACCTCGGACACCGGCAAGTACATGATCCGCAACACCGACGATCCCGGCACCGCGCTCGGCCAGACGCCGATGCGCAGCCCCTCGGTCTTCAACTTCTATCGGCCGGGCTACGTGCCGCCGGGCACCGAGGCCGGCGGCCTGGGCCTCACGGTGCCGGAGATGCAGATCACCCACGAGACCACCGTGGCCGGCTATGCCAACTACATGCGGCAGGGCCTGACCAGCGGCTTCGGCCAGCGCGGCGTCGACTGGCGCGCCCCGCGCCCCGATGTGCAGCTCAAGCTCGACACCCAGCTCGCGCTGGCCGACAAGCCGGCCGACCTGGTCGACGACGTCTGCCGGCGCCTGCTCGGCGGCCAGGCCAACGCGGCGCTGAAGGCCGACATCCAGGCGGCGGTCGAATCGGTGGCCATCCCCGCGCTCAAGAGCGACGGCAGCAACCAGAGCAGCGTCGACCAGGCGCGCGCCAACCGGGTGAAGCTCGCGATCTACCTCGCCAGCGTGTCGCCCGAGTTCCTGGTCCAGAAGTGAAGAGGGAGGCAGCATGACTCGTCAGGCATCGCGCCGTGAATTCCTGCGCCGCGCCGGCGCGCTGTCGGTGCTGGGCCCGGCCACGCCGCTCGCGCTGAACCTCGCCGCGCTCGGTAGCGCCAGCGCGCAGACCACCAGCAGCGGCTACAAGGCGCTGGTGTGCGTGTTCCTCTATGGCGGCAACGACACCTACAACACGGTGCTCGCGACCGACAGCACGTCGTGGGCCAACTACGTCAGCGTGCGCAACCAGGCGCCCGACTCGATCGCGCTGCGTGCGCCAGGCACCGCGGCGGTGGCAGGGGCGGCCGTGGGATCGCCCGATCGTCTGGGCGGCGTGCTGGCGCTGAACCCGATCAACGCGCAGGGCCGCAGCTTCGCCGTGCATCCGCTGCTCGGCAGCGTGCGCGACCTGTTCAACGCCGGCCGGCTGGCGATCGTGCCCAACGTCGGACCGCTGGTGCAGCCGACGACCAAGGCCGATTACAAGAGCACCTCGTTCCCCAAGCCGGCCAGCCTGTTCTCGCACAACGACCAGCAGAGCACCTGGCAGACGCTGGCCGCCGAAGGTGCCACTGCCGGCTGGGGCGGCCGCATGGGCGACCTGCTCGCCAGCCAGAACAGCGCCTCCATCTTCACCAGCATCTCGGCCAGCGGCAACGCGGTGTGGCTCACGGGCCAGCAGGTGCTGCAGTACCAGGTGTCGACCAGCGGCGCGATCCGCATCGGCGGCAGCAGCGACAAGCTCTTCGGCTCCGCGCTGGCGATGGAGAAGATGCGCGGCATCATGCGCAACGCCCGCATCGACTCGGCGATCGCACGTGACCATGCCGCAGTGGTCGCCCGCTCCATGGACGCGGAGACCAGCTTCAGCGCTGCGCTGCCAGCCGCCAACATCGCGCCTTTCGGCACGGCGGGTATCACCGGGGCCGATCCGCTGCTGCAGTACGACAACCCGCTGACCGGCGCGAAGTCGACGAACAGCCTCGCGATGCAACTGCAGGTGGTGGCGCGCACCATCGCCGCCCGCACCACCCTCGGCGCCAAGCGCCAGGTGTTCTTCGTGAGCCTGGGCGGCTTCGACACGCACGACCTGCAGAACCGCAACCACGCCGACCTGATGGCCCGGCTCTCGCATGCGCTGGGCTATTTCGACACGGTGCTGGGCGCGCTCGGCATCCGTGACAGCGTCACCACCTTCACCGCCTCCGACTTCGGCCGCACCTTCACCAGCAATGGCGACGGCACCGACCACGGCTGGGGTGGCCATCACCTGGTGATGGGCGGTGCGGTCAAGGGCCGCGACCTCTACGGCAACTTCCCGGCCTATGGCCTGCCGGACGGCAAGGGCGAGTTCACCAGCCCGAACCAGATCGCCAACGGCGCGCTGTTGCCTGAGACCAGCGTCGAACAGTTCGGTGCCACGCTGGGCCGCTGGTTCGGCCTGACCGACAGCCAGCTGCTCGACATCTTCCCCCGCCTGGCCAATTTCGATGCCTCGCGCCGCAACCTCGGTTTCCTCGCGTAGTCCTCAGCGCCCACGTTAACGTCCGGTGACGACTGATGCAGTGTGGGCGGCAACGCCCACGCCGTTCGAGCGTTCAATCAGAAGACCTACAAGGAGAACGCAATGACCGACAACACCCTGCCTACCCGTTCGACCAGCCGCCTGCCGGTGGCAGCGATGATCGGCGCCGGCGTGCTGGTGGCTTCGCTGGGTGCCGCCGCGGGTTGGATGATGCATGCGAACAACGCGACGCCGCCCGCACAGGACAGCGCCCGCATGGCGCTGGCCCCCAACGAGACCGTGCTGCCGCCTTCTGCCGGCACGCCCGCCCCCGCAGCGGAGAACGGTACAGCACCTGGAGCGGCGGCTCCCGTCGCTCCCCCTGCCGCGCAGAACAACGCCGCACCGCGTGCGTCGCGTCATCACGGCACAGGCGCTGCCGCTCAGCCGCGGCAGGCGCCGGCCAATGCCGGCACCAGCACGGCCGGCAATGCGACGACACCGCTGCCCACGCAACACGTGGCGACCTGCGACAACTGCGGCGTGGTCGAGGGCGTGCGGGCCGTCCAGCGCAAGGGCCAGGGCTCGGGCGTCGGCATGGTGGCCGGCGGCGTGCTCGGCGGCGCCATCGGCAACCAGGTGGGCCACGGCAACGGCCGCGCCGCGATGACCGTGCTGGGCGCCATCGGCGGCGGTTTGGCCGGCAACGAGGTCGAGAAGCGCATGCACACCGAGACGGTCTATGAAGTGCGGGTGCGGCTCGACGACGGCAGCGTGCGCACGCTCACCGAGCGCACGGCGCCCACCCCCGGCTCGCGCGTCGTCGTCGAAGGCAACTCGCTGCGCGTGGTGTCCGGCCGCAGCAGCGGCGGCATGCAGCAGACCTCCGACCGCGGCGTCTGATCCGCTCAGGCGCTCGGCAGGCCTCGGCGGTACTGCAGCGCCTCGGCCACATGAGCGCTGCTGATGCGCTCGGCGCCGGCCATGTCGGCAATCGTTCGCGCCACCTTCAACGCGCGATGCAGGCTGCGGCCCGACCACCCCAGCCGCTGCGACGCAGTGCGCAGCAGCTGGTCGGCGGTGGGCTCGAGCAGCACATGGTCTGCAAGGTCGCCCGCTTCGAGCTCGGCGTTGGTCTTGCCCTGGCGGCGCTGCTGCCGCTCACGCGCCTGCGCCACGCGCTCGGCCACGGTGGCGGATGTTTCACCATCCGGCTGGCCGAGCAGTTCGTCGGCCTTGACCGCCGGCACCTCCACCTGCAGGTCGATGCGGTCGAGCAACGGGCCCGACAGGCGGGCCTGGTAGCGTGAGATGCCCTCCGGCGTGCAACGGCACTCCCGACCGGTGGCCGCGAAGGCGCCGAGGTAGCCGCAAGGACACGGATTCATCGCGGCCACGAGCTGGAAGCGCGCCGGATACGAGGCCTGGCGCCCGGCCCGGGAGATGGTGACCCGACCGGTCTCCAACGGTTCTCGCAGTGCCTCCAGCGCATTCCTTGGGAACTCCGGCAGTTCGTCGAGGAACAGCACGCCGCCGTGGGCCAGCGAGATTTCGCCCGGCCGCGGTGGCGAGCCGCCACCGACGAGTGCCACGGCGGTGGAGGTGTGATGGGGGCTGCGCTGGGGGCGTACCTTCCATAGCGAAGGATCGAAGCCCTGCGGCGTCAGGCTTTGCAGGGCCGCGCTGCCCAGGGCCTCGTCTTCGGTCATCGGCGGCAGCAGCCCCGGCAGCCGCTGCGCCAGCATCGACTTGCCGGTGCCCGGCGGGCCGATCATCAGCAGGCTGTGCGACCCGGCGGCCGCGATCTCGAGCACCCGCTTCGCCGCGGCCTGCCCGCGCACGTCGCGCAGGTCGGGATGGCGCGCGCTGTCGCCGATGCCTGCGGCCTCCGCACGTGGCAGCGGCACGGCATCGTCGCCGGGACGCAGCGCCTGCACCACATCGAGCAGATGGCGGGCCGCGCGGATATCGAGTTCGGGAACGCGGGCCGCCTCGGCGGCGCTCGGTGCGGGCAGTACCAGTGTGCGTGCGGTGCCGCTGCGCCTGGACGCGAGCGCCAGGGCGAGCGCGCCGCGCACCGGCCGCAGTTCGCCGGCCAGTGACAGCTCGCCGGCGAACTCGTGTTTCTCGAGCTGCGCGGCATCGATCTCGCCCGCGGCGGCGAGGATGCCCACCGCGATTGGCAGATCGAAGCGGCCTGAGTCCTTCGGCAGGTCCGCCGGCGCCAGGCTCACGGTGATCCGGCGGTTGTGAGGGTAGGGCAGCCCGCTGCTCTGCAGTGCGGCCCGGACGCGCTCTCTGGCTTCCTTGACCTCGGTATCGGCCAGCCCGACCAGCGTGAAGCTCGGCAGGCCGTTGGCCAGATGCACCTCGACCTGCACTTCATGAGCCTGTAGCCCATCGAGTGTGCGGCTGTGTACCACCGCCAGCGTCATGTCCTGATCCTCCCTTTATTGGCCGGGCATTGTGCCGCGCCCCCACGGCCGGCGAACAGTGCCATCCATGCCTTCATTTGGTGCGATATCCCTTGTCGCACTCACTTGGCGCGTGCAAATCGCACGAACAGTCGGTTTGCGCCCAGTGTTGGGGCGCAATGCCTTGGGTTGGCGCAGGCACAAAAGCTGCAAAAACGGCCCCGGCGAAGTTTTCCCATCCCTCCTGTTGAACCTCGTTGGAGCCAAAGACATGAACAAATCGCTTCTCACCCTCGCGGCCCTGACCGTGCTGAACGCACTGCCCCTGGGTGCACAAGCTGCGGATGCCCCGAAGTCCGACTGGACGATCACGGGCAATGCCGGCCTTTACTCCGACTACCGCTTCCGTGGCTTCACGCAGACGGCATACAAGCCCGCCTTCCAGGGCGGCTTCGACGTGAGCCACGCTTCGGGCTTCTACTTCGGCAACTGGAACTCGAACGTCGAGCAGGCGCTGTACCGCGGCGCATCGCTGGAGCTCGATTTCTACGGCGGCTACAAGACGGAGGTGAGCGGCGTCGGCCTCGACGTGGGCGCGTATTACTACTACTACCCCAGCAAGGACACCGGCGGTGCCGGCCAGGCCAAGCAGGGCGAGATCTACTTCGGCGCCAGCTACTCGATCGTCACCGCCAAGCTGTCGTACGGCGTGACCAACTTCTTCGGCCTGGGTGACGGCACTGGCATCAGCACCAAGGGCAACTGGTACCTCGACCTCGGCGCCAGCTATGACCTGGGCGGTGGCTGGGGCGTGAACGGCCACTATGGCCACCAGTACATCAAGAACGCCACGTCGCTCGGCGCGGCGAAGAACTCGGTCGACGACTACAAGCTGGGCGTCACCAAGGACCTGAGCGGATGGACGGTGGGCGCATCCCTCATTGGCACGGGCCGCAAGGACTACTTCACCACGGGCGTCTCTGCTCCCGAAGCCGCGGGCAAGACCAGCGTGGTGCTGAGCCTGGGCAAGACGTTCTGATCGTTCCCACCCCACGACACGGAGATAAACCATGAAGATGGTGACCGCCATCGTCAAGCCCTTCAAGCTCGACGAAGTGCGTGAGGCCTTGAGCGGCATCGGCGTTCAGGGCATCACGGTGACCGAAGTCAAAGGCTTCGGTCGTCAAAAGGGCCACACCGAGCTGTACCGCGGTGCGGAATACGTGGTCGACTTCCTGCCCAAGGTGAAGATCGAAGCGGCCGTGGACGACGCCATCGTCGACCGCGTGATCGAGGCGATCGAGACCGCGGCGCGCACCGGCAAGATCGGCGACGGCAAGATCTTCGTGTCGGCGCTGGAGCAGGTGGTCCGCATCCGCACCGGCGAGACCGGAAAAGACGCGCTGTAAGGCGCTCACAAGAGAGAGACAGCCATCATGAGAAAGCTCATTGCTTCACTGGCCCTCGGCCTGGCCGTGGCCGGGTTCGGCGTCAGCGCCCTGGCGCAGGACGCCGCGGCCTCTGCACCGGCGGCCACTGCCTCCGCGGCAACGGCCCCTGCTGCCGATGCTTCGGCGCCTGCGCCTGCTGCCGCTGCATCTGCCGCAGCTGCCGCCTCGGCTCCCGCCGCCGCGGCCTCCACGCCCGTCGCCAACAAGGGCGACAACGCCTGGATGCTGGTGTCCACCCTGCTCGTCATCATGATGACGGTGCCGGGCCTGGCGCTGTTCTATGGCGGCCTGGTCCGCAGCAAGAACATGCTGTCGGTGCTGATGCAGGTGATGGTCACCTTCTCGCTGATCGTGGTGCTGTGGGCGATCTACGGCTACAGCCTGGCGTTCACCGAAGGCAATTCCTTCATCGGCGGGCTGGACCGGCTGTTCCTGAAGGGCGTGTTCGACGCCAAGGCCGGCACCTTCGCGATGGCGGCCACCTTCAGCAAGGGCGTCTACATCCCCGAGCTGCTCTTCACCGCCTTCCAGGCCACCTTCGCCGGCATCACCTGCTGCCTGATCGTCGGCGCCTTCGCCGAGCGCATCAAGTTCAGCGCCGTGCTGTTGTTCATGACGATGTGGTTCACCTTCAGCTATGCGCCGATCGCGCACATGGTCTGGTTCTGGATGGGTCCGGACGCCTACGCGAGCAAGGCGGTGGTCGACGAGATGAACGGCAAGGCCGGCCTGATCTGGCAGTGGGGCGCGCTCGACTTCGCCGGCGGTACCGTGGTGCACATCAACGCCGCCGTCGCCGGCCTGGTGGGTGCGTTCCTGATCGGCAAGCGCGTGGGCTACGGCAAGGACCAGTTCACGCCGCATTCGCTGACGCTCACGATGGTCGGTGCCTCGCTGCTGTGGGTGGGCTGGTTCGGCTTCAACGCCGGTTCCGCACTCGAAGCCGGCAACAGCGCCGTGCTCGCCTTCATGAACACCTTCACCGCCACCGCCGCCGCCGTGCTGGCCTGGTGCCTGGGTGAAGCGCTGATGAAGGGCAAGGCTTCGATGCTGGGTGCTGCTTCCGGTGCCGTCGCCGGCCTGGTGGCCATCACCCCGGCGGCCGGCAACGTCGGCCTGATGGGCGCGATCGTCATCGGCTTCATCGCCGGCTTCGCCTGCCTCTGGGGCGTCAACGGCCTGAAGAAGCTGCTCGGCGCCGACGACTCGCTCGACGTGTTCGGCGTGCACGGTGTCGGCGGCATCGTCGGTGCGCTGCTGACCGGCGTGTTCAACACGCAGGTGCTGGGCGGCCCGGGCCTGGTGACCGACTGGGTCACCGCTACCGTGGGCTCCAATCCGATCGGCGAGCAGGTGTGGATCCAGCTGAAGGCCGTGCTGCTGACCATCGTGTGGTCGGGCGTGGTGTCCTTCGTGGCCTACAAGATCGTCGACCTGGTGATCGGCCTGCGCGTGACCGAAGAGGAAGAGCGCGAAGGCCTGGACATCAGCTCGCACGGCGAGACCGCCTACCACCGCTGATCCTTCGCGATTGCGAAATCGGCAAGGCCGCCTTCGGGCGGCCTTTTCCTTTTGCGCACCGCCGCCTTGCCAAAAAAGCATCAGCCTTGCCGAACCAGGGAAAGGCCCCACATCCCTACAATCTTTTTCCCCTCCCCCTGCGCTCACCCCCCGGAAGGCGATCCATGGTCCCGCATCTCATCACCGCGCTCAACGGCCCGATCAACGAACTGGAGCAGCGCATCCTCGAATCGATGCCGGCGATCGAGCGCTGGTTCCGCCTCGAGTGGATGGAGCACACGCCGCCGTTCTACACCTCGGTCGACGTGCGCAACGCCGGCTTCAAGCTCGCGCCGGTGGACACCAACCTGTTCCCGGGCGGCTGGAACAACCTCACGCCCGAGATGCTGCCGCTGGCGGTGCAGGCGGCGATGGCGGCGATCGAGAAGATCTGCCCGGAAGCCAAGAACCTGCTGCTGATCCCCGAGAAGCACACGCGCAACTCGTTCTATCTCACCAACGTCCAGCGGCTGCAGCAGATCTTCCACCAGGCGGGCCTGAACGTGCGCCTGGGCACGCTGGACGACACCATCAAGGAGCCGACCTCGATCCCTCTGCCCGACGGCAGCGAGTTGGTCGTGGAGCCGCTGCTGCGCAACCGGGGCCGGCTCGGGCTGAAGGATTTCGATCCCTGCACCATCCTGCTCAACAACGACCTCTCGGCGGGCATTCCCAAGGTGCTGGAGAACCTGCACGAGCAGTACCTGCTGCCGCCGCTGCACGCCGGCTGGGCGGTGCGGCGCAAGAGCCAGCACTTCGCCGCCTACGAGGAGGTGGCCAAGAAGTTCGCCAAGCTGCTGGGCATGGACCCGTGGCTGATCAACCCGATGTTCGCGCACTGCGGGCAGGTCAACTTCCAGGAAGGCACCGGCATCGAGTGCGTGCAGAGCAACGTCGAGACGCTGCTCGGCAAGATCCGCCGCAAGTACAAGGAATACGGCATCAACGAGAAGCCGTTCGCGATCGTGAAGGCCGACAACGGCACCTACGGCATGGGCATCATGACCGTGCGCGATCCGAAGGAGCTCGAGGAGATCGGCCGCCGCACGCGCAACAAGATGAGCGTCGCCAAGGACAACCAGGAGATCACCGAGGTGATCATCCAGGAGGGCGTGCCCACCTACGAGCGCATGAACGACGCGGTGGCCGAGCCGGTGGTCTACATGATCGACCGCTACGTGGTCGGCGGCTTCTACCGCGTGCACGCCGAGCGCGGCATCGACGAGAACCTCAACTCCCCGGGCGCCAGCTTCGTGCCGCTGGCCTTCGCCGAAAGCAACCAGCTGCCGCGCCCTGGCGTGAAGCCCGGCGCCAGCGCGCCCAACCGCTTCTACATGTACGGCGTGATCGCGCGGCTGGCGATGCTGGCGGCGAGCTACGAGTTGGAAGCAACCGACCCAGACGCCGAGATCTACGAGTAGACACGACACCCCCCAATTTCAGGGGGGTGATCCCTGCGTCGCTGCTGCATCGCAGCAACGACGGGCGCCAAAACGGTGCGGCGGTGCACAAGCGCAGGCGCACAATAGCCGCTTTGTTTCTCCCGGCGCACCGCCCGCAGTGCGCATCGAGCACGTGACACGCTCCGTTTCCCATAGCCCCGCCGTCGTCGCGGGGCTGACCCTCGGCGCCCTGGGGGTCGTCTACGGCGACATCGGCACCAGTCCGCTGTATGCGCTGAAAGAAGTCTTCCATGGCGGCCATGTGCCGGTCACACGCGAGAACATCCTCGGCGTGCTGTCGTTGATCTTCTGGACGATCACGACGGTGGTGTCGCTCAAGTACGTGCTGCTGATCCTGCGCGCCGACAACAACGGCGAGGGCGGGCTGATCGCGATGCTGGCGCTCGCCACCACCGCGGTGCGCGACAAGCCGCGGCTGCGTGGCATCCTGCTGGTGGCCGGCATGTTCGGCACCGCCATCTTCTATGGCGATGGGGTGATCACCCCGGCGATCTCGGTGATGGGTGCGATCGAGGGCCTGGGCGTGATCGCGCCCTCGCTCAACGAGTTCATCGTGCCGATGGCGCTGGTGGTGCTGACGCTGCTGTTCTCGGCGCAGCGCTTCGGCACCGGCGGCATCGGCAAGCTGTTCGGGCCGGTCACGCTGGTGTGGTTCGGCTGCCTGGTGGCGCTGGGCCTGCCGCACATCATCGAGAACCCGGCGATCTTCGAGGCGCTGAACCCGGTGCATGCGATCGAGTTCTTCCTGCACCATGGCTGGGTCGCCTTCGTCGCGCTCGGCGCGGTGGTGCTGGTGGTCACCGGCGGCGAGGCGCTGTATGCCGACATGGGCCACTTCGGCAAACTGCCGATCCGCATCGCCTGGTATGCGGTGGTGATGCCGGCGCTGGTGATCAACTACTTCGGCCAGGGCGCGATGCTGCTGCAGAACCCCAAGGCCGTGGAGAACCCGTTCTACCTGATGGCGCCGGCCTGGGCCGGCGTGCCGCTGCTGCTGCTGGCCACGCTGGCCGCAGTGATCGCCTCGCAGGCTTTGATCTCGGCGGCCTTCTCGGTCACCAAGCAGGCGATCCAGCTCGGCCTGCTGCCGCGCATGCGCATCAAGCACACCTCGGTGCGCGACACCGGCCAGATCTACGTGCCCTTCGTGAACTGGGGGCTGTTCGTCTTCATCGTGATGGCGGTGGTGATGTTCGGCTCGTCGTCGAAGCTGGCCAATGCCTACGGCATCGCGGTGACCCTCGACATGACGATCACCACGGTGATGACCTTCTACGTCATCCGCTTCGGCTGGGGCTATCCGCTGGCGCTCTGTGTGGCGGCCACCGGCTTCTTCTTCATGATCGACGTGACCTTCTTCGCGTCCAACATGCTCAAGCTGCTGGGTGGCGGCTGGTTCCCGCTGGTGATCGGCAGCGCGATGTTCACGCTGATGCTCACCTGGAAGCAGGGCCGCGCGCTGGTGGCCGACCGGCTGCGCAGCGAGGCCATCGACCTGAAGAGCTTCCTCGATGCGGTGTTCGTCAACCCGCCGCTGCGCGTGCCGGGCACGGCGGTGTTCCTCGTCAGCGAGCCGGGCCTGGCGCCCAACGCGATGATGCACAACCTGAAGCACAACAAGGTGCTGCACGAGCAGAACCTGTTCGTGCACGTGAAGCACCACGAGGTGCCGTGGATCGGCTTCAACAAGCGCATCGAGATCGAACCGCTGGGCCACGACTGCTGGCAGATCACGCTGAACTTCGGCTTCAAGAACGACCCCGACGTGCCCGATGCGCTGAAGCTGCTGCAGGGCCGCGGCGTGCAGCTCGACGACATGGAGACCAGCTACTTCCTGTCGCGCGACGTGGTGGTGCCCACCATCGGCGCAGGCATGGCGATGTGGCGCGAGAAGCTGTTCGCGAGCATGCATCGCAACGCGTCGGCGGCGGCCGACTTCTTGAACCTGCCCACCAACCGCATCGTCGAGCTCGGTTCGAAAGTCGAGATCTAGATAGGCTCACCCCCGGAGCGCGTTCGGCGCTTCCCCCCTCAAGGGGGCGACGCCAGCGGACCGGCAAAGCCGGATCCGCGGCGTCTCTGGGCTATCGTGGCGGCATGCTGAGAGACCTTTCCTTGTCGGCCATCGTCGCCGGCTTCGTCGCGGTGCTGGTGGGCTTCACCAGCTCGGTGGTCATCGTGTTCCAGGCCGCGGCGGCGCTGGGCGCCACGCCGGCACAGACCACTTCGTGGGTGCTGGCACTGGGCCTCGGCATGGGGCTGACCAGCCTGGGCCTGAGCCTCAAATACCGGCAGCCGGTGCTCACCGCATGGTCCACGCCGGGGGCCGCGGTGCTCGTCACGGCAGGCGTCGGCGTCGGCATGGGCGAGGCGGTCGGCGCCTTCATGCTGTGCGCGCTGCTGATCATCGTGGCCGGGGCCAGCGGCTGGTTCGAGCGCGTGATGAACCGCATTCCACAAGGCCTGGCGGCCGCGCTGCTGGCCGGCGTGCTGGCGCGCTTCGCGCTCGATGCGTTCCTTTCGCTGCGCACGCAGTTCGCGCTGGTCGGCACGATGCTGGCGGTCTACCTGCTGGGGCGCCGGCTGTGGCCGCGTTATGCCGTTCCTGGCGTGCTCGCCGCGGGCATCGCAGTAGCCGCGCTCCAAGGCCAGTTGCACCTCGGCGGCATCGACTGGCAACTCGCCCGGCCGGTGTTCACGATGCCGGCCTTCAGCGTCTCGGCCGCGGTGGGCATTGCGCTGCCGCTGTTCGTCGTGACCATGGCCTCGCAGAACCTGCCCGGCGTGGCCGCGCAGCGCGCCAACGGCTACCAGACGCCGGTGTCGCCGGTGATCGCCAGCACCGGCGTCGCCGGGCTGCTGCTGGCGCCTTTCGGCGGCTATGCCTTCAACCTCGCCGCCATCACGGCCGCGATCTGCATGGGCCGCGAGGCGCACGAAGACCCGGCCAGGCGCTACACGGCCGCCGCGATGGCCGGCGTGTTCTACCTCGTCGTCGGCCTGCTCGGTGGCGCGGTGGTGGGGCTGATCGCCGCGTTCCCGAAGGAACTGGTGCTCGCCGTGGCCGGCTTCGCGCTGCTCGGCACCATCGGCACCGGCCTCAGCATGGCGATGAAGGACGATGCCTCGCGCGAGGCGTCGCTGATCACCTTCCTGGTCACGCTGAGCGGGCTCACGCTGTGGCGCATCGGATCTCCCTTCTGGGGCGTGGTCGCCGGCACGATCGCGCTCGCTGTGCAACACTTCCGCTCCGCTCGCTGAGACCGCCATGGACCTGCTCTTCGTCGCCGACCCGCTGGAAGCGTTCAAGACCTACAAGGACACGACCTTCGCGATGATCCGCGAAGCCGCTGCGCGCGGCCATGCGATCTGGGCCTGCGAGCCCTTCCACCTGCACTGGCAGCGCGGCGCGAAGGTCAATGCGCGCAGCCGCCGCATCACGCTCACCGGCGACGAGCACGACTGGTTCAGCGTGCAGGAAGAGGCCACGCGCGAGCTCGCATCGTTCGGCGCGGTGTTGATGCGCAAGGATCCGCCGTTCGACAGCGAATACTTCTACGCGACCCACCTGCTCGAGCAGGCCGAGCGCGACGGCGCCCGGGTGTTCAACAAGCCGCGCGCCCTGCGCGACCACCCCGAGAAGCTGGCGATCCTCGAGTTCCCCGAGTTCATCGGCCCCACGCTGGTCACGCGTGATCCGCAGGCGATCAATGCCTTCCATGCCGAGCACCGCGACATCATCCTGAAGCCGCTCGACGGCATGGGCGGCATGGGCATCTTCCGCGTCGGCCCCGATGGCCTGAACCTCGGCTCCATCACCGAGACGCTCAACCGCCACGGTACGCAGACGGTGATGGTGCAGAAATACCTGCCCGAGATCGCGCAGGGTGACAAGCGCGTGCTGGTGATCGCCGGCAAGCCGGTGCCCTACAGCCTGGCGCGCATTCCGCAGGGCAGCGAGATCCGCGGCAACCTCGCGGCCGGCGGCAAGGGCGTGGCCCAGCCGCTGAGCGCGCGCGACCGCGAGATCGCCGAGTCGCTCGGCAAGGTGCTGCACGAGCGCGGCCTGCTGCTCGCAGGGCTGGACGTGATCGGCGACTGCCTCACCGAGATCAACGTCACCAGCCCCACCTGCTTCCAGGAGATC
>CBIHRS010000051.1:0-33024 GCA_966212505.1 uncultured bacterium
GCTCGCCGGCGGTGTAGCCGGCCTTGTCGATCGCTTCGAGGATCAGCTGGATCGCGGCCTCATGGCTCTGCACGCTGGGTGCGAAGCCGCCTTCGTCACCCACGGCGGTGCTCATGCCCTTGCCGTCGATGATCTTCTTCAGCGCATGGAACACCTCGGCGCCGTAGCGGATGGCCTCGCGGAAGCTCGGCGCGCCCACGGGGATGATCATCAGCTCCTGCAGGTCGAGGTTGTTGTTGGCGTGCGCGCCGCCGTTGATGACGTTCATCATCGGCACCGGCATCTGCATGCCGCCCATGCCGCCGAAGTAGCGGTACAGCGGCAAGCCGGATTCTTCGGCCGCAGCGCGGGCCACGGCCATCGACACCGCCAGCGTGGCGTTGGCGCCGAGGCGGGCCTTGTTCTCGGTGCCGTCGAGGTCGATCAGCGTGCGGTCGAGGAAGGCCTGCTCGGACGCATCGAGGCCCAGCACGGCTTCGGAGATCTCGGTGTTGATGTGCTCCACCGCCTTCAGCACGCCCTTGCCGAGGTAGCGGCTCTTGTCGCCATCGCGCAGCTCGATCGCCTCGCGCGAGCCGGTGGAGGCACCCGACGGCACCGCGGCGCGGCCCATCGTGCCGCTCTCCAGCAGCACGTCGCACTCGACGGTGGGATTGCCGCGGCTGTCGAGGATTTCCCGGCCGACGATGTCAACGATGGCACTCATGCGTGTTTCTCCGTGTAGGTTTGGAAGTTGAAGGCGGCGCGCATGGTGCACGAAAGGCGTTACATGCGCGCATCAAGTCGGTGTGTCAGGCGACGCCGTCGACGACGATCATGCGCATCACGCCGGCGCCTTCGCGCAGCGTGCGGGCATGGGTGTAGGTCTCGCTGGCGTAGAAGGCCTTGGCCTGGTCGCGCGAGGCGAACTTCAGCACGATGACGCGGCTCGGCGTCCACGGGCCTTCGAGCACCTCGAACTCCCCGCCGCGCACCAGGATCTCGGCGCCGTGCTCCTGCATCGCCTTGGTGGACCACTCGCGGTACTTCGCCATCTTCTCGGCATCGGTGACGGTCACGTCGGCAATGATGTAGGCGGCTGGCATGGGCAGGATGTGTTCAGCAGGAGAAGTCGTTTTCGAGCAGCGGCTGCTGCTTGATGACCCGGTCGAGCGCGATCAGTTGTTCGAGCAGCGCGCCCATGTGCTTCAGCGGCACGGCGTTGGGGCCGTCGCTCAGGGCCTTGGCGGGGTCGGGGTGCGTTTCCATGAAGAGGCCGGCGATGCCCACGGCCACTGCGGCGCGCGACAGCACCGGCACGAACTCGCGCTGTCCACCCGAACTGGTGCCCTGGCCACCCGGCAACTGCACCGAATGCGTGGCGTCGAACACCACTGGCGCACCGGTCTCGCGCATGATCGCGAGGCTGCGCATGTCGGACACGAGGTTGTTGTAGCCGAAGCTGGCGCCGCGCTCACAGGCCAGGAAGTTGTCTTCGTTCAGGCCCTTCTCGCGCGCGGCGGCGCGGGCCTTGTCGATGACGTTCTTCATGTCGTGCGGCGCGAGGAACTGGCCCTTCTTGATGTTCACCGGCTTGCCGCTCTGGGCGACGGCGCGGATGAAATCGGTCTGCCGGCTCAGGAAGGCGGGGGTCTGCAGCACGTCGACCACCGAAGCCACGGTGGGCACCTCGGCTTCGGTGTGCACGTCGGTCAGCACCGGCACGCCAACCTGGCGCTTCACCTCGGCCAGGATCTTGAGGCCTTCGTCCATGCCGGGGCCGCGGAACGAGGTGCCGGACGACCGGTTGGCCTTGTCGTAGCTCGACTTGAAGATGAAGGGGATGCCCAGCTTGCCGGTGATCTCCTTCAGGCGGCCGGCCACGTCGAGCTGCAGCTGCAGCGACTCGACCACGCAGGGGCCGGCGATCAGGAAGAAAGGCTTGTCGAGACCGACGTCGAAACCACAGAGCTTCATCGGGAGAATGTCCTCAGGCGATCGCCTTCTGGCCCGAGCGCTGGCCCTGGCGTTCCATGTGGCGGGTGAGCGCTGCGCGGATGTAGCTGATGAACAGCGGATGGCCATCCCACGGCGTCGACTTGAACTCGGGGTGGAATTGCACGCCGACGAACCACGGGTGCTCGGCCTGCGGCAGCTCGACCATCTCGGTCAGCTTCTCGCGCTGGGTGATGGCCGAGATCACGAGGCCGGCTTCCTGCAGGCGCTGCAGGTAGTGCTCGTTGGCCTCGTAGCGGTGGCGGTGGCGCTCGGTGACGACGCTGCCGTAGATCTGGTGCGCCAGCGTGCCGGGCTTCACGTCACTGCTCTGCGAGCCCAGGCGCATGGTGCCGCCAAGATCGGAGTTGGCGTCGCGCTTCTGGATGGTGCCATCGCGGTCCTGCCATTCGTCGATCAGCGCGATCACCGGGTGCGGTGTCTTGTCGTCGAACTCGGTGCTGTTGGCGTTGTCGAGGCCGGCCTTGTGGCGGGCGTATTCGATGGTGGCCACCTGCATGCCCAGGCAGATGCCCAGGTAGGGGATCTTGTGCTCGCGGGCGTATTGCGCCGCGCAGATCTTGCCTTCGACACCGCGCTTGCCGAAGCCGCCGGGCACCAGGATCGCATCGAACTTGTCGAGCTGGCTGGCGTTGTCGGGCGTCAGCGTCTCGGAGTCGACGTACTCGATGTTGACGCGGGCATGGTTGTGGATGCCGGCGTGCTTGAGCGCTTCGTTGAGCGACTTGTACGAGTCCGACAGGTCGGTGTACTTGCCGCACATCGCGATCGTGACCTCGTGCTGCGGATGCTCCACCTCGTACACGAGGCGGTCCCAGCGCTTCAGGTCGGCGGGGCGGGTGAGCAACTGCAGCTTCATGCAGATCAGCTCGTCGAGGCCCTGCTCGTGCAGCATGCGCGGCACCTTGTAGATGGTGTCGGCATCCCACACCGAGATTACGCCGGTGGTGGCCACGTTGGTGAACAGCGAGATCTTGTCGCGCTCGTCGTCGGGGATGCGGCGGTCGGCGCGGCACAGCAGCGCGTCGGGCTGGATGCCGATCTCGCGCAGCTTCTGCACGGTGTGCTGGGTGGGCTTGGTCTTCAGCTCCCCGGCGGCGGCGATCCACGGCACATAGGTGAGGTGCACGAAGGCCGTGTTCGTGGGGCCCATGCGCAGGCTCATCTGGCGCACCGCCTCCAGGAAGGGCAGCGACTCGATGTCGCCCACCGTGCCGCCGATCTCGACGATGGCGACCTGCGCCTGCTCGGGGCTGCCGACACCGGCGCCGCGGCGGATGAAGTCCTGGATCTCGTTGGTGATGTGCGGAATGACCTGGACCGTCTTGCCGAGGTAGTCGCCGCGGCGCTCCTTCTCCAGCACCGTCTTGTAGATCTGGCCGGTGGTGAAGTTGTTGCTGCGCTTCATCCGCGTGGTGACGAAGCGCTCGTAGTGGCCGAGGTCGAGGTCGGTTTCCGCGCCGTCGTCGGTGACGAACACCTCGCCGTGCTGGAACGGCGACATCGTGCCCGGATCGACGTTGATGTACGGATCGAGCTTGATGAGGGTGACTTTGAGACCGCGCGATTCTAGGATCGCGGCGAGAGACGCCGCTGCGATGCCCTTGCCGAGAGAGGACACCACGCCGCCGGTGACGAAGACGAACTTGGTCATGTCATTCAGCGCTCTTTTGTCGCAAGAACGCTGTGGTGGTAAAGCGTGATTATAGGGGGTGGGGTCGGCAAGGTTTTCAGCGCATCGTGCCGATCAGCCGCAGCACCTCGTCGGCGGTGGCTTCCGGCTTCTCCATCGGGTAGAGGTGCGTGCCCTCCATCCAGACGAAGCGCTCCTTGGCCAGCGCCCGCGAGGCTTCGAGGCCGCCCTGGCGCACCTCCACCGATTGCGTGCCGGCGATGAACGCCACCGGGCACTTCGGCGGATGCAACCGCATCACCCGCGAGAGGTTGTGCGGCAGCGTGTTGTAGATGCGGGTTTCGACCTCGCGGCGGAAAGCCAGCCTTGCACCACCGGGCGCGGGCTCGATGCCGGCGGCGATGTAGTCGCGCAGCACGCGCGGATCCCAGCGCGCGAACACGGCCTTGGCTGCGTAGTGACGGTGGGCGTCTTCGGCCGAAGCCCATTCATGCCGCCGTGTCTGCGACACCTTGCCGGGCGACACGCGCCGGATCAGGCCGGTAGCCTTCATCACCTGCACGCTGTGGCCACGCCAGCCGCTGATCACCGGGGAGTCGAGCAGCACGAGCCCGCTCGCGAGATCCGGCCGTTTGCAGGCGGCCAGCAGGCTGAGCAGGCCGCCGAGCGAATGGCCCACGAGGTAGGCATGACCCTGAACCTCGCGCTCGATGAAGTGGATCAACTGGTCGCGCAGGTGCGGCCAGTTGCTGGTGACCGGGTACTGCGGGTCGTGACCGAACTTCTCGACCGCATGCACCGCGAAGCCCGCTGCCCGCCAGCGCTCGAACAGCACCCGGTAGGTGCCGGCCGGGAAACCGTTGGCGTGGGAGAAGACGATCGTGGATGCAGGGGCGGTTGTCGCGCTGCGCATCAGACGATCTTCTCGTCGGGCTTGGTGATCTTGCGCATCGGCTCGTAGCGCTGCGAATCCACGCACAGCGGAAACTCGCTGTGGCCGCCGTCCCAGCGCGGGTCTTCGATGTCTTCGAACACCTGGCGCAGGCGCTGGCCCCAGGTGCCGCGGATCATGCCGAAGTAGGGGTTGCCTTCATCGATGCACACCAGCTGGTCGGTCTTGAACTGGCCCTGCTCGTACACCAGCAGGTCCAGCGGCAGGCCGACCGAGAGGTTCGATTTGAGCGTGGAGTCCATCGAGATCAGCGCGCACTTGGCGGCTTCGTCCAGCGTGGTCTTGGGTGTGATCACGCGGTCGAGGATGGGCTTGCCGTACTTCGATTCGCCGATCTGGAAATAGCAGGTCTCGCGCGTGGCCTCGATAAAGTTGCCAGCCGAATACACGAGGAACAGGCGCATCGCCTCGCCCTTGATCTGGCCGCCGAAGATCATCGAGGCGTTGAAGTCGACGCCGGCCTGCTTGAGCGACGGGCCGTCCTGGTCGTAGACGCGGCGCACCGCGCAGCCCAGCACGCGCGCGGCATCGAACATGCTCTTCGCGTTCCAGATCGTGATCGGCGGCTGGTCGCCGTTGTCGAGCTTCTCGACCTGCAGGATCTCGCGCACCGATTGCGAAATGCTCAGGTTCCCCGCCGAGAGCATCACCATGAAGCGGTCGTTCGGCTTCTCGTAGACCATCATCTTGCGGTAGGTGCTGATCTGGTCGAGTCCGGCGTTGGTGCGCGAGTCGGACATGAACACGAGGCCGGCATCGAGCCGGATGCCCACGCAGTAGGTCATGGTTGTGTTTCCGTGAGGGACTTGAGGCGGTACAGCGCATCGAGCGCTTCACGCGGCGAGAGCTTGTCGGGATCGATACGTTCCAGCGCCTCCTCGACAGGCGAGGCATGGGCCGGCGCGGAGGGCGCAGGTGGCGGCGCGAACAGGTCGACCTGCGGGTCGCCAGCCTGCTGCTGCGTCTCCAGCGCCTCGAGCGTGGCGCGTGCCTGCCGGATCAGCGAAGGCGGCATGCCGGCCAGGCGGGCCACCTGCACGCCGTAGCTGCGGCTCGCGGGGCCGGGCTGCAGCTCGTGCAGGAACACGATGTCGTCGCCGCTCTCGGCCGCCGACACATGCACGTTCAGTGCGCGCTCATGCTTGAGCGGAAAGGCCGTGAGCTCGAAGTAGTGCGTCGCGAACAGCGTGAACGCGCGGTTGCGGTCGTGCAGGTGGCTGGCGATCGCGCTCGCCAGCGCCAGGCCGTCGAAGGTGGAGGTGCCGCGGCCGATCTCGTCCATCAGCACCAGCGAGAACTCGGTGGCGCCGTGCACGATGGCGGCGGCCTCGGTCATCTCAAGCATGAAGGTCGACTGCGCGTTGGCCAGGTCGTCGGCCGCGCCGATGCGGGTGTGGATCGCGTCGACAGGCCCCAGGCGGCACGATCGTGCGGGCACGAACGAGCCCATCGCGCCCAGCAGTGCAATCAGCGCCACCTGTCGCATGAAGGTGCTCTTGCCGCCCATGTTGGGGCCGGTGATCACCAGCATGCGGGTCTTGGCATCGAGCCGGCAATCGTTGGCCATGAACTCGCCGCCGCCGGTCTCGCGCAGGCGGGCTTCCACCACCGGATGGCGGCCAGCCTCGATCTCGATGCAGGGACGGGAGACGAACTGCGGACGGCACCAGTTGAGCGTGGCGGCGCGCTCGGCCAGCGCGGCCAGCGCATCGAGCGAAGCCAGCGCGCGCGCCAGCGCCGACAGTGCGGGCAGGTGCGGCTGCAGCTCGTCGAGGATCTGCTCGAACAGCAGCTTCTCACGCGCCAGCGAACGCTCCTGGGCCGACAGCGCCTTGTCCTCGAAGCCCTTGAGCTCGGGGGTGATGAAGCGTTCGCAGTTCTTCAGCGTCTGGCGGCGCTGGTAGTCCATCGGCACGCGGTCGAGCTGGCCGCTGGTGACCTCGATGTAGAAGCCATGCACCTTGTTGTACTGCACGCGCAGGTTGGCGATGCCGGTGCGGGCGCGTTCCCGGGTTTCCAGGTCGAGCAGGAAGGCGTCGCAGTTCTGGCTGATGGCGCGCAGCTCGTCGAGGTCGGCGTCGTAGCCGGGCGCGATCACGCCGCCGTCGCGCAGCAGCACCGCCGGCTCTTCGGCGATGGCTTGCTGCAGCATCGCGAGGATCTGCGGCGCGGGCTGCAGCGCGTGGTGCAGGTCGGCCAGCAGCTCGCAGCCTTGCGGTGCGACGGCACGCAGCGAGGGCAACTGCTGCAGGGTGGCGCGCAGGCCGGCCAGTTCGCGCGGACGCACCTGGCGCAGCGCGATGCGGGAGGCGATGCGCTCCACGTCGCTCACATGGCGCAGCGCTTCGCGCAGCGGCTCGAAGCCTTCGCGCAGCAGCACGTCGATCGCGTCGTGCCGCACCATGGCCTGCTGCCGGGCCCGCAGCGGATGGGTGAGCCAGTGGCGCAGCGTGCGGCTGCCCATGCCCGTGCGGCAGGCATCGAGCAGCGACAGCAGGGTGGGGCTGTCCTCGCCGCGTAGCGTGCGGGTGAGCTCCAGGTTGCGATGCGTGGCCGGCGGCAGCTCGAGCAGGTCGGTCGCACGCCGGACCTCGAGCGTGCGCACGTGCGACAGCGCACGCGCCTGGGTGTGCTCGGCAAAGCTCAGCAGCGCGGCAGCGGCAGCGTGTGCAGCCGTGAGGTCTTCGGCATTGAAGCCGGCGAGCGACGCCACGCGCAGTTGCTCGCACAGCTTGCGCGCGCCCAGTGCACTGTCGAACTGCCAGCTGGGGCGATGCGTGATGGCGGCGCCGCATTGGCGCGCCGCTTCGGGTACGTCGTCGCGGTCGACCAGGATCTCGGCGGCATCCAGCCGCGCGAGCCAGGTGGGCAGCTCGCGCTCACCGCATTCGGTCAGGCCGAGTTGTCCACTGGCGAGACCGAGCCAGGCCAGGCCCCAGGTGGCGCGCTGCCGGGTCAGCGCGACCAGCAGCGTGTCGACGCGGTCCGATAGCAGCTCGGTGTCGGTCACGGTGCCAGGCGTGACCACCCGCACCACCTTGCGCTCGACCGGGCCCTTGGCGGTGGCCACGTCGCCCACCTGCTCGGCGATGGCCACGGCCTCGCCCATCTTGATCAGCTTGGCCAGGTAGGCCTCGAGCGCATGCACCGGCACGCCGGCCATCACCACCGGCTCGCCCGCACTCTGCCCGCGCGAGGTGAGGGTGATGTCGAGCAGCCGATGCGCGCGCCGCGCGTCGTCGTAGAAGAGCTCGTAGAAATCGCCCATGCGATAGAACACGAGCGTGTCCGGGTACTCCGCCTTGATGCGGAGGTACTGGACCATCATGGGGGTGTGTGCCGCTTCGGTCACGAGGAACAGTTCGAGGAAGGACCGGCGATTTTCGCAGACCTCGGCCGCGTGGTGCGCATGCAACTGCTGTGGGCGGGAGCGGCCATTTCAAGGGCCGCGAGTTAGGGAGTTGCACGCAGCCAACAACATACAAACCACGAACGAAATAGGGAAAGACCCGCGGCTAAACTCCGCCGCGCCTCATGCCACTCCTGGCCAGGGGTGCTGTTCAAAGATAGACAAGAAAGAGTTGAATCCCATGAAGAAAATCTCCTTCTCCCTCATTGCACTCGCCGCGCTCGCAGCCTCGAACATCGCCGCTGCGCAAGTCGCCACCCCGTTCTACGCCGGCCTGCAGGTTGGTACTTCCCGCACCAATGCCGATTGCTCGGGCATCTCTGACTGCAAGAAGAACGACACCGGTATCAAGGTGTATGGCGGCTACAAGTTCGCTCCCGAGTGGGCCGCTGAACTGAGCTACGCAGACCTGGGCAAAGTGAAGGCCTCGATCCCCGGCGCGTCGGCGGAATACAAGGCCACCAGTCTTGGCCTGGGTGTGGCTTACCACGCTGCCTTCAACAGCGACTGGAGCGGTGTTGCCCGCTTCGGCATCGCTTCGAACGAAATCAAGTTCACCGGCACCGGCGCGGCCGCTGGCTCCGAATCGGAGCGCAAGACCGAGCCCTACCTTGGTCTTGGCGTCGGCTATGCGCTGACCAAGCAGGTCTCGCTGACCGGCAACTGGGACTGGACCCAGGGCAAGATCCAGGGCGAAACCTACAAGAACAACCTGTTCTCGGTGGGCGTCGCCTTCTCGTTCTGATCGAGCGAGCAGCGCAAAGCAGAAGGGGCCGCGATCGCGGCCCCTTTTTCGTTCAAGCCTGCCCGGCAGCGTCGGCCTTGCGGATGCGCACCGGCCCCTTCTTCTTTTTCTCTTCGGCCGGCGCGGCGGCCTCGGGGTTCAGCGACGCGGCCAGCGCATCCTCGGGGGTGCCTTCAGGCGCGGGAGCCGAGCCGTCGGCTGCTGGCTCGTCGGCCTTGATCACGCGGGTGTAGGGCGACAGCATCTGCACCAGCTGGCCGTAGATCTTGGGCGTACCGGCCACCACTTCGCGCTGGAACAGGTAGTCGGCCTCGCCGGTGAAGTTGCCGATCAGGCCGCCGGCCTCGGTGATCATCAGCGAGCCTGCGGCCACGTCCCAGGGGTTGAGCCCGGTCTCGAAGAAGCCGTCGTAATAGCCGGCGGCCACGTAGCACAGGTCGAGCGCGGCAGCGCCTGGGCGGCGCAGGCCGGCGCAGTGCTGCATCACCTCTTCGAACATCTTCACGTAGCGCTTGAAGTTGTCGCCCTTGCGGAAGGGGAAGCCGGTGCCGATCAGCGAGTCGGACAGGCGGGTGCGCTTGGACACGCGCAGCCGGCGGTCGTTGAGGAAGGCGCCGCGGCCCTTGGAGGCATAGAACAGGTCGTTGCGCGACGGGTCGTAGACGACGGCCTGCTGCACCTGCCCGCGGTGCGCCAGCGCGATCGACACCGCATAGACCGGGAAGCCGTGGATGAAGTTGGTGGTGCCGTCGAGCGGATCGATGATCCAGACGTATTCGCTGTTCTTCGCGCCATGCTCGCGGCCCGACTCCTCGGCCAGGATGCCGTGGCCCGGGTAGGCCGTGAGCAGCGTCTCGATGATGACCTGTTCGGCCGCCTGGTCGACCTCGGTGACGAAATCGTTGGGCGACTTGGTGTTGATCTTGAGGATGTCGAGATCGAGCGAGGCCCGGTTGATGATCGCCCCTGCCGCGCGGGCTGCCTTGACGGCGATGTTGAGCATGGGGTTCAAGGCTTGGGACATGGGGCGACCTGCTGAATGAGCAAAAGGGAAAACCGGGCGGCGGGAGGAAAGAGCGGGCAGCAGGCGCAAGGCCGCTGCGGATAATGCCGATTTTACCCGGCGCGACGCGCCCTGCCTCCAGATGCCAGCCGCTGCCGCGAGCGATTCCACACGCTTCGTCCTGATCAACACCAGCCATCCCGGCAACGTGGGCTCGGTGGCGCGGGCGATGAAGGTGATGGGCTTCACCGACCTGGTGCTGGTGAAGCCGCGTTTCGCCGATGTGCTGTCGCGAGAGGAGACGGTGGCCATGGCCAGCGGTGCGGCCGACATCCTGGTGCGGGCGCGCATCGTCGAGACGCTGCCCGAGGCGCTGGAGGGCATCAGCTATGCGTGCGCCACGGCGATGACTCCGCGCGACTTCGGCCCGGCCACGCACGCGCCGCGCGAGCTGTTCGCGTCGCTGGCACCGCAGGCCCATCGCGTGGCCTTCGTGTTCGGCAGCGAGCGTTACGGCCTGTCGAACGACGACGTGTATCGCTGCCATGCCTGCCTGAGCATTCCCACCCATCCGGATTACGGCTCGCTGAACCTGGCGCAGGCGGTGCAGTTGATCGCCTACGATTGGCGGCAGGCGATCGGCGGCTTCGGGGTGGTGCCCCGCACCGTCGATCCGCAACTGGCCGACGCGGTCGCGATCGACGGGGTGCTGCAGCACTGGCAGCAGGTGCTGGTGCAGATCGGCTTCCTCGATCCCGAGGCGCCCAAGAAGCTGATGCCGCGGCTGCAGCAACTGCTCAACCGGGCCGAGCTGCGCGAGGAGGAGGTCCACATCCTCCGGGGCATCGCCCGCACGATCGCCAAGCGCGAGCAGGCCGGGCGCGGCTAGGCGCCGTTCATCGGCCTGGCCGGTGCGGGGCATTCGGCTCACGCATACACTTGTCGCTCCATTCCCCGAGAACGCCATGTTCAGCCGATTGCGTGAAGACATCGCCTGCATCCTTGAGCGCGACCCCGCGGCGCGCTCGACGTGGGAGGTGCTCACCTGTTACCCCGGCCTGCATGCGCTGGTGTTCCACCGCCGGGCCCATTGGTGCTGGACCCACGGCTTCCGCTGGCTGGGACGCTTCATCTCGCAGCTGGGGCGTTTCTTCACCGGCATCGAGATCCATCCGGGCGCCACGATCGGCCGGCGGGTCTTCATCGACCACGGCATGGGTGTGGTGGTCGGCGAAACCGCCGAGATCGGCGACGAATGCACGATCTACCAGGGCGTCACGCTCGGTGGCACCTCGCTCAGCAAGGGCGCCAAGCGGCACCCGACGCTGGGCCGCGGCGTGATCGTCGGCGCCAATTCGCAGGTGCTGGGCGGTTTCACGGTGGGCGACGGTGCACGCATCGGCTCCGGTGCCGTGGTGGTCAAGCCGGTGCCGCCGGGCGCCACCGCCGTCGGCAACCCCGCGCGGATCATCCAGGCCGAAGCCGAGGCCACCCGCGAGGCTGCGGCCGCGCGCATGGGCTTCTCGGCCTACGGCGTCACGCAGGGCGATGACCCGGTGGCGCAGGCGATGAAGGGGCTGATCGACAACGCCGCCGGCCACGAGCACCAGATCGCGCTGCTGTGGCAGGCGATCGAGAAGCTCTCGGCCCGCTCGCGCGAGCTGCCTTCTGAAGACTGCGTGCCCGACGACGCGCAGACCATCGAGCATTTCGACGCGCAGAAGCTCGAGCGCCTGGTCAAGTAGCGGGCTTGGGCGGCCGGAGGGCCGACTTGGGACGGAAGGCCGTGCACACGGCCGGGTCCGTCTCGAGGTAGGGGCCGCCGATCAGGTCGATGCAGTAGGGCACCGCGGCAAAGATGCCCGGCACCGGCGGCGTGGCCGCCGGCAGCCCTTCGAGCGTTTCGGCAATCGACTTCGGCTGCCCCGGCAGGTTGATGATCAGCGCCTTGCCGCGGATCACCGCGACCTGCCGCGAGAGGATGGCCGTCGGCACGAACTTGAGGCTGATCTGCCGCATCTGCTCGCCGAAGCCGGGCATCTCCTTGTCGGCCACCGCGAGCGTGGCTTCGGGCGTCACGTCGCGCGGCGACGGGCCGGTGCCGCCGGTGGTGAGCACCAGGTCGCAACCGGCTTCGTCGACCAGCTCGCGCAGCGTGGCGCTGATCAGCTCGCGCTCGTCGGGAATCAGCCGCGGCTCCCACGCGATCGGGTTGCGCAGCGCGCGGCCCAGCCAGTCGCGCAGCGCCGGCAGGCCCTTGTCTTCGTAGACGCCGGTGGAGGCACGGTCGCTGATCGACACGACGCCGACGCGCACGGGATCGAACTCGCTCATTGCAAGGCCTGCTTGATCAGCTGGAACAGCTCGCGGTAGCTGCGGCCATGGCGCTGCTCGGGCGAGGCGGTGGCCTCCTTGCGGGCGGCGCGGATCAGGCTGCGCAGCTGCTGCGTGTCGGTGTCGGGATGTTCGGCCATCCAGCGCGTGAGCGCCTCGTCGTCGGCGATCAGCTGGTCGCGCCAGAGCTCGGCCTGGTGCAGCGCCAGGGTTTCCTGCGCGCGCGGCAGGCGCAGCGCCGCCACCGCCTCGCGCAGGGGCTCGGGGTCGGCATGCCGCATCAGCTTGCCGATGTATTGCATCTGGCGGCGCCGGCCTTCGTGCGTGCGGGTGCGCTTGTATTCGCGGATGGCGTCGATCAGCGTTTCGTCGGCGGGCAGTGCCGCCAGGCGGTGCTCGGGCAGGTCGACCAGGGCCTGGCCGAGATCCTGCAGGTCGTGCGACTGCTTCTTCAGCTGCGTCTTGCTCGGCTTCTCGTCGGGAAAGACGTGCTCTGAGTCGACGGGGTCTCGAGGGGACATGGACGCGCTGGGGCTGGAGGGGTCGCTATGATAGCCGCGCCCCTCTTTCGCCCCGTCTGCCAACGGGCTCACACGATGTCCACATCCCGCTCCGATTCCGGCTTCGCCTACACCCGCGAACAGTTCCAGCAGATCGTCGACGATGCGCTCGCCATCGCGCACCGGCTGGGCGCCAGCGATGCGGGGGTGGAGGTGTCGGAAGGTGTGGGGTTGTCGGTCTCGGTGCGCAAGGGCGAGCTCGAGAACGTCGAGCGCAACCGCGACAAGTCGATGGGCGTCACCGTCTACATCGGCCAGCGCCGCGGCAATGCCAGCACCTCCGACTTCTCGCGCGCTGCGCTGGAGCAGACGGTGAAGGCGGCCTACGACATCGCGCGCTTCACCGCCGAAGACAGCGCCGCCGGCCTGCCCGACGAAGCCGACCTCGCCACGCCTGAACAGGCGGCACGCGACCTCGACCTGTTCCATCCCTGGCAGATCGATGCCGAAGGCGCCGCTGCGCTGGCCCACCGCTGCGAGGCGGCGGCGCTGGGCACCGACCGCCGCATCACCAACTCCGAAGGGGCCGGCGTCTCGGCCCAGCAGTCGCACTTCTTCGCCGGCAATACGCGCGGCTTCCGCGGCGGCTATGCCAGCTCGCGCCATTCGCTGTCGGTGGCGCCGATCGCCGGCCGCGGCGACCAGATGCAGCGCGATGCCTGGTACACCTCGGAGCGCGATGCGGCCGACATGGCTTCGCCCGAGGCGGTGGGTCGCTATGCGGCCGAGCGTGCGCTGTCGCGCCTCAAGTCGCGCAAGATCGCCACCTGCGAAGTGCCGGTGCTGTTCGAGTCGACGCTGGCCACCGGCCTGCTCGGGGCCTTCGTGCAGGCCACCAGCGGCGGCGCGCTCTACCGCAAGGCCAGCTTCCTGGTCGACAGCCTGGGCCAGCCCGTGCTGGCCGACCACATCGACATCCGCGAGGATCCGCATGTGCTCAAGGGCAAGGGCAGCGCACCGTTCGACGACGAGGGGGTGGCCACCCGCCCGCGCACGGTGGTCGAGGGTGGCGTGGTGCAGGGCTACTTCCTCTCGAGCTACTCGGCCCGCAAGCTGAAGATGCGGACCACCGGCCATGCCGGCGGCTCGCAGAACCTCTCGCTCACCAGCCGCCTCACCCAGCCCGGCGACGACCTCGAGGCCATGCTGCGCAAGCTCGGTCGCGGCCTGTTCGTGATCGAGCTGATGGGGCAGGGCGTCAATTACGTCACCGGCGACTATTCGCGCGGGGCCGCGGGCTTCTGGGTCGAGGGCGGCCGCATCGTGCACCCGGTGCAGGAGATCACGATCGCCGGCAACCTGCGCGACATGTTCCGCAGCATCGCCGCGGTGGGCGCCGATGCCTACACGATGGGCACCAAGACCATCGGCTCGGTGCTGATCGAGCGCATGAAGATCGCAGGTTCCTGAGG
This sequence comes from uncultured bacterium, assembly GCA_966212505.1. Taxonomy (GTDB): domain Bacteria; phylum Pseudomonadota; class Gammaproteobacteria; order Burkholderiales; family Burkholderiaceae_C; genus CAMLIZ01. Next base: position 14,044 of record CBIHRS010000051.1, read on the forward strand.
CCGCAGCGTCTCAGGGCGAACCCGAATTTCAGCCAATTTCAAGGCGGGGGCTATAGCCTCCCGCCCGGAGCCGATGAACGGGTGTCCAGGCTGCGCCGCGGACGGGGAAAACCCCGCCGGAGCACAGGGTGGTCACTCCTAGAATCGGCCGCGTCTCGCCTCTACAACCGCTACAGGAGACTTTCATGGAACGTCGTTCCTTCGTGCGTGGTGCCGGCCTGGCCGGTGTCCTCGCTGCCGGCGCCGCGCCGGCCATCGTGCATGCGCAAGCCAACATCCGCTGGCGCCTGGCTTCCAGCTTCCCCCGTTCGCTGGACACCATCTTCGGTGCGGCCGACGTGTTCGCCAAGAAGGTCAAGGAGATGTCGGGCGGCAAGTTCGAGATCTCGATCCACGCCGGCGGCGAGCTGATGCCCCCGTTCGGCGTGGTCGACGGCGTGCAGGCCGGCACGGTCGAGATGGCGCACACCGCGCCGTACTACTTCTTCGGCAAGGACGAAACCTTCGCCCTCGGCTGCGCGATCCCCTTCGGCCTCAACTCGCGCCAGATGAGCTCGTGGATGATCGAAGGCAACGGCCTGAAGCTGATGCGCGAGTTCTACAAGAACTACAACATCATCAACTTCCTGGGCGGCAACACCGGTGCCCAGATGGGCGGCTGGTACCGCAAGGAGATCAAGTCGATCGCCGACGTCAAAGGCTTGAAGTTCCGCGTCGGCGGCTTCGCCGGCAAGGTGATCGAGCGCATGGGCGGCGTGCCGCAGAACATTCCGGGCGGCGAGATCTACCAGGCCCTCGAAAAGGGCACGATCGACGCGGCCGAATGGGTGGGCCCGTACGACGACCAGAAGCTGGGCTTCAACAAGGTGGCGCCCAACTACTACTACCCCGGCTGGTGGGAAGGCGGCCCGCAGCTCGACTTCTACGTCAACACCAAGGCCTATGACGGCCTGTCGGCCGAGTACAAGGCGATCATCGAGGCGGCCAGCGCGGTGGCCCACGTCGACATGCAGGCCAAGTACGACGCCCGTAACCCCGCTGCGCTGAAGCAGCTGGTGGCCACCGGCACCAAGCTCGCACGTTTCCCGAAGGACGTGATGGAAGCGGCGTTCAAGGAATCGATGGCGCTCTACAGCGACATCTCCGCGAAGAACCCGCACTGGAAGAAGATCTACGAGGACTTCGCCGCCTTCCGCCGCGACCAGAACCTGTGGTTCCGCTTCGCCGAAGCCGGCTTCGACGACTTCATGCAGGTGCAGAAGCTGTAAGCCGCCTCAGCCAAGACCAGTTGCCTTTCCAGCCCCGCGTGACGCAAGTCCGCGGGGCTTTTTGCTGACCGATCGATCCTTCTTTCGGCGCTCATCCATGAAAAAAGCCGCCTCGAAAGGCGGCTTTGGCGTTGAGGCGGGTGTCCCGTTTCAGGGCTTCTTGGTGGCGTCCTGCTGGTTGGCCCGCTTGACCGCCTCCATCGGGTCTTCCTCTGCCTTCGATTCGGAGGCGGACGATGATCCTGCCGGCGCGCTGGCGCCGCCTGCGGGGCCGAACAGCTTGTCCTGGTCGATGTCCTTGTTGCCGTAGTCGTCGGGCTGGATCTCGATCTTGACGTTGCTGGTGTCGACATCGGCCTTCTTGCCCAGGCCGCCGGAGACCAGGCCCGGGAAGGCGATGACCAAGCCCACCATGATGATCTGGATGATCACGAAAGGCACGGCGCCCCAGTAGATCTGGCCGGTGGTGACCTTGGCGATCGGCTTCTTCGTGACCTTGTCGACATGGTCGTCGTGCGGCGCCACGCTGCGCAGGTAGAACAGCGCGAAGCCGAACGGCGGGTGCATGAACGAGGTCTGCATGTTGACCGCCAGCAGCACGCCGAACCACACCAGGTCGATGCCCATCTTGTCGGCCACCGGGCCGATCAGCGGCACGACGATGAACGACAGCTCGAAGAAGTCGAGGAAGAAGGCCAGAAAGAAGATCAGCAGGTTGACCACGATCAGGAAGCCGATCTGGCCGCCCGGCAGGCTCAGCAGCAGGTGCTCCACCCACTTGGGGCCGTCGACGCCCTGGAACGACAGGCTGAAGACGGTCGAGCCGAGCAGGATGAACACCACGAAGCACGACAACTTCATCGTCGTGTCCATCGCCTGCTTCATCAGGCTGAGGCTCAGGCGCCGGCGGGCGATGGCCATCACCAGCGCACCCACCGCGCCCATGGCGCCGCCTTCGGTCGGCGTCGCGATGCCGAGGAAGATGGTGCCCAGCACGAGGAAGATCAGCGCCAGCGGCGGGATCAGCACGAAGGTGACGCGCTCAGCCATGCGGGACAGCAGCTTGAGCTTGAGCAGCTTGTTCAGCACGGCGAGCACGAAGGCGACACCGATGCCCACGCACATCGACGTGACGATCAGCTCGTCGGTCGGGACGGTGTCGGGGCGGTTCTTCGCGAAGGCCCAGGCGCAGCCGACCGACAGCACGGTGAGTGCCAGCAGCGATCGGAGGCCGGGGGTACCGTCGTCCTCGCGGATCGTGCGGGCTTCCTTGGGCAGCGCAGGCACCCAGGTAGGCTTCGCAATGCTGACCAGGAGGATGTAGCCGGCGTACAGCGCGGTGAGCACGAAGCCGGGAATGAAGGCGCCCTTGTACAGGTCGCCGACGCTGCGGCCGAGCTGGTCGGCCATGATGATCAGCACCAGCGATGGCGGGATGATCTGTGCGAGCGTGCCCGATGCGGCAATCACCCCCGTGGCCACCCTTCGGTCATAACCGTAGCGCAGCATGATCGGCAGCGAGATCAGGCCCATCGAGATCACCGAGGCGGCCACCACGCCGGTCGTTGCCGCCAGCATCGCGCCGACGAAGATCACCGCGTAGGCCAGGCCGCCGCGGATCGGGCCGAACAGCTGGCCGATGGTGTCGAGCAGATCTTCGGCCATGCCTGATCGTTCGAGGATCAGGCCCATGAACGTGAAGAACGGTATCGCCAGCAGCGTGTCGTTCTTCTGGATGCCGAACATTCGCAGCGGCAGCGCGTTCATCAGCGATTCCAGCCCGGGGATGCCGAGCTTGATGCCGACGAACCCGAAGAACAGGCCGCAGGCGGCGAGCGAGAACGCCACCGAGAAGCCCATTAGCAGGAACACGATCAGGCCGATGAACATGATCGGCGCCATGTTGGCTTGCAGGAACTCGATCATTGCTGAGCTCCTTCGGCGCGGGCGCGGATGACTTCGGCGAGTTCTTCCTCAGCCGTCTTGGCCTGTTGCTTCTTGCCTGGGTCGTCGACCAGGCCCTGCAGGAAGGCGATGCGCTTGATCAGCTCGGAAACGCCCTGCAGGCCCAGCAACGCGAAGCCGGCGGGAATCAGCGAATACACCGGCCAGCGGACGAGGCCGCCGGCGTTCTCGGACATCTCGCCGCTGACATAGGCCTTGATCACCAGCGGCATCACCTCGTGGATCACCGCGAAGACGAAGGGGAAGAGGAAGGCGACGATGCCGAAGATCTCGACCTTGATCTGCGTGCGGCGCGAGAAGTGGCCGAGGATCACGTCGATCTTCACGTGCTCCTGGCGCAGCATCGTGTATCCGGCCGCGAGAAGGAACACGGCGGCGAACAGATACCACTGGATTTCGAGGTAGGCGTTCGAGCTGGTGTTGAAGGCCTTGCGCACCACGGCGTTGATCGTGCTGATCAACACCGCGGCGAGCACCAGCCACGACACCCATCGACCGACGAACTCGTTGATCCGGTCGATCAGGCGTGACAGTTGCAGTAGTGCGGACACGTCTTCTCCAAAGGTTGCTTTAGTGCCGACCGGCAGCACCCGCGCTCACGCACGCGGACTGCCGATCGTTGGAGCGGACTGTAAGGAGTTCGCACTGAAAACCGCCTTAAATGACCGGCGGTCTAGGGAAACCCCTGAGCGGGCGCTCAGGGGAGGCGGCTCACGACTGCGTGGCCGCCATGTAGAGCTTGGTCGAGCGCGCGCCGCTGCGGCAGAACGCGAGGATGGGGCGCGGCAGCGTCTTCAGCAGCTCGGCAAAGCGCGCGATCTCTTCCGGGCTCTGGTAGCCGCCGGCGACCGGCAGGTGCGCGTATTCGAGGCCGGCTGCGCGGGCGGCGGCCTCGATGCTGGCGCTGGTGGGTTGCGTGGGGCCGCCTTCGAAGTCGGGCCGGTTGTTGACCACGCTGCGGAAGCCGGCCTGCGCGGCCTGCGCCATCGCGGAGGGTTCGAGTTGCGGGGCGACGCAGACGTCGGGGGCGATCTGCTGGACGGGCAGGCTGCTCATGGGGCAATCCTTATGAATGGCGCCGCTCAGCGGCTCAGCGCGGCCTTGACCGCGGCGGACACCTGGCCCATCTCGGCCTTGCCAGCCAGGCGCGTCTTCACCGCGCCCATCACCTTGCCCATGTCGCCGGGGCCGCTGGCGCCCAGCTCGGCAACGATCTTGGCCACCTCGGCGGCGATCTCGTCGGCGCTCAGCCGCTGGGGCAGGTAGGCCTCGAGCACCTTGACCTCCGCGGTTTCCTTGTCGACCAGATCGGTGCGGCCGGCTTGCTCGAACGCGGCAATGGAGTCCTTGCGCTGCTTGATCAGCTTGTCGACGATGCCGACGATGGCGGTGTCGTCGAGCGTGATGCGCTCGTCGACTTCCTTCTGCTTCATCGCGGCCATCAGCATGCGGATGGTCGACAGGCGGTCGGTTTCCTTGGCGCGCATCGCGGCCTTCATGTCTTCGGCGATTTGTTCTTTGAGGCTCATGGTGACAGCGGGAAATTGGAGTCCAAAAAGGCAAAAAGCCCGCAACGGCGTCCCGCGCGGGCTTGTCGACTGAAAAGGCGAAACGCCGGATCAGTAGAGCTTCTTCGGCAGCTGCATGCTGCGCACGCGCTTGAAGTGGCGCTTCACGGCGGCAGCCTTCTTGCGCTTGCGCTCGGCGGTGGGCTTTTCGTAGAACTCGCGGGCGCGCAGTTCGGTCAGCAGGCCCAGCTTCTCGATCGTGCGCTTGAAGCGGCGCAGGGCGACGTCGAACGGCTCGTTTTCTTTGACGCGAATCGTGGTCATGTACTTAAAGGATCCTTCGTTGTGCGCTCGGAGCCCGATCCCAGCTTGTTTCCGGAATTGGCTGGGTCGAATCGACGCGCGGTTTGCCAGCAAAGACGGCGATTATAGCCCGATTTGAATTCGACGCTAGTGCAGCGCCTGGGCGCAGGCCGCGGCGCTGGCCCAGGCCCACTGGAAGTTGTAGCCACCGAGCCAGCCGGTTACGTCGACCACCTCGCCGACGAAGTGCAGGCCGGGGACGAGCTTGCTCTCCATCGTCTGCGAGCTGAGCTCCCGGGTGTCGACGCCGCCCGCGGTGACCTCGGCCTTGCGCCAGCCCTCGCTGCCGTCGGGTGTGAGCTCCCAGCGCTGCAGGCGCTCGGCCAGGGCCGCAAGGTCCCGATCGCGCAGCTCGGGCATTGGGCGGTGGGCCGGCAGTCCTGCGTTTGCCAGCCAGGCGTCGGCCAAGCGCTGCGGCAGGTGTTCGGCGAGCACATTGCCGAGCTGGCGGCGCGACACTGCCTTGGCGTCGATCAAGGTCTGCGCCAAGTCCTGTCCCGGGAGCAGGTCGATCCGCAAGGGTTGGCCGGCGCGCCAGAAGCTGGAGATCTGCAGCACGGCCGGCCCGCTGAGGCCGCGATGGGTGAAGAGCAGGTCTTCGAGGAACTCGCCGCGCGCCTTGCCGGCGCCGGTGGCGATGCTCACCGGCAGCGAGACACCGGCCAAGGTGACGAACGGTGCCCAGTCGGCCTCCGCAAAGGTCAGCGGCACCAGGGCCGGCCGTGGCTCGACGACACGATGGCCGAATTGCTTTGCGATCCGGTAGCCGAAATCGGTGGCGCCGATCTTGGGAATCGAGAGCCCGCCGGTGGCGACGACGAGGCGCGGCGCCTGCACGACACCCGCGTCGGTGTCCAACTCGAAGCGGCCCGCGCTGTGCCGTACCGCCTGCACCGCACAGGGCTGGCGTCGGACCACGCCGCCGGCCTCGCATTCGCGCAGCAGCATGCCGATGATCTCCTCGCTGGAGTCGTCGCAGAACAGCTGCCCCTTGTGCTTCTCGTGGAAAGGGATGCGGTGGCGCTGCACCAACGCGACGAAATCGGCCGGCGTGTAGCGTGCCAGCGCTGAGCGGCAGAAATGCGGGTTCTCGGAAAGGAAGTTGGCCGGCCCGGCCTCGCGGTTCGTGAAGTTGCAGCGCCCGCCGCCGGAGATGCGGATCTTTTCCGCCACCTTGGGCGAGTGGTCCAGCAGCAGCACGCGCGCACCGCGCTGGCCTGCCATGCCGGCACAGAACAGGCCGGCCGCGCCGGCGCCGATGACGACGGCATCGAAAGCTTGCATGGGGGCGCATTATCCCGGTGCGATGACCCCGTTCGAGCAGGGAGTGAAAGCGGTTTCTAGAATGGGCTGATGAGTTCTTCCAGCGTCGCGGCGGTGTCGCCGCGCACTCTTTCGCAGGCGGCCTGGGGGCTGCGCCTTCAGTTCTTCGTTTCCGGCGCGCTGTTCGCCACCTGGGGCGTGCATGTGCCGACGGTCAAGGCGCACTACGGGCTGGGCGAGCAGGCGCTGGCGCTGGCGATGCTGTCATCGGGCGTCGGGGCGCTGCTGGCGCTCATGCAGGCCGGACGCGTGGTGGGCCGGCATGGGCCGAAGGCGGTGGCGGTGGCGAGCGGCCTGTTGTGTGCGCTGTCCATCGCGGCGCTGCTGGCGTTCGACCGCTACGTGGCCCTGATCGGCGTGATGGCGCTGTTCGGCATCGCCGCCAGCCTGTTCGACGTGTCGATCAATGCCGAGGCCACCGAGCTGGAACGCCTGCTGGGCCGGCCGGTGATGAGCGGCTTCCACGGCATGTTCAGCCTGGGCGGCATGACGGGCGCCGCGGTGGGATCGGCGCTCACGCGGGCCGGCGCCGCACCCGACCAGCATCTTCTGGGGGCGGCGCTGCTCTGCGCCGCGGCGATCCTAATTGGCGGCTCGGTGATGCTGCGGATGGAAGGGCCGCCGCAGGCCTCGTCGGGCATGAGCCTGCCGAAGGGCGCGCTGCTGCTGATCGGCCTGCTCGCGGCGATGGGGCTGATCGCCGAAGGCGCGATGTACGACTGGAGCGTGCTCTTCCTGAAGCAGGAGCTGAAGAGCGATGCCGGCACCGCCGCGCTCGCCTACGCCAGCTTCAGTGCCGCGATGGCGGCAGCGCGCTTCGCCGGCGACTGGGTGCGCGGGCACATTGCGTCGGTGCCGCTGCTGCAGATCAGCGGCGCGCTCGGTGCGACCGGCATGACGCTGGCGCTCGTCGGCGGCGAGCCCTGGGTGGCGCTGCTGGGCTTCGCGCTGGTGGGCGTGGGCTTCGCGAACGTGGTGCCGGTGCTGTTCGGCGCCGCGGCGCGCGTGCCAGGCGTCACGCCGGCGCACGGCATCGCCGCGGTGTCGTCGGTCGGCTACCTGGGCATGATGGCCGGCCCGCCGCTGATCGGAGTGATCGCCGAACGGGCCTCGCTGACCTGGGGGCTGGTCACGGTGGTGGTGTTCGCCGCCGTGCTGGCGCTGGCGGCACGGCGCACCTTGCCGAAGTAGCCGCGGTGGAGGGGCCGTGCTCTGCCGAGGCGCTCCCGGGCCTGGCGCCGAGCCGCCTCAAGCCAGGCCCGGCCCCCTCGGGGGGCGGGCGCGGTATTCCCGCGCCCGGGGGCTGTCATTTCACCCTTTCCAGACGAAGGGGAACTTCACCTGCTTCCAGAAGCCGTTGGGCACGTAGTCGCCCAGCACGCCGTATTGCTGCGGCCATTCGCGGTCGGACTTGACCGCGGTGCCGAACAGGTAGTCGAGGAAGGCGAAGTGGGCGGCGTAGTTCTTGTCCAGCGCCTCCTGGTCCTGGCTGTGGTGCCAGTGGTGGAAGTTGGGCGTCACGATCAGGTAGCGCAGCGGCCCCAGTCGCACGCTGACGTTGGCGTGGTTGAACACCGCCTGGAAGCCGACGACCACGATGTAGGCATCGATCACCTCCTTGCTGAAGCCGAGGATGTAGATCGGTGCCAGCACCAGCGTGCGGGTGATCAGCAGCTCGAGGATGTGCTGCCGCGAGCCGGCCAGCCAGTCCATGCTCTTGACGCTGTGATGCACCGCATGCAGCCGCCACAGCGTGGGCACCTCGTGGTAGGCGCGGTGGGTCCAGTACTGCACCAGGTCGGCCACCAGGATGATCAGGAACAGCGCGATCGGGAAGGGCAGGCTCTGCACCCAGAAGCGGATGCCGTCCTTCGCGGCCCAGCCGAACAGCTTGTGCACCAGCAGGTTGGTGGCCAGCAGGATGAAGCCCACCACCATGTGGTTGACGAGGAAGTGGTGGAAGTCGGTCTGCCACTCGGCGCGAAACACCGGCTGCTCGCGGCGCAGCGCGAACAGCTTCTCGATGAAGATGAAGATCAGCGACGAGCCCAGCAGGTCGAGGATGAACCAGTCGAGCCCGATGTAGGGCGTGTGGTCGGGGAAGTCGTTGACCGGGACCTTGTGGCCGCCCAGCAGCAGCGTGAGCAGGATCAGCGCAAAGGCTGAGGCACCCAGCCAGCGGGTGCGGTTGAACAGGATGTTGATCAGCGCCAGGCCGCCGGAGATCACCATCGCCCAGTACATCACCAGCCGGATCACCTGCACGTCGTAGGCCTTGCGCAGCTCGGGCGTCGTGAGGTACTGCGGGAAGTGGAAGGCCAGCACGCCGAGGAAGCACAGCACCGCCAGGATCAGCGCGATCACGCCCGAGACCATGCCCTGGCCCGGCTTGAGCTCGCCATGCGATTCGCTCAGGCGGTTGAGTTTGTCGATCGGCGTGGACATGCGGTGTCTCCCTTTCCTCTGGCGGCCTCTTGAGGGGCGGGATTGTCGCGCCGGCCCTGGGCCCTGGGCCATCCCCAACCCGCGGGCTCGCGCCGGGTGTGCAGTGTTTGGCACTTGTGTTCGGTGATCCGCCATCACAATCGCGCCGACAGACGCCGAAGAACATCGACCGCGGGGGACCTTTCTTGCAGAGCACCGACATCCCGCAGCACGCCAAGCTCCTGGCGGCGCTGGCCAAACCCACATCCGCCTACAAGCGCCAAGCCTGGATCGCGACCATCGGCCTGCTCGGCTTCATGGCCTCGTACCTGCTGCTGGCGGGCTGGTTCCTGCTCACGGCCTGGCGCCTGACGATCGGCGGCGGTGCAGGCAAGGACGGTTTCTGGGGCTTCGTGATCGCGATCTGCGCGGCCTTCCTCGGCGTGTTCATGCTGAAGGGGCTGTTCTTCATGAAGCGCGGCAGCACCGAAGGCATGGTCGAGATCACCGCGCAGCAGCAGCCGCGGCTGTTCGATTTCCTGCACAAGCTGGCCGACCGGGCCGGCGCACCGCGGCCTCACAAGGTGTTCGTCTCGGCGCGGGTGAATGCGGCGGTGTTCTACGACCTGTCGGTGGTGAACCTGCTGTTCCCCTCGCGCAAGAACCTCGAGATCGGCCTGGGCCTGGTCAACTCATTGAGCCTGGGCGAGCTGCGGGCGGTGCTGGCGCACGAGTTCGGCCACTTCGCGCAGCGCGCGATGGCGGTGGGCCGCTGGGTCTATGTGGCGCAGCAGATCGCGGCGCACCTGGTGGCGCGGCGCGATGCGTTCGACAAGTTCCTGCAGGGGCTGTCGCGCTTCGACATCCGCATCGCCTGGGTGGGCTGGATCCTGCAGGTGATCGTGTGGTCGATCCGCTCGGTGGTGGACACCGCGTTCGGCCTGCTGCTGATCGTCGAGCGGGCGCTGTCGCGCGAGATGGAGATGCAGGCCGACCTGGTGGCGGTGTCGCTGACCGGCAGCGATGCGCTGATCCATGCGCTGCACAAGCTGCAGAGCGCCGACGATTCATGGGATCGGGCGCTGGGCTTCGCCTTCGGCGAGAAGGCCGACAAGCGCTATGTGCGCGACCTGTTCGCGGTGCAGACGCGCATTGCCGGCCGCATGCGCGAGATCCTCAACGACCCCAGCTACGGCCAGGTGCCGGAGCTGCCTGTGGAGCACCCCGCGGAGCACCGGGTGTTCAAGGCCGAGCTGGCCCAGCCGCCGCAGATGTGGCTCACGCACCCGCTGAACCATGAGCGCGAGGCCAATGCCAAGCGCCGCTATGTGCGCGCCCCGATCGACGAGCGCAGCGCCTGGGACCTGTTCATGGCGCCCGAGGTGCTGCGCGAACAGCTGAGCGCCAAGGTGCTCGAGACCGGCCAGGAGCAGCCTCAGCCGATCGAGGACACGCTGCGCGCGGTCGACCAGCAGTTCGAGCGCGAGTACCTGCACAGCCGCTACCGCGGCGTCTACCTGGGCCGCTCGGTGACGCGCTGCGCGGCCTATGCCTCCGACCTGGCCGATGCCTCGATGCAGACCACGCCGCCATTGCTCGAGGCGCTGTATCCCGAATCGCTGGTCAACGACATCGAGCAGCTGCGTAGCCTGGGCCGCGAGCTCGGCCAGCTGCGTGCGCTGCAGGCCGGCACGCTGACGCCGCCCGAGGGCGTGATCCGCCATCGGGGCCGGCGGGTGCAGCTCAAGCAGCTGCCCGAGGTGATAGCGCAGGTGGAGGCCGAGGTCGCCGCGCTCGAGCAGCGCCTGCAGGCCCACGACCGGCAATGCCGCAGCCTGCATCAATCGCTGGCGCGGCAGCTGGGCGGCGGCTGGGCCGAGTATCTGCAGGGCCTGCTGGCGGTGCTGCACTATGCCGACCATGCGGAGGCCGACCTTCGCGATGCCGAGGGCGTGCTGGGCAACACGATGCGCCTGGCCACGGTGACACGGCGCGTCACCGACAAGGGCCGCAGGCGCGTGGTCGATGCGGCCAACGAGCTGCACCGGGTGCTGATGCTGGTGTTCGACCAGCGCAACGAGATGAAGCTGGACGCGGAGCTGCTGAAGCGGCTCGGCGCGGCCAGCTGGTACGACGCGCTGGGTGCCTGCGAGCTGCCGCAGGCGCGGCCCGAGAACATCGGCGACTGGCTCGATGCGATCGGTGGCTGGGTCAACCATGCAGCCGGCGCCTGCAGCGCCTTGCGCCGCCATGCGCTGGAGCTGCTGCTGCTCACCGAGGCGCAGGTGGCGGCCTGGGCGCGCGAAGGCGTTCAGCCCGAGGCGGCGCCCGCGCCCTCGAAGGTGCCGGCGAAGGCGCCGGTGCTGATCGCCGGCAAGGAGCGCAAGCGCGAGACGCAGCTCGACTGGTGGTCGCGCTTCCAGTCTGCCGACGGCAAGCTCGCGTCCACGGCGCGCTTCGTCGTCGCCGGCTCCATCGTCGCGGCCGTGCTCGGCCTGGGCGGCACTGTCGGCGGGGCCGACGTGACGGTCTACAACGGCCTGGCGCGCACCGTGACCGTGCAGCTCGGCAACCACCGTTTCGATGTCGGCCCGCATGCGGCGCACACTGAAGTCGTCGACATCAACCACACCTACCACGTGATGGCGCGCACTGCCCGGGGCGAGCTGATCGAGGAGTTCGATGCCGAGGTGCGCGATGGTTCGCGCTTCGTCTACAACGTGGCAGCGGCCGCACCGCTGGTGGAGTGGACCGCGATCTACGGCCCCGCCACGCAGCGGCCCGACCGCATGCTGGGCACGCCGCGGTGGATGGCCAGCGGGGCCGACGTGCTCTTTGCCGAGCCGCCGCAGTCGGTGCAGACCAAGCGCGGTGTCGGCGCCACGCGCGAGGTGCTCAGCAGCCTGGCCGAGGCCGGGCTGGGGCCGCAGCTCTCGGCGTTGAAGAGCGATGCCGAACGCAACAAGCTGATCGCCACGCATGCGCTGTGGGATCCGAGCGAGTCGCGCGATGGTCCGCAGTGGCAGATGGCGGCCTCGCAGCTACCCGACCATGCGCAGCTGCTGGCGCGCGAGCTGGCGCAGCGGCCCGACGACGTGCTGCTGCTGCGGCTGGAGCAGGACCTGGCGGCCGACGACCAGAAGGCGGCCGTCTGCGCCCGCCACGTGGCCAAGGCCCGGGCCGCGCCCGACAACGCCAATTGGCAGTACGTGGCGGCGCGCTGCCTGCAGGATGAGGCGGCGAAGGACCGCGCCTTCGCCGAAGGCTTCCGCCGCTGGCCGCAGCACGCCTGGTTCGCCTACGCCGCGAGCTATGGGCAGGCCGGCGAGGCGCACTGGGCCGCAGCCATCGACGCTGCCGAACGCGCAGCGCGGCAGCAGCCGGCCATGGCCAACATCCTCGGTGCCGACATCGTGCGCATGCACCGCATGATGGGCCACCGCAAATCGGCGGCCGAGGTCGAGTTCGCGAAGCATTCGGCCGAGCTGCGCTTCCTGCTGCAGAGCGAAGGCGGCAGCGCCCCGGTGGCCGATGTGCTGAAGCCGTATCCCGCGCTGATGCAGGGCGACCTCGACGGCGCAATGCGGCTCGCGCAAGGGGATGCCGAGACCGAGGCGCGGCTCGTGAGGCTGGCGGCGGCGTCCGACGGCGCCGATGGCGCGCTGCAGGCCCGTGCGCTGGCCATGTCGGCCGACCGCGGGCTCGACCGCTCCACCGTGTTCGCGGCGATGGCGCTGGCCGTGCGGCAGGGGAGGGATCCCTCGGCCTACCTGCCGGCGATGAAGCAGGCGCAGCCCGAGCATCAGCAGGCATTGCTCCGCTTCCTGGAGGCGGTGCGCGCGGGGCGCGACCTGGCCGGTGCCGAGCGCCTGCTGCGCGGCCTGCCGCCCGAGCTGCGTGGCCAGGGCTACAGCATGGCGGCCATCGTGCTCGGGCCGGCCAGGACACCGCCGGCCTGGCGCGAGGCGGCCAAGCGCCTGCTGTTCGCCGCCGAGCGGCCCTATTTCAGCTGAACCAACCCCAGGAGGAGACGATGAAGATCCGCGGTATCGAAGGCATGAGCAACGAACAGGTCGAGCAGGAACTGCAGCGCGGCGCGCGCTTCGTGGTGTTCCAGTACTGCATCTCGATCCTGGTGATGTCGTTCAAGCGCAGCTCCGACATCTACTTCGTGAAGGCCGGCGAGGGCACCGGCAAGCAGAAGGCCGGCTTCAGCGCGCTGTCGCTGCTGCTGGGCTGGTGGGGCATTCCGTGGGGGCCGATCTGGACGATCGCCACGGTGTTCCGCAATGCCAGCGGCGGGGTGGACGTCACGGCCGACATCCTCGCGCAATCGCGCCAGCAGCAGGCCCTCAGGCAGCCGATGCCGCGTGCGCCCGGCGCAGTGTGAACGCGGTGTCGTCGGCCTGAGCCAGCGCGGCCACGCCGTGCAGCACGTCGCCGATCACCAGGATGGCCGGGCTGCCGATGCGCTCGCGCTGCAGCGTCTCGACCAGACCGCCCAGGGTGGTGACGGCCGTGCGCTGGTGCGGCAGGCTGGCGTGTTGCACCGCCGCGGCGGGCGTCCAGGCGGGCAGGGCGGAAAGCAGGCCGGCCTGCAGACGCGCGGCCTGCGACACGCCCATGTAGATCACCAGCGTGAGGCCTTGCGCGGCCGCCGTGCCGAGCGTGGGCCAGTCGAGCTCGGCGTGTTCGTCCCGCGCATGGCCGGTCACGAAGATCACGCCATGCGCATGCTCGCGGTGCGTGAGCGGCACGCCGAGTGCGCTCACCGCGGCCAGGCCCGAGGTGATGCCGTTGACCACTTCGACCTCGATGCCGGCTGCGCGCAGGTGCTCGGCCTCCTCACCGCCGCGGCCGAAGACGAAGGGGTCGCCGCCCTTGAGCCGCACCACGCGCTCGCCGCGCTGCGCCTCGCCGATCATCAGCCGCTCGATGAAGGCCTGCGGCGTGCTCGCGCAGCCGCCGCGCTTGCCCACATGCACGATGCGGGGCCGCTGCCTTGCGCCGCGCAGCGCGAACTCGAGCACCGCGTCGCTCACGAGGTCGTCGACCAGCAGCACGGTGGCCTGGCGGATCGCCTTCAGCGCCTTGACGGTCAGCAGCTCGGGGTCGCCGGGGCCGGCGCCCACCAGCGTGCATCGTCCCGGTGAAGGCGTCGGGGTCATGCGGTCATTCCCAGGGAGTCGGGTTGCTGCATCGAGAGCAGCGTGCGCTTGATCAGCTGCACCTGCTGCTCCAGCGGGCCGGGCGGGGGCTTCTCGCCGCTCATCACCGACTGGATGTACAGCGCGGTGGTGGCGGCATCGTGGCTGCGCGGCAGCACCGGCAGCTCGGTGAGCACGCCTTCGTGCGCGGCAAACGAAAGGTCGGGCCGCGGCTGGCCCTGCAGCACCATCTCGAGCTTGGGCTGGCGGCGCGGGTCGGCCACCGGCTCGCCTTCGGTGCCGCGCAGCAGCAGCATGTCGGCCTGGCCGCGCAGCGCGAAGGCCGCCATCAGCTCGCCGAACTCGGGATGCGTGTGGTTGACCACGCGCAGCGCGCGCGCGCCGCGGCAGGGGTTGAGCATCTTGGCGATGGTGTGGCCCGAGTTGCGCACGCCGACGATCCAGCGCACGTCGAGCAATCGGGCCAGCGGCGGGCACAGCACGTCGGTGCGCACGAAGGCGGGCTCGTGCCGGGACCAGGCCTGCTCGATCTCCTGGGCATTGCGCGCCATCGCCAACCCCATGTCGTGGAAGATCTCGGCGGTGGTCACGCGCGACGGATCGTGGCCCGGGCCATGCACCAGCACCTGCACGCCTTCCTGCGCCAGCCGCATTGCCAGCAGCGGAGTGAGGTTGGGCAGGCGGCGTGCGCCGTTGTACGACGGCAGCAGCACCACCGGTCGATCGGTGCGCACGCTCATGCAGCGCTCATGCGCCGCGTCGAGGAAGCCCACCAGCTCGTCGAGCGATTCGCCCTTCATGCGCATCGCGAGCGCGAAGGCGCCGATCTCGAGATCGGTCACCGCTCCGTCGAGGACCTGGCTCATCAGGTCGTAGGCCTGCTCGACCGTGAGCGAACGCGCTCCCGCGCCGCCCCGGCCGATCTCCTTGATGTATGGCGCAATGCTCATCGAAACCCCCTGTCGCGCATATCGCAAGTTTCAGGCCGTGAGCGTAGCAAGGAGCGCCACTCCATCACGCTGCGAGTGCAGTGCTGCGCACCATCCGCTTGAGTTCGGGCAGGCATGAGCCGCAGTTCGTGCCGCACTTGAGCGACTGCTGCAGCTCGGCCAGGCGCTGGTCGTCGCTGCCGCGGCATTCGGCCAGCGTCTCGCGGATCTGCGGTTCGCTGACGTTGAAGCAGGCGCAGACCTGGCGGCCGCGCGACGCCAGGGCGACCGGCGCCTTCGATCCCGGCAGCAGCAGCAGCCGGCCATAGGACTGCGCGGGCAACTGGTCCTGCAGCAGCGTCCTGATCCACGACTCGGCGCTGATGTCGCCGGCCAGCACGAAGGCCTCGAGCTGGCTGTCGGCGCCCTGGCTGCGCAGCCGCATCGTGCGGCGCTGGCCGCGCCGGCGGTCTTCGTAGCGCAGCGGCTTGTCTGCGCCGCCGCCGTGCAGGCCGAGCAGGGCTTCGATCTCGTCGATGCAGTCGCCCGAGGGCGCCTCGTAGGCCGCGGCGCGGAACAGCACGCCGCTGCGCTCGTGACCGAAGGGCACGCAGGTCGCGAAGGCGAAGCGGCCCATCAGTTCGCGCAGCCGCTGCTGCGCGGCATGCGCTGAATCGGCGGGCAGCCAGGCCATGCCGAGCAGGCGCCACGGCAGCTCGGCCTTGAGCACCTTGATCGCGCAGTGCTTCAGCTCGGGTTGCTTCGAGCGCGGGCAGAAGGCCGGCGTGGTCAGCGCGTTCACGCCCATCAGCGGTGCACCCTGGCTGCTGCGGCCGGAAACGAATTCCTCGCCCCAGTGCATCGCGATGAAGGCCTGCGCGGGCGCCACCGCATCGCTGGCGGCCACCGGCAGCACCAGCGATCCGCGCTTGGAGGTGATGTGGGCGAGGTCGCCTTCCTGCAATTGCAGCCGGGCCATGTCCTGCCGGTGCAGCTCGATCACCGGCTCGGGCACATGGCCGAACAGCCGGCCCAGCGTGCCAGTGCGGCTCATGCCATGCCACTGGTCGCGCAGCCGGCCGGTCGTGAGGCTGAACGGGTAGCGGACGTCGCGCGGCTCGGCCAGCGGCACGAAGGGCGTATCGAAGAAGCGGGCCTTGCCGTCGGGCGTGGGGAACACGCCGTCTTCGTAGAGGCGGGCGCGGCCTTGAGCCTCGCCTTCCTTCAGCGGCCACTGCTGCGGGCCGGCGTCGTCGAGCATCGCGTAGCTCAGGCCGGTGATGTCGAGGTCGCGGCCGCGGGTGCTCTCGCGGTGTTCGTTCCACACCGACTCAGGGGTGGGGTAGGGGAACAGGCTGGGTTGCCCCGGCCGCAGCCGGGCTTCGAGCCGGCGCGCGAAATCGGCGGCGATGAGCCAGTCGTTGCGGGCCTCGCCGGGCGCCGGCACCGCCGGGCGCACGCGGCTGATGCGGCGCTCGCTGTTGGTGACGGTGCCTTCCTTCTCGCCCCAGGTGGTGGCGGGCAGCAGCAGGTCGGCATAAGGTGCGGTGGCCGTGGTGGCGAACGCCTCCTGCAGCACGACGAACTCGGCACGCTCGAGCGCGCGGCGCACGGTGGCCTGATCAGGCATCGACTGGGCCGGGTTGGTGCAGACTATCCACAAGGCCTTGATCTGGCCGTCGGCCGCGGCCTCGAACATCTCGACAGCAGTCTTGCCGGGTTGGGCGGGCACGTCGGCAACACCCCACAGCCGCGCGACTTCGGCGCGATGCTCCGCATTGGCGAGGTCGCGGTGCGCACTGAGCAGGTTGGCCAGGCCGCCGACCTCGCGGCCGCCCATCGCGTTGGGCTGTCCGGTGAGCGAGAAGGGGCCGGCGCCCGGCTTGCCGATCTGGCCGGTGGCCAGGTGCAGGTTGATCAGCGCGGCGTTCTTCGCGGTGCCGCTGGCGCTCTGGTTCAGGCCCTGGCAATAGAGCGAGAGCGTGGGCCTGCGCGGCTGGCCGGCGGCGCCGATGCCGGCGAACTCGCGCGCGGCCTGCAGGATGGACTCTTCGCTCAGGCCGGTGAGCCGCGCGGTCTCGGCCGGGGTGAACTCGCGCACCCGCTTCTTCACTTCATCGAAGCCGGTGGTGTGGGCGGCGATGTATTCGGCGTCGGTCCAGCCTTCCCACAGCATCAGGTGCAGCATGCCGTGGAACAGCGCCACGTCGCTGCCCGGCAGCAGCGGCAGGTACAGGTCGGCCATCTCGGCTGTCTCGGTGCGGCGCGGATCGGCGACGATCAGGCGCAATGCCGGGTTGGCGCGCCTGGCCTCCTCGATGCGGCGGAACAGGATCGGATGCGCCCACGCGGTGTTGGAGCCGACGATGAACAGCGTCTGCGCATGCTTCACGTCGTCGTAGCAGGCGGGCGGGGCGTCGGCGCCCAGCGTGGCCTTGTAGCCGGCCACCGCGCTGCTCATGCACAGGCGCGAGTTGGTGTCGACGTTGTTGGTGCCGATCAGGCCCTTGGCCAGCTTGTTGAAGACGTAGTAGTCCTCGGTGAGCAGCTGGCCGGAGATGTAGAAACCCACTGCGTCCGGGCCGTGCGTCTCGACGATGCGGGCGAAGCGGTCGGCCGCGCCGTCGAGCGCCTGCTCCCAGCCGATGCGGCGGGGAGCGGCGCCGCGCTGTTCGCGCAGCATCGGGTGCAGCAGGCGGGTCTGCAGCGTGATGGGCGCGGCCGCGGTCAGGTGCAGCGTGCTGCCCTTGGTGCAGAGCCGGCCGAAGTTGGCCGGATGCTGCGGGTCGCCGCGCACGCCGGTGATCTGCGCGCCCTGCGACTCGATGATCACGCCGCAGCCGACGCCGCAATAGGGGCAGGTGGAACGGGTTTCAGCCACGCGGTGGTCTCCAGGCGTGGCGCTCACGCGCAGGCGCCGGCCGGCGTGGCGTCGAGGCCCAGGCGGCTCAGTTCATCCAGGTCGAGGTAGACCTGTCCGTCTTCGACCTTCACCGAAAAGCGGGTGGTGCAGCCGCTGTCGGGCGCCTTGGCCTTGCCGTCGTCCAGCCCGATGGTCCAGTTGTGCAGCGGGCAGGCCACGCTGGTGCCGAACACGATGCCCTGGCTCAGCGGGCCGCCTTTGTGCGGGCAGCGGTCGAGCAATGCAAAAACCTGGTCCTGCGCATTGCGGAACACGGCCACGTCGCCGCCCACGGGCCGCGCGACGCGGCGCGCTCCCAGCGCGGGAATGTCGTCGACGCGGCAGATCGCCTTCCACTGGCTCATTTCTCTTCTCTCCTCAGCAAGACTCTCGGCTCTCAGATGCTCAGCGGCGCGAACTGCCGCGTGTCGACGGCGGCCTTGTCGAATTCGAACCACGGGTCGGGTTCTCCATCGAGGGAGAACTGCAGCCGCTCCCACAAGGCCTTGCGGTTGGCGGCATCGTCGAGCACCTTCTTCTTCACGTGGTCCAGCCCCACGCGGCCCACGTAGTGGCAGGTGCGCTCGAGGTACCAGCCCTCCTCGCGGTAGAGCTGCAGGAAGGCGCCGCTGTACTCCAGCACCTCCTCGGCCGTCTTCACCTTGCAGAAGAACTCGGCCACCTCGGTCTTGATGCCGCCGTTGCCGGCCACGTAGATCTCCCAGCCGGAGTCGACGCCAATCACGCCCACATCCTTGATGCCGGCCTCGGCGCAGTTGCGCG
The DNA here is from genome assembly GCA_966212505.1 of uncultured bacterium. Lineage (GTDB taxonomy): Bacteria > Pseudomonadota > Gammaproteobacteria > Burkholderiales > Burkholderiaceae_C > CAMLIZ01. The sequence continues at coordinate 32,677 of CBIHRS010000051.1, forward strand.
GGCAGCCGCTGACGGCGATCTTGACCTTGTGTGGCGCGTACATGCGCCACAGTGCGTGCTCCAGGTCCTTGCCCATCTGCGTGGAGTCCTGCGTGCCGAAGCGGCACCATTCGCTGCCCACGCAGGTCTTTACCGTGCGCAGCGCCTTGGCATAGGCGTGGCCCGAGGGCATGCCGATGTCGCGCCACACGTTGACCAGGTCTTCCTTCTTCACGCCCAGCAGGTCGATGCGCTGGCCGCCGGTGACCTTGACGGTGGGGATCTTGTACTTGTCGACGACGTCGGCAATGCGTCGCAGCTCGTCGGCCGTGGTCTCGCCGCCCCACATGCGCGGGATCACGCTGTAGG
>CBIHRS010000052.1:0-32817 GCA_966212505.1 uncultured bacterium
TCATCATCTGCGTGCCCTGCGGCTCCACCCAGGTCGAGCGCCGCGCCATCAAGGACGCGGCCGAAGCCGCCGGCGCCAGCGCGGTGTACCTGATCGAGGAGCCCATGGCCGCGGCCATCGGTGCCGGCCTGCCGGTCAGCGAGGCCTCTGGCTCGATGGTGGTCGACATCGGCGGCGGCACCACCGAAGTGGGCGTCGTGTCGCTGGGCGGCATGGTCTACAAGGGCAGCGTGCGCGTCGGCGGCGACAAGTTCGACGAAGCCATCATCAACTACATCCGCCGCAACTACGGCATGCTGATCGGCGAGCAGACCGCCGAGGCCATCAAGGTCGGCATCGGCAGCGCCTTCCCGGGCTCCGAGGTGCGCGAGATGGAGGTCAAGGGCCGCAATCTCTCCGAAGGCGTGCCGCGCGCGTTCACCATCTCGAGCAATGAGGTGCTGGAAGCGCTGACCGACCCGCTGAACCAGATCGTCTCCAGCGTGAAGAACGCGCTCGAGCAAACGCCGCCCGAGCTGGGCGCCGACATCGCCGAGCGCGGCATGATGCTCACCGGCGGCGGCGGCCTGCTGCGCGACCTCGATCGCCTGCTGGCCGAGGAAACCGGCCTGCCGGTGCTGGTGGCCGAAGACCCGCTGACCTGCGTGGTGCGCGGCTGCGGCATGGCCCTGGAGCGCATGGAGCGCCTGGGTTCGATCTTCACCTCCGAATAAACCGATGGACCTGTACGAGCCGGCCCCTGACCCAGGCGCCGGCTCGTTGTCTTTGATGCAGCGCTGATCGAGCCCCACCATGCCGCTCGGCACCCTCGACCGCAACCCACCGCCGATGTTCCGCCAGGGCTACTCGGCGCTGACCAAGGTCGTCTTCTTCTCGGCGTTCGCGCTGTTCCTGATGGTGGCCGACACCCGCTTCAAGGTCGTGGTGCCGATCCGCACCGCGATCGCCACCGTGCTGCAGCCGGTGGAGCGCACGCTGGCCGTGCCGCTGGAGATGTGGCGCGGCGGCGGCGACTATCTGCGCGGCCTCAACCATGCGCTCACTGCCGAAGACGCGGCGCGCCGCCAGCTGGCGCAGCAGGCCGAGCGCGCGGCACGCGGCGACCAGCTCGCCGCCGAGAACGCGCGGCTGCGCGCGCTGCTCGACCTTCGGCCTGCGCTTTCGGTCAAATCGATCAGCGCCGAGGTGCTCTATGAAGCGCCGGATCCCTATTCACGCAAGGTGTTCCTCGACCGCGGCAGCATGAACGGCATTGCGCTGGGTGCGCCGGTGATCAACGAGGCCGGCGTGCTGGGCCAGGTGACGCGGATCTATCCGTTCAGCGCCGAGGTGTCGCTGCTGACCGACAAGGACGCCTCCATTCCCGTGCTCAACACCCGCACCCAGCAGCGCAGCGCGGCCTTCGGCACCTCGCTGGGCGGTGGCATGGAGCTGCGATTCATGGCGACCAACGCCGACGTGCAGGTGGGCGACACGCTCACCACCTCGGGCGTCGACGGCGTCTACCCCGCGGGGGTGCCGGTGGCCAAGGTCAGCTCGGTCGACCGCAAGGCCGAGTCCGGCTTCGCGCGCATCCTGCTGACGCCGATGGCCAACCCCGATGCGGTGCGCCACGTGCTGGTGCTGGAGCCGGTGGGCCTGCAGATGCCCAAGCGCCCTGAGGCCGAGCCGGCGCCCGAGGTGTCGCGCAAGGCCTCGGCCGCGGCCCGCAAGGCGAGCGCCGCCGCGAGTGGAGGCCGTCGATGATCATGCCGCGCGGCTCGAGCCAGCTGCTGCTGCCGCTGAACCCGCTGTTCATGTGGTTCACGCTGCTGGTGGCCTTCACGCTCAACCTCGTGCCCTTCGGCCGCGCGCCCGGCCTGCCCGACCTGCTGGCGCTGACACTGGTGTTCTGGAACGTGCACCAGCCGCTGCGCGTCGGCGTCGGTGCGGCCTTCGTGTTCGGGCTGATGATGGATGTGCACGACGGCGCGCTGCTCGGCCAGCATGCGCTGTCGTACACGCTGCTGAGCTTCTTCGCGATCACCTTCCACCGCCGGTTGCTGTGGTTCACGGTGCCGTCGCAGGCGATCCAGGTGTTCCCGCTGTTCGCCGGCGCGCACGCGGTGTCGCTGCTGGTGCGGCTGATGGCTGGCGGCATGTTCCCCGGCTGGACGATTGCACTGGCGCCGGTATTCGAGGCCCTGTTGTGGCCGGTCGCCACCTGGGTGCTGCTGGCGCCGCAGCGCCGTCCGCCCGACCGCGACGAGAACCGGCCGCTGTAGTTCCCCATGACCGAGCTGAAGAACCTCGAGCGGGAGCTGAGCCGTTTCCGGCTGCGGCTGGTCGCGGCCGGGTTCTTCGTGCTGTTCGCCTTCGGGCTGCTGGCGGCGCGGCTGGTCTACCTGCAGGTCTACAAGCACGAGGAGCTGTCGACGCAGGCCGAGAACAACCGCATCTCGGTGGTGCCGATCGTGCCCAACCGCGGCCTGATCGTCGACCGCAACGGCGTGGTGCTGGCCAACAACTACTCGGCCTATACGTTGGAGATCACGCCGTCGAAGCTGGGCGGCGAGATCGATGCGGTGATCGATCAACTGGCCGAGGTGGTCAGCATCGAGCCGCGCGACCGACGGCGCTTCCGCAAGCTGCTGGAGGAATCCAAGAGCTTCGAGTCGCTGCCGATCCGCACCAAGCTCACCGAGGAGGAAGTCGCGCGCTTCACGGCGCAGCGCTTCCGCTTCCCGGGCGTCGAGATCAAGGCGCGGCTGTTCCGCCACTATCCCTTCGGCGAGCTGGCCAGCCATGTGCTGGGCTACATCGGCCGCATCAACGCGAAGGAGCAGGAGGCGCTGGAAGACCAGCCCGACGACGTGCAGGCCAACTACCGCGGCACCGACTACATCGGCAAGCTCGGCGTCGAGCAGAGCTACGAGCGTGAGCTGCATGGCCAGACCGGCTTCGAGGAGGTGGAAACCAGCGCCGGCGGCCGCGCGGTGCGCCGCCTCAAGGCCAGCCCACCGACGCCCGGCAACACGGTGAAGCTCTCGGTCGACATCAAGCTGCAGCAGCTGGTCGAGCAGCTCTACGGCGGCCGGCGCGGCGCGCTGGTGGCGATCGAGCCGAAGACCGGCGAGCTGCTGGCCTTCGTCAGCAAGCCCACCTTCGATCCCAACCTGTTCGTCGACGGCATCGACAGCGAGAGCTGGAAGGAGCTCAACGAGTCGATCGACAAGCCGCTGCTGAACCGGGCGCTGCGCGGCACCTATCCGCCCGGCTCGACCTACAAGCCCTACATGGCGCTGGCGGCGCTGGCCACCGGCAAGCGCACGCCGGCGCAGGCGATTTCCGACCCCGGCTATTTCTGGTTCGGCAACCACAAGTTCCGCGACGATCGCGAGGGCGGCCATGGCTATGTGGACATGTACCGCTCGATCGTGCAGTCGTGCGACACCTACTACTACATGCTGGCCAACGACCTCGGCGTGGACACCATCGCGCAGCAGATGGCGCCGTTCGGCTTCGGACAGATCACCGGCATCGACGTCGACGGCGAGCTCAAGGGGATCCTTCCGTCCACCGACTGGAAGCGCCGCGCCTACCGCAAGCCGGAACAGCAGAAGTGGTATGCCGGCGAGACCATCTCGCTGGGCATCGGCCAGGGCTACAACAGCTTCACGATCCTGCAGCTGGCGCAGGCACTGGCCACGCTCTCCAGCGGCGGCACGCGCTTCAAGCCGCACCTCGTGAAGGAGGTGGTCGACGTGGTCAATGGCGGCAAGCGCCTGATCGACGCCACGCCGCTGCCGCCGGTGGCGATCAAGCCGGAGCACCTGGAGGTGATCCGCAATGCGATGGTCGGCGTCAACAAGGAAGGCACCTCGGCCAGCGCATTCCAGGGCGCCGGCTACGTTGCCGCCGGCAAGACCGGCACGGCGCAGGTGGTGGGCATCAAGCAGAACGAGAAGTACAACGCGTCGCGCATCGAAGAGCATCTGCGCGACCATGCGTTGTACATCGCCTTCGCGCCGGCCGACGATCCCAAGATCGCCGTGGCGCTGGTGGTGGAGAACGCGGGCTTCGGCGCCCAGTCGGCCGCGCCGATTGCGCGCCGCGTGTTCGACTACTGGTTGCTGGGCCTGTACCCCACGCCGGAAGACATCGCTGCCGTGCAGCAGGCCAAGGCCACCGCGCCGCTGAAGCCGCCGGTGCCGGTGGCGCAGGCCGCTTCGGCTGCGTTGGCGGCCTCGGCGCCGGAAGTGGCCTCCAGCCGCGCGCTGCCTGTGGCGGCCAGGCCAGCCTCGGGAGCTTCGCGATGAATGCGGTGTTCGACAAGCCGCCGCTGTGGAAGCGGCTGAAGCCGGCCTTCAGCGGCTTCGACGTGCTGCTGGCGCTGGCGGTGCTGCTGCTGTGCGCGGCCGGCCTCGTCACGATGTATTCGGCCGGCCACGATGCCGGCACCCGTTTCACCGACCACGGTCGCAACATGGTGATGGCGATGTTCGTGCTGTTCGTCGTCGCGCAGATCCCGCCGCAGCGGCTGATGGCGCTGGCGGTGCCGCTGTACACGATGGGCGTGGCCTTGCTCCTCGCCACCGCGGTGGTGGGGATCACGAAGAAGGGGGCGACGCGCTGGCTCAACGTGGGCGTGGTGATCCAGCCCTCGGAGATCCTCAAGATCGCGATGCCGCTGATGCTGGCCTGGTGGTTCCAGCGCCGCGAAGGCCGGCTGCGGGCGCTCGACTTCGGCGTGGCGCTGGCCCTGCTCGCGGTGCCGGTGGCGCTGATCATCAAGCAGCCCGACCTCGGCACGGCGATCCTGGTGCTGTCGGCCGGGCTCTATGTGATCTTCTTCGCCGGCCTGAGCTGGAAGCTGATCCTGCCGGTGCTGGCGCTGGGCGCCGCGGCAATCACCGCGCTGGTGCTGTCGGAATCCACCATTTGCCAGCCCGACCTGCAATGGCCGCTGCTGCGCGAATACCAGAAGCACCGCATCTGCACGCTGCTCGATCCCACGACCGACCCGCTGGGCAAGGGGTTCCACATCATCCAGGGCATGATCGCCATCGGCTCCGGCGGCGTTACCGGCAAGGGCTTCATGAAGGGCACGCAGACCCACCTGGAGTTCATTCCCGAGCGCACCACCGACTTCGTCTTCGCGGCGTTCTCCGAGGAGTTCGGGCTGATCGGCTGCGCGCTGCTGGTGCTGGGCTTCGTCTTCCTGATCTTCCGCGGGCTGATGATCGCCGCCGAGGCGCCGACGCTGTTCGCGCGGTTGCTGGCCGGCGCGATCACGCTGAGCTTCTTCACCTATGCCTTCGTCAACATGGGCATGGTCAGCGGCATCCTGCCGGTGGTGGGCATCCCGCTGCCCTTCATCAGCTACGGCGGCACCGCGATGGTCACGCTGGGCCTGGGCCTGGGCATCCTGATGTCGATCGCGCGCAGCCGGCGGATGATGCAGAGCTGAGGGGTCTTCGTGGCGGATGTCACGCTCCGGGATATGGCGTCCCCCGCGACTGAGGGGGCCTCGCCGCGGAACCCGCCTGAAACAATCGCACACGGTTCCGGCGCTGCTGTTCCTGGGCTTCCGGTTTCTTCGAGGCATTCCTTCAGAGGAGAAGACATGACCAGCACCCTTCGCAAGGCCGCAGCCGCCTTGCTGGCGACCGCCGCAGTGGCCGGCGCCCACGCCGCCACCGTCTACAGCGACAACTTCACCGGCCTGGGCCAGATCGCCAGCCCCGGTTCCTTCGGTACCTCGTTCTCCGCTGCTGGCGGTGCCGGCGAGCTGACGATGGATCTGCTCGGTTTCGCCAGCCTCGACGGCAACGGCAACTGCTGCACCGACGTGTTCCACCTGTCGGTCAACGGCACCGAGATCTTCACCGGCTCGTTCAACATGGGCGGCGGTGGCGTCAACACGGTGCTGCTGGCCCCGGCTGGCAGCTCGGTGCTGACCACGACGAACGGCGCCTCCGACGATCCGCACAACTCCACCCAGATCACCTGGGCGGGCGGCCTGACGCACATCGTCGTGCCGGTGGCGCTGGTCGGTGGTACCAACACCGTGAACTTCGCCTACACCGGCGGCTTCCAAGGCACGGGCGACGAGGCCTGGGGCGTGGGTGCGGTGACGGTCACCTCCGCGGTGCCGGAACCCGAGAGCTACGCGCTGATGCTGGCCGGTCTGGGTACCCTGGGCTGGACGGTGCGCCGCCGCGCCGCGCGCTGAGCCATCGGTCACTGTCCCCAACAGTCGGCGCCGCCTGCGCAAGCAGCGGCGCCGAATTGCTTTCAGGCCGCCGTGGGAAAGCGCACCGTGAAGCGCGTGCCCGGCTGGCCGGCGCTGCGCGGCTGTGCATCCTCGACCAGGATCTCGGCGCCATGCTGCTGCGCGATCTCGCGCACGATGGCCAGTCCCAGGCCGCTGCCGTCGACGTTGGTGCCCAGCGCGCGATAGAAGGGCTGGAACACCAGCTCGCGCTCCGCCTCCGGAATGCCCGGCCCCGAATCCTCCACCTGCAGCACCATCACCTGCCCGAAGGGATCGGGCATCACCCGCACCGTCACCGTGCCGCCGCTGGGTGTGTATTGCAGCGCGTTGTCCACGAGGTTGCGGATCAACTCGCGCACCAGCACCGGTTGACCGGTGAAATGGACCGCAGGATCTTCGCGCTCGGGCCCTTCGTAGCCGAGGTCGATGCGCTTTTCCATCGCACGCGGTACGAAGTCGCGCACGGTCTCGGTGGCCAGCCGGGCCAGCGGCACGTCCTGCCGGCGTGCCGCCTGTTCCTTGTCTTCGGCGCGGGCCAGCGCGAGCAGCTGGTTGACCATGTGCGCCGCCCGCTGGCTGGAGCGCGCGATCTGCTGCAGCGAGCGCTTGAGCGCCTGTGGATCCTGCCGGCCGGCGTCGATCTCGCGCTGCGCCAGCTCGGCCTGCGTGCGCAGGCCGGCGAGCGGGGTCTTGAGCTGGTGGGCGGCGTCGGCCAGGAAATGCTTCTGCGCGCTCATCGATTGGTCGAGCCGGCCGAGCAGGTCGTTGATTGCCCGCACCAGCGGCGCCACTTCCTCGGGCGCGCTGCGCTCCTCGATCGGGCTGAGGTCATGGCTCTCGCGCTGGCGGATGCGGTGCTGCAGCTCGTTCAGCGGTGCGATGCCACGCGCCAGCGCGAGCCACACCAGCAGCACCGCCAGCGGCAGGATCACGAACTGCGGCAGGATCACGCCCTTGATGATCTCGGTGGCCAGGCGCGAGCGCTTGTCGAGCGTCTCGGCCACCTGCACCAGCGGGGGGGACTCTCCGGCGCGGACATCGTCGGTCAGCCACAGGTAGGCCACGCGCACCTGCTCGCCACGAACTGTGTCGTCGCGAAAGCGAACCTCGTTGCCGTTCGTGGCCCGTTCATCCTCGGGCACCGGCAGCTCGCGGTCGCCGCTGATCAGCTCGCCGCGCAGGCCCAGCACCTGGTAGTAGAGCTGGTCGATGTCGTCCGACCGCAGGATCTCGGCCACCGCCTCCGGTGAGCGCAGGCGGGTGGCAGCCTTGCGGCCGCCGGCTGCCTGCTCCACCACCACGCGGTGGGCCACGGTGCGCACCATTTCGCCGAGCTCGCGGTCGTAGGGCCGGCTCGCGATGCCCTGGGCCACGAGCCAGGTCAGTGCGACGCTCATCGGCCACAGCAGCAACAGCGGCGCGAGCATCCAGTCGAGGATCTCGCCGAACAGGGAACGTTGCTCGCGCGTGGTGGTCGCCATCAGTCGCGCAGAGGATAGCGCTGCACGACGGTATCGATCTCCCGATCAGCTCGGGATCTTCTCGAGGCAGTAGCCGAGCCCGCGCACCGTCGCGATGCGGATCGGGCCTTGTTCGATCTTCTTGCGCAGCCGGTGGATGTAGACCTCGATCGCGTTGTTGCTCACCTCTTCGCCCCACTCGCACAGGCGCTCCACCAACTGGTCCTTGCTGACCAGCCGGCCCGCGCGCTGCAACAGCACCTCGAGCAGGCTCAGCTCGCGCGCGGAGAGATCGATCATCTGGTCGTTGATGTAGGCCACGCGGCCCGTGGCGTCGAAACTCAGCGGCCCGTGCTTGATGACGCTGGAGGCCGTGCCCAGGCCGCGGCGGGTGAGGGCGCGCACGCGGGCCTCGAGCTCCTGCAGCGAGAAGGGCTTGGCCATGTAGTCGTCGGCGCCCAGATCGAGGCCCTTGACGCGCTGCTCGATGCTGTCGGCCGCGGTGAGGATCAGCACCGGCACCGCCGAGCCGCGTGCGCGCAGCTTGCGCAGCACCTCCAGCCCGTGCATCTTGGGCAGCCCGAGGTCGAGGATCACCAGATCGAACTCGTGCGACGACAACGCCGCATCGGCCTCGCTGCCGCTGCCGACCTGGTCGACCGCATAGCCGCCATTGCGCAGCGAGCGCAGCAGGCCATCGGCCAGCACCTGATCATCTTCGGCGATCAAAATCCGCATCTTGTCTCCTCGGACCCTTGTCGTCCGCTCGCGTCGGCGGCTGCTTTCGATTCTAGGGAGTCGCCCGAAAAGAAGGCAGGAAAATCACTGTACGAATACCCAGCCGCTCTGCCATAATGCCCGCCAATTCACCGGAGAAGCCCATGGACGCACCTGTCAAAGCCCTCAACACCGAAAAAGCCAAGGCCTTGCAGGCCGCGCTGTCGCAGATCGAAAAGCAGTTCGGCAAGGGCTCGATCATGCGTCTCGGCGAAGGCGAGAAGATTGAGGATATTCAAGTCGTCTCCACCGGTTCGCTCGGCCTCGACATCGCGCTGGGTGTCGGCGGCCTGCCCCGCGGCCGGGTGATCGAAATCTACGGCCCCGAATCGTCGGGCAAGACCACGCTCACGCTGCAGGTCATCGCCCAGATGCAGAAGCAGCAGGGCGTCTGCGCCTTCATCGACGCCGAACATGCGCTCGACGTGCAATACGCGCAGAAGCTGGGCGTCAACCTGCAGGACCTGCTGATCTCCCAGCCCGACACCGGCGAGCAGGCGCTCGAGATCGTCGATGCACTGGTGCGTTCCGGTTCCGTCGACCTGATCGTCATCGACTCCGTGGCCGCCCTCACCCCCAAGGCCGAACTCGAAGGCGAGATGGGCGATGCGCTGCCCGGCTTGCAGGCCCGCCTGATGAGCCAGGCGCTGCGCAAGCTCACCGCCACCATCAAGAAGACCAACTGCATGGTCATCTTCATCAACCAGATCCGCATGAAGATCGGCGTGATGTTCGGCAGCCCCGAGACCACCACCGGCGGCAACGCGCTGAAGTTCTACGCCTCGGTCCGCCTCGACATCCGCCGCACCGGCAGCATCAAGAAGGGCGAAGAGGTGATCGGCAGCGAAACCAAGGTCAAGGTTGTCAAGAACAAGGTCTCGCCCCCGTTCAAGACGGCCGAGTTCGACATCCTCTACGGCGAGGGCATCAGCCGCGAGGGCGAGGTCATCGACATGGGCGTCAACGCGAAGATCCTCGACAAGTCCGGCGCCTGGTATGCCTACAACGGCGAGAAGATCGGGCAGGGCAAGGACAACGCCCGCGAGTTCCTGAAGGAGAACCCCGACCTCGCGGTCGAGATCGAGAACAAGGTGCGCGAAGCCATGAGCATCCCGCTGCTGCCCACCGGCGCCGCGGCTGCTGAGTAAAGGCGTTTCGATGAACGGCATCGAGGTGGTTCGCCGGCTCTGGGCGCTGTTCCAGGCGCGGCGCTGGCAGGAGGCCCAGGGCCTTCTGGCCCCGGATGCCGTCTGCACCTGGTGGGCCACCGGCGAGCGCATCACCGGGGCCGAGGCGGTCATCCACGTCAACGCGGTGTATCCCGAAGGCTGGGAGATCCAGCTCATCGAGGTGAATCCCTTGGCCGATGGGCGGGTGCATTCCATCGTCCGCGTGGCGCTGGCGGGCGGCCCCACCGTCTACGCCAACAGCCTGTTCACGCTGCGCGACGGGCTGATCGCCTCGCTCGACGAATACTGGTCCACGATCGAGGCGCCGCCGGCATGGCGCGACGACACCGGCCTGCCCGGCTGGTCGCGTCTGTCCCCAGACACACGAGGCACGGTGCCGTCGGCCTGATGGCGCGCCAGCGTCTTTCGCTCAAGGGCAGGGCGCTTGCCTGGTTGGCGCAGCGCGAGCACAGCCGGAGCGAACTGCGCCGCAAGCTGCTGCGCGTCGCGCGCGCCGAGCAGGCGGAGCGGGCGCGAGAGCCTTCCGAGGCCAGTGAGCCCGGTGCGGCGCAAGGCGTCTGTGCCGACCCCGAGCGTTGTGTCGACCAGTTGCTCGAGTGGCTCCAGGCCCATCGCTACCTCTCCGAGGAGCGCTTTGTCGAAAGCCGTGTCCATGCGCGCGCCAACCGCTATGGCAATCTGCGCATCAAGCAGGAGCTGGCGAAGCACGGTGTGGTGCCCGACGAGCAGGTGCTCCAGCAGCTTCGGGAGTCGGAATATGGCCGCGCCCGCGAAGTCTGGCAGCGCAAGTTCGGTACCCAGCCGGCCGATGCGGCCGAGCGGGCAAAGCAGATGCGCTTCCTCGCGCAGCGTGGATTCTCGGCCGACGTGGTGCGCCGGGTGATCCGCGGGGCAGACGACGAGGGCTGCTGAAACGCCCGCACCCGCAGCCTGGGCGTACAGCTTCCTGTCAGGTTTGCCGCGGTGCAGCATGCTAAAGTCCGCCGTCTTCCGAAACCGGCTGAAACCGCCTCACGGTGCTGGCCGCTTTTCACGGTTCGCCATGCCTTCCCCTTCTGCCGCCGTGCAGCGACTCCCTTCGCAAGGTCGCCTCATCGACGCTCTGGCTGTCTTCCAGCCACGGCCGCAGTGCCCGTTTCGTACGCACTATCCACGCTGGAATCGCGGGTTTCCGCTGGCACCATCGAACGTTTTGCCGCGCCCGCACGGCGCGCGTGCGCATTCCTGAGCCTTTTCACAGGCCGAGACAAGCCGTTTTTCTCTTCTTTCGCAGAAACGACCCATGAAGATCCACGAGTACCAAGGCAAGGAAATCCTGCGCCAGTTCGGCGTGCCGGTGCCGCGCGGCTATCCCGCGTTCACCGTGCAGGAAGCGGTCGAGGCCGCACAGAAGCTGGGCGGCAACGTCTGGGTCGTCAAGGCTCAGATCCATGCCGGCGGCCGTGGCAAGGGTGGTGGCGTCAAGCTCGGCCGCTCGATCGATGAGGTCAAGACGCTGGCTGGCCAGATCCTCGGCATGCAGCTCAAGACCCACCAGACCGGCCCCGAAGGCCAGAAGGTGCGTCGCCTGCTGATCGAGGAAGGCGCCGACATCAAGAAGGAATACTACGTCGCCGCGCTGACCGACCGCGCCACGCAGAAGGTCGCGATGATGGCCAGCTCCGAAGGCGGCATGGACATCGAGGAAGTGGCCCACGCCACGCCCGAGAAGATCATCAAGGTCTTTGTCGATCCGGCTGAAGGCCTGACCGACCGCCAGGCCCTCGAACTGGCCGCCGGCATCGGCGTTCCCCTGGCCAGCCAGGCGCAGGCCATCGAGGTCTTCAAGAAGCTCTACACCTGCTACATGGAGACCGACGCCAGCCTTGCCGAGATCAACCCGCTGATCCTGGAAGGCAACGGCAACATCAAGGCGCTGGACGCCAAGTTCAACTTCGACTCCAACGCGCTGTTCCGCCATCCCGAGATCGTGGCCTACCGCGATCTCGACGAGGAGGATGCGGCCGAGATCGAGGCCAGCAAGTTCGACCTTGCCTACATCAGCCTCGACGGCAACATCGGTTGCCTGGTCAACGGCGCCGGCCTCGCGATGGCCACGATGGACACCATCAAGCTGTTCGGCGGCGAGCCGGCCAACTTCCTCGACGTGGGCGGTGGCGCCACGGCCGAGAAGGTGACCGAGGCCTTCAAGATCATGCTGAAGAACCCGGCCGTGAAGGGCATCCTGGTCAACATCTTCGGCGGCATCATGCGCTGCGACACCATCGCCGAAGGCGTGATCGCGGCCTGCAAGGCAGTGAACCTGAAGGTGCCGCTGGTCGTCCGCATGAAGGGCACGAACGAAGACCTGGGCAAGAAGATGCTGGCCGAGTCCGGCCTGCCCATCATCAGCGCCGACACGATGGCCGAAGCGGCCACCAAGATCGTCGAAGCCGTCCGTTAAGCGCCCCCAAGGAATTCTCATGAGCATCCTGATCAACAAGGACACCAAGGTCATCACCCAGGGCATCACCGGCAAGACGGGCCAGTTCCACACCCGCATGTGCCGCGACTATGCCAACGGCAAGAACTGCTTCGTCGCGGGCGTGAACCCGAAGAAGGCCGGCGAGGACTTCGAAGGCATTCCCATCTTCGCGAGCGTGAAGGACGCCAAGGCCCAGACCGGCGCCAGCGTCAGCGTGATCTACGTGCCGCCCGCAGGCGCCGCGGCGGCGATCTGGGAAGCGGTGGAAGCCGACCTGGATCTCGCCATCTGCATCACCGAGGGCATCCCCGTGCGCGACATGCTCGAGGTGCGCAACAAGATGAAGGCCAAGGTCGCGGCCGGCGGCAAGGAAACGCTGCTGCTGGGCCCCAACTGCCCCGGCCTGATCACGCCCGACGAGATCAAGATCGGCATCATGCCCGGCCACATCCACCGCAAGGGCCGCATCGGCGTGGTCTCGCGCTCCGGCACGCTGACCTATGAAGCCGTGGCCCAGCTCACCGAGATCGGCCTCGGCCAGAGCAGCGCGGTCGGCATCGGCGGCGACCCGATCAACGGCCTGAAGCACATCGACGTGATGCGCATGTTCAACGACGATCCCGACACCGATGCGGTGATCATGATCGGCGAGATCGGTGGTCCCGACGAGGCCGATGCGGCCCGCTGGTGCAAGGACAACATGAAGAAGCCGGTGGTCGGCTTCATCGCCGGCGTGACCGCGCCTCCGGGCAAGCGCATGGGCCACGCCGGTGCGCTGATCTCGGGTGGTGCCGACACGGCCGATGCCAAGCTCGCGATCATGGAAGAGTGCGGCTTCAAGGTGACCCGCAATCCGTCCGAGATGGGCAAGCTGCTCAAGGGCCTGCTGTAAGCTCCAGCGCTACCCACACGGCAAGGAGGGCCCTCGGGCCCTCCTTGTGTTTTTACGGGACGACATTTCCATGGACATCACGACGGCTGCGTTCTGGACGGCGCTCGGCTCCATCATCCTGACCAACGTCGTGCTGTCGGGCGACAACGCGGTGGTCATCGCACTGGCCGCGCGAGGACTCCCGCCGCAGCAGCAGAAGCCTGCGATCTTCTGGGGCAGCGCTGCCGCCATCGTGATGCGGATCGTGCTCACGCTGGCAGCAACGGAGCTGCTGCAGCAGCCCTACCTGAAGATCATCGGCGGACTGCTGCTGCTGTACATCGGCGTGCAGCTGCTGGTCGAGGAAGAAGAGGAGATCGAGGAGGGCAAGGAACCGGAGCGCAAAGGCATGGCTGCGGCGGTGCGCACCATCCTGCTCGCCGACCTGGTGATGAGCCTGGACAACGTGCTCGCGGTGGCTGCGGCGGCCAAGGGCAGCATGCTGCTGCTGATCCTCGGCCTGGGCATCAGCATTCCGCTGATCGTGTTCGGCAGCACGTTGCTGTTGCGGGTGATGGAGCGCTTCCCGATCATCATCACGCTCGGCGGGGCGCTGCTCGGATACCTCGCGGGTGAGATGCTGACCACCGACGGCGCCGTGATGCGATGGATCGGGCCTTTGCCCGAATCGGTGCCGATGACCGCCGGGGCTGCGTGCGCGGCGTTGGTCGTGGCCATCGGCTGGTGGGTGGAGCGCGGCCGGCGCTCGAGTTCACGGCACTGACCCGGGGTCATCGCATTTCTGTTCCAATACGCCCTGAAGGGGAGTAGCCCCCACACCGGTTGGCCGTCAGTACGAAGCGCTTGCGCTTCCGGCAGCCGGGGCACCGCAACTTTGCAGTGCCGGGCAAGACCTTCGTGCCAACCGCTGTAGCGGGGCTCGAAGCGTCGTCGCCTTCCTCAACGACACCTCCGGCTTTCCAGCAGCGCGCGGCTTGTCCGTTTGTCTGCAACTCAACTGGAAAGCGTCATGGAGCTGTTTTCTTCTGCCTGGTGGTCGGCCCTCGCGGCCATCGTTCTGATCGACCTCGTCCTCGCCGGTGATAACGCCGTGGTCATTGCGTTGGCAGCGCGGCGGCTGCCGGCCGCCCTGCAGCGCAAGGCCATCGTCTGGGGCACCGTCGGCGCGATCGCGGTGCGGGCAGTGATGGCGCTCGGCGTGGCCTGGCTGCTGCGTGTGCCGGGCCTGATGCTCGTTGGCGGCGTCGCGCTGCTGTGGATCGCCTATCGGCTGCTGGCTTCGTCGAATGAAGAGCAGCATGACGAGCCGGGCGCCACGAGCTTCTGGGGCGCCATGAAGACCATCGTGATCGCGGACGCGCTGATGGGCATCGACAACGTGCTCGGCGTCGCTGGCGCGTCGCATGGCGGCTTCGACCTGGTGATCATCGGCTTGCTGATCAGCGTGCCGATCGTCGTCTGGGGCAGCGGCTTTGTGCTGAAAATGGTTGACCGCTTCCCGATCATCATCCAGGCGGGCGCGGCGCTGCTGGCCTACACGGCGGCCAGCATGATCGTGCAGGAGCCGTTGCTCGACCGCGTGTTCGATCCGCACTTCGTGGCGCGCGCGGCGCTGTATGTCCTGGCGGTGGCTGGTGTGCTCGTCGCGGGGCGGCCGGCGCTCCGCAGGTCCGAGGCGGCGCCGAGGTAATGCAGCTCCACGAGGCGTGCCGGGCGCTAAAGTCGGGGAGACGTATGACCCCGGCTCACCTCCCCGAATCCCTTCGCGATCTCGCCCCGGGCTGCGTGTTCGCCGGCTATCGCATCGAGCGCCGACTGGCGCAGGGCGCCAGCAGCACGCTCTACGTGGCAGTGGATCTGCGCGATGACAACCCGGTGGCGATCAAGACGCTGTCGCTGGGCGAGGGTGCGCACGAGCGCGACGCGGCAGAGCTGCGTCAGCGTTTCCTGCGCGAGGCCCAGGCGGCGGCACGATTGCGGCACCCCGACATCGTCACCGTCTACGGCGGTGGAGAATCCCAGGGGCTGGCGTTCATCGTGATGGAACTGCTGGGCGGGACCGACTTGGTGCGATATACGCGCCCCTCGCGCCTGCTGCCGGAGCCGGTGGTTCTCGGGATCGTGGAGCGGGTGGCTCGCGCGCTGGCCTATGCGCATCGCTCGGGGCTGGTGCATCGGGATATCAAGCCTGCCAATGTGCTGGTCGACCTGCCTCACCAGCAGGTCAAGCTCACCGACTTCGGCACGGCGCAGGTGCTCGATGCCGAGCGCACGCGCAGCGGGCTGGTTCTCGGAACTCCGGCCTTCATGTCGCCGGAGCAACTGGTCGGCGGAGCGGTCGACGGCCGCAGCGACCTCTATTCGCTCGGCGTGATGCTGTTCCAGCTGCTCACCGGGGAGCTGCCCTACGAAGCCGCTTCACTCGGACAACTGCTGAAGCAGGTGGCCCAGGCAGCGCCGAGGCCGTTGCGGAGCCTGCGGCCCGAGTTGCCAGCCGGCCTCGAAGCCGTGTTGAGCCGGGTGTTGCAGAAGCCACCCGGGCTCCGCTATGCGGATGGCGAAGCGCTGGCAGACGACCTCCGACGCGTTGCGGCTGACCTCGCGTCGCTGCAACCCCCTGACTTCGGGAGTCAGGAAGCACTCGCCCTCGGCAGCACGGCTTCGGATCCGGGGCACAATGGCCGCCGTTCCGGATAAACAAGCGCCGCGCCAGCTTTCACCTGCTCGCCATGACCCTCGAGTTCTTCAGTGCCATCGATACCGGCAGGGCACGCAGCAACAATGAGGACTCGGTCGCTCTCGACGAGGCGGCGGCGCTCGCCGTCCTGGCAGACGGCATGGGCGGCTACAACGCCGGTGAGGTGGCCAGTGGCATGCTCACCGCCTTCATCAAAGCCGAGCTGGGACGCTGGCTTCAGGAGGCGAGCAGCAGCGCCAGCGACGCCGAGGTGCGGCGTGCGATGGACATCTGCGTCGACAACGCCAACCGGGCGATCTTCAACGCCGCCAATTCCAATCCGCAGTACGCTGGAATGGGCACCACGCTCGTGCTCGCGGTGTTTCGTGATGACCGCCTGCTCGTGGGCCATGTGGGCGATTCCCGTGCCTACCGCTTGCGCGGTGGCAAGCTGACACAGATCACCCGAGATCATTCGTTGCTGCAGGAGCAGATCGACGCTGGGCTCATCACGCCGGAGCAGGCGGCGTTTTCTGCGAACAAGAACCTCGTGACGCGTGCGGTCGGCGTCGAGGACACAGTGCTGCTCGAAACCCATCTGCACGATCTGCAGTCGGGCGATATCTACCTGCTGTGCTCCGACGGGCTGTCCGACATGCTCGACGACGCAAGCATTGCGCAGGTGTTGCAGATGTACGACTCTGTAGAAGCCGCCGGTACAGCGCTGATCAATGCAGCCAATGACGCAGGCGGAAAGGATAATATCGCGGTGGTTCTGGTGCGCGTGCAAGGGGGTGGCACACCCACGACGCGCTCGTGGTGGCCGTTCCGACGCTGAGGCAGGCAGTCTTGGCGGGCAATAAAGAGGCGGAGACTTCAAGAGGTCAACTAATGGGCAAACTCGTCGTGTCGCTCGATGGCGTGGTCATCAAAGAGGTGCAACTCACCAAGGACAAGACCACCCTGGGCCGGCGGCCCTACAACGACATCGTGATCGACAACCTCGCCGTCAGCGGCGAGCATGCGGTGCTGCAGATGGTGGGCAACGATGTCTTCATCGAAGACCTCAACAGCACCAACGGCACCTACATCAACGGCAAGGCCGTCAAGAAGCAGCTGCTCGCGCACAACGACACCGTCGAGATCGGCAAGTACAAGATCAAGTACCTGGCCGACGACGGGCACGAGTACGAGAAGACGATGATCATGAAGCCAGGCCAGGCGCCGACTTTCATGCACACCGCGCCGCAGCCCGCGCATTCCGGCTTCGGTGGCCTCAGCGCGCCGACGACGCCGGCTTCGATCAAGGTGCTCAATGGTGCCGCGGCCGGTCGCGAGGTCACGCTGACCAAGGTGGTCACCACCGTGGGCAAGCCCGGTGTTCAGGTTGCATCGATCACCAAGCGGCCTGGGGGCTATGTGTTCGCCCACGTGGAAGGGGCGACCCGCCCCACGGTCAATGGCACGGCGTTGACCGGCGAGTCGGTCCCGTTGAAGAACGGCGACGTGATCGAGCTGGCCGGCACGCAGATGCAGTTCATCCAGCCGTAGGCTGGGTAGCGCGTATCGGCTGAATTGCGGATAGCTGAAGCGAAGCCGGTGTGAGTTTTTTCACGTGGCGTGCGCAAAGTGGCGACTTCAGCCCCGGACGTCATACAAAAGCGGGAGTTTGAAGCTTGCGTGACCCGTCCTCGCTCTGCACCATGCGGCATCGCTGCCATTGAGCTTTCCCGAGGGCGCCCGCCTTTCGCCTCCCCATGAACATTCGCGTCCTCGGTTGCTCCGGGTCCATTGCTGCAGGCAGCCGGACCACCTCGTTCCTGGTGGACGACGATGTGCTGATCGATGCGGGCAGCGGCGTCGGCGACCTGACGCTCGAAGAGCTGGCGCGGATCGATCACATCTTCATCAGCCATTCGCATTTGGATCATGTGCTGTCGATCGGGCTGCTCGCCGACAGCGTGATGCGAGTGCGGCGTGCCTCTGGGCGGGGCCCGATCATGGTCCATGCCCTCGAAGAAACCATCGATGCATTGCGGCGGCACATTTTCAACAACGTGATCTGGCCGGATTTCACCCGGCTGCCAACGCCCGAGGCACCTATCCTCGGTTTTCGAGCATTTGCCGTAGGAGAAGTCCTCCCGTTAGGGGTTCGGCGTATCGAAGTTTTGAGTGCTTTGCATACCGTCCCAGCGGTGGGGTTTGCCGTGATTCCGCGAGAAGGAGCAGCTGCTTGGGTTTATACCGGCGACACTGCGCCGAATCCCGCCTTGTGGCAGCGATTGAAGGACTTGCCGGTTGCATATCTCGTGATTGAAACGGCCTTTCGCGACGACGAGCACCAATTGGCCGACGTCAGTCGGCATTTGTGCCCATCGGCGCTTGTGCGCGAACTCGCCCAACTCTCGGATCCAACCGTCCAAGTGCAGATTACGCACATCAAGCCAGGCGAAGTGACAGCCGTGATGGCAGAGGTCAAATCCAAGGCCGGTCGCCACTCGATCTGCGCCTTGGAGACGGGCCAGAAGTTTTCGCTTTAATAGTTCGTAGCGAATTTTCTCTTTGACTGACATTTTGTGGCAGTTAGAGCGTCAGGCGGCCGCCAGACCTCAAGGAACAGTGACAGGACCTGTCGCGACCTGTGAAGAAAGCCATGAATTGCGCCGTGTTAATGGCGGCGGAACGGTTGGCATGCACCCTGCAACTTGGAAGTCACCTGTCCCTCTTCTCATAGGAGCACTTTATGAAGCGCGTTCAACAGGGCTTCACGCTGATCGAACTGATGATCGTCGTGGCCATCATTGGCATCCTGGCAGCAGTGGCGCTGCCGGCCTATCAAACCTATACCGTTAAAGCGAAGGTTTCCGAGGCGCTGCTGGCTGCCAGCCAGTGCCGTACGACCATCTCCGAGGTATATCAGACCGGCAATGCGGCAACGCCTCCGGGCGCCAACGGTTGGGGCTGTGAACAAACCACGGCTGGTGCTTCGAGCAAATACGTGTCGACAGTGACGACCACGGCCGACGGCAAGATCTCGGTTCTGCTCGGAAGCGACTCGTCTCTGCAAGCCGCGGCAGGCACGACTGTCACGCTCGTTCCGTTGTCTTCTAGCGGCGCTGCACTGACGGCCGCGTCCATTGGCGCCACTCAGGTTTTTGCTTGGCGCTGTGGTCTGCAGGCTGACGGTACTACCGCTGGTCTGTTGAAGTTCCTCCCCGGTTCCTGCAAGGGCTGATAGAACCCCACACGATGAAAAAGGCGCTCAGGCGCCTTTTTCCATTTTTATAGCTTCATCATCATCACGGTCATGGCACGGGGTGCTTGGATTCGCTTGCCAGGAGCCGCGCTGCTGGCTGCAGCATTTCTCTTACCTACCGGGGACGCACCTTGGTTTTCGTTCTGGCGGGAATGGACGAGTGGACTGGGTGTGCTGCTGCTAATGGTCGATGCAGTAAGCCGTCTACGATCGTCCGGTAGAGCCGTCCGCATCGCATGCTTCTCCCCGGCAGTGCTAGCGCTGATATTGGCCGCCCTAGTGCTAGTGCAGCTTGGCAGCGGTCTACTGAAATTCCACGGCGACGCACTGATCGTCGCCGCCGAGTTGTGCGCGTTTGCGATATGTTTTTCGGTAGCTCAATCTCTGAACGCAGCCGAGAGGGGTGAGTTTGCCGATATTTTGAGCTTCGCGATCTTATTCGCCGCTGGCGGTTCGATTCCACTCGCAGTCGGTCAGTGGCTCGGTTGGCTAACACTTGACATGGGGGTGCCGGTGGTGGGGGGGAGGCCGATCGCTCACATGGAGCAGGCGAACCTCTTCTGCACCCTCGAGATCCTCGGGATGCTGAGCGCTTGGCGCCTATTCGAAAGAAGAACGTTGCTGCCGCCGTCGCTCCTGTGGGTTCTTCAGATAGGGCTGTTGCTCACTGTTGTGCTGACCCAATCGCGCGTCGGCATCGTGGTGGCGTCGGCGGTGCTCGCCGTCTGCGTGTGGCGAGGGAGAGATCTCGCAATCGGCCAGAGAAGAACGATGCTCTTTCTCGTCTGGGCCGTGTGTCTGGCAGGCATGTTGATGATGCCCTCGCTCAACGAGCACATAGGTATCGTCGGTGCACCGCTCGATGAACGAATGTCAGGCGGCCGTCGGCCTCTGTTGTGGATGACGATGCTCGAGGCCATCGCGTTGAAGCCGGGAATGGGCTGGGGTGTCCTGCAGAACGGCGAAGCTCAGTACGCGGTTGCCGTCGAACACCCTTCGTTGGGATGGACCTTCAGCAGCGCTCACGATCTGCCGTTGGATTTGATGCTCTGGTTTGGCGTTCCCGTTGGGCTGACAACAACGGTGGTGCTAGTTGCGGCGACTCTGATGAGGCTTGCGCGCGCGAGGAACATGCCCACCCTGATCATCGCGCTATGCGTTTTGTCACTGCTTCTCCATGCGCTCGTCGAGTTCCCTCTTCACTACCTCCACTACCTGCTGCTGTTTGCGCTGATGCTCGGCTTGTCGAGTGTCGACTCGTCTCCGAAGCTGGAGTTTGCGTTCAAGCTGTCGCACCCATCTGTACTGCCGTTGATTGCAGCGACTCCGGCATTGCTGCTCGGGGCCGTGGCACACGAATACATTGAGATCAGCGATACACGTCCGATACTCGATATCGACCCCACCACCAAGCATCTGGTGTTAACCGCTCCGCTGCCTCCTCCACAGGTGTTGCTGTTGGATCAACTGCAAGCATTTCACGTAATGGCAGCGGTACCCTTGCAGCCGGGGCTGCCTGTGCGGCGCTTGGACGACATGCGAGCGCCTCTGCTACGGTACCCATTTGCTCCTAGCATCGAGCACTACGCACGTGTCATGGCGCTCAATGGGCGAACGGATGAGGCTCTCCAGGCACTCAAGCGCCTGTGCAAGGTTGAATCCGAGCAATCCTGCCTCGTCAGTCGGCTGGCGTGGCATACATGGCGCGAAAGAGGGGAACTGCTCCCGGCATGGCCTGACGAGCGGTAGTTCGCTGATACGATCCCGCCCCTGTCCACGGACCGGTGCCGGTTGGTGCCAATGCCGCTGAATGAGCGACTCTTCGTTTCAGTCCTCCACTGAGTGGGTGCCGCCCTGGGTGCCCATGCTGGCTCTTCTGCTCGCTGTGGCGGTGCCTTCGCTGCTGGCCTTCAACCTGCCGCCATCGCCTACGCTGCTGAACCAGATAGCGGCCGTCGCGTTGTGGGGATGGGTCATCGCCGTGCCGGCTCGGCATGCGGTGGGGTGCCGGCGCGCTGTACTCGACGCAGCGCCACTGCTGCTGGCCATCGTGTGCGTCGGTTTTGCCGCGGGCTGGTCCTTGGCAAGGCTTGGATTGCCAGTGGGGCTGGCCGCTTCCGCACTCGCGCTTCTGGCCGGCGCGGCCCTGGCGGCGCTGCATGGTGGGATGGCCAGCTCGGCGACTGCCGAGCGGTTCTTCGTCGCCTGGGTGGTGGCAGGTCTGTTCAGCACGGTGATTGCATTGCTGCAAGTCTTTGCGCCGGGATGGACTGATGGGGAGATCATTGCTCACTCCGGTCTGCCGGGACGGGCCGTGGGCAACCTGCGTCAGCCGAATCACCTCAGTAGCCTACTGCTATGGTCCTCAGTGGCGCTGGTGCCGCTGATCGAATCCCGCAGGTTGCCGCGGCCCTTCGGCACCGTGCTGTTCGCGCTGTTCGTGTTCGCCGTGGAGCTGTCGGCGTCCCGCACGGGCATGGTCGGCGTCGGCGTGATCGCGGCCTGGGGCCTGCTGGACCGGCGGCTCTCTGGACGGACTCGCCTGATGCTGCTGTCGGCCCCGCTGATCTATGGCATCGGCTGGATCGGCATGACACGGTGGGCTGCCGAAGGGCAGCATGTCTTCGGCGCCGCGGCTCGCCTGGGTGAATCGGATGTGTCGGGTTCGCGGTTCGGGATCTGGGCCAACACCCGCGCGCTGATCGCACAGGTGCCGTGGAGCGGCGTGGGATTCGGTGAGTTCAACTTCGCCTGGTCGTTGACGCCGTTCCCCGGCCGGCCGGTCGCGTTCTTCGACCACACGCACAACCTGGTGCTGCAACTGGTGGTCGAGCTGGGTAAGCCGCTCGGCGGCTTGGTGGTGATGTTGCTGCTGGCCAGCCTGGCGCTCGCGCTCGCGCGTGCGCTCCGGCCTCAGGGCTTGGAGGGCAGCCTGAGCCGCACGGCGTTCGTGATGGTGCTGCTGGTCGCGCTGCACAGCGAGCTCGAGTATCCGCTGTGGTATGCGTACTTCCTGCTCCCGGCGGCCTGGGCCTGGGGCTACTCCCTGCAGGGGCGTTCGGACGCGCACCAGGGCGCAGGGCCGGCGCCGAAGCCCGCGGCACCCGCTCTAGTCATGGCGGGGCTTGCATTGGTCGCCGGCAGCCTTTGGGCGCTGTACGACTACAAGGTCGTGTCGCGCATCTTCGAACCCGGCGAAGACGCCGCCCCGCTCGCCCAGCGTATCCGCGACGGGCAGCGCACCCTCTGGTTCGCTCACCACGCCGACTACGCCGCCATCACCACCATCGAGCATCCGTCGGAAGCCTGGGATGCTTTCAGGCGCGCGCCCCACTACCTGCTCGACACCCGTCTGATGATGGCCTGGGCGAAGGCCTTTGCCGAACGCGGGGATCTTGAGCGTGCACGCCACATCGCGCAGCGGCTGCGCGAGTTCCACAATCCGCAGTCCGACGAGTTTTTTGCCGCGTGCGATGACCTCGAGGCGGCGCAGGAGCGGCCGTTCCAGTGCGATCCGCCCTCGAAGGCGATGGACTGGCGCGATTTCCGCAACCTGCCCTGAGCGAGGGAGGCGGCTCAGGGTGCCGTCGGCGCCAGCCAGTCGCCCGATTTGCCCCCGTGTTTTTCCAGCAGCCGGATGCCGGTCATCTCCATCCCCCGGTCGGCGGCCTTGCACATGTCGTAGACCGTGAGCAGGCCGACCTGCACCGCCGTGAGCGCCTCCATCTCCACCCCGGTGCGACCCACAGTCTCGGCCTGCACCGTGCACCGCAGCTCGGACGTCGCCTCGTCGGCCTCGAACTCCACCGCCACCCGTGTCAGCGGCAGCGGATGGCACAGCGGGATCAGCTCGCTGGCGCGCTTGGCGGCCTGGATCGCCGCGATGCGGGCGATGCCGATCACGTCGCCCTTCTTCGTGCTGCCCTGCAGGATCAGCTGCAGCGTGGCCGGCTGCATGCGGATGACGCCGGTGGCGCGGGCGATGCGGTGGGTTTCGGCCTTGGCGGCCACGTCCACCATGTGGGCCTGGCCCTGGGCATCGAAATGTGTCAGCGGCGAGTTCATCGGAAACATTAGGGCAATCTGGGCGGTGTCATCATAGCGACCGGTGTTTCCCCTCCTGACCGGTCCCCAGCCTTGAAGATCCCTCGTCGACTCCCGGTGGCCGTAGCCGCCGCCATGCTGCTGTGGGCCGCCGCGCCGCTCGCTCCCCAGGCCCAGGTGCGGCTGCCGGCGCTGGGCGAATCGGTGTCGGCCGATTTCAGCGTCACCGCCGAGCGCAAGCTGGGCGACCAGATCATGCGCGAGATCCGGCGCGATCCCGACTACGTCGACGATCCGCTGCTGCTCGACTACCTGCAGACCATCTGGCAGCCGCTGGTGCAATCGGCGCGCGCGCGCGGCGAGATCGGCAGCGACACCGACAAGCTCTACGCCTGGGAGCCCTTCCTGGTGCGCGACCGCAGTGTCAACGCTTTCGCGCTGCCGGGCGGCTTCGTCGGCGTGCACCTGGGCCTGATGGCCATCACCAACTCGCGCGATGAGCTGGCGGCCGTGCTGGCGCACGAGATGTCGCACGTCACGCAGCGGCACATCGCGCGCAGCATGGTCAACGAGCAGCGCCAGTCGATGCTCGGCATGGCCGCGCTGATCCTCGGCGTGCTCGCGGCCAGCAAGGCGCACAGCGCCGATGCCACCCAGGCGGTCATCGCCGGAAGCCAGGCCGGCATGATTCAGGGCCAGCTGAATTTCTCGCGCGACATGGAGCGCGAGGCCGACCGCATCGGCTACGGCGTGCTCAGTGGCGCCGGCTTTTCGCCCGCGGGCGTGGCCACGATGTTCGAGAAGCTCGACAACGCCTCGCGGCTGAACGACAGCGGCGGCTTTCCCTACCTGCGCTCACACCCGCTGACCATCGAGCGCATTGGCGAGGCGCGGGCGCGGGCGCATGCGGCGGGCGTCAAGCAGCAGAGCAGCCCGCTCGAGCATGTGCTGATGCAGGCCCGCGCCCGCGTGCTGATGGACGGCAGCGTGCAGGCACTGCGCAGGCAGCAATCGTCCGATGCGGTGCCGAGTTCCGCGCTGCCGTCGGAGCGGCTCGCGGCGCTGTATGCGAGCACGCTGGCCTCGCTGCAGCTGCGTGACTGGTCGCGTGCGCAATCGACGCTGCAGCAGGTCCAGGCCGTCGTGCGCACCAGCCCGCATGGCGACGAGCGTGCCGCACGGGCGGTGCAGTTCCTGCAGGTCCAGCTGCTGCTCGGCCGCGGCGAGACCCCGCAGGCGATCGAACTGGCCAACACCTTGGCCGCCGATGGTTCGCGCGCCGGCCTGCTGCTGCAGGCCCAGGCGGCCCTCGCGGCGGCCACGGCATCGCCGCGTCCGCCACAGGCGCAAGCGGCGCTCCAGCACAGCACCGAAGCGCTGCAGACCTGGGTGGCCGTCAACAGCCACGATGCACTGGCCTGGACCGAGCTCGCGCAAAGCGCTGAGCAATTGGGCCTGCGCCTGCGCGCGGTACGGGCCGAAGCCGAGGCCCATGCCTCGATCGGTGACCTGTCAGGCGCGGTCGATCGCCTGCGCGCCGGACAGCGCGCCTCGCGCAACGCGACGCCGGCTGAGTTCGTCGACGCGTCGATCATCGATGCGCGGCTGCGCGAGCTGGAGGGCCAGCGCCGGCAGCTCGCCGCGGATCTGCGCGGCGAGCGTGGCGGGCACGAGGAGCCCTGAGCCTCAGCCGGCGGGCCGGCTTGGGCTCGGATCCTGCACCGGCACCTGCTGCCCGGGCGGCAGCGGATCAATGATCGGCGGCTCCACGTCGGGTGGAGGCGCCGGTGGCGGAGGCGGTGCCGCCGGCTCCGGCGGCACGATCTGGGCGTGCAGCATCAAGGCAGCTTGTCGATGGCGTCCTTGGCGCGCTCCTTCGCGTCGCCATAGGTCGCCTGCGTCTTGCCGGCCACCTGGTCGACCTGGCCCTCGCCCTTGAGGCGGTCGTTGCCCACGGCCTTGCCGGTGGCTTCCTTGATCTTGCCCTTGGCCGCTTCGGCACGGCCCTTCACTTGGTCCTTGTTCATCACTTGCTCCTTCAAGGCGCGTCGATCGACGCGGTGAAGGCACTGTGCAGCCGGGTGCGCGCGCTGGCTGTCGGGCCGGCGCGCGAATCGCTGTAGGCCGACGCGGACAGCGGCGTATCAGACGGGGATCAGCGCTTCGTCCAGCACCTCGACCCAATGCCGCACCGGCGTGGCGGTGCCGCTCTGCAAGTGCTGGATGCAGCCGATGTTGGCCGAGACGATGACGTTCGCCTGCGTGGCCTGCAGATGCCCCAGCTTGCGGTCGCGCAGCGCATGCGACATCTCGGGCTGCAGCACCGAGTAGGTGCCGGCCGAGCCGCAGCACAGGTGGCTCTCGGCGGCCGCGAGGTTCACCTCGAAACCCAGCTCGGCCAGCGCCGCCTCCAGGCCGCCGCGCAGCTGCTGGCCGTGCTGCAGCGTGCACGGCGGGTGGTAGGCCAGCTTCGCGCCTTCGGGCGGCTTGCGCAGCTTGCGCTTCAGCGTGGGCACCAGCTCGGGCAGCAGCTCCGACAGGTCCTTCGTGAGCGCCGAGATGCGCTGCGCCTTGTCGGCATAGGTCGGGTCGTGCTTCAGCGCGTGGCCGTATTCCTTCACCGTGACGCCGCAGCCCGAAGCGTTCATCACGATCGCCTCCACCTCGCCGCGCTCCACCTGCGGCCACCATGCGTCGATGTTGCGGCGCATGTCGTTCAGGCCGCCTTCGCGGTCGTTCAGGTGGGTGCGGATCGCGCCGCAGCAGCCGGCGCCATCGGCCGCCAGCGCCTGGATGCCGGCGGCATCGAGCACGCGCGCGGTGGCGCTGTTGATGTTGGGCATCATCGCCGGCTGCACGCAGCCCAGCAGCATCAGCACCTTGCGCTTGTGCGGGCGCAGCGGCCAGCGGTGCGCGGCCTTGACGGCCTTGGGCGGCACCTTCTCCTTCAGCTGCGCGGGCAGCAGCGGCCGCACCATCTGGCCCAGCTTCATCGCCGGGCCGAACAGCGGCGAGGTCAGGCCCTCCTTCAGCAGCCAGCGCACCGCGCGCTCCTTTGCCGGACGCGGCACGCGTTCTTCGACCACCTGCCGGCCGATGTCGACCAGGTGGCCGTACTGCACCCCCGAGGGGCAGGTGGATTCGCAGTTGCGGCAGGTCAGGCAGCGGTCGAGGTGCAGCTGGGTACTGCGCGTGGGCGCCTGGCCTTCGAGCACCTGCTTCATCAGGTAGATGCGGCCGCGCGGCCCGTCGAGCTCGTCGCCCAGCAGCTGGTAGGTGGGGCAGGTGGCAGTGCAGAAGCCGCAGTGCACGCACTTGCGCAGGATGGCCTCGGCCTCCTGGCCTTCGGGCGTGTTCTGGAACTCGGGCGCCAGGTGGGTCTGCATGGTCAGAGGTTCGGGTACAGGCGGCCGGGGTTGAAGAGACGGTCGGGATCGAAGGCGCGTTTCAGCTCGCGGTGGATGCGGTCCAGCGGCGGTGCCAGCGGCGCGAACACGCCAGAGGATTTGTCGCGCCCTAGGAACAGCGTCGCATGGCCGCCGACCTGCTCGGCCGCATTGCGCACCACGGCCGCCGGCGTGCTGGTGCACAGCCAGCGCTGCGCACCATGCCATTCGATCAATTGCTCGCCCGACAGTTGCAGTGGCGGCGCGGTGGGCGGCACCGACAGGCGCCACAGCGCCGCGCCGCCCTCGGCCGCGCGCCGTGCGCCGACGAAGAACTCGTCGCTGTGGTCGCGCATGCCGGCCCAGAACGCGGTCGCCATCTCAGGCGGAATCTCCTCGCCCCCCAACTGCTCGCGTGCCGACTGCACCGCGGCCGCCGCGCCCGATAGGCGCACGACCAGCGTGCCGTCCCACCATGCGCTCGCATGCAGCGGCATCGGCTTGCCGGCCAGCGTGTTCACCGCATGCAGCGCCTGGTCCTGCGCCAGGTCGAAGCGCAGCGTCAACGTGGCGGGTGGCCGGGGCAGCACCTTGAGCGACACCTCGCAGATCACGCCCAGCACGCCGAGCGTACCGGCCAGCAGCCGCGAAACGTCGTAGCCGGCCACGTTCTTCATCACCTGCCCGCCAAAGCTCAGCAGCTCGCCGCGGCCGTTGAGCAGGCTGGCGCCGAGCACATAGTCGCGCACCGCGCCCATCGAGGCGCGTGCCGGGCCGCTCAGGCCGGCCGCCACCATGCCGCCCAGCGTGCCACCCTCGGCAAAGCGCGGCGGCTCGAAGGGCAGGCACTGGCCCTGCTCGGCGAGTGCGGCCTCCATGTCCTTCAGCAGGGTGCCGGCGCGCGCCGTGATCACCAGCTCGGTGGGCTCGTAGGCCGAGATGCCGGCCAGCGGCCGCACGTCCAGCGGCTCGCCCTGCGGCCCCTCGCTGGGGGACGCGCCATAGAAGGCCTTCGTGTCGCCGCCGCGGATGCGCAGCGGCGTGCGGCGCTCGCGCGCCTCGGCGATGCGGTCGATCAGGGCCTGCAGCGCGGGGTCGTGTGCACTCATCAGAAACGGGGCAGCTCGGGGAAGGGCAGCAGCCCCTTGCGCACCACCATCTTGCCGCCCTCGGCGCAGCGGTGCAGCGTGGGGATGACCTTGCCGGGGTTCAGCAGGCCGGCGGGGTCGAAGGCGGCCTTCAATGCGAGCATCTGCTCGCGTTCTTCGGGCGAGAACTGCACGCACATCGAGCCCAGCTTCTCGATGCCCACGCCGTGCTCGCCGGTCACCGTGCCGCCCAGCGCGACGCTGGTCTCGAGGATCTCGGCGCCGAACTCCTCGGCGCGGCGCAGCTGATCGGCATCGTTGGCATCGAACAGGATCAGCGGATGCAGGTTGCCGTCGCCGGCGTGGAAGACGTTGACGCAGCGCAGCTGGTATTTCTTCTCCATGCCGGCGATCGCCAGCAGGATGTCGGCGATGCGCTTGCGCGGGATCGTCGAGTCCATGCACATGTAGTCGGGGCTGATGCGGCCGCTGGCGGGGAAGGCGTTCTTGCGTCCGCTCCAGAACCTGAGCCGCTGCGCCTCGTCGCGGCTCACCTCCAGCCGCGTGGCGCCGCAGCCGGTCAGCACGTCCAGCATGCGGTTGATCTCCTCGTTGACCTCTTCCGGCGTGCCGTCGCTCTCGCACAGCAGGATGGCTTCGGCCTTGAGGTCGTAGCCGGCATGCACGAAATCCTCGACCGCGGCGGTCATCGGCTTGTCCATCATCTCGAGCCCGGCGGGGATGATGCCGGCCGCGATGATGCTGGCCACCGCGTTGCCGGCGGCGGCGATGTCGTCGAAGCTGGCCATGATGCAGCGCGCCAGCTGCGGCTTTGGGATCAGCCGCACGACCACCTCGGTGACGATCGCGAGCATGCCCTCGCTGCCGACCACGACCGCCAGCAGGTCCAGCCCGGCCGCATCGAGTGCGCGGCTGCCGAACTGCACCGCGTCGCCTTCGGCCGTGAAGCCTTTCACCTGCAGCACGTTGTGCAGCGTCAGTCCGTACTTGAGGCAGTGCACGCCGCCGGAATTCTCGGCCACGTTGCCGCCGATGGTGCAGGCGATCTGGCTGCTGGGATCGGGCGCGTAATACAGGCCGTGGCGCGCCGCGGCCTCGCTGATCGCCAGGTTGCGCACGCCGCACTGCACACGCGCCGTGCGGGCCAGCGCATCGACCTCGAGGATGCGGTTGAACTTGGCCAGGCTCAGCACCACGCCCATCGCATGGGGCAGCGCGCCGCCCGACAGTCCGGTGCCGGCGCCGCGCGCGACCACCGGCACCTGCAGCCGGTGGCAGGCCTGCAGCACGGCGCTGACCTGGGCCTCGGTCTCGGGCAGCGCGACCACCAGCGGCTGCTGGCGGTAGGCGGTGAGCCCGTCGCATTCGTAGGGTGTGGTCTCCTCGCGCTGCCACAGCAGCGCATGCCGGGGCAGCGCTTCCGACAGCGCGGCCACCACCTCGGCCTGACGCCGGCGGC
This sequence comes from uncultured bacterium, assembly GCA_966212505.1. Taxonomy (GTDB): domain Bacteria; phylum Pseudomonadota; class Gammaproteobacteria; order Burkholderiales; family Burkholderiaceae_C; genus CAMLIZ01. The sequence goes on from CBIHRS010000052.1 coordinate 28,971, forward strand.
GCTCGTCTTCGGTCACGGGGGAAATCGCGGCGGCAGGCAGCGGGGCATTCATGGCCGCTCGACTGTACCCGCTGATGCCTGACGAAACGCTGAGAAAACGTACGGTTGCGGCTTGTGCCGGTTCAGCCGACGCCGAGCCGCCTCAATCCGCGCAGAACACGGTGAGCACGCCGGTGTAGCCGTAGAGGTGATGGCGCGCGATCTCGCCGCCGGCGAAGAAGCCGACCAGCGGCACGTCGCCTAGCGCGCGGCGCACGATCTGCAGCTCGGCCGACGGCGCGCCGAAATGCGGGCCGCCGCGGCCCGCGCAGCTGATGTACACGGCACCGGCAATGCGCTGTGCGCCGGTCTCCGGCGCGCCCAGGCCGGCGGCCAGCGGCTCGGTCTCGGGCTCGAGCTCCTCGCGGATCTCGCTGCAGATGCGCACCAGGTCGCGGCGTGCAGCCTCGGGGTTGCGCGTGCAGAACGCCAGCTGCATGCCGGCGCGCACGTTCTCGCCGATCGCGATGGCGTGGCGGCCCGGGTCGAGGCCGACCAGGTGCCGCACCCGGGTGTCGATGCCGAAGGCGCCGGCGCGCGACATCGTGTCTTCGTTGCCCTCGTTGAGGCCGACCAATGTTTCGCGCAGGCGCGACAGCGTCTGCTGCGGCCGCGAGAGGTTGACGCCGGTGTCGGCCACCAGCACGTCGAGGGCCGGCGCCTCGTCGAGCGCGAGCACCACGTTGCCATCGGCCGCCGTGATGCGCCGCGCCGGCCCCACCGGCTGGCAGCCCTGCGTTACGCGCGAGATCAGCTTGAGCTGCGGTGCGAAGGCCACGCCGGACAGGCCGCCTTCGAACACGCCGTTGGCGATGTGCACCGCCGCTCCGGCATGGGCCGAGGCCAGCCCGCCGAAAAGGTAGCCAGAGCGCGTGCGCTCGCTCATCTCGGCCACCAGGTCTTCGAGATCGGGCGTGGCCGGGTCGGCGTGCACCAGCGCCGCATGCGCCTCGAAGCCGGCGCCGCCCAGCGGTTGTGCGCCGGAGAAGATGCGGAAGCTCTCGCGTGGCAGCGAGGCCAGCATCAGGCACAGCGCCGGCTCGCCGAAGTATTCGATGCCGCTGGCCGCAATGCCGACGCCGCTGGCGCCCACCCAGGCCACCCGCGGCCACTGCGCCCGCACCGCGGCGAGCAGCGCCTGGGCATGGGCCACGTAGGCATCGGTGAAATACAGGAAGCCCAGCGTCGGCGCCTCGGCGGCGGGCCGCTCGCGCAGCTGGCGCTCGATCTGCGCCGCGGCGCGGCGCAGCGCCGCCTGCCAGTCGGCATCGGCAGCGCTGGCGTGCGCAAACGGCGTCATCGCATCACTTGCCGCTGGCGCCGGGGCGCTTGCGCGCGGCCGTCTTCGCGACGTGGCTCGCCGCCTTGGCGGGCACGGAGACGGCGCGCTTCAGCGTCTCGTTGGCGGCATCGAAGCTCTGCTTGACCATTGCGCCGGCGAGGTTCTTGGCTGCGTCGGTGGCGCTGTCTTTCATGGCGCTGGTGGCGAGCTGCGTGAACTGCTTAGTCAGTGCGCCCCACCATTGCATCGGGTCCACCACGCCGGCTGGCGGCGCCTCGGCCGCGCCCTTCTTCGCGCCTGTCTTGGCAGCGGTCTTGCGGGCCGTCGTCTTGGCGGCTGGGGTGGGCGGTGCTTCTTCCTCGGGCGCCGGTGCGGCCTCGGGCGCAGCCGGCAGCTTGATCTTCATCGATTCGCGCAGGTCTTCCATCTGCACGTTCATCGTCTTCAGCGTCGACAGCGTCATGCGCTGCACCTCGAGCGCCTGGATGGTGGCGCCCAGCATGCGCGCGTTCTGCTCGAGCCAGAACTGCACGGTGCGCAGCTCCTCGATGCGCTTGGCCAGCTCCTCGGGGTTGAGCGTGGGGGCCACCCACTGGCCGATGCTCGGCAGCGCGGCACCGGCGTTCTTGACCAGCCCTTGCAGGAACTCGAAGCCGGGGACCAGCTTGGCGAACGAGTTGGAATCGGAATCGGCCATCTGAGCGTCTCCTTTGCTGGGCTCATTGTGCATGTCCGGTGCGCGCCGAGCCACCATTGCGGATCAAGGCGCGAACGGTATCCGCTCCACGGTGTAGCCGCGCGCGGCCAGCAGCCGGGGCAGGCCCTGCGGGCCGGTCATGTGCAGCGCGCCGACCGCGGCGAACACGCGCTGGCCGCGGGCGTGCAGCGCATCGATGCGCTCGGCCAGGTGCGGGTTGCGTTCGTCGTTCAGCCGCTTCAGTTGCGCGCGCTCCTCGGGCGTGTCGGCGCAGTCGCACCAGCGCTCGTAGTGCTCCAGCTCCTCGAGCCGGCCTTGCGCCCACACCTCGGCCACCTGCCGCAACACCGGCCGCACACGGCCTGCCTCGAGCTGCTGCAGCTGCTGGTCGATCTCGGCCAGGCTTTCCTGCTCGTCCTGGGGCAGCAGTGCCTGCATCTGCTCGTCTGCCGTTTCCAGCGCCACCAGCGGGCGTCCGCGGTGGCGCGCAAAGGCGGCCAGCGAAGCCTCCTGCGCGAACATCACGTGCAGTCCGTCGAGCCGGGCCGACAGTGCGGCCAGCGTGGTCACTTGCAGCATCGGATGCAGGCGGCCGAAGGCGCCTGCCGGCAGGCAGGCCGCCGCTACTTGGCGGGCGAGGCGATCGGCCAGGGCTTGTGGCAGCTCGGCGCCGGCAGCACTGTGCGAGGCCGTTTCCACCTCGGCCATGGTCGCTGGGTCGCCGATGTCCAGTTCCAGCGCCACGGTGTCGCTGGCCTCGAGCGCCTGCCTCACGCGCTGGCCGGGAAAGAACCACTCCGGCCGTCCCAGGTGCAGCGTGCCGTAGAGGTACGAGGCCCGGCCGTCCTTGCTGATGCGCCACAGGAAGCCGTGGTCGGCCGCGGCCTTGCGCAAGGCCTGCGGGTCAGGCAGCGTGGGCATCGGCGGGCAGGCGTCCGCGGCACGGGCCACAGGGCCGCCGAGCAGCAGGCACAGCGCCAGCGCGCGGAGCAGGGAACGCACTCGCATCGCCGTCAGCCTTGCGGGGGCGGAGCGAGCGGCGCCACCGTCTGCTCGATCGCGCCGAACAGGCTGTGCCCGTCCTTGCCCTTCATCTCGATGCGGATGGTGTCGCCATACTTCATGAACTCCGTCTTCGGTGCGCCTTCCTCGATGGTCTCGATCGCGCGCTTCTCGGCGATGCACGAATAGCCGCGCGACCAGTCCTTGTTGCTCACCGTGCCCGAGCCGACGATGGAGCCGGCGCGCACGTTGCGCGTCCTGCAGATGTGGGCGATCAGCTGGCCGAAGTGGAAGGTCATCTCGGGACCGGCCTCGCACAGCCCGACCTTCTTGCCGTTCCAGGTGCTCTGCAGCGTGAGGTGCACGCGGCCGCCCTGCCAGGCGTCGCCCAGTTCGTCGGGCGTCACCGCCACCGGGCTGAACGCGGTGGCCGGCTTGCTCTGGAAGAAGCCGAAGCCCTTGGCCAGCTCGCCGGGGATCAGGTGGCGCAGGCTCACGTCGTTGGCCAGCATCAGCAGGCGGATGCCTTCGAGTGCCTGGTCGGGCGTGCTGCCCATCGCCACGTCGCCGGTCACCACCGCGATCTCGGCCTCGAAGTCGATCCCCCACGCCTCGTCGGCGCAGACGATCGGATCGCAAGGGCCGAGGAAATCGTCGCTGCCGCCCTGGTACATCAGCGGGTCGGCGTAGAAGCTCTCGGGCATTTCGGCGCCACGCGCCTTGCGCACCAGTTCCACATGGTTGATGTAGGCCGAGCCGTCGGCCCACTGATAGGCGCGCGGCAGGGGCGCCATGCAGAGCCGGGGATCGAACTCGAACGCGTGCCG
>CBIHRS010000053.1:0-32026 GCA_966212505.1 uncultured bacterium
GGATCGAGCGGATCAGCACGTCGGCGTTGAGGTGGTGCTTGGGCACGTAGTCGGCCGCGCCCTCGTGCAGCACCTGCACCGCCAGCTGCTCGTCGCCTTCGCCGGTGACCATGATCACCGGGCAGGTGCGCTGCAGGGCGCGCTGCAGCCGCGGCAGGATCTGCGCGCCGGTGATGTCGCCCAGGTGGTTGTCGAGCAGGATGCAGTCGAAGGGCTGGCGCTGCACGAGGTCGAGCGCCTGCCAGCCCGAGGCGGCTTCGGTGGCGCTGAAGTCGAGTGTCGAATGCTGCAGGATGCGCAGCACGCGCTCGCGGTCGACGTCGTCGTCGTCGACCACGAGGACCGACATGTGCGCGCCCTCGGCCATCAGCGCGGGCCCCCCTCGCCGGGCAGCGTGACGGCGGCCTCGTAGCTCAGCAGCAGTTGCACCAGCTTGGAGAACTGCGGCCCGACGGCCGACTTGACCATGTAGCCGGCGATCTGCTCGTGGTAGGCGCGGGTGCGGTCGGTGTCGGCATCGGAGGTGGTCAGCACGAACACGACTTCGTCGCGCAACGCAGGGTCGGCGCGCAGCGCCTGCAGGAACTCGAAGCCGTTCATGCGCGGCATGTTCAGGTCGAGCAGCGTCACCAGCGGCCGGCGCACGCGGCGGGCCGGGTCCAGGCCGCGCAGCACCTCGAGCGCCGCGACACCGTCTTCGACCCACACCACCGGAAATGGGACGCCCGTCTGCTTGAGGCTGCGCCTCACCGATTCGGCCGCGACGTCGTCGTCTTCGACCAGCAGGATGTTCAGGGGCTCAGTCATCACTGGTTCTCCTCTGGAAACGCGGCCAGTGGAAGCGGAAGCAGGCGCCGCGGCCCTCGTGCACCGGCGACATCAGCTCGATGCGTCCGCCGTGCGTTTCGACCAGCCGCTTGGTCAGCGCCAGGCCGATGCCGGAGCCGGCCCGTTCCGAGGACGTGAGCGTCTGGAACAGCTTGAAGATGCGGTCGCGCGAGCCCTCGGGGATGCCGGGGCCGTCGTCGCATACCTCGATCCGGCAGTAGCTGTCGTCGGCGTGCGCCACGATCCGCAGCCGGCCGCTGCCGCGATCGTGGTGCTTGAAGGCATTGCTGATCAGGTTGCGCAGCACCGTCTCGAGCGGCGTGCGCGTGGCCAGGAAAGGCTCGACCGCGAGGTCGAGCTCGACCTCGAAACCGGCGGGCGGCGGCTGGATCTCGAGGATGCCGCGCACCATCGCGTTCAGGTCCACCCAGGTGAACTGGGTGGTCTTGCGGCCGGCCCGCGCATAGTTCAGCAGGTCGTCGATCAGCCGCTCCATGCGCTCGATGCGCACGGCGATGCGGCCGAGGTTGCGCGCCGCTTCCGGCGGCGGCTGCTCGCCCAGGTCTTCGCGGATCCATTGCACGAGGTCGCAGATGCCGCGCAGCGGCGAACGCAGGTCATGCGAGGCCACGTAGCTGAACTCCTGCAGGTCGGCATTGGCCTGGCGCAGCTCGAGCTCGAGCTTCTTGCGCTGGCTGATGTCGCTGACCACGGCCAGCGTCATCATCCGGCGCTGCCAGCGCACCCGGCTGAGGCCGATCTCCACCGGCAGCTCGGTGCCGTCGGCATGCAGCGCGGTGAGGTCGCGGCCCTGGCCCATCATGCGGGCCTCGCCGGTGGCGCGGTAGCCGGCCATCAAAGCGCCGTGCCGGGCGCGGTAGCGCTCGGGCAGCAGCATGTCGAGCGGCTGGCCGGCCAAGTCGGACGGCACATAGCCGAGGATCTGCGCGATCACCGGGTTGGCCTGGCGGATGATGCCGTCGTCGTCGACGATCAGCATGCCGTAGGGCGAGCTCTCGAACAGTCCGCGAAAGGCCGACTCCAGCGCGAGCCGCTCGCTGATGTCGACCACCGAGGCCAGCACCAGCATGCCGCGCTCGTCGCTCACCGGGTTGAGCCCGATCTCGACCGGAAACTCATGCCCGTCGGCATGCACCGCATGGAGGATGCGCCCGACGCCCATGGCCCGGCGCTCGGCGTTGCGCATGAAGCCTTCGCGAAGGCCGGTGTGCGACGCGCGCAGTGCGGCCGGCAGCAGCATTTCGAGCGGCTGGCCGGTCAGCGTGTCGGGCGCATGGCCGAACATGCGGTGAAGCTCCGCATTGGCCGCCACGATGCGGCCGCTGCCGTCGACCAGAACGAATCCGTTGGGCGCGGCGTTGAAGGCCCGTGCCAGAAGTTCCGGCGACGGCGATGGCATGTTCTCTCCCTGACTGCGCGACAGGGTTTTTCTAAGCCATCGGCGTGCCGGAGTCCATCGCCCTAAAGTGGGCGTTCTGCGATCAGGGTCTCGCTTGCATTCAGCGCTGGATGCTGAGTTCGTTGTCGACGCTCGTCACGCCCTTCACGTTGCTCGCGAGCTTGGAGGCGCGCTGCTTCGCATCCTCGTTGGGCGCGGTGCCATGCAGCGTGACGTGGCCGTTGTTGGTGTCGACGTTGATCTTCAGCGCGCTCAGGTCCGGATCCTTCGCGAGGTCGGCGTTCACCGAGGCGGTGATCGCGGCGTCGGCCACCTTGTCGCTGGCGTCGGCGGCGGCCTGCTTGGCGTCCTGCCGCGCATCGTTCATGGCAGTGTTGGCTTCGCGCTTGGCGTTGTCGGCGCTCTGCTCGGTGCGCTGGATCGTGTCGTCGACCTTCTGGCCGACGGTGCGGTCGTCGTTCTGGCGGTTGCAGGCGCCCAGCGAGAGGGCGGCAGCGAGCGCGGCGGCAATGGCGGTGGGCTTGGCGAGCTTGTGCAGGGCAGAGGTCATGATGGAATAACTCCTTTCACGGTTGATGCGGTCAGCGGTGCAGCCTCCTGGCGCACCATCAGCCGCGGCCGAGCCGTGAAGGGCACGGCCTGGTCCGAACCGATCTCCCTGACGACGGCCGACTGTTTGGTCAGCACGAGCTGCCCCGTGGGGTAGCCCTCGGCAGTGAGCCGGTCCACGATACGGCCGAGTTCATCGGCCGGCAGCGTCGGCAGGCGCGACAGCACCCAGAGGTTGCGGCGCGTCGGCTCGCTGACGACTGCAAAACGGTACTCGGGGTCGAGCATCACGACCCAGTAGTCACCCTGGCCCACCGGCAGCCATTGCAGCCAGCGCGGCATGAACGACACCTTGAGCCGGGCCGAGCCGCCCTGGCGGTCGATCGGCCAGGCACGGCCCACGGCGGTTTCGGTGCGGCCGGTGGCCGTGCGGCACGAATTGGTGACCTTCAGCGTGCCGTCCGGTCGCGGCTCGTAGTGCGCGGTGACATCGCTCGCGCAATCGGCCTGGAAGTGGTTGGGCAGCCGGGCCACCTCGAACCAGGTGCCGGCGAAGCGCTGCGCGTCCAGGTGCGCCACCGGCGTCACCGGGCCGGCCACCGGCACCCGGGGTGCCAGGGCCGCCGCAGCGGCAACGATCAGCGCAGCAAGGGCTTTCACGCGAGCTCCTTCAAGGTTCGGTGAAAGCACTGTAGGGGCCGGCCGCCTGTGCCGCCTGCCAGCGGCGCGCGCGAAGTGGTGCAGGGCGATGCCTACATCGGCTACGCTGTGCGGGCCATGGATTCCACGCTGCATTTCCTTGCTGTCTCCGGCAGCCTGCGCATCGCTTCGGTCAACAGCGCGCTGCTGCGCGTGGCCTGCACGCTGGTGCCTGAGGGCGCCGCAATGGCGCTGCATGCAGGCCTGCACGAGCTGCCGCTGTTCAACCCCGAGCTCGAGCCGGAGCTGATTCCCTCGGTGATGCGCTGGCGTGCCGCGGTGGGCGCCTGCGATGCGCTGGTGATCGCGAGCCCCGAGTACGCCCACGGCATCAGCGGCCCGATGAAGAACGCGCTCGACTGGCTGGTCTCCGGCGAGGAGTTCGTGCACAAGCCGCTGGCGCTGTGGAATGCCGCGCCGCGTGCGACCCATGCCTACGCGGCGCTGCGCGAGGTGGTCACGGTGATGTCGGGCCGGCTGGTGGAAGAGGCCTTCGTCACCGTGCCGGCCGGCAGTTGGATGGGCGATGCGGAGATCGCGGCCCGCCCGGAGATCACCGGCCCGGTGGCCGCCGCGCTGGCGACGCTGGCCCGGGCCTGCCGAACCGATCAGGCGCTCAGCGCCTCGAGCAGCAGCTGAGCCACCTTGGCCGACGACATCGGGTTCTGCCCGGTGATCAGCTGGCCGTCGCGCACCGCATGCGGCTGCCAGCTGGGTGCACCTTCGAAGCGGCCGCCGAGCTCGCGCAGCCGGCTCTCCAGCAGGAAGGGCATCACGCGGCTCAGGCCCACCGCTTCTTCTTCGGCGTCGGTGAACGCATTGACCTTCAGGCCCTTGACCAGCGGCTCGCCGTTGGGCTTCTTCGCACCGACCAGGCCGGCCGGGCCGTGGCACACGGCGGTGACCAGCTTGCCGGCGGCATAGGCCGACTCCACCGCGCGGATCACGCCGGCATCGGAGGGCAGGTCCCACATCGTGCCGTGGCCGCCGGGGAGGAAGACGGCGTCGTAGGCCGCGCCGTCGATCTCGGCCACCTTGGCGGTATCAGCCACGAGGCGCTGCATGGCGTCGTCGGACAGCAGGCGTTCGACGGCGGGCTCGTTCTGGCCGGCCGGCTTCAGGCTCGCCGGATCCAGCGGCACGCGGCCGCCGGCAGGCGAGGCGAGGTCGACCTGCACGCCGGCATCGCGCAGCGCGAAGTAGGGCACCGCCAGCTCCTCGGCCCACAGGCCGGTGGGCTTGCCGGTATCGCCCAGGCGGGCGTGGGAGGTGACGATCATCAGTACGCGTCGGGTGTTCATCGCAGGGATCCTTTCGTTCGTGGGAAGCGATGGGTTGCACTCTATTTGCGACACACCAGCGATTAAAGTCACGCCATATCCAATCACTGATGACATGGTGTAAGCAATGGCCATCCGCACCGAGCCGATGCAGCTGGGCAGCATTGAGCTGTTCTGCAAGGCGGCCGACCTCGGCAGCTTCACCGGCGCAGCGCAGGCGCTCGGCCTCACGCCCGCCGCGGTGAGCCGCTCGATCGCACGGCTGGAGCAGCGGCTGGGCGCGCGGCTGTTCGCGCGCACCACGCGGCAGGTGCGGCTCACCGACGAAGGCCGGCTCTACCACGAGCAATGCCGCCAGGCGCTGGCCCAGCTGGAGGCTGCCGCGCTAGCGGTGGGTGGCCGGCGCGCGGTGCCGCAGGGGCTGTTGCGCATCAGCCTGCCGACCACCTATGCGCACTACCGCGTGCTGCCGGTGCTGAGCCGGTTCACGCAGCGCTACCCGCAGGTGCAGGTCGACCTGCACATCACCAACCGCAACGTCGACCTCGTCGAGGAAGGCTTCGACCTCGCGATCCGCCAGGGCGAGCCGCAGGATTCGCGCCTCGTCGCGCGCAAGCTCGAAGACGCCACGCTGGGCGTGTTCGCATCGCCGGCCTACCTGAAGCGCCGCGGCCGGCCGAAGACGCTGGACGACCTGGCCGGGCACGACTGCATCCAGTTCGTGCTGCCCAGCACCGGCCGCACGCTGCCCTATGTGTTCCGGGATGGCGGCGAGGACATCGAGCGCGAGCTGAGCGGCGCCGTGCGGGTACAGGAAGACGTGCTGGGCTGCGTGGGCCTGGCCATCGCCGGCGGCGGCCTGTGCCAGACCTACCACTACATCGCCCGCGGCGCGGTACAGCGCGGCGAGCTGGTCGAGGTGCTGAAGCCGTATGCGGGGCGCTCACGGCCGTTCTCGATCCTGTATCCGCACAACCGGCACCTCGCGGCGCGGGTGCGGGCCTTCGTCGATTTCATCAGCGCGCAGGTGGGCGCAAAAGCCTGAGGCTTTGCGCTATTCGTCCGGCCGCGTCCACATCCACAGCACCACCGCCGCCAGCACGCACGACACCAGCGGCGGCAGCCAGGCCGGCAGCTTCATCCACCACAGCAGGGTGGCGCTGCCGGCCATGCCCAAGGTCGCCAGCCATTTGGCGCGGCGCGGTATTGCGCGGCGCTCGCGCCAGCGCCGGATCGGCGGGCCGTAGACCGGATGCGCGACGAGCCAGCGCTCCATCTGCGGCCAGCCGCGCTCGGCGCTCCAGGCGGCCAGGAGCAGGAAAGGCACGGTGGGCAGCAGCGGCAGCACCAGGCCGATGAGGCCGAGCGCGAGGCTCAGCAGGGTGGCGAGTCGCCACGCGAGGGTGATCAGGGCTTGTCGATTCACACGTGTTGCGGTGCGGCGTAGCCGGTCATTTCCAGGTAGCCCAGGCCGATGCGCCGGCCGCTACCGGCGTCGACCAGCTCGCTCAGGCCTTCCCAGTAGATGCTGCCGGTGCTGCCGCGGCTGTCGAGTTCCTGGGCCTCCAGCAAAGCGCGGACCTCGTAGCGGCCCGCGGGCGTGTCGACCTGCCATTGCACGGGGTAGCTCGCGCCGGTGGCCGGGCTGGTCCAGCGCCGACCGGGCGTGAAGCGCAGCGCCTCGGGGCCCTCGAAGACGCGCTGCGTGCCGTCGGCCGCGCGCAGGCTGCCGGCCGACCACAGCGTGCTGCCGTCGCGCCGCCGCATGCGAAACGCCATCAGCGCGCCGCCGTCGTCGAGGTTGATGCCGATCCAGTCCCAGCCCACGGCCTCGGGCGGCATGTAGGTGCTGCTCCACTCATGGTCGAGCCAGGCGCTGCCGGCCACCGCCAGCCGCTGCCCGTCGCGCTGCAAGCTGCCGCTGACGCGCAGCTGCGGCTGGCTGTAGTAATGGCTGGCCTGGCTCTCGAGCGGGCCCTTGCGCGAATAGCCGCGGTCGCCCTGCAGCATCACCGGCTGCGTGGCGGCCAGCTGCAGGTCGAGCGCGAAGCCGGCGTCGGCGCTGGCCACCTGCGCGCGGTAGACGCTGCCGGCCTCCGGGCCGCTGCGCTCGAAGCGCCAGTCGCGCAGCTTCACGCGGGTGTCGTCGACAGCGGCCTCGGCAATGCCGAAGCCGCTGCGGGCAATGCGCTGGTCGTGGCGCAGGCGGCGCTGCGGCAGGTCGCTCAGCGCCGCGTGGGCGAACAGGATCTGGTGCGCCGCGAAGCGACTCGGATGATCGGCCGCCACCTCGGTGCGCGAGCGGAAGAACGTGACCTGGAAGCCGAAGAGCTGGTCCTGCGCCTGCAGCCGGCCGGTGACATACCACCACTCGGTGCGCGCATCGGGATGGGCGCCATGGTCGAGCGGGAACACCAGCGCGCGCCGAGTGATGCCGGCGATGGGCTGCTGCGCCGCTGTGGCGGCGGGCAGCCAGGGGGCGAGGGCCAGGCCGGGCAGGGCCTGCAGGCAGTGGCGGCGCTTCACCAGTCTTCCTTCACAGCGAGCGCCATCTCGCGCGTGGCGGCGCTGCGGCCGGCGAGCGTGGCGGTGATCGTGCCGGCGGCCAGCACCGCGGCGCACAGCGCGGTCAGGTGCAGCCAGGGCAGGTGCATCTCCATGGTCCAGTGGAAGCTCTGCGGGTTGACCACCTTCACCAGCACCACGCTGACCGCCAGCCCGAGCAGCAGGCCGAGCACGGCGCCGGCGGCTGTCCACACCGCGCCCTCGGCCGCGACGAGGCCGAGCACCTGGCGCCGCGTGAGCCCCAGGTGCGCGAGCATGCCGAACTCCTTGCGCCGCGCCATCACCTGGGCGGAGAAGCTGGCCGCGATGCCGAACAACCCGATCGCGATGGCCACCGCCTGCAGGTAGGTGGTGACCGCGAAGCTGCGGTCGAACAGCCGCAGCGACAACGCATGCAGCTCGGCGGTGGTGGCGATGTCGAGCGGCGCGGCTTCGCCCGCGAGGCGGCGCAGGGCGGCCTGCACCTCGGCCACCGGCGCGCCGGGCTGGAGCCACAGCGCCAGGTCGGTCAGGGCGGTGTCGCCGGTGAGGGCGCGGTAGTCGTGCAGGTCCATCATCAGCGAGCCGTGCTGCCGCGCGTAGTCGCGCCAGACGCCGCGCACGAACACCGGCACCTGCCGGTCGCCGATCGGCAGCGTGAGCCGGTGGCCGGCCTCGGCGCCATAGAGCGAGGCCAGCGCCTCGCTCGCGAACACCGGCACCGCCTGCGAGCCCAGCGGCAGCGGCAGCACCGGCCCGAGCGTAGGGATGGACCGCGTGACGTCTGCATCGAGCTCGCGCGCGAGCAGCAGCACCGAGGGGCGGTTCGGGTCGAGCTGCAGCGTGACCGCGCGCTGGCCGAGCACGCGCGCCACGCCGGGGATCGCGGCCGCGGCTTGGCGCAGCCCGGGTGGCAGGCTGGTGTCGACCGATGCGCCGGCCGCCGCCAGCGTCGACGAGGCGGCGCTGCGCACATAGAGGTCGGCCGGCAGCACCTGGCGGGTCCATTCATCCACCGCGATGCGGAAGCTGCCCACCATCACCGTGAGCGCGACGCTGAGGCTGAGCGAGGCCACCACGCCCGCTACCGCCACGCTGGCCTGCACCCGCTGTTCGCGTGCGCGTTCGATCGCGAGCAGCGGCAAGGCACTGCGCGGCGCGGGCATCAGGCGCAGCATCCCGCCCACGGCCGCCGGCACGCAGACGATGCCGCCAAGCAGCCCGAAGGCCACCGAGAGATAGGCCGCCAGCGGCAGCTCGCCGATCGGCGGCAGCGCGGCCAGCACCACCGCGAGCACCAGCAGCAGCGGGCCGACCCAGGCCGGCGCATGCGGCCGTGCATCCAGCCCCAACCCCTTGAGCGCCTGGGCCGGCGCGAGCGCCTGCGCCTGCCGTGCCGGTACCCAGGCACCCACCAGCGCGGCGAGCACACCGAGGCTGCCGTAGGCCAGCGCCGGCAGCAAGTCGAGGTGCAGCACCGGCGCCAGGCCCTGGAAATAGCCGCCACCCAGGTCGCCGCCCAGCACCTTCAGCGCGGCATCGGCCAGCCCGGCGCCGAGCGCGAGGCCGAGCACGCTGCCCGCCGCGCCGAGCAGCACACCCTCGGCCAGCACCAGGCGCAGCCGCTCGCCGGCGGTGAGGCCCAGCACACCGAGCAACGCGAACTGCGGCACGCGCCGTGCGACCGACAGCGCGAGCACCGAGAACACCAGGAAGGCACCGGTGAACAAGGCCACCAGCGCCAGCACGGTCAGGTTGACGCGGTAGGCGCGCGACAGATTGGCCATGCGGGTGCCGGCCTCGTCGGGCATCGCCACGCGCACGTTGGCCGGCAGCTGCAGCGCCTGCAGCACCTGGGCACGGTCGGCACCGGCCTGCAGCCGCACGTCGATGCGCGTGAGCCGGCCGACCAGGGCGAAGAGTTCCTGCGCACCCGCGATGTCCATCACCACCAGCGGCCCGCCCGCGGCGGCCACGCCGCCGCGCGGTTGCAGATGCGCGGTGCCATGGGCGGTCTGCAACTGCAATGGCGATGGCTGGCCGAGCTGGACGCGTGCCGCGGCATTGAGGAACACGCTGCCCGGGTCGACCACGCTGAGCGCGCCGGCATCGGCCGCGGGCTGCGGCAGCAGCGACGGCGCGATGGACGCGACCGTGAGCGCATCGATGCCGATCACCCGCAACGGCACGCGCTGCCCATCGGGCCGGAGCGCCTGCGCGCCGCTCTCGATCACCGGGCTCGCGAGGGCGACCTGTGGATGCGCGGCCACCTGCGCATAGAGCGCTTCGTCGAAACCCGCGGCGCCGGTGGCGCGCAGCTCGAAGTCGGGCTCGCCGTTGACCGCATGCACGGCGGCGCCGAACTCGGCGAGCGCGGAGGCGTTGATCAGGTGGACCGAGAACGCAAGCGCCACGCCCAGTGCCACCGCGAGCAGCGCGATGCCCTGGCGCCAGGGATGGGCGCGCCACTCGGGCCAGCTCAGTTCACGCAGCAGGCGCCACATACTCAGCCGACGCCGAGCCGCCTCAAGGCGGCTGAGCGCCCCCTCGGGGGGCAGGAGCGAAGCGACGTGGGGGCCGACATCTCAGCGGGCGGCCGTGAGGCCGTGCGCGGTGAGGCGCAGCACGCGGTCGGCGCGCGCGGCGGCCGAGGGTGCATGCGTCACCAGCAGGCAGATCGCGCGATGGGCCCGCACCTGCGTCAGCAGCACGTCGAGCACGCGCGCGGCGGTGTCGGGGTCGAGGTTGCCGGTCGGCTCGTCGGCCAGCACCAGCGCGGGCCGATGCACCAGCGCGCGGGCGATGGCCACGCGCTGCAGCTGGCCGCCCGACAGCGTGCGCGGCATGCGCTGCGCGAAATCGGCCAGGCCCACCGCCTGCAGCACCTCGCGCACGCGGGCGTCGTCGGGCCGCCGCAGCAGCAACAGCGGCAGCGCGACGTTGTGGGCCACGTTGAGGTGCGGCAGCACGTGGAAGGCCTGAAACACGAAGCCCACATGGGCGCGCCGCCACAGCGCCTGCGCGGTTTCGTCGAGCCGGGTGACCTCGGTGCCGTCGAGCATGACGCGTCCGGCATCGAGCCGGTCGAGCCCGGCGATGCCGTTGAGCAGCGTCGACTTGCCGACGCCCGAATCGCCGAGCAGCGCGACCACCTCGCCGGGCCGGGCTTCCAGGTCCACGCCTTCGAACACCGGCGTGTCGCCGTAGCGCTTGGTCAGGCCTTGCAGGGTCAGCATGCGGGGGGTGTCAGGAGTTGGCGGGCTTGCGCGATGACCTGCTCCACCGCATCGCCCGAATCGCAGGCGACGACATGACGCTGCGGCATGCTGCGCAGCCAGGTGAGCTGGCGCTTGGCGAGCTGGCGCGTCGCGGCGATGCCGCGTTCGCGCAGTGGCGTGAGGTCGCCGGCATCGAGGGCCTCCCAGGCCTGCCGGTAGCCGACGCAGCGCATCGACGGCAGATCGGGGTGCAGGTCGCCGCGCTCGCGCAGGGCCTTGACCTCGTCGACGAAGCCGGCGGCGAGCATCGCATCGAAGCGCTGCGCGATGCGCTCGTGCAGCCAGCCGCGCGATGCGGGTTCGAGGCTGATCAACGGCGTGGCGCCGAGATCGGCCTGCGGCTTCTCGCGATGGAAGGCGGAGATCGGTCGGCCGGTGGCGCGCCAGACCTCGAGCGCGCGCTGGATGCGCTGGGCATCGTTGGGAGCGAGGCGCGCCGCGGTGGCGGGGTCGACCTGCGCGAGCTCGGCATGCAGCGCGGGCCAGCCGCGCCCGGCAGCCTCGGCATCGAGCTGCGCGCGCAGCTGCGGGTCGGCGGCGGGCATCGCATCGAGCCCGTCGAACAGCGCCTTGAAGTACAGCATCGTGCCGCCCACCAGCAGCGGCAGGGCGCCGCGCGTGTGGATCTCGCCGATGAGCCGCGTCGCGTCGTGCACGAACTGCGCGGCCGAGTAGGCGTCGCGCGGATCGATCAGGTCGATCAGGTGGTGCGGCACCGCGGCCAGCTCATCGCGGGTAGGCTTTGCGGTGCCGATGTCCATGCCGCGGTAGACCAATGCCGAATCGACGCTGACGATCTCCACGGGGCGGCCGAGCGCACGGGCCAGCGCGAGCGATGCGGCGCTCTTGCCCGAAGCGGTGGGGCCGGCCAGGCCCAGCCAGCGGATCGCGGGGGCTGCGCTCATGCGAGAGGCTTGAGCTCGCCGTGCCGCTGCACCAGCGTCCACGCCACCGTGGCCGTGATCACCGACCACGCGCCCACGCCGTAGACCATCGGCCGCACCGTGCCGTCGAGCGCATGGCCCAGCCACAGGCCTACGCCGAAGGCCACTACCGCCAGCACGAAGCCGGCAAGCGCCGCCGCGACACCCGCCGCCTGCGGAAACGCGCTGACGGCGCCGGTCTGCCCGCAGGGCTGGTGCACGCCGTGGCCCAGCACGTAAAGCCATTGCGGCACGAGCACGGCCCACACCGACTGCACGCCCAGCCACGCCAGCACCGACATCGAGACCCCGCCCGCCAGCGTGAACAGCGCGCCGAGCCTGACGGCGCCGCGCAAGCCGACACGCCGCAGCCAGCGGCGGCAGACGAAGGTACCGAGTAAATACGACAGGGCGCCGGAAGCCATTGCCACCCCGTACTGGCTGGGCGACAGCCCCAGCACGCCGATGTAGACGAACGACGAGCCGGCGAGCACGGTGAACAGTCCGCCGTAGGTCGACGAGGTGAGGGCCGTCCACGCGACGAAGGTCGGGTGGCGCAGCACGCGCGAGGCCTGCTGCAGCAGGGGTTCGAGGTGCAGCGCGCGCGGGTTGCGCTGGCGCACCGTCTCGGGCAGCGACAGCGCCACGAAGGCCAGCACGCCCGCGCCGATGGCGGCCAGCGAGGCGAGCGCGGCGCGCCATCCCCACCAGCCGGCGAGCGTGCCGCCGATCACCGGCGCCAGCACCGCGATCAGGCCCAGGCCCGACATGGCCTGCGACATCACGTGCGCACCCTGCTGCGGCTCGTACAGGTCGCGGATGGTCGCGCGGCCGCACACCACGGCCGCCGCCAGCGCCGCGCCCTGCAGCGTGCGGCCCAGCACCAGCAGCTGGATGTCCGGCGCGATCGTGCACAGCACGCCCGCCAGCGTGTACAGCGAGAGGCCCCACAGCAGCACCGGCCGGCGGCCGAAGCGGTCGGCCACCGGGCCCCACACCAGCTGGGCTACGCCGAAGGCGAGGATCAGCGCCGACATCGTCAGCTGTGCCGCGGCCATCGGCGCCTGCAGCTCGCGCGCGAGCGACGGCAGCGCGGGCAGGTAGAGATCGGTGGTGAGCGGCTGCAGCCCCAGCAGCAGAGCGAGCGCAACGGCGACGAGGCGGGGCGAGAGCGCTGCGCTGGGCGGCGGCGCTGCAGTCAGGCTGTGGTCCATAACCTTGCAAGGGTAACAGGCGAGGGCAGGGTTGCCCGTGGGCACGCTGCTTGCTGCATCACTGCGATGGGCGATGCGCTGGTCCCGCCGGAAATGCCATGGCAGAGTGTCTGCACTTCCTCTGGCGGGCGGGGGATCGGCAGCAAAAAAGAAGTGCAGGCGGGGTGAACGGAAATGAGTCAAGCACCCGAGATCGCGGAGGCGCTCGAGGGCCTCAAGGACGGGGTGGTCGTGTTCGATCGTGATCTGCTGTGCGTGGCGGCGAACGTCGCCGCCGAGCAGGTCTATGCGCGGCCGCGTGCCCAGCTGGTCGGGCGTTCGCTGTGGGATCTGCTGCCGCCGCTGGAAGGCGACGACTGGCGCGCCACCTTGCGCGCCTGCACCGAGCGGCGCGAAGCAGCGCAGCGGCGCGGCCGGCATACGCAACTGGACCGTTGGTTCGAGGCCCGCGTGCGGCCGCTGCCCGGCGGCGGCCTGGCGGTGGAGCTGCGCGATGCCGGCGCACCGACGGATGAATCGCTGCACGAGCGGCTGCATCGGCTGGAGGAAGCCGAGCGCCGCCGCACCGACATGCTGGCCGGCCTGGCGCACGAGCTGCGCAATCCGCTCGCGCCGCTGCGCACCGCGGTCGAGCTGCTCGGCCGGCCGGGCAGCGACGAGGCTGCGCGGCAGCGTGTGCACGGCATCATGTCGCGCCAGGTCGACCAGCTCGTGCGGCTGGTCGATGAGCTGTCCGACATGGCGCGGCCGGGCCGCGTGCTCGACACGCAGGGCGAGCTGCCGCTGGCGCCGCAGCCCGACGGGCACGCCCGTGGCGTGCATCGCGTGCTGGTGGCCGACGACAACGAGCTGGTGCGCGAAAGCTTCGGCGAGCTGCTGACCAGCGAAGGCTATGAGGTGCGCACCGCGGCCGATGGCGAACAGGCGGTGGCCATGGCCGACGACTGGCATCCCGACGTGGTGCTGCTCGACATCCACATGCCCCGACTGTCGGGCCTGGAGACGGCGCGCCGCCTGCGCGCCTCGCATCCGCGCGAGACGATGACGCTGCTGATGATGAGCGGCATGACCCTCAACGACGCCTGGATCCGCCATGCCAAGGCGGCGGGTTTCGACGACTGCGTCGACAAGACGGCGGATCCGCAATCGTGGCTCGCGCGCCTGCGCGGCGGCGGGCCGAGGTAAGCGCCTCATCGCCCCACGAGTTCGGTGCAGGCCGCGGCCAGCGAGGGGTAGGCAAACCGGTAGCCCGAGCGCAGCGCTGCCGCCGGCGCGACCGCCTGCCCCTCGAGCATCAGCGACATCATCTCGCCGCCGAGCAGGCGCAGCGGCGCTGCCGGCACGCGCAGCCACACGCGGCGGCCGAAGGCCGCGGCCATCGTCCGTGCGAAGCCGGATTGCGTGCAGGCCTCGGGAGCCACCGCGTTGACGGCACCTGACACGGCCGGCGTATCGATCGCGTGGCGCACCAGCCCGACCGCATCGTCGATGTGCAGCCACGGCGCGGGCTGGCGGCCGGTGCCGAGTACGGTGCCCAGGCCGAGCCGCGCGGCCAGCGCCTGCAGCGGCCAGGCGCCGTCGCCTTGGCCGAGGATCACGCCGAAGCGCAGCCGCACCACGCGCACGCCCAGCCCTTCGGCACGCCGCGCCTCGTGCTCGGCGGCGATGCACAGGTCTGACGCGAACTGGCCCGGCCGCGGCGGCGCCTGCTCGTCGAGCGGCACCTGTCCTTCTCTGCGCATCGAGGCTCCCTCAGCCGGCACACCATAGAAGCCCACGGCCGAGGCTGCGACCAGCACCTGCGGCTTGTGATGGAGCCGGCGCATCAGCTGGACCAGCGCCGTGGTGAGCGCGACGCGGCTGTCGATCAGCAGGCGGCGGCGCGCGCGGGTCCACGGCATGCCGAGCACGCGCGCGCCGGCGAGGTGGACGATGGCGTCGATGCGCGTCTCGGCCGGCAGCAGGTCGAGGCGGTCGATCACCGTCACGGCCGGGCCGAGGTTGGCGCGGGCCTGCTGCAGGTCGCGCGAAAGCACGATCACGCGCCGGCCGTCGCGCACGAGGCGGGCCACCACCTGGGCGCCGACGAAGCCGGTGCCGCCGGTCACCAGCACCGTGCCGGCCTGGGCCGATGGGGGCGCTGCCTGCGCGGCCGCGGCGGGCGAGGGCCGCGTGCCGCGCAACGCCAGCACGTTGCGCACGCTCCACGCCAGCACGCCGATGGCAAAGGCCGTGAAGACCCACGAGACGAGCCCGTGCGACACCCACACCAGCGCGGCGGGCCGGCGCCACCAGCCCACGAGCACCGGCACCATCAGCGCGAGGAAGCTGCCGTACATGGCCGTGAGCACCGTGTGCAGCAGCCGCTCCAGCGGCGGCAGCCGGCGCGTGCGGTCCTCCTCCAGGAAGTCGGCCAGCGTGATCACCACCTCGGCCACCAGCATCACGCCGACCACCGCGGCCCACACGCCATGGCACTCGACCCACGCGACGATCAGGAACAGCAGGCCGTAGATCGCCTCGCGCGCCGCATGCAGCGCGAGTTCGCGGCGCGCCGACACCCGCTGCGGCAGCCTGGCCTCCAGCTCGTGGTGCCAGAGGTTGTCGAAGGCACCGAGCAAGGCCTGCGCGGCGAGGACGATGAAGACGGTGGGGGTCATGCGGTCTCCTGGTGGGGGATGGGTGCGGGATCGGCGAACGCGCCGGTCTGGTGGAAGGTCCGGCCCCACAGCGGATGCGTCATCTCCATCGTGAAGCGGAAGCGGCCTTCGCCGAGGTCGGTATGCGTGACGCGGCAGGTGCCGGGCGTCAGCAGCGCGGGCACGCGGATGCGGTGGCGGCCGAGGGCCAGCTCGTAGCGCCGGCTCTCGAAGACCAGGCTGCCCTGGTGCTCGAACACCGACAGCGCCATGCCCAGGCCGCCATCGGTGCGCTCGAACAGGCCGCCGTCGGGGCCGAGCTCCTTGGTCGAGCGGACGGTGGCGGCGTCCGGCCCGCTGGGGCCGAAGCGGCGCTCCCACACCACGCCGCCGCGGCCGTCGTGATGCACGCGCACCGTGGCGGCCACGCCGGTGCGGCAGGCGGGCGTCAGCGGCGAGCCGAGCAGGCGCGACAGCGCTGCGAACACGCGGCCGATGCGCGAGCACTGCAGGTCGATGCTGCCGGCATACACCGCCTCGGCATGTCCGGGCGAGAAACGGCGCTGCACCGCCTCGGGCAGGCGGCGCCAGGCGCTGGGGCCGAGCAGCGCGGGCAGGTCGAGCGGGGCGGCCGTTGCAGGGGCGGCGGGCCGGCGGGCGAGGGGTGGGGCGAGGGCAGGCATGTGCCCTCTAGCGCAGCTTTCAGACCAATGCGAAGAAGCCGCTAAGTCATTGATTTCATTGGGCGTGCAGGGGCCGTTTGTATACTTCGGATACAGGCGATCCGGCCCGGACCGTCACTTCCGTTGACAGGCGGTTCGATGCTTCTTCACGCGGTGCTTGCGTTTGCGCTGGTCGAGACCCTGGTGCTCGCGGCCGTGCTGTGGGTGTGGGCCGATCGGGTGGCGGGTGCACGGCTGCTGGTGCTGTTTCTCATCGGCGTCGGCGTGTGGGTGGTGGGCAACGAGCTGCCCAACTGGCTGGGCCCGCAGGTCGCGCCGCTGGCCATCGGGTTGCTGGCCACGGCGCCGCTGGTGTCGGCGGTGTTCCTGCATTTCTGCGTCGTGTTCTGCCGCGTGCGGCTGGGTCGCGCGGCACTGGCCGCGGCTTATGCGCTGGGTGCGGCGGCCACGCTGTATGCGCAGGTGCAGCAGCCCGGGCATCTCATCTTTTCCCCGCCGCTGGGTTGGGTGGCGGTGGTCAACGAGGTGGGCCTGTTCGTGAGCCTCACGTGGGTGGTGCTCGGCGGAGCCGGCCTCACGGTGCTGGCGCGCGGGCTGCTGCGTGCCCGCCAGCCCGAGCGCAGCCAGATCGCCGCGGTGGCCGGCTCCTGCGTGTGGGGCGCGCTGTGCCTCACCGGCTATGCGATGGCCGCGATGCGGATGCCCGTCACGCCTTGGCCGCTGTTCGGCCTGCCGGCATATTCGCTGATCCTGGTGTACGGCATCCTGCGCTATCGCGTGTTCGTCGTGAACGCCTGGGCGCGGCGCGGGCTGGTGTGGGCGCTGTTGCTGGCGCTGGGCGCTGCCGTGGTCGCGCTCACGCCGCTGCTGCCGTTCGAGTCGCGCTGGCTCGGCGGGCTGGTGGTGGCGGCGAGCTGCCTCGCGTTGAACGGCCCCGTGCGGCGGGTGGCCGAGCGCCTGGTCTATCCGGGCGGGCAGGTGTCGGCCGGCCATTTGGCAGCCTGGCGCGAGGCGCTGCAACCCGCCGAAACGCCCGAGGAGCTGGCGCGCCTGGCCAGCCCGCTGATCGGCCGCCGCGTCGGGCTCGAGGTGCCGGTGTTCATCGGCGAGGCGATGCCGGCCGAGGTGGGCGACGAGGTGCCGTGCCTGCACTGCCTGCGCGGTGCGGCGGGCTGGCGCTGCGAGCTCGTGGGCTGGGATGCCGCGCCGCCAGGGCCGCGCCATGTGGCCGAGTTGTTCGGCGCCGTGCTGGCGGAAGCCGCAGCCCGCGTCGAGCAGGCCCAGGCCTTCGCGGCACGCGAGCGCGAGAGGCAGCTGCAGGCCCGGCTGGCCGAGCTGGGCGCACTGGCGGCCACCGTCGCACACGACATCCGCAACCCGCTGAACATCATCTCAATGGCGGTGGCGGGCGCGCCCCAGGCCGCGCGCCGCGAGGTGGCCGACCAGGTGGGCCGCATCTCGCACCTGACCTCCGACCTGTTGGACTACGCCAAGCCCTGGAAGCTCGTGCCCTCGCGCATCGACCTGGCCGAGCGCGTGCGGGCACTGGCGCAGCACTGGCCTGCGGTGAGCCTGGGCGATGGGCTGCAGGCGCCACTGTGGCTGGAAGCCGACCCGCGCCGCATCGACCAGGCGCTGACCAACCTGCTGGAGAACGCGCGCACGGCGGTGGGTGCCGCTCCCGCGGCGCGCGTCCACATCGATGCCGACACCGCGGCGGAAGGCGTGCGCCTGCATGTCTGCGACGATGGCCCGGGCGTGCCGGCCGAGATTCGCGACCGGCTGTTCCAGCCCTTCGCCTCGCGCAGCCCGGGCGGCACCGGGCTGGGGCTGGCCATCGTCGCGCGCATCGCGGCGGCCCACGGCGGCAGCGTGGCGCTGACCGAGCGCGCGCCGTGGTCGACCTGCTTCACGCTCACCTTTCCGCTGCACCAGCCATGACCGACGACTCCCCGGCTTCCCACGACACCGGCCGCGTGCTGCTGGTCGACGACGAACCCGCCTTCCAGCGCCTGGGCGGCAACTTCCTGCGCGACCTGGGGCACGCGGTCGACATCGCGGGCGACGGCGAGCAGGCGCTCGAGGCTTTCGGCCGACACCGGCCGGAGCTGGTGCTGCTCGACCTGGCGATGCCGCCCAGCATGGACCCCGAGGCCGGGCTGGCGCTGATCCCGCGCTTTGCCGCGGTGCCCGTCGTCGTGCTCACCGGGCATGGTGAGCATGAGATCGCATTGCGTGCCACCGAACTCGGCGCCTGGGACTTCCTCACCAAGCCGATCGACCCCGACATGCTGCGCTTCGTGGTCGCACGGGCCTTGCGCAAGAGCCGCCTCGACGCAGAGCTGCGTGCGCTGCGCACGGCGGCCGCGGCCGACGACCTCGGCTTGGCCGGCCCGAGCACCGCGATGACGGCGCTGCGTGCGATGGTGCGGCGCGTCGGCCCCACCGAGGTGAGCGTGCTGGTGCTCGGCCCCACCGGCACCGGCAAGGAGCTGGTGGCGCGAGCGCTGCATGCCTGCAGCCGGCGGGCCGACGGCCCGTTCGTGGCGATCCATTGCGGCGCGCTCTCGGCCGAGTTGTTGGAGAGCGAGCTCTTCGGCCACCTGCGCGGCAGCTTCACCGGCGCCTACCGCGACCAGCCCGGGCTGGTGGAGGCGGCCGACGGCGGCACGCTGTTCCTCGACGAGGTGGGCGAGATGCCGCCGGCGATGCAGGTGAAGCTGCTGCGCTTCCTGCAGGAAGGCACCTTCGTGCCGGTGGGCGGCCGCCAGCAGAAGCGTGCGCAGACGCGGGTGGTGGCCGCCACGCACCGCGACCTCGAGGCGATGGTCAAGGAGGGCAGCTTCCGCGAAGACCTGTTCTATCGCCTCAAGGGCGTGGTGCTGCGCACGCCGGCGCTGGCCGAACGGCCGGCGGATGTGCCGGTGCTGGCGTCGCGCTTCCTGCACCGCGTGGCGCCGCAGGCCCGGTTCACGCCCGATGCGCTGGCCTGGCTGACGGCGCGCCGCTGGCCCGGCAACGTGCGCGAGCTGCGGGCGGTGATCGAATCGGCGGGGGCGCTGATCCTGCCCGGGCAGGAGATGGTCGATGCCGCGCTGCTGCAGCTCGCCAGCGGCGAGGCCCCGTCCACGCTGCCGACGGACCCCGAGGCAGCCGTGGTGGAAGAGGGCGTCGGCCCGCTCGATGCGGCGCTCAACGAACTCGAGCGCCGCCTGCTGCGCGATGCGCTCGCCGCCGCGCAGGGCAACCAATCGGAAGCCGCGCGCCGCCTCGGCATCTCCCGTGTCGGGCTGATCAAGAAGATGACCCGCCTCGGCCTTCGGTAGCTCAGATGAAGCGTTCGTGCTCGCCGAGGTAGCGCCACTGCCCGAGGGGCAACTGGCCCAGAACGACGCTGCCGATGCGCACGCGCTTCAGACCCACCACCTTCAGGCCGACCAGTTCGCACATGCGGCGGATCTGCCGCTTCTTGCCCTCGCGCAGCACGAAGCGCAGCTGGTCTTCGTTCTGCCAGCTCACCTTGGCCGGCTTCAGCGGTTGGCCGTCGAGTTCGAGGCCGTGGTTCAGCAGCTGCAGCGCGTTGTCCTTCACGCTGCCAAGGCCCATCGGCTCCACGCGCACCAGGTATTCCTTCTCGACGCGGGAGTCCTCGCCGATCAGCAGCTTGGCGACGCGGCCATCCTGAGTCAGCACGAGCAGGCCGGTGGAGTCGATGTCGAGCCGGCCGCAGGGCGCGAGGCCGCGTGCATGGCCGGGGTGGAAGTTCTGCCGCGTCGGGTCGCCGTTCCAGTGGTTGGCCGGCGTGACCAGCACGGCCGCGGGCTCGTAGCCGTCTTCGGCCTGGCCGCTGACATAGCCGATCGGCTTGTTGACCAGGATGGTGACGCGGCGCGCCTGCTCCTGGCGGGCCGCCGGGTCGATCTCGATGTGCTGATGCGGCAGCACGCGCTGGCCCAGCACGGCGGGCTTGCCGTCGACCTTGACCCAGCCGGCGTCGATCCAGTCATCAGCCTCGCGGCGCGAGGCCAGGCCCTGGTCGGAGAGATGCTTGGACAGGCGGATGCCTTCGGCGGCGGCTGCCGGTGCGCTCGCTGGCGCGGGCGCGGAGGCACGGGTCGGCGCGCTGGGGGGCGCGTTCCGGAACGGGCTGCCTGCACCAGGGGTTGGCCTAGGGGGGCGCGGCGGGCGCTGTTCGTCGCGCGGACGCGGGCCGGCTGCCGGCTTCGGCGATGCGCCCTTGGCCGGCGGCTTGCCGAAAGGTTTGCCCGAAGATTTGGCCGGCGGTTTGCCGGGGCCGTGCGGTGCCTTGGGGCCCGGCTTGGCGGTGCGCCTGGGTTCGCTGGGGGCGGTTTCCGCGGGCTTGTTGCGCGGGCGCGGCGGGCGCTCCGTGGGCTCGAGCGGTGGCAGAGCGCCACCCGGGGGCCGCGGCGCGCCGGGCCGCACCGAACGGCGCCGCGGGTCACGCGCCGGCGCGCCGGTCTTCAGGGACAGTTTGGGACGCGATGTCGTCATGCCCGGATTGGACCATGCCGAAGCCGCCTTGCCATTGCACCGTGCGCAGCACCGGCGGCTCGCGCAGCAGGCCGTCGAAGCGCTGCAGCGCCTCCCGCACCGGCGTGCTCTCCATGTGGAGGGCGGCCGACGCGTCGTCGCGGTAGCGCTCGTACAGCACGATGCGGTCGGCATCGTCATTCACGCGATGGATGCCGTAGGCCAGCGCGCCCGGCTCGGCCCGTGTGCTGCGGGCCAGGCCCTGCAGCAGGTTCACAACCTCTTCGCCCCTGCCGGGGCGGGCGTGGAGTTCGACCCAGTAGATCATCGGTGTGCTCCTCGAAAGGATTCGTTGAAAGCCCGATGCTCCCCGGTGCGCGGCGGCGCGGATTGTAGGAATGCGAAGCCCGGCTATCCGGGCAGCGAGGCTTGGTAGAAGTGGCGGGCGCCGGCTGCCTCGCGCCTGAACTCGCCCGGCGTGCGGCCGGTGAATTCGCGGAACTCGCGGATCTGCTGCGCCTGATCGAAGTAGGCCTCGTCCATCGTCGCCGCCAGCGTGGCGCCGTGCGGCGAGAGCAGCAGTTGCTTGATCGACCGGCGCAGGCGGGCCAGGCGGCGAAAGCGCGCAGGCGTGGCGCCGGTCATCGCGCGGAAACGCGTTTCGAACTGGCGCGTCGACAGCCCGGCCTCGCGCGCCAGCGCGGCGATGCGCAGGGGCTCGCATTCGAGCCGCGCCGCGGCAGCACGTATCGGGGCGTCGCGGTCGGGCGTGTTGCGCAAGCGGGCCAGCAGGAACTCATCCAGCCTTGTCGTCTGCTCGTCCGGCGAGGTCGTGTCGACGAGCGCATCGGCGAGTGCCGCTGCGGCCGCACCCCACAACGCATCGAGCGGCAAAGCCTGGTCGCACAGCTCGGGCAGGGCGATCGGCAGCAGGCGGCCGGCACAGCCGGCGCGGATGCGAACGGCGATGAAGCCGATGTCGCCATCGCCATGCAGCGGCAGGGGCCGCGAGCGCAGGCACACCGTGTGCGAAGCCGGCAGGGGTACCGGCGCAGACTCCGGCTGCCACTGTGCGCGGAAGGGCCGTCGATGGTGGAAGAACAGTTCCAGGCCTCCGGGGCCGGGCATCAGCGGAAGCCACGGCTTCGCATCATGCGGCGTGCCGTTCCAGCCCCAGTAGCGGTCGACGATGTCGCGCAGCGCCGGATGGGGCAGGCGATGGAACGGCCCGCCCGCGTTCATCCGCGTGAGCCGCGCGGCTTGCCGAGCAGCGCAACCAGCGCCTCGATGTCGTCGGCGCAGGCCTGCGCGGCCACCTGCTCGATGCGGCGGTAGCGCTCGATGATCTCTTCGCCCACCGGCGTCAGCACGCTGCCGCCGCCGTGACGTCCGCCGGTGGCGGTGTCGACCGCAGGGCGCTTGAGCGCGCTGTTCACCTCGTCGAGCATCACCCAGGCGCGGCGGTACGACATCTCCAGCGCCTTGGCCGCCGCGGTGATCGAGCGATGGTCGCGGATGGCCTCGAGCAGCGCGATCTTGCCGGGGCCGATGGCGATGAGCTCGCCGACGGAGATGCGCAGGCGGAAGCGGGCCACCGGCGTGCTGCGGCGGGCCTGGGTCGTCATCGTGCGATGCGCCGCGTCACCGGCCGCGCAGGAACAGCGCGTCGAGCTCGCGCATCGAGAGCTGGCGCCAGGTGGGCCGGCCGTGGTTGCACTGGTCGGCGCGCTCGGTGCGCTCCATGTCGCGCAGCAGCGCGTTCATCTCCGCGAGGGTGAGCTGGCGGTTGGCGCGCACTGCGCCGTGGCAGGCCATCGTGGCCAGCACCTCATCGCGGGCGCGCTGCACCACGCGGCTGCCGTCGACCTCGGCCAGCTCGGCGAGCACCGAGCGCGCAAGCTCCACCGGGTCGGCATCGCGCAGCGCCGCCGGCTTGGCGCGCACCGCGAGCACGCCGGGCGATAGCGGCGCCACGTCGAGCCCCAGCTGCAGCAGCGTGGCGTGCTGGGCCTCGGCGGTGGCCACCTCGGCCGGCGTGGCGGCGAAGGTCATCGGGATCAGCAGCGGCTGCGATTCGATGTCCGCCGCGGCCATGCTGGCTTTCAACCGCTCGTAGACGATGCGCTCGTGCGCCGCATGCATGTCGACGATCACCAGGCCGTGCTGGTTCTCGGCCAGGATGTAGACGCCGCCGATCTGCGCGACGGCCCGGCCTAGCGGCCAGTCGCTCTCGCCATGCGAAGGCAAGGGCGACGTGGCGATGGCGGAAGGCGCCGATGCGCGTGTGGGCGAGGGAGGCTCGGGCGCGATCGATGGAGCGGCGGGCTCGGGCTCCGGCCGGCGCCATTCGTCCCGGCTCGCCGGCGCAGGGCTCGAGGCCGGCGCCAGCGGCTGCCATGGGGCCGATTGTTCCCGCGCGTAGAGGGTCGCCGTCTGCTGCAGCGCCAGCGCGCCCTGCACCTGCGGTTCGGGGCGCCACGTGGGAATCTGGCGCACGGGGCGCTCGGCAGAGGAGGGAGGAGCCTCGGCCTCCGCGGCGCCTGCCTCGGCCGTGCGTGCCACCGCCAGCGCCGCTTCCACTGCATGACGCACCGCCTGGTGTACCGCGCGGCTGTCGCGGAAGCGCACCTCGATCTTGGTCGGGTGCACGTTCACGTCGACCAGCTCGGGCGCGATGTCGAGGTGCAGCAGGTAGGCCGGCTGGCGGTTGCCGTGCAGCACGTCTTCGTAGGCCGAGCGCACCGCATGCGCGATCAGCTTGTCGCGCACGTAGCGGCCGTTGACGTAGACGTATTGCTGGTCGGCGCGCGAGCGGGCCGCGGTGGGCAGGCCGGCGCGGCCGAAGAGGCGCAAGGGGCCGTGCTGCGATTGCAGCGGCCGGCTCTCGGCCTCGAAGTCGGCGCCCAGCACGTCGCGCTGGCGCTGGGTGGCATCGGCTGCGCGCCATTGTTCGACCAGCTTGCCTTCATGCCACACCGCGAAGCCGACCTCGGGCCGCGCCAGTGCATGGCGGCGCACGGCTTCCAGGCAATGCGCCAGCTCGGTGGCATCTGTCTTCAAGAACTTGCGGCGCGCCGGCGTGCTGAAGAACAGCTCGCGCACCTCGATGCTGGTGCCCACGGCACGCGCGGCCGGGCTGCATTCGCCGGAGCGCGCATCGAGCCGCTGGGCATGCGGCGCATCGGCGCAGCGGCTGATGATCGAAAGCTCGGCCACCGACGAGATCGCGGCCAGCGCCTCGCCGCGGAAGCCCATGGTCGCCACATGCTCCAGCTCGGCCAGCGAGGTGATCTTGCTGGTGGCATGGCGCCTGAGCGCCAGCGGCAGCTCGTCGGCCGGGATGCCGCAGCCGTCGTCCTCGACGACGATGGCGCGCACGCCGCCGGCCATCAGCTTGACGTTGATCTGGCGCGCGCCGGCATCGAGCGCGTTGTCGACCAGCTCGCGCACCACCGAGGCCGGCCGCTCGACGACCTCGCCGGCGGCGATCTGGCTGATCAGCTCGTCGGGCAGTTCGCGGATCGGGCGGCGGGCGGGCGCGTCGACAACAGCATTCATCCGCCGGATTCTACGGAGGCGCTACCTGACGAAGCGGCCCGCCGGCGTGACGTGTACCAGCTCGATGAAGCGCGAGCCGGTGGGCCGGCCGCCGCTGAAGTCGATGTCCATACCCGCCAGGCGCAGCTTCAGCGTCTTCATCACGGCGTGCAGCCTGGCGCGGCTCAGGTCGCGGCCCGCGCGTTTGAGCGCCTCGAGCAGCACGCGCGCCGACAGAAAGCCCTCGAGCGAGTTGTAGCCCACCGGCAGTTGGGCCTTCTCGCACAGCGCCAGGTATTCGCGCAGCGAGGGGTCGGCCGCATTCCACGGATAGGGCATGGTCTGCGAGATCGCGAGGCCGCGGATGCGGTCGCCCAGCTTCTGCGCCACCGCCTCGCCGCGCACGATGGACATGCCGTAGAAGCTGGCCGAGCCGCCTTCGCGCCATACCGCTTGCATCACGTCGGCGCACAGCGAGCCGGCGAGGAACAGGATCACCGCCTGCGGTGCCGCGGCTGCCAGGGCCTTGCCGGCCGCGGCGGCGTTCTTGCCGTCGTTGGCCACCGGCGCGGCGGCCGCGAGCGTGAGCTTGCGCTGGCCGAGCTCATGCTTCAGCCGCTCCAGCACCTCGAGGCCACCGGGGTTGTCGAGGTAGGCGATGCCGATGCGGCTGAGGCCGATGGTGCTCATCTGCTGCACCAGCGCCTCCACCTCGCGGCCATAGCCGGCGCGGATGAAGTAGGCGAGGCCGCCGGTCTTGTCGCGCACCGAGTCGGCCACCGCATAGGGCGCGATCAGCGGCGCGCCGCTGGCCTGCAGCGCCGGCGCCGCGGCGGCGGTCGGCCCCGAGCCGACGCTGCCGAAGAAGCCCAGCACCTGCTGCTCCTCCAGCAGCCGCCGGTAGTTGGCCACCGCGAGCTCGGGCTTGAGCTGGTCGTCCAGCGTGACCAGCCGCACCTGCCGCCCGGCCACGCCGCCCTGCGCGTTGGCCTGCTGCAGCGCCAGCATCGCGCCGCCCACGACCAGCTTCACCGGCTCGCTCAACGGGCCGCTGAGCACCGCGCTCTGGCCGAACACCACCTCGTGGTCAGCCACCGGCGGCTCGTTGGCCATCGCGCGCGGCAGCGCTCCCAGGGCGCAACTGCCGGCGCCGGCCTTCAACAGGGTTCGACGCTGCATCGAAGATCTCCTCCAGACGACATGCGCCGAGTGTGGAAAGCCTGCGCCGCTGCCGCCAGCGGTCAAACCCAGCGCCGCTGTCGACCGCACGACAGCCGCTGCGGGCGCGCACTGATAATGCGCTCCCCATGGACATCCTCCAGTTCCTGATCGACTTCGTCTTCCACGTCGACGTGCACCTGCGCGACTTCGTGCTCGCCTACGGCGCCTGGGTCTACGCGCTGCTGTTCGCGATCATCTTCATCGAGACCGGCGTGGTGGTCATGCCTTTCCTGCCGGGCGATTCGCTGCTGTTCGTGGTGGGCGCGATGTGCGGCGTCGGCATGATGAGCCTGCCGGTGTCGCTGGGGCTGATGACGCTGGCGGCGGTGGCGGGCAACCAGAGCAACTACACGATCGGCCGCTGGCTCGGGCCGCGGGTGTTCGGCTGGGAGCAGTCGCGCTGGTTCAACAAGCGGGCTTTCGAGCAGGCCCATGCGTTCTACGAGCGGCGCGGCGGCATCACCATCGTGCTGGCGCGCTTCATGCCGTTCCTGCGCACCTTCGCGCCCTTCGTCGCCGGCGTGGCGCAGATGACACGCTCGCGCTTCACGCTCTACGACGTGAGCGGCGGCACGCTGTGGGTGTTCAGCGTCACGCTCACCGGCTACCTGTTCGGCAACATCCCCTTCGTGCAGAAGCACCTGAGCCACATCATCTGGGCCATGATCATGATCCCGGGCCTGGTGATCCTGCTGGGGGCATGGAAGGCGCGCCGCAACGATGGCGCCGGTGCCGCGGGCTGAACGATCGGCCACAATCGCGCCCATTCATTCACAGGGATTGCAGGACATCCACCATGCAAGTGCAAGCTTCGGCCTTCAAGGCCTATGACATCCGCGGCATCGTCGGTCAATCCATCGACGAGGCCTTTGCAGAACACCTGGGCCGCGCCTTCGGTACCGAGGCGCTCAAGGTGGGCGAGCGCGCCGTGGCCGTGGGGCGCGATGGCCGCCTGTCGGGCCCCTCGCTCGTCGCCGCGCTGATCCGCGGGCTGGTCTCGACCGGCATCAACGTGCTGGAGCTCGGCGCGGTGACCACGCCGATGTCGTACTACGCCGCGGCCACGCGCGAGGACATCGGCTGCCATTCGTGCATCCAGGTCACCGGCAGCCACAACCCGAAGGACTACAACGGCTTCAAGATGGTGCTGGCCGGCCGTGCGATCTACGGCGACGAGATCCAGGGCCTGCGCCGCCGCATCGAGGCGGAAGACTACGCCCAGGGCGCCGGCAAGGTCACGCAGGCCGACATCGTGCCCGAGTACACCCAGCGCATCGCCGGCGACTGCAAGCTGGCCCGCAAGATGAAGATCGTGGTCGACTCGGGCAACGGCATTCCGGGTGCTTCGGCCCCGGGCATCCTGCGGGCGCTGGGCTGCGAGGTGCGCGAGCTCTACAGCGAGGTCGACGGCGACTTTCCCAACCATCACCCCGATCCGTCCAAGCCCGAGAACCTGGCCGACCTGATCCGCACCGTGAAGGAAACCGATGCCGAGATCGGCCTGGCCTTCGACGGCGACGGCGACCGCCTCGGCGTCGTCACCAAGGACGGCCAGATCATCTATCCCGACCGGCAGCTGATGCTGTTCGCCAAGGACATCCTCACCCGCAAGCCGGGCGCCACCATCATCTACGACGTCAAGTGCACGCAGCGCCTGGCCGAGGAGGTCAAGAAGGCCGGCGGCGCGCCGCTGATGTGGAAGACCGGTCACTCGCTGGTGAAGGCCAAGCTGAAGGAAACCGGGGCGCCGATCGCCGGCGAGATGAGCGGCCACATCTTCTTTGCCGAACGCTGGTACGGCTTCGACGACGCCACCTACACGGCGGCCCGCCTGCTCGAGATCCTGAGCCGCAGCGCCGATCCGAGCGCGGTGCTCAACGCGCTGCCCACCAGCTTCAGCACGCCCGAGCTCAACGTGCCGTGCAAGGAGGGCGAGCCGCATGCGGTGATGGAGAAGCTGCGCGCCACCGCCAAGTTCCCCGGCGCCACCGACATCATCACGATCGATGGCCTGCGGGCCGAATACCCCGATGGCTTCGGGCTGGTCCGTGCCTCCAACACCACGCCGGTGCTGGTGCTGCGTTTCGAAGGGCAGACGCCCGAGGCGCTGCATCGCATCGAGGCGGACTTCATGAACGCGCTGCGCGCCGTGAAGCCGGATGCCCAGTTCGCTGCCGCTGCCCACTGACGCATCGCCGCGCAGCATGAGCGGCGGCGTGGTGCAGCGCGCGCTGTATTCGGCGCTGCTGCGCCTGCTCACGCCCGCCTATCTCGCTCGCCTGTGGTGGCGCGGGCGCAAGGAGCCCGGCTACCGTGAAGCGATGGGTGAACGGCTGGGTTTCTATGCCGGGCCGGCGCCGCAGCCCGGCGCACTGTGGCTGCATGCCGTGTCGCTCGGCGAAACGCGCGCGGCCGCTCCGTTGATCGAGGCGCTGCGGGCGGCGCGGCCGGGGCTGCGGCTGGTGCTCACGCACAGCACCGCCACCGGCCGCACGGCCGGCCAGGCCCTGCTGCGCGAGGGTGACATCCAGGCCTGGCTGCCCTATGACACACCGGGGGCCGTCGGCCGCTTCCTGCGGCGCCATCGGCCGGCCTTGGGCGTGCTGATGGAGACCGAGGTCTGGCCCAACCTGACGCGTTGCGCTGCGGCGGCCGGCGTGCCGATGGTGCTGGCCAATGCCCGCCTGAGCGAGCGCAGCCTGCGCCGCGGCCTCGCGATGGAAGGGCTGATGAAGCCGGCGGCGCAAAGCCTCCGTGCGGTGCTTGCGCAAAGCGAGGCCGATGCCCAGCGCCTGCGCCGCATGGGCGCCGCGCAGGTGGAGGTCTGCGGCAACCTCAAGTTCGACATGGCACCCTCGCCGGAACTGCTGGCCAGAGGGCGAGCCTGGCGCCAGGCTTCGGCGCGGCCGGTGGTGCTGGCGGCGGTAACCCGCGAAGGCGAAGAGGCGCCCTTGCTTGCGGCTTGGGCGCGAGAACCCATGCCCCGGCCGTTGCTGGTGCTGGTGCCTCGGCATCCGCAGCGTTTCGACGAGGTCGCCAGCCTCGTGCGGCAGGCGGGCTTCACGCTCGCGCGCCGAAGCGAGTGGACGGAGGCAGTGCCGGGCAGTGCCTGGGCTGCCGATGTGTGGCTGGGCGACTCGATGGGCGAGATGCCGCTGTACTACGGGCTGGCGGACGTTGCGCTGCTGGGCGGCAGCTTCGCGCCGCTCGGCGGGCAGAACCTGATCGAGGCCGCGGCCTGCGGTTGCCCTCTGCTGATGGGGCCGCACACGTTCAATTTCGCGGAGGCCGCTGCGCTGGCCGAAGCGGCCGGGGCCGCGTTGAGGGTGGCTGACCTAAGTGCTGCGGTGAGCCGCGCTTTGGCGCTGGTGCGCAATGCCGGCGAGCGTGAAGCGATTGCCCAGCATGCGTTGCACTTCGCCCAGGCGCACAGGGGCGCCACGGCTCGCATGGCTTTGATCCTGGCTGGATTGCTGGCTTCCTCCTGACTGCTCGTACGAAAACAAGGGCGGTCTACACATTCTGCGGGCAGTTTTTACGCTGTGCCCGGTAATTTCGCGGTGCTCCGCCTGGTCGCGACGGCAGTTTTCCTTCCCCCGTACCTCGGCGGCCGGAATGGGCGGCACACCCTGATCAGTTGGGCACAGCTATTGCCCTCGAGGCTTCGGGCCGTTCCGGTCCACTCAAACTGATCAGGAGCAAGCAATGAAACTTTCCCTGTTGGCGGCAGCTGCCGTCAGCGTGTTGGCCATCAATGCCAACGCCACGACGATCCTGTGGGGCAACCACGACAGCCTCGAACTGGGCGCCGTGCTCGCGGATCCGGGTGCGTTCGATGACTTCATCAAGTTCAGCATCCCGGGTTCGTCGAACCTGTCCAGCACCACAGTCGCGAACAACCTGACCAACGTGCTCGGTATCGACAACGGCGTGGTCAAGCTGTTCCAGGAAGGCAGCGGTGGCAGCAACACGCTGGTCGGCCAGTACAGCTTCGACGGCACCACCGGCAGCACCTGGCACAGCTTCCTGTCGCTGGGCGCCGGCAGCTACTACTACGAGATCACCGGCAATGCCACCGGCAGCCAGGGCGGCTTCTACAGCATCAGCTCGACGGTCGCCGCAGTGCCGGAACCCGAAAGCTATGCGCTGCTGCTCGCCGGCCTGGGCGTGGTGGGCTCGCTCTATCGCCGTCGCAAGGCCGGCTAAAGAGCGGCTGGACCTGAAAGAGACGTAGATCTGATGTGAGCGGCGCCCCGATCGCGGGGCGCCGCATGGGCGGCCCGGTTTCTCGAGGGCTGCGACAATCGGCGCATGACACTGTGGTTGGTCGTTGCGCTACTCCTGCTGAATCTCGGATTGTTGTGTTGGCTGGCGCTGTGCCGGCCCGATGAAACGGCGGCGCGAACGCTGATGCAGGCGCTGCAGCAGCCGCTGCGCGATGATGCCGAACGCCTCGAGCGCGGCTTGCGGGCCGATGTTCAATCGAGCGCACAGAGCACCCGCCAGGAACTTAGCCAGGCGTTGAGCCTGTTCCAGCAAGGCCTGGCCCAGCAGACCCACGCCGCGCGCGATGCGCAGGACATTGCGCTGAAGCGCTTCTCCGACACCCTGAACCAGCAACTGAGCGCGCTGGCCGAGGCCAATGAACGCCGGCTCGGCGAGGTGCGCACAGCCGTCGAGCAGAAACTCGCGGCGCTGCAGGCGGGCAACGAGCAGAAGCTCGAGCAGATGCGCGCCACGGTCGACGAGAAGCTGCATGCCACGCTGGAGCAGCGCCTGGGCGAAAGCTTCAAGCAGGTGGCCGACCGGCTGGAGCAGGTGCACAAGGGCCTGGGCGAGATGCAGACCCTGGCGCGCGACGTCGGCTCGCTGAACCGCGTGCTGACCAACGTGAAGACGCGCGGCATCTATGGCGAGGTGCAGCTGGCCGGCCTGCTCGAGCAAGCGCTGACCCCGGAGCAATACGCCTCCAACGTCGAGACGGTGCCGGGTACCGGCGCCCGCGTGGAGTACGCGATCCGCCTGCCGGGCCGGCGCGACGACGGCGCGCCGGTGTGGCTGCCGATCGATGCCAAGTTCCCGCGCGAGGACTACGAGCGCCTGATCGAGGCGCAGGAGCGCTGCGATGCGCCGGGCGTGGAGGCGGCGGCCAAGGCGATCGAGACCCGGCTGAAGATCGAGGCCCGCACCATCCGCGAGAAGTACATCGCCGCGCCGCACACCACCGATTTCGCGATCCTCTTCGTGCCGACCGAAGGCCTGTATGCCGAGGCGCTGCGCCGGCCGGGGCTGGTGGAGCTGCTGCAGCGCGAGCACCGCATCACGCTGGCCGGACCGACGACGCTGCTGGCCACCTTGTCGAGCCTGCAGATGGGCTTCCGCACGCTGGCGCTGGAGAAGCGCTCGGCCGAGGTGTGGGAGGTGCTGGGCGCGGTGAAGACCGAATTCCAGAAGTTCGGCGACGTGCTGGCCAAGACCAAGAAGAAGCTGGCCGAGGCCACCAGCACGATCGATGCGGCCGAGGTCCGCACGCGCCAGATGGCGCGGCGCCTGAAGGGGGTCGAAACCCTGCCCGAGGCGCAGGTGCAGAACCTGCTGCCCGGCCTGGCCGATACGGCCGACGACGAGGACGGGGAGGCGCCGGGTGTCTGAAGCCGGGCCAGCGCCAACCACCGCCCACACCCTGCAATCGCGCACGCTGCTCGCGTTCATCGTCGGCCAGATCGGCCTGCATGGCGCCATGGCCGGCACCCGGATGGCGGTGCCGCTGCAGGCGCTGCGCCAGGGCTACAGCGCCTGGACCGTCGGCCTGTTGATGGCCTTGTTCGCCGCGGCGCCGGTGCTGTTGGCGCTGCCTGCCGGCCGCCTCGCCGATCGCTACGGCTACCACCGGCCGGTGCGTCTGGCCGCCGTACTCTCTGCGGGTGGCGCGCTGCTGGCATTGCTGGCCACCTGGCTGCACGGGCCGCTGGAGCTGGTCGTGTTGTGTGCCGCGGCCTGCCTGAGCGGTGGCGGGGCCAACGTGGGACTGATCGCGATCCAGCGCACTGCCGGACGCAGCGCTGCCGACAGCACGATGCGCATGCGCATCTTCAGCTGGCTGGGCCTGGCGCCATCGCTCGCCAACCTGATCGGTCCGGTGGCGGCGGGGCTGCTGATCGATGCCTCCGGGTTCTCGGCGGCCTTCGGCTTCATGTTGCTGCTGCCGCTGGTCAGCCTGGGCTTCTCGCGCCTCGTGCCGCATGAGGCCCATGCCGCCCCAGCGGGCACGGCGCGCGGCGCTGCCTGGGATCTGTGGCGCACGCCGGGGCTGCAGCGGCTGATGCTCGTGAATTGGCTGCTCTCCACCTGCTGGGACGTGCACAGCTTCGCGATCCCCATCCTCGGCCATGAGCGCGGCTTCAGCGCCTCGACCATCGGCTTCGTGCTGGGCGTGTTCGCGTTGTCGGTCAGCGGCGTGCGCCTGCTGATCCCGCTGCTGGCGCACCGCATGAACGAGGTGCAGGTGCTGCGCACCGCGATGCTGGTCACCGGCGTGCTGTTCGCGGCCTATCCGATGCTGCGCTCACCGTGGCTGATGGGGGCCTGCGCGGTGCTGCTGGGGATGGCGCTGGGCGCGGTGCAGCCGATGATCATGTCGACCCTGCACCACCTGACGCCGCACGACCGCCATGGCGAGGCGATCGCGCTGCGCTCGATGACGATCAACTTCTCGAGCTC